>WHSZ01000083.1 GCA_009379845.1 Pseudonocardiaceae bacterium | reverse complement strand
GCCGACTGTCGGGCCGATGGCTACCTCGACACAGTTTTCGGTGTTCGCGCTGAAGCTGCTCTTCCGCCACCTGTCACAGGTCTGCGGTACGGTCATTGTGTCGTCACTCCATCCTCTTGATGACATCGGCGATGAGCGCGGATGACGCCTCCGCGCTCATAGCCATCTCTGCAACCCTATCCACGGCGATCTCGTACCCGCCGCTCTCGCGGCAGCGTGAACCGCGCTGATTGTCACGCCTCCCGCCCCCTGACACGACGTGTGATGCGTCCGGTTCCAGCCACGTAGCGGTGCCGGGCCGCAGTCGGGCCGTGTTCACCCAGTGGCGCCATGGGTACGCTGACGGGGGGCGCCTGCTCGCCGAGGAATACGCCCCGGTTGACGGGCCTGGGCACGCGAGTCAGGCCGACTCCACGAGAGAGGGCACCGCCTCATGCATGAAATCGGTGAGCGCATCCGCGAGCTGCGCAACGGTTGGTTCACGCAGCAGGAACTGGCCACAGCGGCCGGTGTGAGCGTGGACATAGTGCGCAAATTGGAGCAGGGACAGCGGCATACGGCGAGCGTTCCCACCTTGGCACGTATTGCACGCGCTCTCGACGTGGAGATGGCCGCGCTGTTGGCGAAGCCGACGCCCCCGCCGAGCAGCGAGCCGGACTCGGGCATCGTCGCGATCCGCCGGGTGCTGACCGCCGTGGACGATCTCACCGGCGACGGCACGGCCGACGTTGAACCGGTCAGCCTGGGCGAGGCGGAGCGCACTGTCGAGTATCTCTGGGGAGCCTACTGGGGCGGGCGTTACGAACTGCTGGCGTCGCTGCTGCCGAACGCGTTAACTCAGCTTCGGGCCACGCATCGCGGAGCGACAACGACCGATGCGCCACGGACGGCGTGTTTGCTGGCGCGCGCCTACCAGGCGGCGGGCGACACGTTGGTGCACATGGGTCAGACCGACGCGGCGTTCCTTGCCATCCGCGAAGCCTTGGCGGCAGCGAACCAGGGCGACGACCCGCTGCTAAATGCCGCGCTGCGCGTCTCGGTGGCGTGGCAAATGCTGGTGCAGGGCCGCTACGACGATTCGGCCAAGGTGGCGCTAAGCGCGGCGAGCGAAATCGCGCCCACGGGTGACGTGTCGAATTCGCAGCTGTCGGCATATGGGCTGCTTACCGTCACGGCGGCCACCGCGGTCGCGCGCAACCACGACAAGGAATCAGCCGGCGATTTGTTGGCGGAATCCCGACAAGCCGCCGACAAGATCGGCTACGACCGCAGCGAGCATCAAACGACCTTCGGGCCGGCAAAGGTCGCGATGCTGTCCGTCGATTGCGCTGTTGTGCTGGACAACTTCACCGGCGCTTTGACCGCCGCGAAGCAACTTCCGCGAGACGCGGATCTCACGCTCGCGACCCGGGCGCGGCATTTCGCGGATATTGCCCTGTCGCATCTGCGGCTGGGGCATGACGAGCAAGCCCTGAATACGCTGCTGGCTACCGAATCGATGGCGCCCGACTGGCTCAAATACCAAACGCTGCCGCGTCAGGTCACCCGTGAGTTGCTGGCGCGCGAGCAACGCAAATCGACGCGGCTCCGCGAATTCGCGTCGCGAATCGGTGCGACGCGCGCCAGCTAGGACGGGGCGTCCTAGTTCGCTACGCCGGTTGAGTAGTCGGACGCTTTGTCCTACTCAGGTCTGATCATGCGCACATAGCGTCACCTGCCGTGTGGGAGGTGGCGACGATGGAGGGCTGGCGCACGGCGCTGGTTGTGCAGGGTGTGACTCGCGGAGGCCGCGCGGTCCCTGTGGTGGCTGGTCTGCTGGAAACGCCATATGGCCCGCTGGTTGGGATACGGGTCGGCGAGCGTGGCGAGTCGGTGATTCTGTCTGACCAGGTTGGTGCCGAGCTGATCGTGAACCTCCGCGAGGCGATCGCCACCAAGCTGAAGGCCGAGGGGGAGCTGTGACCGAGACGTATCGGCGCTGCATCGAAACGCGGCGCTTGACGGAGTTTGGCGGCGGCGCGTGCACCCTTCTGGTGCGCTCGCTCGATGGGTGCGTGCACGTGTTGTTCCATTGCTCTCCGGAAACGGGGGCGGTCCTGACCGGTGAGCAGGCACGCGCGCTTGCCGATGCTCTGATCGACGCGAGCGGCGATGCGATGCCGGCTCACGCGGGGGACGAGCCGGGGGGCGTGTCATGAGTTGGTGGCGGCACGCGGACGGCAGCGTGGACGACCTCGACGACACCGCGCCGATCCAGGACGACGAGCAGGACGACGATGAGTGAGCCAGGCGGGACGGTGGCCAACCCGCTCGTCGTGATCGATGCCGGCCAGCGGTCCCGGTAATTGACGGATGCGGATGACGCCGATCTGTGGCCGGGCCTGTTCTCCCACCGTCTGCTGCACCGCGTCACGGCCGCGAACCGCGGCCGGGTGCGGCACCGTGGCCGTCGGCTCGGCCTGGCGGACTGCGGCGCGGTGTGCCTCCCGATCACCCACACACCGGCCGCCAAGCGGACACGGTGCCCCCGATGTTTCCCACCCGACCAGACAACGGAGGTAGCGATGGCTAACCACGACGACCTATCCAGCGTGCTATCACTCGCCCGGCTCCTGCAGGACGAGCCGGTGACTGTACTGCGCGTGCCCGACGGCTACGTTGACGTGCTGCGCGGCGACCGGGTCGTCGGCTCGCTTGACGACGATGTGGTGGCCGCGTTCCTGGCTACGGCGCCGGCCGCGCTGACCGCAGCGCGAACCGCGCTGATCGTCACGCCTCCCGCCTCCTGACACGACGTGTGATGCGTCCGGTTCCACCCCGTAGCGGTGACACACGTGTGCCGTGAGTGCCAAGAAGGATGTCTGTCGATCACACGGAGGGTCCTCATGGACCAGGTCTCGTTCGTCTGGCTGGAGATCACGGGTAAATGCCGTGCGTGCCGAGGATGTGCGACCCTCAATGTGGGCCGTCGTGTGGTCCGGCGTGCAACCCGTCGTGTTGGCCCACGAAGACGGGCCCGTGCACGCCGAACGGCGGTTGCGTGCCCAACTACAGGCGGAAGTGACTCGGAGTGTTCGTTCGTCGCGCCTACGTTCCCGAGCACGCTCGGCCAGGCCGGGCCGAGCGTGCTCGTTGGCCGTTTACGATTCCGTGTGTCGCCCAGCTCCTTGACGAGGACATGACGTTCGAGGCGCCGGTTACATTCCTCGTTGGCGATAATGGTTCGGGAAAATCGACGCTCGTCGAGGCGATCGCTGAGGGCTTCAAGCTCGATTCCCACGGCGGTCGCCTCGGCGCGGCCACGGGTCGCCCGGACCCGGCCAAGACCCCGCTTGGCGACGTGCTGGAGCTCGAACGCACCGCCGCTGGGGCCAGGATGCTCGGCGGCCCGCGAGCCAAGAAGAAGGGGTTTTTCCTCCGTGCCGAGACTGCTGTCAGCATGACCGAGCAGCTCGGCGGCGTGCCTGGCTACTGGGACGACGACACCAGCACGATGAGCCACGGCGAAGGCTTCCTGACCATCTTCCGCGAGATGTTCGCCAACCCCGGCTTCTACGTCATGGACGAGCCCGAATCGGCGCTGTCGTTCACCGCATGCCTTCATCTCGTCGCGTTGATGCACGAGCTCGGACACAGCGGCGCACAGGTCGTCTGCGCCACGCACTCGCCCATCCTCGCGGCTACGCCTGGCGCCGACATCATCGAGGTCGGGGAGCATGGCTATCGGCGTACGAAATGGGACGAGCTCGACCTCACGGCGCACTGGCGGCGATTCCTGGCCGAGCCGAGCGTGTATCTCCGGCACGTCGTTGAGCCATGAGCGCCAACCACTCCGAGACCACTGAAGCCGACCGGCAGTTCACGCTCTGGATGCGCAGCAACCTGCATGCCGCAGCGGACCACTTCGATGTCGCTGTGTCCGGAGAGCCCGTAATGGGCTGGCGCCTGCGCTCGATCAGCGCCCCCGTAGAACGAAACGGTGCGGACCTGTGGCTACGCGTGGTGTCCGAGCAGGTCCAGTACGCCGAGGGCGACTGGTGGACGGGCAACGTCGATGCGAACGCCATCACGGGCATCGCCAAGCCGCGTGTGCTGGACACCGACGAGTGGGAGATCCCCAACTTCCGGCGCCAGCAAGCCGAGCTGATGACCCGAATGGCAGGTACGCCAATCTCACCTACAGACGTGCTCCGCTACGACCCTCCTCTACCCACCAGCTGGTGGGACGAACTCCGACACAGCCTCGACCAGCTCGCCGCGATGCCGACACAGCGCCTCAACCACGACGAAGGCGGCACTAAGCGGGCACGGGAGGCACGCGGCCCCGACATCCCGCTACCGCCGATAGAGCGGTGGGAGACCGTGCACGGCGATCTACAATGGGCCAACATCTTGCGCCCGTTCGCGCTGCTCGACTGGGAATTCTGGGGCCGTGGCGTCGCCGGCACCGACCCGGCAACGCTGTACTGCTACAGCCTGCTCGCCCCACGCACCGCCGACATCATATGGAATCTCTTCGCCGACATCCTCGACACCGACAACGGCCGCAACGCGCTCCTGCACGTAAGTGCTCGACTGCTCCACCGCACCACCAACATGGATGATCACCCGGACCTCGAACAACCCCTCCGGCGTCTGGTCGCGCGCATCAGCTGACGGGTAGTCCCATTCGACACACGTAAGACGTGGGCGCTCATACCGGCCAGCGCCCGGCTGCCCGCGTGATCTGCCAAGGTGGGTGACCAACACGAAAAGTCCCCGCGCTCGACCGCCGGAGCGGGAGCGCGGGGTACTGGCCGCCGGGGGAGCGGCTTCGGTGTAGGCGGCGACATCGCGCGGCGCGCCGTCGATGAACCGGGAGACGTGCCTGGCGGTTCGCCGGACGCGCGATGTAGCGGGGCCTTGATACGCCTACCGAATCCCGACGCGAGCCTGTGTGCCGCAGAGGTGGTGACCCTTGCTCCTCGAGGTATTCACCAACCGTCCGTGGCCGGCGAGCGGGCCTCCCCGAGCGCGCGGGCGGTGAGATGCCGAACCTTGGACTCCAGCCCAGTACTACGGATCGACCAGCCCGGACGCCAGCGTGCCGGCGATCGCCGTCAGCACCTGCTCGGGGGTGGCTTCACCGTCGAGAGTGTCGACGAGCTCCGTGCAGCGTTGCTGGTCGAGCCGAGCCGGACCGACATCGTCTCTTTCCGCTAAGTTCGGTTCGTTGGTGGAGTCACCGTGGCGAGCAGCGCTGAACGAATGCTGAGCGGCCGATTCAGGGTTGGTTCAGCGGCAGGCGGCACGGTCGGCCGTACTGGTTCACCGGAGCGAGGGAGGCGACGGACGATGCCGTCGAGGAAACGGGGGACCGCCATACTGGCGGCGGCGATGGCCGCGCTGATCGGCCTGCTGAGCATGCCGCAGGCCGTGTCGGCGGCCGCCGAGAAGCAGGCGGAAGGCGGCTACGCACCGACGATGGTGGTGCTGGACGCGTCCGGGTCGATGACGGCCGCTGATCCCGGCGGCGGCACGAAGATTGCTGCCGCCAAGCGCGCTGTGCACGGCCTGGTGGATTCCGCCCCGGCGGACTCCCGGGTCGGGTTGGCGGTCTACGGCACCGGCACCGGCAACTCCGCCGCCGAGAAGGCGAAGGGCTGCCAGGACATCCATGTGCTGCGCGGACCCGAGCCGATCGACAAGCAGGAGATCACGGGTGCGGTCGACCGGCTGCGGCCGAGCGGTTATACGCCGATCGGCCGGTCGCTGCAGGTGGCGGCCAAGGAGTTGCCGGAGCAGGGGCCGCGATCAGTCGTGCTGGTCTCGGACGGCGAGGACACCTGCGCGCCACCAGACCCGTGCGAGGTCGCCAAGCAGCTCGCCGACGCCGGCATCGACCTTGTCGTGCACGCCGTCGGTTTCAGCGTCGACGAGAAGGCCCGCAAGCAGCTGACCTGCATCGCGCAGTCGACCGGCGGCACCTACACCGAGGCGCCGGACGCCGGTTCGCTGGAGCGCTCGCTGCCGCGCGTCACCGCGGCCGCGCTGCGCAACTACGAGCCGGCCGGCACGCCGGTGCGCGGTGGCGAGAGCCCGTCGGATGCCTCGGCGCTCAAGCCCGGGCAGTACCTGGACACCGTGCACCCCACCAACAGCCCGGACGACGTGCAGTTCTATTCCGTCGAGGCTCCGCGGGGGTCGACCATCTACCTCAGCGGCACCGTCCCGGAAGCTCGCGACCGGGCCGCCAAGGGTGCGGTACAGATCGAGTCCATCGGCCCGGGCGGCCAGACGTGCGACAAGCAGGTCGCCCAGGACACCGCAGCCGATGTCGGCGGGGTCGCCACCGCGCGGTTGCGGCTGGACACCACGGACTCCGACTATGCGGGCTGCGAGGGCGGCGGGACCTACACCTTCGGTGTCTACTACCGCTCGCAACAGCCCGACGCCGCACGCAAACCGCTCGAGCTGCTGGTCGGCCTCGAGCCGGGCGCCGACACCGCGGGCCTGCCACCAGCCACCAGTGACGCCGTGCCGTTCGAGCAGCCGGCCGGCAAGGCGCTGCCGGTCACCGGGGGCGGCAGCTTCGGCACCGCGGCCACCCTGGACGGCTCCGGCCGATACACCGACGGCGTGCGCTACGGCGAGTTCGTCTTCTATCGGGTGCGGGTCGACTGGGGTCAGGCGGTGAAGTACCGGGTGCACCTCGGGGCGAGCCCGGTGGGCGGGCAGACCCGCGCGGCGACCGTGCTGTACTCGCCGTCCCGGCAGGCGTTCGACACCGACGCGGCCGACTACTCCGGCGACGAGCTGACACTGGACGGCGTGGTCTCTGACGACGGTGTCGGCGGCATCCCGGTGCGGTACCTCAATCGGGACAACCTCTCCGCCGACGACCAGGGCCCGAGCTTGGCCGGCTGGTACTACATCGGCTTCCGGCTCGATCCGTCGGCTCGTGGTTCGGTCGACCAGGTGCCGGTTACCCTTGACGTCTCGGTGGCCGGCGACCGGGAGGCGGCTCCCTACCGCAGCGATGTCTTCGGTGCCAAGCGCGCGGCCCCGACGGCTGCGGACACTCCGGGCGACCAGTCCGCGGGGGAGCCGGCCGACGTCGCGGGTACCACGGAGCGTAGTCCGCTGCTGCCGTGGTTGGCTGGCGGCGCGGCCGTCGTCGGACTGCTGATCGTGCTCATCGGCGTGCTGGTGCACCGTCGTCGCCGCGGTCTGGGGTAGCGAGACGACGCTCGCTCAGTTCACCGCAGACGGGAGGTACCGCGGATGGAACGCCAACCGTGGCCGCAGGCCGGCACGTATCCACGCCGGCGACCGAACACTGGCCCCTTCGCCAGGAGCTTCACGGTGGCAGGTATCACCCTGCTCTTCCCACCGATCGTGCTGTTCGCGATCTACGGGCCGCCGGCATCAGCCGAGGCGCTGGGGAGATCGCTGGGTCTGCTGCTGGTGCCCGGGTTCATCGCCGCGATGCTGACCGGGCTCATCGCCCGGCGGAGCGGCCAACGTTGGTCATGGTGGCGTTACGTCGCGTTGGTCGTGCCGGTGCAGCTGCTGGTCTTTCTGCTCGCCGCCACGGGTGCGAGCGGCTGACCGAACGTTGGCCGGCACGGGACGCGGATAACGTCAACACACGGCTGGAGGACGGTGGTGGCGCCAGACGACGAGTCCCGAGTGATCGCTGGCCGCTACGCGATCAACGGGGAGATCGTGCGCGGGGCATGGGCGTCGTGTGGCTGGCCGACGACCGCATCATCGGACGTCACGTAGGGATCAAGGAGCTACATCTACCCGACGGCGTGCCGGCCGACGAGCGTGTGGTGCTCCAGCAGCGGGTGCTGCGCTAGGCCCGCACCGCGGGGCGGCTGAGCGACCCCGCCGTGGTGACAGTGCACGACGTGGTGGCCGAGCCGGGCGGCGCCTACATCGTCATGGAGCTGGTCGAGGCTCCCACCCTGCAGGACCACGTGCGCCGGCACGGGCCGCTGCCGCCGCAGGCTGCGGCAAGGATGGTGAACCAGTTGCTGTCCGCGCTGGATGAGGCACAGCGAGCGGGCATCGTGCACCGGGACGTCAAGCCGGCCAACATCATGGTGCTGGCCGACGGCAGGGTGAAACTCAGCGACTTCGGCATCGCGCAGTTCGCTTGACGACCCCGCGGCTGACATGCCGAGCAGCCTGGACCATTTCGCCATCGGCGGCGAGCCGGAGATCAGCGGCGACTCGGCTACGGTCCCGGTGAACTACGAGAACGAGTCCGGCAACCGGGAGACCTACAGCCTCGGCCTGCGAAAGGAGTCCGGCGGCTGGTGCGTGCTCAACCCCATCCCGTGACATCGACGGTCGACAGGCGGTAGGCGCCCCGGTCGGGCTCTGACCAGCACAAAGGCCATCACGGCCGAGTTGTCGAGATTTTCTTCAAGGTCGATGTCGATCCCCGGCTGCCTCCTTCGTCGGTGGGGCAAACCCACCAAACAGAGAGGCACGGACGATGTCGAACACCGAGAACCTGACCGCCACCATGACCGTTGACCAGACGCCGGAGGAGGTCTTCGCAGCTATCAACAACGTGCGCGGCTGGTGGAGCGAGAACCTCATCGGCGACACCGCCGCCCTGCACGACGAGTTTGTCTTCACCGACGACAGCACTCACGCCGGTGAGGCAGCCAAAGCCAGCGACGGCATCCGGTTCGCCCGGTTCCAGCTCACCGAAGTCGTGCCCGGCAGGCGGGTGGTCTGGCACGTCGTGGACTCCTACCTCAGCTTCATCGACGACCACGACGAGTGGACCGGCACCAACGTCATCTTCGACATCGCTGCCACCGCCCAACGCACGACGCTGCATTTCACCCACGTTGGCCTCACCGCGGCCGAGTCCGCCTGCTTCGAAGCGTGCTCGCGCGGCTGGACCTTCTACATCACTAAGAGCCTGCCGCAGCTGATCACTACCGGCGCCGGCCAGCCCATTCCGAGCTACCACCGCTGACCCGCCGCGAGCTGAAAGGACGCCGAACGATGTCTGTCATCGAAAGGCCCGTGGAAACCGCCGCTATTCCGCTGACCTCCAGGCGCCAGAAGAAGGCGGGCCCTCGCCAAGGGCTCGTGCTGGGGCTGGTGTGTGCCGCCATGGCGATGGTGGGCCTCGACATCGCCATCGTGAACGTGGCCCTGCCCTCGATCCAGCGGGACCTCGGCGTCAGCCGAAGCAGCGTGCGGTGGGTGGTCGTCGCCTACGGCCTCCTCCTCGGGGGATTCCTCCTCGTCGGTGGCCGGATGACCGACCTGCTGGGGAGGCGGCGCGTCTTGCTCGCCGGTCTTGGCTTGTTCACTGCCGCATCGCTGGTGGCGGGCGTGGCGCAGCATGGCGGCGTGTTGATCGCGGCGCGTGGGCTGCAGGGTTTGGGTGGTGCACTCATCGCACCGGCGGCCTTGTCGCTGCTGGCCGTCAGCTTCCGCGAAGGGCGGGAACGCAATCGGGCCCTCGGTGTCTTCGGCGCCGTCGGGGGAGTAGCCGGAACGGTGGGCGTTGTGGCGAGCGGTCTCATCGCCGCTGGCCCCGGCTGGCGGTGGGCGTTCTTCATCAACATTCCCGCCGGCCTCGTGCTCATCGCGCTCGCCATCACATGCCTTGCGGCCGATGAGCCGCGTGACCGTTCCGGGCGGCTCGACGTCGCGGGAGCGAGCATTGTGACCGGCGGACTGCTGACATTCGTCTACGCACTCCACCACGCCGCCACCCACGGATGGACCTCTGCCTCCACACTGGCGTGGTTCATCGCGGCCGGCGTGCTGATAGTCGCGTTCCGGTGGATCGAGAAGCGTTCACCCGCCCCCCTCGTGCCGGCCAGAGCGCTGCGCAACCGCACGCTCGTCGCGGCGAACCTCACCGCGCTGCTCGCGTTTGGTGCGTTCTTCTCGTTCATCTTCCTCGGATCGCTGCTGATGCAGCAGGAACTTGGCTACTCGCCAATGCAAGCGGGTCTCGCGTGGCTGGCCACGACAATGACGGAATTCGGGACAGCGTCCGTCGCGGGCCGCCTCGCGGCCGCCGTGAGCGTCCGGCGCCTGCTGATAACCGGCCTGACGCTGTTGACCGCCGCTATGGTGTGGCTGACGCGGGTTCCCGCCGATGTCGCCTACCTCACCGACCTGCTTCCGGCGTTCCTGCTCGCCGGACTCGGCTTCGGGCTCTGCGGGCCCTCGCTGCAGATCGGCGCGCTGTCCGGTGTCACCGAATCGGAATCAGGACTCGCCTCGGGCTTGATCGAAACGACGCGCGAGATCGGCGCCGCAGCAGGCGTCGCCGCCATAGCAACGGTCCTCGTGGCCGGAACCGGCCTCGACGGCTTCCACACCGCCTTCGCCGCAATCGGCATCCTCGCGGCTCTCGCAGCCATCACCGCGGCAACCGGATTCCGGCGTGCTGTTTGACCAACGCCAGACGGTCCTGCCCCCGCACCAGGTGGGGCAGGACCGTTCTCACGTGCGGTCCGAACTCGTCCGATTTCGGACGGATCCCCAAGGCCATGAAAGCCCGATACCGCGGAAATCACCTCCGGCGCCGTCAGCACCGCACCGGCCGGCTACGTCTCCGTGATCGGCAGACTGCACGCCAAGGGCTCGACCGGCGCGAGTGCCCGCAGCAGCTACACGTGCGTCCTCAATCGGCGATGCCGGCGGACACCAGTTGCGCGGACTGTGCGACGACAACCCGGAAGCAGCAGACTTCGGCGGCCACGGACGGCTCCCCGACGATGATTGAACGCGACCGCGAACTGCGGGTCGCCGTGGACGAACTCGACTGCACCGTGACCATGACTTGCCAGCGCTGCGGTGCCGGTGGCAGCGCGATCACCTCGCGGTTGGTCGCCGCTTGCCGTGCGAGTCTTCTCGCTGCCCGTTGCCGGCCGCACAGCGCGGCGCCTGAGTGTTGTTCGGCAGGGAACGGACAGCGGTCCCGATCGGCGCCGCTGTGCGAATCCGCCGTACCCATCGACGAGCGCCCTCCGCTGGGATTGCCGCCACCGTACTGAACGGGTGTGTAGGATTCTGGTCATCTGCTCAATAATCTGGTTGGCCTTTGAGGAGTGCGTTCGTGGTCAAGGGGTCGTTTATCGAGGAGAAGCGCCGCCGGCAAATCGTCGACGCCGCGATCGACACGATCGCCGAGCACGGTGCGGCCAACGCCTCCTTCTCGAAGATCGCCGCCCGCGTCGGGATCAGCCCGAGCCTGATCTCGTACCACTTCGCGTCCCGGTCGGAACTTGTGGCGGCGGTGGCGAACACGATGAACGCGGACCTGGACGCGGCGCTGGAGCAGGCCACCGAGGGCACGGACTCGTGCCTGGCAGCCGCGCGCTTGCTGGTCGACGGCTTCGTGCGTTACGCGGACCGCAACCGCAACCACATGCTCGCGATGCTGCAGCTGACCGTCGGTTCCAGCCCGTCGGATCGGGAGGCTGCGGCGGTTCTCGACCAGGAACACGCCATCGCGGAGTGGCAGGAATTCCTCCGCGAAGGCCAGCAGGCAGGGGAGTTCCGTGACTTCGACCTGCGCACCGTCGCGCTTTGCCTGCACGCGCTACTGACCGGCGTGCCACGCGAGCTGTTCGTGAACCCGGAGCTGGACGTCGACCGCTTCGCCGCACAGGTGGCCGACTTCGCCGAACGAGCCATCAGGAAGACTTGACCGCGAGGGGAACATGACCATGACCGATTCCGTGGCCTTCCGGCTGGATGGTTTGACGAAGGATTTCTCCGGAACGCGGGCGGCGGATGCTGTCCGTCTCGACGTCCCACGTGGCTCGCTGACCGGGCTCGTCGGGCCGAATGGGGCAGGTAAGACGACCTCCTTGGCGATGGCGGTCGGCCTGCTAAGGCCCGATAGCGGTACCGCGTTCGTGCACGGCGTCGACGTGTGGTCAGATCCCACGCGCGCCAAGGCGATGCTCGGCGTGCTGCCGGACGGTCTCGCGTTGCCGGAACGTCTCACCGGTGCCGAGCTGCTCACCTACTGGGGCGTGCTCCGCGGGATGGAACCGAGCACCGTGCGGGACCGGACGGCCGAGTTGTTGCGGATCCTCGAACTCGACGAGGCTGAGGAACGTGGCGTTCTGGTGATCGAGTACTCGACCGGTATGCGCAAGAAGATCGGACTCGCCACGGCCCTGCTGCACGCGCCGAAGGTGCTGGTGCTGGACGAACCGTTCGAGGCGGTCGACCCGGTGTCGGCCAGAGTGCTGCGCCGAATCCTGCTGCGGTTCGTCAACGACGGTGGCTCGGTCGTCATCTCCTCCCATGTGATGTCCCTGGTGGAGAACGTATGCGACCGGGTGGCGATCATCGCCGACGGCCAGGTCCGCGAGTCCGGCACGCTCGCCGAAGTGCGGGACGGCAGCACGTTGGAGGACGTGTTCGTGGCGCTGGTCGGTGAGCGGCCCGCCGAGGACGAGGAGCTGGCATGGTTGGCGACCTGATCCGGCTGCGGTTCACCATCCAGCGGCACACTCCGCGCGGCAAGCGACTGCTCGGTATGGCACTCGGCGTGGCCGCTGCCGTGCTCACGTGGGCCGGTGCGATCGTCGCCGCACCACCGGCGCGGGCCGACGTGCTCACCCTGATCCTGGCGGTCTGGTTCGTAGGGTGGGTCGTCGGCCCCATTCTCAGTTCCGGTGCGTCGGTGCTGCGCCCGGAGTACTTCACGCTCCTGCCGCTGGAGCACCGCAGGCTCGGGTTCGGGCTGCTCGCCGCCGTCTTCGTGGGCGTTGGCGCGGGGGTCACCGCGCTCGGAGTTCTCGCACTCGTCGCGTACGCCGTGCTCGTAGGACCACTGTGGACAGTGTTGGTCGCTGTCCTGGGCGCGGCACTGTTCGTGGTGTTCGTCGTCGCGGTCTCGCGCGCGGTGTACGCGGTGCTCGGCGCGGCCATGCGGACAAACGTCGGGGTGGAACTCGCGTCGGTGCAGTTCGGGCTGCTGCTTTCGAGCATGTTCGCTGGCTGGTTGGTGATCAACCCGATGGTCAGCGCCTTTCCGGTGTTCCTCGAACGCGGGTTTGGCGGCGACGTCGCGGGCGTGGTGCTGGGTTGGTCACCCGCCGGGTGGCCGGTGCGTGCCGTCGACGCGTTCGCGGTCGGCGATTTCGCGGCCGGTCTGGGATGGCTGGCCTTGCTCGGGGGCGCCGCCGCACTCGCGGTCGCTGCCTCTGTTCGGCTGCTCACGCCGTACGTCGGCAACCGCACGGCGCGTCGCCGCCGGGTGCCGCTCGGCAGCCGGGTCCTCGACCGGCCGCGACGCCTTCCCGCGAGCCCGTTCGGTGCGGTGCTGGGCAAGGAGATCAGGACGTGGCTGCGGGATCCGTGGCGGAGCTTGGAGATCCGCTCGGCGATCTGGACGGGCGTGTTCCTCGCGGTGTACGTCATGATCGCGGGCGTCCCGGAGTGGACGGGGCTCGGTGCCCTCGGGGTGGCCTTCCTGGTCGGCCTGGGTGCGGCGAACCTGTACGGGCAGGACGGCACGGCGCTGTGGCAGCTCGTCGTGGCTCAGGACGCCCGCGTCGTCCGGGCTGATGTGCGAGGTCGCCAGTGTGCCCTGCTGCTGGTCTTCGGCTCGGTGGCCTTCGGCCTGCTGGCGGTTCTCAGTTTGGTCGGCGGTGTGTTCACCGCGGTCGTGCCCCTCGCCGCGGTCATCGTGGCGCTGCTCGGGGTGGGCAGCGGGATCGCCGTGCTCACCTCAGTGCTCGGGGCGACTCCCGGTGTCGACCCGCACCGGCGCGTCAACCCGACGGATGCCGGTGAGAACAGCGTCGCGCTCCAGATCGCTGCGTGGGCGACGGTCGTGCTGGTCTCACCTACGGTCGGCATGGCGATCCCGCTGGCGTTCGCGGCGGTTCCCGCTTGGTTCCCGGTCGCGACGCTCGTCGTCGCGCTGCTCAACGGTGGAGTCGTCGGCTGGGTGCTCGGACGACTGGCGGTGCACCGCTTGACACACCACCTACCGGAGACGTTCGCGCGGCTTCGCTATCCCGGTGTCCACACGGGCGTTGGGACGCGGCGTGGAGTTCTGGACCGCGTCGCCGCGATGGCCGAGGACGAGACCGCCAAGACCCGGGCCGCCGCCCCGTAGTCGCGGCGAACGGCCGCTGGGCCCGAGTGGTCGCCGCCCGTACAACCTCACTCGCGAACCCGTACGCTCGAGCAACCTGGCAAGGCCGGGCCCATGGGCAACGGCCGGCGCGTCGCCGGGTCATGCCGGCGGTCGTTCGTGGACCTGGGTACCGGTCGCCGGCGTGGCGGTAGGGCGAGGGAACGGGTCGACGAGATCCGCAACCGCGGATTCACGATTGACGTGGACACCAAGTTCGAAGGCGGGCACTGGGTCCGGGTGTGAGTTGTCAAGGACGGCGTAGCCGTTTGCCACCGATCGGCAGGATGTGACCTTCGTGGCCTAAAGGAACCCGTGGGTAGTATCGAGCTTGGCGTCGAGCCGGCCGGCCTCCTGTTCGCCGGTCAGCGGGCTGCCGGTCTCTGTGAAGCCCGCTCATGCCAAGGTTCGGCGCGACGGATACCGCCAGCCCGCCCGGAGAAACCACAAAGGTGACTCTGTGTGACGGTTAGGTCTGTCAGGGAGGTCGGCGCCAGAACTGCCACCAGCGTCGTGTGGGCCGAGTGGTGGCCGCCGCTGGGCGTGCTCGCCGACTTCACCCAGGGCCACACCCCGACGTCGCGACTACGCGTGTTCGTACATCCGGCCGCCGTCACTCTCCCAGCGCTCGGCGGCCGTATCCGGTTCATCGGCTGACTCGCCGCTGACTGGAGCGCTGGCACTGATGGGGCGAGCGGCGAGCAGCACTTCGGTAGTGTCGGCGTTATGTGGCCTCGACGCCGTCATCAGTACCCGGTGCGCGGTCGCCGCCGCAGTGTCCGGTGGCACGACCAGTAACGTCAGGCGGGTATGGCCATCCTGGCCAATCACCGTCACGAGATCGGAAGACTGCGAGAAGAACCCGTCGAGCCGCGCCACCTCGGGACCGATCGCGGCTTTGCGCACCGCCAGATCCCAGACACTCAGGTTGTAGGTAACCCGCTCGACCCGGCCAAGCCGGGGCCGCAACGCCGCCAGCAACACGGGCAACTCGGCGCACAGATTCCGCGACCGAGGCCACCACGCACCATCGACGTGCCCGGCACTTGCGACCTGCGGTTTCAACCGTAACCGTACTCGAGACGGCACAACGTCCATCGCGGAACCGGTGGCGATCATTGTGCTCGGAACCGACCTCATGTCGGTACTCCCGCCTCCGGCCTGAACTCGCCAGCCGGACTGCCGCCGAGAACGACACGAACTTGACCACCCGCATACGAAATGCTCTCGACACCACCGATCTTACGCCTCCCGGCCACCCACCAGCGGGTCCTCGGGGCCAAGCACTGGCTACGACTCCGCGACTTGGTCACGGTATGGGTTCGCCATGACCGGCCGTGCTCAGGCCGGATCCACGGTGACTCCGACCACTCCGGACTGGTCGGCGGGAACGAATCACCTGTCGCGGGGGTTCTACTGTGAGGTCGTTGGTTTTTGTGTGTTCGTGTTACCCAGCACGCTCGCGAAGATTATCGCGGGCGTTCGCTTCTTTTCTTGCCGGGCAAGCCGGAGAAGTTGTCGTCTGAGATTCGGCCCCGGGACTTTGGCAGACGCCGTCCCGTGACATCGAAACCCGGTGGGAAAGATATGACTCAAGGCACCGTGAAATGGTTCAACGCGGAGAAGGGCTTCGGCTTCATCTCCCGCGAGGACGGCCCCGACGTGTTCGTGCACTACTCCGAGATCGACAGCGCGGGTTTCCGCAGCCTCGAGGAGAACCAGTATGTCGAGTTCACCCTGGCGCAGGGCCCCAAGGGACCGCTGGCGACCGCCGTGCGCACCGTATGACGGTAACCGCGGAACGCCCCCGCACGGAAACCCGCCGCGGCGCGGAACCGATGCTGGCGGGCGAAAAGACGCCCACCGAGAACATCCTCGTCAAGCTCTTCGCGATCGTGCCGCTGCTGGCTCTGGCCACGGCGGTCCCGTTCGCGTGGGGCTGGGGCCTCGGCTGGCTGGACATCGGCCTCGCGGTGGGGTTCTACTTCCTCACCGGCTTCGGCGTGACGATCGGGTTCCACCGCTACTTCACCCATGGCGCGTTCAAGGCCAACCGCGGTCTGCGGATCGCGTTGGCGGTGACCGGCAGCATGGCGATGCAGGGCCCGGTGATCGACTGGGTGGCCGACCATCGGCGTCACCACGCCTATGCCGACCGCGAAGGCGACCCGCACTCACCATGGCGGTTCGGAACCACCCCCGCCGCACTGGCGAAGGGTTTCTGGTACGCCCACATGGGCTGGCTCTTCGAGCGCGAGCAGACCAACGCGAAGCGGTTCGCCCCCGACCTGCTCGCCGACCCCGACATCGCCAGGGTCAACCGCTGGTTCCCCGCGCTGAGCGTGGCGACCCTGCTGGCGCCCGCGCTGATCGGCGGGCTGGCGACGCTGTCGTGGTGGGGCGCGCTGACCGCGTTCTTCTGGGCCAGTCTGGTCCGGGTCGCCGTGCTACACCACGTGACCTGGTCGGTGAACTCGCTGTGCCACCTGATCGGCGATCGGCCCTTCGCGGCACGCGACAAGTCCGCTAACTTCTGGCCGCTGGCCATCGCCTCCATGGGTGAGTCGTGGCACAACTCGCACCACGCCGACCCGACCGGCGCACGCCACGGTGTCCGCCGAGGCCAGCTGGACATGTCGGCCAGGACGATCTGGCTGTTCGAGAAGCTGGGCTGGGCCACTCAGGTCCGCTGGCCCAAACCAGAACGGCTGGGCCGCAAGCTCAGTCCCGGCCGGGATGCCTCGTGGCTAGGAGGTTTGGAACGGGGCCTGCTCCCCGATGCGCCCCGCACCGAGCGTTCCTGACCGTCCGCCCGTCGCCCGCCACCAGAACCGGTGGCGGGCGAGCGCACGTTTCGGCTACCGTCATCCCGAGAATTCCTCCAGTGGAGATGACGAAAGTGTTGGTCAAGAGGTATTCGTGTGATGACTACCGCATCCGGATCCGCCGCATCGCCGATGGAGAAACGGGGTAGCGATTTCGCCGAGCTGTCCCGGTGGATCAAAGGTGCCGGGCTGTTGCGGCGCCGATACGGCTACTACGCCGCGCGGATCGCCATCAACGCTGTACTGTTCTCCGGCGGCGTCGCGGCGTTCGTGCTTCTCGGTGACTCGTGGTGGCAACTGGGCGTCGCCGCCTTTTTCGCGGTGATGTTCACCCAGTTCGCGTTCGTGGGCCACGACGCGGGGCACAAGCAGATCTTCCGATCCCGCAGGCGCAACGACCTCGTCGGGCACGTGCACGGCGCGCTCACCGGGATCAGCTATCGGTGGTGGGTCGGCAAGCACAACAAGCACCACGCCAACCCGAACAAAGAGGACGAGGATCCCGATCTCGAAATCACCGCGATCGCCTTCAGCCAGGGGCAGTCCGAGACGAAACGCGGGCTGGTCCGGTGGATCACCAAACACCAGGCACCGCTGTTCTTCCCGTTGCTCCTCACCGAAGCGATCATGTTGCGTATCGGCAGCCTGCAGGCGATCGCGCGTCGCGAGGTGAAGTCCCGCCGGCTGGAAGCGGCCCTGCTGCTCGGCCACATCGTGTGCTACCTGACGGCTGTCTTCCTTGTGCTGTCACCGGTGAAGGCGGTCTTGTTCATCCTCGTGCACCAGGGGCTGATGGGCGTGTACCTGGGGTGTTCCTTCGCGCCGAACCACAAGGGCATGCCGATGCTGTCTGGCGACGAGAAGCCGGACTACCTGCGCAAGCAGGTGCTGACCGCCAGGAACGTCCGCGGCGGTAAATGGGTGGACTGGCTGCTCGGCGGGCTGAACCATCAGATCGAGCACCACCTGTTCCCCAGCATGCCGCGCCCCAACCTGCGCCGCGCCAAGCCGCTCGTGCGCGAGTTCTGCGCACGGCACGGCATCTCCTACAGCCAGTGCGGCCTGCTGCGCTCCTATGCGCACGTCCTCCGGCACCTGCACGCCGTGAGTGCGCCGTTGCGCCGCCGTCCCGGCTCCGAGGTCATGTGAGCACACGTCGCGGCCGGGTACACGGATGCGGATCGCCGGCGCCGCTGGACGACGCGGCGGAGCTATTTGGTCTGTGGCGCAGTAGCCGGGTGCCGGGCCCCGACCGCGTCAGCGGCCGGAGGGCTTGACGTCGATTCCGCTGGGCGCTTCAGTGCGAAGGTGACGGTGGTGGAGTCCTACGTTGAGCGTCCGCCGTTGCCGGGTTTGGCGGGTGTGGTGCGGACGGTCTGGATCCATCGCACCGGTGCGGCGCCGTACGTGCAACGGCACCTGCCGACGGGCGGGGTCGAGATCCACTTTCCGATCGGTGGCCAGCCTCAGCTGGTTGGTCCGCTGACCGGGCCGGAGATTGAGGTCATTCCAGCGCACACCACCATCGTGGGGGTGCGGTTTCATCCAGGGACCGCGCCGCCCCTTCCGACGGTGCTCGACGACCTGGTGGACCAGCGCCTGGACCTGGCGGAGCTGTGGCGAAGTTCGGTGGACCGCCTCGCGGAGGCGATGGCCCTGCCCGGGACGCCCGAGCGGGCGCTCATGGTGTTGCAGACGCACCTCCTGCGGGAGTTTCGCAGTGCGGCACACGTGGATCCGCTGGTGGGCGAAGCCGTGCGGGCGCTGATGCCTTGGCACCCGGTCAACATCGATACCCTGGCGACTCACCTGGCACTGTCCGCGAGCCAGCTGCGCCGCCGCTGCTTGCATGCAGCCGGAATGAGTCCCAAGGTCCTGCAGCGGACGTTGCGATTTCAGGGATTCCTCGCGCTGGTTCAGGCCGGCGCCACCGTCACGGGTCGGCGTGGTGGGGACGGCGTGGCAGGGCTGGCGATTGACGCGGGTTACGCCGACCAGGCACACCTCAGCCGTGAATGCCTGCGGCTGACTGGTCTCACCCCGCGCCAGCTCCTCGGCGGCGACATCGACCGGTGCGCCTGTGGTCACGAGCACTCCGCCTCCTACAAGCCCTTCCTTGCGAGGCGTGGCACGCCGCCGCTCCTCGCGTGAGGTTGCGCGATTCGTTCAAGAACGGTCGGCACGCTGTCCATAGCCTCGGATCCGTGTTCGACCTAACCGAGCTCCGCGACTCACTCGACGGCGATGTGGTCGGCCCTGACTCCTGGGGCTATGAGGCGATCCGCCGCCCCGCCAATGCCGCCTGCCGGGAGGTGCGGCCACGGCTCGTGGTCCTGTGCCGCTCGGTTTCGGACGTCGTCGCCGCCGTGAGGTACGCGCGAGTCGCTGGGGACCGCATCGTCCCTCGTGGCGGAGGGCACTGCTTCGCGGGCCGGTCGTCGACGGACGGGATCGTGCTCGACATGTCCGGCCTCGATGGCATCAGCGTCTCCGACGACGGCGCCGCGACCATCGGCGCAGGTGCCCGCCTGGGACAGGTGTATGCCGCGCTACAGGCGTACGGGCGGACCGTTCCGGCCGGGTGCGGGGCCACCGTGGGCATCGCGGGGCTCACGCTCGGCGGTGGGATCGGTCTGCTCGGGCGCAAGCACGGGCTGACTTGCGATCGCCTCATCGGCGCACAGGTCGTGCTCGCGGACGGCAGCGTCGTGGATTGCGACCACGACCATGAACCGGACTTGTTCTGGGGGCTGCGCGGCGCGGGCGGTGGCCAGTTCGGTGTGGTGACATCGCTGCGGTTCGACAACGTCCCTGAGCCGATAACCACCCGCATCGAGGCGCACTGGGCGGACATCGCTGTCGAGGACCTGGTCTCGGCCTGGCAGGACTGGGCGCCGGACGCCCCGGACGAACTCACTGCCAACCTCACCTTGCTATCCGAACCTGGCTCCCCGATCCAGGTCCGCCTCTTCGGCGCCGCCACCCTCGAAGAGGGACCGATCCGGGAGCTGCTGCGAGAGCTCATCGACCGGGCGGGCGTGGCAGCAGACATCGAGCTGCACGCCGGCCTGCCCTTCCACCAGCTGAAACGCATCCTCGCCGACCTGGACCCGCAGCGGGACCTGGCAGCACGAGCGCTGCGGACTCGCTCGGAGTTCTTCTCCGAAGCGATGGCAGAGCGCACCCTCGCCTCGCTCCTGAGCCAGCTCGACGAGTCCAGGAGCACGGGCCGCCGAGAGCTCGCGTTGACCGCGATGGGCGGGGCCTACAACCGGGTGGCCGAGGACGCCACCGCGTTCGCCCACCGGGGCGAACGCTTCCTGCTCGAGCACATCGCCGAGGCGGCCGATCCCTGGGTCGACGAGTCCTGGGCGACCGCCCACGCAGACGGGTCAGGACACGTCTACCCCAACTTCCCCGACCCGGCGCTCGACGACTGGGCCGAGGCGTACCACGGGAGCAACTACCCGCGGCTGACAGCGGTCAAGAACGCCTACGACCCACACCGGTTCTTCGGCTTTCCCCAAGCCATCTGATCAACGACGAAGGAGAGAAGCATGAGCAAGGTCATCAGCGCACTGTCCGTTTCGGTCGACGGCTACATCACCGGCCGCGGCCCGGGCCCCGGGCGTGGGCTCGGCGATGCCGGGTTCCTCTTCGACTGGTACTTCGACGGCGACACTCCCAGCAAGGTGTTCGACGGCTTCAAGCTCAGCGAGCCCAGCGCCCGTGTCTTCGACGCCCTCGCCGCCCGCGACGGCGCGGTCATCGCCGGGCGGAACACCTACGAGGACTCCGAGCGCTTCGGCGACGACGGCAGTCCGCACCCCACCGCCCCGTTGTTCGTGCTCAGCCACCGCCCGGCGCCGCAGATGCGCGGGCGGCAGACGCTGGTCACCACCGGGATCGAGGATGCCGTGAAAGCCGCCAAGGAGGCCGCCGGCGACAAGGATGTCGGCCTGATGGGCGGAGGTGTGGTGACTGAAGCGTTGAAGGCCGGGCTCGTCGACGACATCGTCTTGCACCAGGTGCCTGTTCTGCTCGGCGGCGGCCGTCCGTTCTTCCGCGAGCTGCCCGAACACATCTGGCTACGCCTGGTCGAGGCCGTCCCGGCCCCCAGCGTCACGCACCTGCACTACGAGGTGATCCGATGATCCTCGTCACCGGAGGGCTGGGCATGATCGGTGCCCACACAGCCCGCGCGCTCGTCGATCTCGGACGCGAAGTCGTCGTCACCACACACCGCCGGACCGAGGTCCCGTCGTTCCTCGCCGACCGGGTCATCGTGGAACCCCTCGACGTCACCGATCGGGACGCCTTCCTCGCCCTCGGCGGTCGCCACGACATCAGCGACATCGTCCACCTCGCCGGCACCATCCCCGACGAGGACCCGGTCGGCTACTTCCGCACGGACACGACCGGCCTGCTCAACGCGCTGGATGCCGCCCGCACCTGGGGCGTCCGCAGGTTCGCCGTCGCCAGCAGCCTCGGCGTGTACATCGGCCGGACCGAAGTCCCCTGGCACGAGGAGCTCGCGCTGCCCACCGCGGAGCTGCCGCACCTGATCATCGCCTTCAAGAAGGCCGTCGAGCCACTGACCACGCACAGCCTCGCACGCAGCGGCGTCCAGCCGGTGGTGCTCCGGATCGGGACCATCTGGGGGCCGCTCGTCGACCCGGAATCGCCGCTCTTCCACATTCCGCCCTACATCAACGCCGTGCGCCGCGGCGAGGAGCCGCGGCCGCTGCACGCCGACGACGGCGGTGACTGCTGCTACGCACCCGACGCGGGGCGCGCGATCGCCCTCCTGATGACCGCGCAGACCCTGCGGCACGACACCTACAACGTCTCCAGCGGCCGGCCGTTCACCAACTGCGACTTCGCCGACGCCCTGGAGGCGATCACGCCCGGCTTGCGGCTCAACCTCCTGCCCGGACGGCAGAATGGCCCCGGCAACGACCCCTACCGCGACACCACCCGGCTCACCCACGACACCGGCTTCGCGCCGAACTTCGACGTCGCCGCAGCAGTCGCCGACTACGTCGCCTGGCGCGCCGAGAATCCCCGCTGAAGGAGCACCCATGCTCGACCCCGCTGTGCGCCGCGTACTCGACGGCACCTCGATCGCTCACCTCGCCACCGTCCTCCCGGACGGCTCGCCCCACACCACTCCCGTCTATGTCGGCACCCACGGCGACCGAATCGTCTTCTTCGCCGGCCCGGGCACGCGCAAAGCACGCAACCTGCGCCGTGACCCTCGGATGGCGCTGTCCATCGCGCCCGCCGACAACCCGTTCGAGCCTGTCGTCGTCCGTGGACGGGTCGTCGAATGGATCGAGGGCGATGTGGCGTGGGAGATCATCGACCAGCTCGCCACGAAGTACACCGCTACGCCCTACCCCGGGGGCAAGAACGCGCCGTGGCCGTGATCGAGCCCGAGCGACAGACCGTCGGCGTCGGCTGAGCCGAGCAGCCCCGAGGCCATGCCGGGGAAAGCGGGCCCGCCGCCAGGACAGCTGAAGCGCTCACCTGCAGCCAGAATTCACGACGACAATTGGGGCCAGAGATCTTGATGAAACGCAGGCGTCTGTTACGGCGCAGCCAACCAGCACCGCGACACCGGACAGCGGGGCGACGGGTGCACGCACATGCCGCCGGGCGGGTGTTCGGTCGGTGCCATGGACGCGGCCGAAGGATCCGTTATGAGTAAATGACACGATACCGAGTCTCCAGCCAGGTGACATGTCCGTAAGACAGCCGCGGATCCGCAGGCCGCACAAGACCGACATGTCATGCTCGATGAGACGCTACATGGGCCGTGCGAACGTGCCGGCTACATCGGCCGGGTTCGGATAAGGCCGGTGGTCAGCCGCTCGTGTCGCCGGGCTGTTCGCCGCCGTGCTGGTTGAGGAGCGTGGTCAGCAGCCCGGTGATGTGTTCCAGCCCGACCGCGGGCCGTCGAGCCGGCCGCGTATCTGGGTGAACCCCTCATCGACCGTGCGTTCCAGGGCGTCGAAGCGGGCATCCACGCGGTCGAACCGCTCCCGCGTCTGCTCGCCGAGGGCGTTAATGGCGAAGCGGTTGGCATCGGCCTTCCCGGCCAGGTCTGCGATATCCCGGTCCCGCGCGGCGGCCAGGTGGCGTGCCGCGGTGGCCTCCTGGCGAGCTGCCTGCGTGTGTGCGGCCAGTTCGTTGACGCGCGCCTCCAGCGCGGCGATCCGTGGTTCCATGTCGGGCGGCTGAGCCATATCCCGCAGCCTACCGACGAGCCCCACCGCTTCGGCAGGGATTCACCTGGAAACTGTGGGCGGGTCCCGACACCCTCGCGTCCAGGCAGACAGCGCTCGACACACGACGAGTGGGCAAGGGACCGTTGTTGGGTGACGACAGTGAGAATGTGGCCGCACGGCAACTGTGCGATCACGGTCAGAAGTGGGGCGGGGTTCCTGGGTCTCGCAGGTTCCCTTGCGAACCACTGAGATCAGCTACCGTCCCGGATCGGCCACGCCCTGCGTCGACAGCAGCTCCGTTGCCTGGGACCTGGTAGAGACGTAGAACGGGACCAGCGCGCGGTCCCGTGCGACGGCGGCCGGGTGATGTTGGAGCAACAAATCGCGTCCACGGCAACGATCACGTGCTATTCAGCATGACGCTCGAATAGCAGACACCGCGACGCGTCATCGTCCAACTCAACGGTAAGGACCTCTACGACGTGGAGGTTGGCAACCTTGGTGGCATGGTGCGGTGTACTGCTGGCCGTCGCGCAGCAGTGCCCAGAGCACGTCAACAGGCGTCGGGCGAGCAGGGCTTGGTGGGGATCATGCGTTCGGCGCGTTTCTTGTCGTAGTTCATCACTCTCCATACCCATATGACCCGGACCTCGGCCCCGTGTGTCGGGCCGGATACACCGCTCGCGACACAGTCACCGCCCGTCCCGCAGGCGTCAGCGCCGGATCGACTCTCTCGTGTTTTCGACGGTCACCTAAGTGGGCAGTCGATGGGTAGTCTGCTGAGCGAGCGGTGCACAAACGGCGGCGCGACGGTAGGGGAGTCGGCGATGGGCAGCGAGACGGTGGACGGCGAGGCGGTGCTGTGCGCGGAGTCGACCGAGCAGTGGCGGCAGTGGTTGCATGACCACGCGGCCACCGAGAAAGCCGTCTGGCTGGTGCTGTTCGGCAAAAGTAGCGGGACGCCGAGCGTGGATATGGCCGAAGCCGTTGAGCATGCGTTGTGCTTCGGCTGGATCGACAGCAAGTCGATCAAACGCGATGAGCACAGCCGCTATCAACGGTTTACGCCGCGCAATCCGAAAAGCTACTGGAGCGGCGTCAACCGAGAGCGGGTTGCCACCCTGACCGAACAGGGGTTGATGACACCTGCCGGCCAACGGCTGATCGACCTGGCGAAGACCACTGGCACTTGGGATGCGCTCGCCGACGCCGAGCGGAGCCTCGTTCCGGACGACCTGCGCGCGGCCCTCGACCGCGAACCCGAAGCGCGGGTCAATTTCGAGAACTACCCGCTTTCCGTACGCCGCGGCCTGCTGTCTTGGGTGCACACCGCGAAGCGGGACGACACCAGGAAACGGCGGATCGCGCGCGTGGTGGAGCTGGCCAGGCTGAACCTGCGCCCGCAGTGACTGAACCAATGACTCAGCCGGACGGCGCGTTGCTGAGGTCGACCACGCAGAAGATGTTCCCGTCCAGATCAGCGAGCACCACGAAGTCCGGGTCCGGCGGGTAGCCGTCCCAGTCGACCCGCTGCGCACCGAGGTCCAGCAACCGCTCGACCTCCGCCTGCTGCTCGGGTGTGGTCTCCACCAGCAAATCCAGGTGCAGCCTCGGTTTCGGCTCGGCGGGTGACTCACTGCGCATCAACGCCAGTGCCCGGCCGCGACCGTCCGCGTGGTTCAGCGTCCGCCAGTTGTCACCATGCCATTCCTCGGTCGCCACCAGGTTCAGTGCCCGCGTCCAGAATGCCTCCGCACGCGGTACATCGGTCACACCGATCACCGGAAAACCCAGACTGAGCATGGCGCCAAGCCTAGACTCCGCCGCGGTGGCAGCCGAACTCAGCACACCCGCTGCATCAGCTCGCCGCGCCAGCTGAACCACTCACCAATCCTTGTTGCGGCTCAACGCGTTGTATGCGGTCTGCAGCGGTGGGCTTCCCCTCTTATCGTGGAGATATCGCTATTGAGGGAGTGACCGGTGGTGGAACGCAGGAAGTTTGATTAGGAGTTCGGGGAGGGCGCGGTCCGGATTGTCCGGGAGACGGGTAAGCCGATCGCGGAGGTGGCCCGGGAATTGGGGCTGAATGTGGGCACGCTGCGCTACTGGGTCAATCGGGATCGGCGGGAGCGGCAGGGCGAGGGTGCGCTGACGGAGGCTGAGCGCGACGAGCTGAACCGGCTGCGCAAGGAAATGCCGAGCTGGCGATGGAGCGTGATGTGCTCAAGCGTTCGGCCGCCGTCTGGGTGAGGGAAGCGATGGGGCGGTGAGCCTGGCCGCCCTGATCGCGGCTCAGAGGGCCGAGCACGGCATCCCGCATGCGGTGTCCTGCCGGGCGCTGGGGCGCTGGGGGGTGTCCCTATGGAACTTGTCAAGCCGCCTGGGGTGTGGGTTCTCGGTAGAGAGTCTTGTCGCGGAGTATGGCGAACAGGACGTCGCAGCGGCGTCGGGCGAGGCAGATGAGGGCGGCGTTGTGTTTCTTGCTCGCCCCGCTGCTCGGCGAGCACGGGTCCGCCGTGACTCACCTGATGTCCTCTTTGGACAGTTGTGTGGTAATGGGCTCGCCGCCATACGAGGCGCTGACCCGCGCCGAGCTCGGACGCGTGCTGCTGTCCCGCCGCGGTACCGGTGACCTCGCAGTGGCCGAGCGAGAACTCGGCACCGCGCTCGATATCGCCCGACGTCTCGGCATGCGGCCGTTGGAGACCGAGGTGTCCGAGCTGCTCGCGCCTGGCCGCGGCGGCCGGGCATCGTTG
>WHSZ01000042.1 GCA_009379845.1 Pseudonocardiaceae bacterium | reverse complement strand
CACGTTGCGGAACATGTGCCTGTTATGCCGAGCCCACCACGCCCTGATCCACAACAGCCACTGGCACATCCGGATGGCCCCCGACGGACACCCCGAATTCCTGCCACCCGAAATCCTCGACCCCAAACGACAACCCAGACGAAACACCATCCACACCCAACTAGCGTCGGGGTGACCGCGCCTGCCAGATGGCGAACCTATTGCCAGATGGCGAAGCCAGCGCCGCAACGCGGCGCCTTGAGGACCTTCACGCCGGTTCGTTGCCGTCCTGCTCGGCGCCGGGAACCGGCACCGGCACGCGATACGGACTCAGGCGAGGATGCCGAGAAGAGCCAGTGACAGCAGCACGATCGCCGCGGCCAGCGTCGAGTACCAGCCGAACGCGGGCGGGTTGGTGGCGGCGATGGTGGTGGCCTTCGAGTTCATGAGCGTTCCAAAATGGTCGTTGGTGACTTCACTTGGGAGAACGCGGTGATCTTGATGAGTATTAGCAGCGCAGGCAGGTTTGTGGGGCACTTCACTGCCCCACAAACCTGCCGGAGGAAATCCGTTACTCGGTTCTCCGGTTACGCGCCGCGTACCAGATAACCCCGCCCGCGGCGCCGAGCATGCCCGCGCCGGCGATCCCGCCAACCATCAGCGCTCGCCCGGTGACGTCCGTACTCTCGCTCGCTTGCTCGCCCTGGCTCGCCCCGGCACGCCCCGCGGTACCGGCGGCCTGGCCCTCCGAATCAGGCTCATCCATCGCGAGCGCGAGCAGCGCCACCGCGAGCAAGGCGAGCACTGCGATGTAGAACGCGAACGCGCGCCCCGTACGACCCGACGACGTACGGCGCGAAACTTCCGTGGATGCCCCGGCAACCATCAACGACCCTCTGTTTCTCGATCTCTCTCCCGGACGCGGCCGATTGGCCGCCCCCACTTAAGAGATACGCATGAGCGGCCATTTCGTTGCGTCATTCGGCCGGTTTTTTCCAACGCCTTGATCACAGTTTGGCTGCGACCAACACGCCCCGGGTACCCATCGTCGGACGTCCTTAGTCACCAGAAGTGCCTCACCGGCCACAGTGGACTGTTTGTCAGCCGCGAAGCGCGTCCACCACCGAGTCGATTTCCCGCGCCATGGACACGTCGGCCTCGGTGATGCCGCCCTTCGAATGCGTCGCGCAGTAGAACGTCAGCTTCCGCCACCGCACGTCGATGTCCGGATGATGGTTCTCCTGCTCGGCGATCTCCGCGATGCGGTTCACCGCCTGGATCGCCTGCGGGAAGCTCGCCATCTCCACGGTGCGAGCAAGCTGCGCACCGTCTTGATGCCATTGCGACAGGTTGTTCAGCGCCTCGGTTATCTGATCTTCGTTCAACAGCTCAGCCATGCCCACATGATGACGTGCACACCGGAGCAGCGCGAACCGGTGCGCGTAGACTCGGACCGCTTCCACGGGAGCCCGGTAACGCGCCGGGCTGAGAGGAGGGCAGTCCGGCCCCGAGGGCCGGGCGCGAGCAGCCCTCGACCGTTCGCACCTGATCCGGGTCATGCCGGCGCAGGGAGTGTGTCGGCGCCTGCTCGCGTGGCCGCTGCCCGCGAGGAGGAATCTTGCCGACACGTCGAGGAGCCACGACCATCGCCGTCGCCGCGAGCCTGATCGCAGCGACCACCCTCGCCGGGTGCACCCTGCTCGGCGAAAACGGGAACGGGAACGAGGGCGGAGGCGAGAGCGCCCGCACGGTCACCCTCGTCACGCACGACTCGTTCGCGGCGCCGCGACGCCTGCTCGACTCCTTCCAACGCGAATCCGGCATCCGGATCAAGGTGCAGAAAAGCGGCGATGCCGGCGCGCTCACCAACAAGCTGGTGCTCACCAAGGACAACCCGATCGGCGACGTCGCCTACGGCGTGGACTCCACGTTCGCCTCGAGGGCGCTGAACGAGAACATCTTCCAGCCGTACGCCAGCCCGCAAGCCCGCAGCGGGCCGCAGCGCTACGCGGTGGACAACCGGAACCGGATGACCGCGATCGACATCGGTGACGTGTGCGTCAACATCGACACCCGCTGGTTCGCCGCACGCGGCATCCCCGAACCGTCCAGCTACGCCGACCTCACCAAGCCTCGCTACCGGAACCAGCTCGTGGTGCAGGATGCGGCGACCTCCTCGCCTGGCCTCGCCTTCCTGCTCGGCACCGTCGCCGAGTACGGCCAGCAGGGCTGGAGCGGCTACTGGGCCAAGCTCAAGGCGAACGGCGTCAAGGTGGTCAGCGGCTGGGAAGAGGCCTACGGCCAGGACTTCTCCGGCTCGTCGGGCAACGGCCCACGGCCGATCGTGGTCTCCTACGCCTCATCTCCGGCTGCCGAGGTCGGCGAGGACGGCGCCGCCACGACGAAGGCGCTGCCGGACACCTGCTACCGGCAGGTGGAGTACGCCGGGGTACTCGCCGGCGCGAAGAACCGGGACGGCGCGCGCAAGGTCGTGGACTTCCTGCTGTCCGAGCGCTTCCAGGCGAGCGTGCCGGATTCGATGTACGTCTACCCGACGCGCCACGGTGTCCAGGTGCCCGAGACATGGTCGAAGGTGGCGCCGTTGCCGGACCGGCCGGACTCCCTGCCGCCCGGCGTCGTGCAGGCGAACCGTGAGCGGTGGGTGGCGCAATGGCGTGGGCTGGTCCGGGGCTGAGCTCGCGCGGCCGAGCGGGATGGGGGCTGGTCGCCCTTGCCCTGCTGCCGGTCGCGTTCCTGGCGATCTTCTTCGCCTGGCCGGTCGTGGCCATCATCGGGCTCGGGTTCGGCGAGGGCGCCGTGCTCCGCACCCTTGGCACCGGCGAGGTGTGGCGGATCGCCGGGTTCACCGTTGGGCAGGCACTGGCTTCCACCGCGCTCGCTCTGCTTGCCGGCCTGCCGGTGGCGTTCCTGCTGGCGCGCTGCCGGCTGCCGGGCCTCGGCGTGGTGCGGACCCTGGTGCTGGTGCCGTTCGTGC
Organism: Pseudonocardiaceae bacterium; assembly: GCA_009379845.1. Lineage (GTDB taxonomy): Bacteria > Actinomycetota > Actinomycetes > Mycobacteriales > Pseudonocardiaceae > Tamaricihabitans. The sequence goes on along the minus strand of WHSZ01000042.1, from coordinate 48,010 downwards.
TGCCGACCGTGGTCGTTGGACTGGCTTTTCGGGTGTTGCTGCCGGACGCCCAGGTGGGCGCGATCGTGCTGGCGAACGCGTTCTTCAACGTCGCGGTGGTGGCGCGCACCGTCGGCGGGCTGTGGGCACACCTTGATCGCAGGGCTGAGGACGCGGCGCGCAGCCTCGGAGCATCCCGCTGGCGGGCGTTCACCTCGGTGCAGTTGCCCGCGCTGCTGCCGGCGATCTCGTCGGCCGCGGCGGTGGTGTTCCTGTTCTGCTCAACCAGTTTCGGGGTGGTGCTGATCCTGGGCGGGGCGCGGTACCGCACCCTGGAGACCGAGATCTACCTGCGCACCACCGAACTGCTGGACCTTCCTGGCGCCGCGGCGATGTCCTTGCTGCAGCTGGCCGCGGTGCTGGCTGCGCTGGCCGCCGGCGCGGCTGGCAGGCGACGCAGGGAGACCGCGCTACGGCTGCGCTCCCGGACCGAAACGGCGCGCCGCCCGGCCGGCGGCGAGTGGTGGGTGCTCGCCGCCGCGTTCGGCGTGCTGACCCTGCTGCTCACGCCGATCGTGGCGCTGCTCGGCCGGTCGGTTTCCACCGCGGACGGCTGGGGGCTGGCCGGCTACCGTGCGCTGCTGACCCGCGGCGCCGACGGGACATTGCAGGTCTCCGGGCTGGACGCGGCGCTGAACTCGCTGCGCACCGCCGGAGATGCCACCGTGCTCGCGATGATCGTCGGAACGCTGGCCTCCGTCGTCCTTGTCGGGCTGCGCCGGGGCGCGATCGCCCGCCCGGTCGCCGAGACCCTGGACGCCGCGCTGATGCTGCCGCTCGGGGTGTCCGCCGTGACCGTGGGCTTCGGCTACCTGGTGACCCTGCACGCGCTACCCGGCGACCTGCGCACCTCGCCGCTGCTGGTCCCGTTCGCGCAAGCGCTTGTGGTGACCCCGCTGATCGTGCGGATCGTGCTGCCGGTGCTGCGTTCGGTCGACGAGCGGCTGCGGCAGGCCGCCGCCACCCTCGGCGCCGGCCCCGTTCGGGTCTGGCGAGAGGTGGACCTGGCACTGGCCTGGCGGGCCTTCCTTGCCGCGGCCGGGTTCGGTTACGTGGTGGCACTCGGCGAGTTCGGTGCCACCAGCTTCCTGGCCCGGCCGGAGGCGCCCACCCTGCCGGTGGCCGTTGCCGAGCTGCTCGCGCGCCCCGGCGAGCTGAACAACCAGCTCGCGTACGCGGTTTGCGCGCTTCTGATGCTGCTGACGGCGGCGGTGGTGACCGTGGTCGATCGGCTGCGGACCCCGGGATTGGGGGAGTTCTAGTGCTGGAAACGTTCGGCCTGACCGTGCGCTACGGCTCGCTGACCGCGGTGGCCGGTGTGGACCTGCGCCTGCCGGACGGAGAAGTGCTCGCGTTGCTCGGCCCATCCGGCTGCGGCAAGTCGACGTTGCTGCGCGCGGTGGCCGGGCTGGAGCCTGGCGGGGCCGGCCGGGTGTGCTGGGACGGTGCGGACCTGGCGAAGGCACCTGTGCACCGGCGCGGCTTCGGGCTGGTGTTCCAGGATGGGCAGCTGTTTCCGCACCGGGACGTGGCCGGCAACATCGCTTTCGGGCTGCGGATGGCCGGCGTCCGCCCGACCGAGCGGGCCAGCCGGGTCGACGAGCTACTCGAGCTGGTCGGGTTGTCAGGGCACGGCGATCGCAAGGTCACCGAGCTGTCCGGCGGGGAGCAGCAGCGGGTCGCACTGGCCAGGGCGCTGGCACCGCATCCACGGCTGCTGTTGCTCGACGAGCCGCTGACCGCGCTGGACCGCACGCTGCGGGATCAGCTGGCCGTCGAGCTCGCCGAGCTGCTCCGCAAGACCGGCAGCACCGCGATCGTGGTGACGCACGACCACGACGAGGCGTTCACCCTTGCCGACCGGATCGCGATCATGCGCGAAGGGCGGATCGTGCAGACCGGTTCCCCGGAAGACGTCTGGCGCGCGCCAGCCGACGAGTGGGTGGCGCGGTTCCTCGGCTGCACGGTGATCCTGCCGGCCACCGTCGCGGGCGGGGCGGCCCGCTGCGCGGTTGGCGAGGTGCCCACCGACGCGCCGCCCGGCGGTGCGTGGGTGGGACTGCGGCCGGCGGCGTTGCGAGCCGCGCCGGACGGCCCGGTGCGTGGCCGGGTGGCCGGCCGGGTGCACCGGCGGGATCGGGTGCGGCTCACCGTACGGCTGGACGAGCCCGCGGGCGAGGTGGACACCGTTGACGCGGTGTCCGGGATCGCGGGCGCGCCGCGTGCCGGCGACGCCGTGCGCCTGCGGCTTGACCCGGACGGCGCCGCCGTGCTGACCACGTACCGCTAGCGTCAGCCGTCCTTGGTCAACATGCGGGCTCCGGCGAGGGACAGCCCGATGATGATGTAGCAGGCGGCCCGCAGCGTGCCCTCGGTCAACGCCTCGGTCGGCATCGGGTCACGTAACACGTCCGGCAGCGCGCTCCACGACTCGGTGATCAGGAACGGGTGCAGCCACGAGAGCGCGGATAGCCCGCCCAGCACGGCGAACAGGATGTCGCCTGCGAGCACCCCGACGACCACCAGCATCGGATGTTCGGTGTACGCGGAAATCGCCAGTGCCACCGCACCGACAGCCCACAGCTGCACGGCTACCCAGCCGACCGCGACGGCCAGCTTCCCGAGCGCCGCACCGATCGAAAGAGTCGTGCCGGAAATCGTGAACAAACCATCCGGCCCGGACATCACCAGCCCGGTGAGGAACCCGGTGACCGCGATGACGAGCACGGCGCACAGTGCGACGCACGCCACCCCGAACGCCTTGACGCCGAGCAGCCGAATCCGGCCGACCGGCGCGACGAGCAGCCCACGCAGCGTGCCGTGCGCCGATTCGCCCGCGATCGCGTCCGCCGAGGACATCGCCGTCACAAGCGGCAGCAACAACATGATCGTGATGGCCAGCGTGCCGACCGACAGCGCGAGGCCGTTGCCGGCCATCATGGAAAACAGCGGCGGCCCCTCAGCCGCGCCCGCGGAACTGTCCGCGATCGCGGCGCTGATCCCAACCGAAATCGGGATCAGCGCGAGGAGACCGAGCACGACCAGGGTGCGCGGTCGGCGGAACACCCAGCGCAGCTCGGCGCGCAACAGGCGGATCAGCGGTGCCCGCCGCGCGGCCGACGCCACCGGTGTAGGCGTTTCCGCAGTGGTCGCGGTCATCGTGCCTCCTGCTTCGCGGCCTGGCCGGCATCCAACCGGTCGAGCCAGACGTCGTCCGCGATCTCCGGTTCATCCGCGGCTTCGGTGTCGTTAAGGCCGTTCTCGGTGAGCCGGGCGAACAATTCCTCCAGCCCGGTTCGCTCCCTGCGGGCTTCGTACACGTCGATTCCCGCCCGCACCAGAGTTCGCAACACCTCGGGCTGGCTGACCGCGCTGAGATCCACCCGCACCCCGCCGGGCGCCAACTGAGCGGGAATCCGGTTGTCCCGCAACGATTCCACCGACTGCTCGGCGTCCGGTGTGGACACCAGAAGGGTCGGATTGCCGGCTTCGAGCAGGTCCGCGAGCTCGCCCTGCGCGACCACGGTGCCCTGGTGCAGCACGGCGACGTGCGTGCAGGTCGCCTCCACCTCGGCCAGCAGGTGCGAGGAAACCAGCACCGTGCTGCCCGCGCCGTGCAGCTCCGCGATCACCTTGCGAACCTCGCGGGTGCCGGCCGGGTCCAGCCCGTTGGTCGGCTCGTCGAGCACCACGAGCTCGCGCGGCACCAGCAACGCCGAGGCCAGCCCCAGCCGCTGCTTCATGCCGAGCGAGTAGCCGCGGTACTTCCGGTCCGCGGCCTCAGCCAACGAGACCCGCTGCAGTGCGTCCTCGACGGCGCCGGAGATCTGCCCGGCCGTGAGCAACGGCTCGGCGGCCGCGCTCCGGCGCAGGTTCTCCCTACCGGAAAGGAACGGGTGAAAGCCGGGGCCCTCGACGAGCGCCCCGACACGCGGCAGCGCCCGCGCCGCGCCGCCCGGCATCTCCTGGCCGAGCAGCGATGCGGTCCCCGCGGTCGGGCTCACCAGACCGAGCAGCATCCGGATCGTGGTCGTCTTGCCGGAGCCGTTCGGCCCGAGCATGCCGAGCACCGCGCCCTCCGGCACGTCCAGATCCACGTGGTCGACCGCGACCGTGTTCCGGTACACCTTGCGCAGCCCCCTGGTCCGCGCGGCGAGCGGAGCGTCCGCTATGGACGACCCGGTAGGGCCGCCCACAGCGGGCGCGGTGTGCGTCGAGATCGTCACTTGGTCTTCCCCAACGCCTCGGTCAGCACCTGCTCCGGCACCGCACCGGCGGCCAGCCGACCGTCCTCGGTGATCAGAACGTTGCCGACGTTGGCGCTGACCACCCAGCCAGTACCGAACGGACCGCTCACCTTCTTGCCGAGCCGGTCGAGCATCGCCCTGGGGTCCGTGCCCTGCCTGCCGTTGCCAGCGCCGGCGGCCTTGGCGATCTCGTCGATCCCCTGCCCGCTGCGCGCCACCACGACGCTGTCCCAGCCGTCCCCGACCACGGTCAGATCGCGGTCTGCAGGCTTCGCGTGCTTCGGCCTCTTCGGCGCTTCGGCGCGCTCTTCGTTCACCTTGGCGCCTTCTGGCGGGGTGAATCGGAACAGTTCGGCCGGCTGAGCGCCGACGCTGACCTCGGTGAACTCGATCCGCAGCGCCGGTTCGCTCGTGCCGTTGGTGAGCGCGGTGAACCGCAGCGGCAGCCGGGTTTCCGAATCCACCGCTACCCGGACCTCGCGCAGCAGGGTGCGCTCGGTCGGCTTCGGGGTCAGCACCAGCTCGTAGGCGGGACGGTCCGCGACTCGCGCGGTGCCGTCCACACGCACCGTGCTGCTTTCGTGCATCTTCTCGACGAGCTGGCGTGCCGCGGCCGTCGGATCGTCCAGCTGACGCTGCGCATGCGCCGGTGCCTGCCGGTGTACGTCACGGCCGCCAGCCGGGATCTTGGTCGCCTCCCGCTTCTCCGAATCCCAGATCCACGTGGTGCGGGCATTGCTGATCACCGTCTGCTCGTCCGAGCCCTTCTCGATAGATACCCGCTTGCCGTCCTTGCCGTCGGTGTGCACCCGTGCCGAGTCGATGTTCAGCAGGTCGCCCCCACCGGCGGCACCCGGGATCGCCGGGAGTCCGAGGTTGTTATCCACCGAGATCGTGCCGGCCATCGCGGGGGTGTCCGCGGTGAGCACCGATTCGGTCAGCTTCTCCGCGCTGATGTCCGGCAGCCGCGGCGCGCTTCCCGCCCCCGCGGGCATCGCGATCAGCCCCAGCCCGACCACCCCGGCCGCGGTTCCGGCCGTCGCGGCGAGCAGCGCCTTCTTCCTGGAGTGCATATCCCTCTCCCTGATTTCTCGATGCCCCAGTGGACATCTTCTCGTAACACAGAGCCTGCAACCAGCACGCTGAGATGAAGCTGAGATGCGGCCTACCCGGCCCGCGACCGGGTGGTTTGCTGAGAGTGGCCTGAGAACCCGCGCGCGAAGGCCGTCCGAAGGGGCATGCTTGTCTCGTGAAGCCTCGAGTGCTCGTGGTTGACGACGAGTTGGGTGTGCGCAAGGCGCTGGGGCGTGGGCTGCACGCGGAAGGGATGGACGTGGTCACCGCCGCGGACGGCCCCAGCGCGCTGCGGCTCGCGCTCACCGGCTCGTTCGATGCCCTGCTACTGGACATCATGCTGCCCGGGCTTTCCGGGTATCGCGTGCTGGAGAGGTTGCGCGCCGAGGGGGTGCGCACCCCGGTGCTGCTGGTGTCCGCGAAGGACGGCGAGATCGACCAGGCGGACGGCCTTGACCTCGGCGCGGACGGGTACCTGGTGAAACCGTTCTCCTTCGTGGTGCTGGTCGCGCAGTTGCGGGCGGTGCTGCGCAGGGCCGAGGGGGACGGCGGTAAGGGGCGGCTGCGGCTCGGGGACCTGCGGGTGGACCGCGCCAGCCGCGAGGTGTGGTTCGGTGACGAGCCGGTACCGCTCAGCCCGCGCGAGTACGCGGTGCTGGACGTGCTGGTCGGCAGGGCCGGCACGGTGGTCACCAAGGACGACCTGCTGCGGGCGGTGTGGGGTGACGAGCAGGCCGCCACCCGCAACGTCGTCGAGGTGTACGTCGGCTACCTGCGCCGCAAGCTGGTCGCGGTCGGTGCCGGCTCGCTGGTGCGCACCGTGCGCGGGCACGGTTACCTCGCGTCGGACGACGCTCTCGACGAGACGGTTCAGGGCGTGGGCCGACGTTGATATTCGCCGCGTCGCGCCGCTGGTGGCTACGCCGCACCCTGCCGTTCCGGATCACCGCCATCGCCACCACCGTCACGCTGCTCGCGCTGCTCGGCTTGGCATACCTCGCCGGGCGGCTGCTCGCGCCACTGCTGGTGGATTCCGCGGACGCGGAACTGTCCCGCGTCCTGCACGCCGCGGCCGCGCGGGTCAGCGAGGGGCAGCAGCCACCGTCCCATATGGACATTCAAGTGCGGGTGCTTGACACCGCCGGCGCGCCGGTTGACGGCGGTCCGGCCGCGCCGCTGGGGCCGGAGGACATCGATACGCTGAAGGCAGGCTCGCCGGTGCTGCGAGACGGCGGCCCGCCGGATCGGTGGCTCGGCACCGTGGCGACCGCCCCGGACGGTTCGCAACGGCTGGTTGTCGTGGGCGCCGGCCTGCTCGGACATCAGGCGGCGCAAGGCGCCGCGCTGCGCTGGTTGCTCGGCAGCGCGGTGGCCGGTGCGGCGATCGCCGGGCTGGCCACCTGGCTGGCGGTGCGCTCAACGTTACGGCCGGTCGAGCGGATGCGGCGGGCGGCAGGGCGGCTGCCGGCCGGCGAGCGATTGCCGCTTCCGCAGGCGCACGACGAGTTGCGCTCGCTGGCGGGTGCGTTGAACGCGTTGCTGGTGCGCAGGGACGAGGCCAGCGCGCGGTTGCGCCGGTTCACCGGGGACGCCGCGCACGAGCTGCGGTCCCCGGTGACCTCGATCCGGGTGCAGTCCGAGGTGGCGGTGGCCAACCCGGATCCCGAGCTGTCCCACGAGGTGCTCGAAGAGGTGCTCGGCGAGTCGGAACGGCTCTCCGCGCTGCTGGACGGGTTGCTGGCACTGGCCCGCTCGGATGCCGGCGAGCTGCCCGCGGCCGAACCCGTCGAGCTGGTCACCCAGGCGCGTTCCGCCATCGACCGGATGCCGCCGGGTGCACCGGCCGTGCGGATCGCCGGGCCAGGGACCGAATGCTGGGCGCGCGCCTCGCATGCCGAGGTCGAGCTGGTGCTGGACAACCTGCTGCGCAACGCCGCGCGGTACGCCCGCGCGCAGGTCGTCGTCTCGGTGCTCTCCGCGGGTGCGTGGGTCCGGCTGGTGGTGGACGACGACGGGCCTGGCGTGCCGGCTGAGCACCGGCAGCGCGTGTTCGACCGGTTCTACCGGGTCGCCGACGATCGGGCGCGCACCTCGGGCGGCTCGGGCCTGGGGCTGGCGCTGGTCGCCGAGGTGGTGCGGCGGCGGGGCGGTCGGGTGGCGCTGACCGAATCTCCGGACGGCGGTGCGCGGGTTCAGGTCGCCTGGCGCGCGTTCAGCTGACTCACGAGGCACCTGCCAGCCGCAGCGCGGCGTCCAGCCGGTACGCGCACCGCTGCCGCGCTCGCTCCGCCCCTCCCTCCCGCACCAGCCGCAGCTCGTCTACATCGGACAGTAGCTGCTCGGCGCGCTCCCTGATCGGCCGGAGCGTCTCGATGACGGCTTCTGCCACCGCATCTTTCAGTTCGGCGTAGGAACGCATGGATTCCCCGGCATGTTCGGGTTCTGACCCTTCACAGCCGGCCAGGATTTCCAGCAGGTTCGCCACACCAGTACGCTCGGCCGGCCTATACTCCACTGTGGACATATTGTCGGTGACTGCGCGCTTTATCTTGCGCCGCACGAGATCCGGCGGATCCAGCACGAACACGACGCCGGCCGAGTTCTGTGTGGACTTGGCCATCTTGCGCGTCGGGTCGCAGAGATCGCGGATCCGCGCACCGGATGGCGGCAACACCGCATCTGGCACCACGAAGATCTCGCCGTACACCCCGTTGAATCGCCTGGCGAGCGTTCGAGCCAGCTCCACATGCTGGGCCTGGTCCGCGCCGACCGGTACCTCGGCCGCGCCCTGGGACAGGATGTCCGCCGCCATCAATGCCGGATAGGTCAGCAGGCTGAGCCGTACCCCGGCGCGGCCATCGGACTTCTCCTTGAACTGCGTCATTCGCGAGGCTTCGTCGTAGCTGCACGTGCACTCGAGCAACCAGGTCAGTGCCCCGAGTTCGCGAACCAGATCGGACTGCACGAACACCGATTCCGGCGGCACGCCCGCCGCGATCACTATCGCGAGTTGCTCCCTGGCCAGCGACCGTAACCGGGAAGGGTTGTGCGGCGTGGTCATCGCGTGCAAGTCCGACACGAAGTACAGATCGCCGGGCCCGCCGTGCAACGCCCACTGCCGGATCGCCCCGAGGTAGTTGCCGAGTTGCACGTGGCCCGACGGGGTAATGGCCGATAGACGGGTCATTCACTCTCTCCTTGATCCGGCCGACCCGCCTCGAACGGACACAAAAAAAGCCGCCCATGCGGGGCGGCCTGAAGTTTCGCGCTGCTCAGCGCACAGCGTCGCGGCCGCCGATCGGCGGCCACCAGTTCAGGTTACGGCTGTGCATCAACTGATCCATCGCCTTGATATTACTGCAAGAGGACCGTCGTCACGAGGTGGGGACGAGGGCTACCTTCAAGGGTATGTATGTCGTCCTGATCACCTATACCGCGCCGGTGGAGGAGGTCGACTACGCACTGCCTGACCATGCCGAGTGGCTAGCCAAGCAGTACGAGGCCGGTCTGTTCCTCGCTTCTGGCCGCCAGTATCAACGCACCGGGGACGTGATCATCACGCGTCCCATGCCGCGCGGGAAGCTCGACGCGATACTCGCCACGGACCCGTTCGCGTTGCGGGAACTCGTGCACTACAACGTCGTCGCGTTCGAAGCGACCCGCACAGCCCACGAACTGATCGAGTTCAACGAAGCCGTCGCTCACGAGCCGGCCTGAGCGCTACTTGGCTTGGGCCTTCTTCAGCGCGCGCACCGGGCAGCGTTTGCAGCGCGGCGTGGACCGGCAGCACTTCTTCTTCACCTTGCCGGCCTTGATCAGCTTGCGAACGTGCTGCTGCGCTTCGGTGCGTGCCTTCTTCTTGCCCATTACCCCTGACGGTAGGCTAGCCTCACCTAAGGTAAGGCGTGACCCTGCTCACCCACCCTCGCCAGGTATCCTCGAGATATTGCTGCGCTGGGAAATCATCGGCGCGAATCACCTCACGGTAGAACAATCCAGGGAGCACTCGCGTGCCTGCATCCACCGCCCCGGCCACCAAGACCAGGACCGACCTGCGCAACGTGGCCATCGTCGCGCACGTCGACCACGGCAAAACCACCCTGGTCGACGCCATGCTACGGCAGTCGGGGGCGTTCTCGGCCCGCACCGAACCCGTCGACCGGATCATGGACTCCGGCGACCTCGAGCGGGAAAAGGGCATCACCATCCTGGCCAAGAACACCGCGGTGCGCCGGCACACACCGGACGGCGACGTGGTGATCAACGTGATCGACACGCCGGGCCACGCCGACTTCGGCGGCGAGGTGGAGCGCGGGCTATCCATGGTGGACGGCGTGCTGCTGCTGGTGGACGCCAGTGAGGGACCGCTACCGCAAACCCGGTTCGTGCTGAAGAAGGCGCTGGCAGCCGGGCTACCCGTGGTGCTGGTGGTGAACAAGGTCGATCGCGCGGATGCCCGGATCGCCGAGGTGGTCTCGGAAACCCACGACCTGCTGCTGGATCTGGCCTCAGACCTCGATCTGGATGACCTCGACGCGGTTCTCGAGCTACCCGTGGTGTACGCGGCCGCGCGGGACGGCCGGGCGAGCCTGACCGAGCCGGCCGACGGCGCGCAGCCGGATTCCGACAATCTCGACCCGCTGTTCGACACGTTGCTCACCCACGTGCCCGCGCCGGAGGGAGACGACGAGGCCCCGCTGCGCGCGCTGGTCACCAACCTGGACGCGTCCAGCTATCTCGGCCGGATCGCGCTGTGCCGGATCCACGCCGGCACGCTGCGCAAGGGGCAGACCGTGGCGTGGTGCCGCCAGGACGGCAACACGCAACCCGTGCGGCTCACCGAGCTGCTTGTCACCGAGGCGCTGAACCGGGTACCCGCTGAGCGGGCGAGCGCGGGCGATCTGGTTGCGATCGCGGGGATCCCGGACATCACGATCGGCGACACGCTCGCCGATCCGGAGGATCCCATGCCGCTGCCGCGGATCACCGTGGACGAGCCGGCGATCTCCATGACGTTCGGCGTGAACACCTCGCCGCTTGCCGGGCGCGGCGGGGGCACCAAACTCACCGCGCGGCTGCTGAAGGCCCGGCTGGACGCCGAACTCGTCGGCAACGTCAGCGTGCGCGTGCTGCCAACCGAACGGCCGGACACCTGGGAAGTGCAGGGACGTGGCGAGCTCGCGCTCGCCGTGCTGGTGGAAACCATGCGACGGGAGGGCTTCGAGCTCACCGTCGGCAAGCCCCAGGTGGTCACCAAGCTGATCGACGGCACGCTGTGCGAGCCGTTCGAACGGCTGTCCATTGACGCGCCCGAGGAACACCTTGGCGCGATCACCCAGTTGCTCGCCGCGCGCAAGGGGCGGATGGAACAGATGACGGGGCACGGTACCGGGCGGATCAAGCTGGACTACGTGATCCCGGCCCGAGGGCTGATCGGTTTCCGTACCGACTTCCTCACCGAAACGCGTGGCAGCGGGATCGCCAACCACGTGTTCGAGGGATATTTCCCATGGGCGGGCGAGATCCGCACCCGGAACAGCGGTTCCCTTGTCGCCGACCGGGCGGGCGCGGTCACCGGCTACGCGATGCTGCAACTCGCCGAGCGCGGCACGTTCTTCGTCGAGCCCGGCGCCGCGGTTTACGAGGGCATGGTGGTCGGCGAGAACCCGCGCGCCGAAGACCTGGATCTCAACGTGTGCCGGGAAAAGAAGCTCACCAACATGCGCTCGTCCACCGGTGAGGAGCTGGAACGGCTTGCCAGGCCACGCAAGCTCGGCCTCGAGGAGGCGCTCGAGTTCTGCTCGGTCGACGAGTGCGTCGAGGTCACCCCCGAGGCGCTGCGGATCCGCAAGACCCACCTGGACGCCAACCAGCGCGCGAAAGACCGCAACCGCGCCAAGGCCCGCGACAACGCCTGACCCGATCAGCCCGATCAGCCCGACCAGGCGCAGGCACCTCCGGTGAAGTGTGGGAACCTCGACGGGGGTGCCAATCGGAGGTTGAAAGCGTGCGCACAAGGGGTGGACGGCTGCGATCGCGCGGGCTCGTGCTGCTCGGCAGTGCCTTGACCCTCGCGCTGGCGGCCGGCTGCACAAACACGCCGCCGCCACCGCTTGTCAGTTCGCCAACCTCGGCCACCTCGTCCACCCCGCCGGCGCCGGCAAGGCAGATCACCGTCGGGGTGAGCAGCGTGGCCGGTGGCTACAACCCGCACAATCTCGCCGACCAGTCCACGATCACCACGGCGCTTTCCCAGCTGCTGCTGCCTTCGGTGTTCCGGCCGGGCCCGAACGGCGCGCCCGCCCTGGACAGCACGTTGATGCGGTCGGCCGAGGTCACCAAGGCCGATCCGTTCACCGTGACCTACCAGCTGCGTGGCGACGCCTCATGGTCGGACAGCGTGCCGATCGCCGCCGAGGACTTCGTGTACCTGTGGCAGCAGATGCGCAGTTCCCCCGGCGTCATCGACCCGTCCGGATACCAGCTGATCTCCAACATCACCTCACGCCAGGCCGGCAAGGAAGTCGAAGTCACCTTCTCCGAGCCGTATCCAGGGTGGCGCACGCTGTTCTCCAACCTGCTGCCCGCGCACCTGCTCAAGGACGCGCCGGGCGGCTGGTCCGGCGCGCTCGGGGACACCTTCCCCGCGTACGGCGGCCCGTTCGCGATCAAAACCAAGGACGCGGCACGCGGCGAGATCCTGCTGGAACGCAACGAGCGCTACTGGGAACGGCCGGCCGAAGTGGATCAGCTGGTGCTGCGCCGATCGGATCAGGCCGGCATCAGCGACGCGCTGCGCAGCGGCAACGATCAGGTCGCGCTGGTGCGAACCGATGCGGCCGGCAGGCGTGAACTCGCGAGGCTCAACGGGGGCATCGAATCGCACGACGTGCCACAGCCGACCGTGGCCGGGCTGGTGCTGCGCCCGGTCGGGCCGGTGCTCTCCGACGAGCGGGTGCGATCGGGCCTCGCCGCGATGCTCAACCGGGACGCGTTGATCGCCGCGGGCGCCTCCGGCGGGCCCGGCGCCGAGCTGCGCGCCGACTCCCAGGTGCTCGCGCCGTCCTCGCGCGGCTACCGACAAACGATGCCGCGCGACGCGCCCGCGGCCGAACACGACGAGGCGCGCGCCGAGCGGCTGCTCGCCGAGGCGGGTTACCGGCGAACCGCCGAGGGCTGGGTGGATTCGGACGACCAGCCGTTGCGCCTGGTGTTGGCCGCGCCTGCCGACGTCGAACCGTACGTGAGCATCGCGGAGGAGTTGCGCCGGCAGCTCGTCGCGGGAGGCGTCCAGGTGCGGCTGCGGACGCCGGAGCCGCGCGAGCTGTACGGCGGCCTGCTGAACACGCCGAGCCAGCCGATCGCCGAGCAGGACGACGAGCAGAACGTTGGCGCCAACATCGTGGTCGGGCCGCAACCCGCCGGCGGGGACCCGGCCACCCTGCTCGCGGACAAGTTCGGCTGCCGCTCGCTCCCGGCACCGGGGGACGGGACGAGCGGTGCCAGGCCCCCGGCGAATTCAGCCGGTTTCTGCGACCCCGCGCTGCAGCCGTCCATTACCGCGGCGTTAACCGGACGTCTGCCGCTCGACGAAGTACTGCCGAGGGTGGAGCCGCAGATCTGGCGGCAATCGGTGGCCATACCGTTGTTCCAACTGGCCGATACGCTCGCGGTCCGCCCGGACGTATCGGAGGTCGATTCCGGCCCGCCGATGGCCGGTCCGTTTCAGGGTGCGATCGAGTGGCGACGCTCTGCCAGGTGAACGCTTAACTCGAATGGTTCGACTCCGTGTCACCCTTTGGTCACGATCTCTTGGGTATGGGTGACCAGGGCGTCCGGGGTTCTTAGTTTTCCCGCAGTACGCCATCCGCTGGGGAAGGGCGTGGCATAGGCTTCGGCCACTATTTGCGTGGTTGGGCGTAAGCCCAAGTGCTAGGAGGGCACAACCGATGAGGAGATCCAAAACAGTCTCCGCGTTCGCGCTCGCAGCCGGCGTCGCACTCGTTGTGAGTGCGTGTGGCGGTGGGGGCGGCGGCGAAGGCGGCGGCGATGTCAAAAGCATGGCCACCGCCAAGGGGCAGCAGGGCGAGAACTACAGCTTGCCGGCCAACATCCCGGAAAGCGGCGAGGTGACGGTGTCGACGGACAACCCGTTTACCGCCTACAACAACTCGGCTGCCGACGCGAACAACTCGTACAACACCTTCGCTCTGGTCGGGACGCTGACCAGCGCGTACACCTTGGACGGCAACAACAACGTGTTGCTGAACAAGGACGTGATGGAGTCGGTGGAGATCACCAACGAGAACCCGCAGGAAGTCACCTGGAAGATCAAGCCGGGGGTGAAGTGGTCCGACGGCGAGGCCTGGGACTGCGACGACTTCCACCTCGCGTGGCTTTCCCAGAGCGGCAAGCACGACGGGTTCGTGCCCGCGGCGACGAATGGCTACGAGCAGGTCAGCGAGCTCAGCTGCCCGAACGACACCACCGTGGTCGCCAAGTTCGATGAGCCGTACGTGGACTACAAGGCGATGTTCGGTGTGTCGCTCGACGTGCTGCCGGCGCACATTCTCGAACAGCAGACCGGCATCAAGGACATCACCAAGGTCACGCCCAGCTCGCCGAAGGATCAGCTGAAGAAGGTCGCCGACTTCTGGAACAAGAAGTGGAACGGTTTCGACAAGAAGCTGATGCCGGGTTCCGGGCCGTACATGCTGGACAGCTGGAAGCAGAACGAGTCGGTCACCCTGGTGCGCAACCCGCAGTGGAAGGGCAACAAGCCGGGGCCGGAGAAGATCACGCTGAAGGCGTTGCCCGACCCGACCGCGCAGGCGCAAGCCCTGGAGAACCAGGAGCTGCAGGTGGTCTCCTCGACGCAGCCGGACGCCGACGCGGCCGAGCGGTTGAAGGGCCTCGAGGCGCAGGGCGTGACCTACGGTTCGGTTCCGTCGCTGAGCTTCGAGCACCTGGACATGAACTACAAGAACCCGATCTTCAAGGACGACGCGGTACGCAAGGCGTTCTTCCAGTGTGTGGACCGCCAGGAGATCGTCGACAAGCTGATCAAGCCGATTCAGGGTGACGCGAAGTCGCTGAACAGCATCGTGTTCTTCGGTGGTGAACAGGGCTTCCAGGACAACTACTCGGACAAGGCCGACGTGCCGAACGGCGCGAAGATGGCCAGCCAGACCCTGGAGAAGGCCGGCTGGAAGAAGGGCGGCGACGGCGTCTACGCCAAGGATGGCAAGAAGCTGCAGTTCCGGATCAGCCACACGGACATCCCGCGGCGTAAGCAGACCGCCGAGCTGATCATGGACCAGTGCAAGGACGCCGGCATGAAGATCAGCGACGACATGGACCCGAACTTCCTGGACGCCAGGGTGAGTGAGGGTGACTACGACGTGGCGCTGTTCGCGTGGTCGCAGGAGCCGTTCAAGGCCAGCCAGCGGTCGATCTACTCGACCGGCGGCGGGCAGAACTGGAGCCAGTTCTCCGATCCGAAGGTGGACCAGGCGTTCAAGAAGGCGACCACGCAGACCAGCGAGGAAGACGCTCTGCCGCACTACCAGCAGGCGGACAAAGCGCTGGCGGAGAACTACTACACGTTGCCGCTGTTCCAGATGCCCAGCATGTGGGCGTTCCAGGGCGTCGACAGGGTGTTCTTCCAGTCCTACTACGGATCCCTGTGGAACGCGGGCGAATGGGAGAGAACCGAGTAAGCACCAGCCGCGGCTCGTGGGTCGTTACCCTTCGGTGGGAAATTAACGACCCACGAGCACTCGGTCTGTGTTCGGGCGCTACGGTGCCCGGAACAGGCCGTGCGGGGATAACGAAGTCCGTGCGGGCTGGGGCGGAGCCACCAGCTCAGCAGCCCCAGCCCGGTTACGGACCGATGTTGGGGACCGGGCATACCCTCGCCACGGTTGAAAACCGGATAGGTCGAACCACCAGGCCGCCGGGCCCAATGAGGAGTAGTACGTGATTCGCTACGCCATTCGCCGATTGCTGATCTCGGTACCGATTCTGCTGATCGGCACGTTTCTCGTGTTCGTGATGGTCGCGCTTTCCGGTGACCCGCTCGGCACGCTGCGCCAGCAGCCCGGCGTCACCGAGGAGACCATCCGGGCCGCGTCGGCTTCGCTCGGCCTTGACAAGCCCATCGTGGTCCGCTATTTCGACTGGCTGGGCGGCTTCCTGCAAGGGGACTGGGGCTTCAGCGTCGCGCTCGGGCAGGCAAGGGCCGACGTGTTCACCGTGGTCACCAACGCGTTCTGGACGACCTTCCGGCTGGTGATCGGTGCCGAGCTGCTCGCCATCGTGCTCGGAATGGCCATCGGCGTGCTTGCCGCCGTTCGGCAGTACTCGATCTTCGACTACGTCGCGACAACCGCGGCGTTCCTGATGTTCTCGATGCCGATCTTCTGCGTGGCCATCGTGCTGAAGACCTACGGCATCCAGTTCAACAACTTCCTTGTGGATATCGGGATGGACCGGTGGCTGACCACCGCCGGCCCACCGGACGGCGGGTTCAGCGGGAGTCTCGGAGAGATCATCTCCGATTACACCGGCGCGTTCTTACTGCCGACCCTGGCCATCATGCTGATCAGTTTCGCCGCGTACAGCAGGTTCCAGCGCTCGTCGATGCTGGAGACGCTGCACTCCGACTACGTGCGCACCGCGCGGGCGAAGGGACTTTCGTCGAGCAGGGTGGTTTTCCGGCACGCCTACCGGAACGCGTTGATCCCGGTGACCACGCTGTTCGCGGTGAACTTCGGCGCGATCTTCGCCGGCGCGATCGTCACCGAGACGGTGTTCGGCTGGAAAGGCATGGGCGAGTTGCTGGTGCGCTCGGTCCGCCAGTACGACCCGAACATGCTGATGGGCTGGCTGGTGATCGTCGCGACACTGGTGGTGTTGTTCAACCTGATAGCCGACCTGGTGTACGGCTTCCTGGACCCGAGGATTCGAATTGGTTGACCCCGGACTGAACCCACCTCCCACCCAGCTGACGGTCGAAGCCACCGAGGCGGCGCACCGTGGTGCCGGGGGCGATCCGAGCCAGCGCCACGAGTTCGACACGGTCAAGGCGCGTACCCAACGCCAGATCGTGCTGCGCCGCTTCCTGCAGCACCGGTTGGCCATGATCAGTGCGGGAGTGCTGCTGCTCATCCTGCTGCTTGCCCTTGTCATGCCGGTGTTCTGGTCGTACAGCTATGGCGACACGGATGCGGGCGGGTACCTGCCGCCGAGCGGGGACCATCCGCTCGGCACCGACCAGATCGGCCACGACATGGTGGCCCAGCTGCTGCGCGGCACCCAGCTGTCCCTGCTGATCGCGTTCACCGTGGCGGTCGGTGCCACGGTGATCGGCGTGGTGCTCGGCGCGCTCGCCGGATACCTCCGGGGTTTCACCGACGCGCTGGTGATGCGGTTCGCCGATCTGCTGCTCATCATCCCGCAGATCGCGGTGGCCGCGGTGCTGATCAGGGCGGCGAGCGGCTCGTGGTGGGTGGTCGCGATCATCATGGCGCTGTTCTTCTGGATGCAGATCGCCCGTATCACCCGCGGCGAGACGCTCTCGCTCGCCGAGCGCGAGTTCATCGAGGCCGCCAGGGCGTGCGGGGCCGGCACGCCGCGGGTGATTTTCAAGCATCTGGTGCCGAACATGATCGGCAGCATCACGGTGAACGCCACGCTTGCGGTGGCCCAGGCGGTGCTCGTGGAGGCCGCGCTGTCCTTCCTCGGGCTCGGGGTACAGCCGCCGGACACCTCGCTCGGCGTGATCATCCAGGAGAACTACACGCAGCTGAGCACCCGGCCGTGGCTGTTCTTCGGGCCGTTCGTGGTGATCGTGCTGATCTCGCTGACCATCAACTTCATCGGGGACGGGCTGCGGGACGCGTTCGACCCGCGACAGACGAAGGTGCGTGCGTGATGACCGGGGCAGCCGAGAGGGCGGAGACGTTGCTGAACGTCGAGGATCTGTGCGTTGACTTCCCCACCGAAGACGGGGTGGTGGGCGCGGTGCGTGGGGTGTCGTTCTCGTTGCGGCGCGGCGAAGTGCTTGGCGTGGTTGGGGAATCCGGCTCGGGCAAGTCGGTCTCCTCGATGGCGATCATGGGGCTGTTGCCGAGAACCGCGAAGGTCACCGGGTCGATCAACTACGCGGGCGACGAGCTGGCCAACTTGTCGTACCGGCAGATGCAGCATTACCGGAACAACGAGATCGCGATGATCTTCCAGGATCCGATGACCTCGTTGAACCCGGTTTTCACCATCGGCTGGCAGCTCTCCGAGGCCTACCGCGCGCATCACTCGGTGAGCAAGAAGGCGGCGTGGGCCAAGGCGGTCGAATCGCTCGAGCTGGTCGGCATCCCGCAGCCGGATCGGCGCGCGAGGCAGTACCCGCACGAGTTCTCCGGCGGGATGCGGCAGCGCGCGATCATCGCGATGTCGATCATCAACGATCCGCAGCTGATCATCGCGGACGAGCCGACCACCGCGCTCGATGTCACGGTGCAGGCGCAGATCCTGGAAACCTTGCTGCGGATCAGGGACGAGACGGCCGCGGCGGTCATCATGATCACGCACGATCTCGGTGTGGTTGCCGGCATGGTGGACCGTGTGCAGGTGATGTACGGCGGCACCGTGGTCGAATCGGGTGGCGTGGACCAGGTCTTCGATGAGCCCCGGATGCCCTACACCATGGGGTTGCTCGGCTCGGTGCCGAACCCGAACCTGCTCGGCACCCGGCTGACCCCGATCACCGGCGCGCCACCCTCGCTGATGCACCTGCCGGCCGGGTGCTCGTTCTCGCCGCGCTGCCCGCTGGTGATCGACGACTGCCACGAAGCCGAGCCGGAGCTGGCCGAGACCGACAGCGCCGGGCATACCGCGCGGTGCATCCGGTGGCGGGAGTTGCTCGAGGTCTCCAAGCCGCAGGAGGTGTTCATCAGTCAGCAGCTCGGCATCGTCGAGGATCCGGCCGTGCTGCTCGCGGAGAACCCCGAGCTGGCCGAAGCCGAACACATCGCCTCGATGAGCGAGCACGCGGGGCAGGGCACGACCGAGGGGACCGGGAGGCAATGAGCACCGCGGCGATGGAGGAGCAGCAGGAAACCGGGCAGGCGCAGGCGCCGCTGCTCGAGGTACGAGATCTGGTCAAGGAGTTCCCGGTTCGGGGCGGCGGGATCATCCCGCGCACCGTGGGCACCGTGCAGGCCGTCTCCGGCATCAGCCTCCAGATCGGCCAAGGGGAAACGCTCGGGCTGGTCGGTGAATCGGGATGCGGTAAATCCACCACCGGGCGCGCGATCCTGCAGCTGCAGAAGCCGACCTCCGGTTCGGTGCGATTCAAGGGCCGAGAGCTGACCACGCTCAGGGCAACGGAGCTCCGGCCGATTCGCCGGGACATGCAGATCGTGTTCCAGGACCCGTACGCCTCGCTGAATCCGAAGTGGCCGGTCAACGACATCATCTCGGAGCCGTTGCAGATCCACGGCGCTACCGCGGGCGGAGCGACCGGAACGGTGCAGCAGCAAGTGAACGAGCTGATGGAGCTGGTGGGGCTGAACCCCGAGCACCGCAACCGCTACCCGCACGAGTTCTCCGGCGGTCAGCGGCAGCGGATCGGCATCGCGAGGGCGTTGGCGCTGCGGCCGAAGCTGATCGTGCTTGACGAGCCGGTGTCCGCGCTGGACGTCTCGGTGCAGGCAGGCGTGGTGAACCTGCTCGAGGAGTTGCAGGAGCAGCGCGGGCTCGCCTACCTGTTCGTGGCGCACGACCTGTCCGTGGTGCGGCACATCTCCGACCGGGTCGCCGTGATGTATCTCGGCAAGATCGTGGAGACCGGCACCCGCGAGGACATCTACAAGCACGCCACGCACCCGTACACCCAGGCGCTGCTGTCCGCGGTGCCGGTGCCGGACCCGAAGCAGGAACGGGAGCGGCAGCGCAACCGGATCGTGCTCACCGGCGACGTGCCGAGCCCGACGAACCCGCCGTCCGGCTGCCGGTTCCGCACCCGCTGCTGGAAGGCGCAGGACATCTGCGCCGTCGAGGAGCCGCCGCTGATCCGGCACGGCAAGACGATCTCGGCGTGCCACTTCGCGGAGGAGCTCCAGCGTTCCTGACGCCACCCGCCCGGCGTTGGCTGGAAACCTAACTGGGACCACCGGTGCGCGTGGCGTGTGCCGCTGCATATGGTGTGCGGCGTGATGTTGACGGCCCCGCCACGGCTGCTGCTGGTACACGCACATCCGGACGACGAGAGCCTGTGGACGGGCGGCACGATCGCGCGCTACGCGGCGGCCGGAGTCCATGTCACGGTTGTGACGTGCACGCTTGGCGAGGAGGGCGAGATCATCCCGCGGGATTTCGCCCAGCTCGGCTCATCCGCCGCGGATCAGCTCGGCGGCTACCGGGTTGGTGAGCTGCGGGCCGCGTGTGGCGCGCTCGGGGTGGCCGAACACCGGTTCCTCGGCGGGATCGGGCGCTGGCGGGATTCCGGGATGGCCGGCGAGCCGTCCGCGACGCATCCGCGCGCGTTCGTCGCAGGGGATCTCGCGGAGCAGACCGATCAGCTCGCGGCGCTGCTGGACGAGGTGCGCCCGCAGGTCGTCGTTGGCTACGACTCGTTCGGCGGCTACGGGCATCCCGATCACATCAGAGCACACGAGATCACCATGGCCGCCACCGAGCGGTGTGCCGACGTGGCACGCGTCTTCTACGCGGTCACCTCGCGCGCGGCCACCGAGCGCGGGCTGGCCGAACTCGCCGCCGCACCCGGCGTGCCGTACCGGGTGCCGGACGTCGACGAGCTGCCGGTGACCGACGACTCGGAGATCAGCACCGTGCTTGGGCTCGGCCCGCACGTGTCGGCCAAGCTGCGGGCATTGCGCGCGCATGCGACCCAGATCAGCGTGTGGGAATCCGATGGGGCGCGGTGCTACGCGCTGTCCAACGGGCTGGCCCAGCCGGTCGTGGACGCCGAGTACTACGTGCTCGCCAGTGGGCGGGCCGACGATGTGGCCCATGACCTGTTCGGCGGTCTCGGCGTGACGTGGCCGGCGGACGGCGACGATTCGGTTGGCGCTTCGCGGTGAGTAGAGGTGAACGGCGCACGATGCTGGCACTGCTGTGTTTCGATGCCGTGCTGCTGGCCGTGATCGAGCTGCTGTACCTGCCGATGCGGCTGGACGGCCAGGTGTTGCCACAGCTCGGTGGTGCGCCGGTGCCGATCACCGTCCTGCTGGCCGCGCTGACCACTCCGCTGCTGGTTTCCCAGGCCGCGCGGATCGGGTCCCGGATGTCGGTGGCTGGTGCGCCGCTGTTCGCCTGGTTCGTCACGCTGGTGCTGCTCGGCCTGTTCGGGCCGGGCGGGGATCGGGTGCTGATCCCGGACTGGCGTACCTTGCTGCTGCTCGCCTGCGGTGCGTTGCCGAGCGCGATCGTGCTCGGCGGTGTGCTCGGCCGTGGCGTGGTGGGCGCCGCCGCGGAGCGGAAGTCCTGATGGCCGAGGCGATTTCCGACCGGCAGGTGGTTGCGGTTCTGCGGCCGTTCGTGCGCGGCTGCGGTCCGATGCTGGACGGGTTGCGGGAATCGAACCCGTTCGGCTTGCGGGACCGGCTGCCGGGCTCGGTACGCGACGCGAACGCCCCGGAGTCGAACTCCACGGAGTTGAACGGGGCCGAACTGAACGCGGCCGAACTGAACAAGGTGGAGCGCGGGCTGCGGGACAAGCTCTTCGACGCGCTCACGTCGATGAAAGTGCCAGGGACCGGTGCGTGGGCCGCCATGGACGCGGACGCCCGAGCCGCGTGGTGGATCAACCGGGTCGGGCGGTTCACCGCGCTGCTGGCCGCCATCCCCGGCATCGGCGGGGTGTGGGCCGACCGGCTGCCCATCCAGGAGGCGCTCGGCACCGCCGGCCAGGGCCTGCTGCTCTGCGCGATCGCCGGTGAGAGGGGCGTCACCGACGTCGGCGACCGGGTCCGGCTGCTGGCCTGGGTGCTGTTCCGGCGGGACGTCGACCCGGCACTCGCGGCTGGCCAGGACGCCGAGCACGATGCCGCCGCGGAGGACGCCAAGACGGCCGAGCTGACCGAGGAGCTCAGCGAATCGTCGAGGGCGCACGGCAAGATCACGTTGCGGGCCGCGGGTCGCACCCTGTGGCGGTTCGGCCGTTCCCTGGTGTCCATCAGCGGCGAGCTGGAAAAGCGCCCGCGCGGGCGGTTCTACCATCGGGCCGTCGGCATGTTGCCCGTGATCGGCATGGCCGGGGACTATTTCGGGGAACGTTCTGGGCTGCACAGGGTGGCCAAGCGCGCGGACGACTGGTTCGCCGCGAACGCCTAGCCTGGGGAGCGGAAAGGAGTTCGCGAATGAGCGTTGCGCGCAGGGACGACCGGCACAAAGCCGAGCTCGTCGACGAGATCGCCACCATGTTCGACAAGACCCGCGAGACCCCAACCGAGAAGTCGGAGGACGACGACGGCACCGAGCCGACCCCCAAGCCGGCGCCCCGTATCCGGATCACCGGGGACAAGCGCCAGGACGAGCGCCAGCCTGGCGGCTGACGCTCGTGAGTCTTTTTAGGTGCTATAACCCTGAAAAAGACTCACGAGGGGCGGGCTTCCAGTAGCGGTACCGGTGATGTTCCGCACAGCCGAGCACCGACCACAGCTGCAGCGCGGGTGTGTTGTGCACGGCGACCTGGGCCGCGCACCGGGTCGCGCCGCGCTCGACCGCCCACTCCGCGAGGCTGCCGAGCAGCCCAGCCGCGATGCCCTGGCGCCGGTACTCGGGCATCACCGACAGGCTGGCGATGTGCAGCAGGTCGCCGACCAGCGCACCGCGCACCACGGCGACCACCTGCCCGTCGCGCCACGCGGAACCGAAGCCGATCGACCGGCCGGTGCCGAGCACCTGACGCTGCGCGCGGGTCGGCTCGGCGGTGCCCGCGGCCAGCTGCCACCACTGAGCGCTCGGCGTGGGATCCACCGACACACCCGACACCGGTGGCCAGGTAAGGCCGTCCAGCCGGCCGGTCAGCACCGACACCTCGGCGCCGGCGGCGTGCTCGATGTTCACCACCCAGTCGACCTTCTCGATTTCCTCTTCCGTTTCGGTACCCATCACGACCTGGGCCGACGGCGTGATCCCGTGGTCCACCGCGAACCGCACGGCCTCATCGAGCGCGTCTTCGACGGGCATGCCGGGGTCGCCGGCCGCCAGCGTGCTGTTCGCCCTGCCGGTGAAGCCGTCGGAGGCACGCATCCGCCATTCGCCGAGCGGGCGGTCTATCAGTGCGGGCCACGCGTCCGCGCATTCGTGCTCGAGTCGCAGGTTCGCATCCATTACCTACATCCTGCCTGGTTTGGCAATTCAGGTGTGAGGTACGTCGGGTCCGTGGAGTAAGGGCGGCCTGGGCAAGGGATACTGCCGTTCGCCGCGTATCCTCGCGTATGCGGTAAGACGAAGTGAGGAGCGAAAGCGCAGTGACCTACGTGATCGCCGAGCCCTGTGTCGACGTACTCGACAAGGGATGTATTGACGAGTGCCCGGTCGACTGCATTTATGAGGGTGAGCGGATGCTCTACATCCACCCCGATGAATGCGTGGACTGTGGTGCCTGCGAGCCGGTGTGCCCGGTGGAAGCGATCTACTACGAGGACGACGTCCCGGATCAATGGAGCGCTTACACCCAGGCGAACGTTGACTACTTCGACAAACTGGGCTCGCCTGGCGGCGCTTCCAAAGTGGGCAAGGTCGCGGACGATCCACAATGGATCAAGGACCTTCCGCCGCAGGGAGAGTGACCGATGGACGGCACGGGCGGTTGCCGGGCTTCCCGTGGGATTCGCTGAGCGAAGCCACCGAAACCGCTCGTGCACACCCCGACGGGATAGTCGATCTGTCCGTCGGCACTCCGGTCGACCCCGTTCCCGAACCGATTCAGCGGGCCTTGGCCTCCGTTGCCGAGCTGCCCGGATACCCCACCACGCACGGCACGGCGACGTTGCGAGCCGCGGCGGTCGACGCGTTGCGGCGCCGGCACGAGATAACCGGCGTGCCGCAGGACGCGGTGCTGCCCACCATCGGCTCCAAGGAGCTGGTCGCGTGGCTGCCAACGCTGCTCGGGGCGGGTACGGGCGATCTCGTGGTGATCCCGGAACTCGCGTACCCCACCTATGAGGTCGGTGCCCGGTTGGCAGGGGCCGAGGTGGTGCGCTCCGACGGGTTGACATCGGTCGGCCCGCGCCGGACGGCGATCGTGTGGCTGAACTCGCCGTCCAACCCCACCGGCCGGGTGCTGCCGGTGGAACACCTGCGCAAGGTAGTGGACTGGGCACGGGAGCGCGGGGCCATCGTGGTCTCCGACGAGTGCTACCTGGCGCTCGGGTGGGACGCCGAGCCGGTGTCCGTGCTGCACCCGTCGGTGCACGGCGGCCGGCTGGACGGCCTGCTCGCCGTGCACTCGCTTTCCAAATCGGCCAACCTAGCCAGCTACCGGGCCGGTTTCGTCACGGGAGACCCGTCGCTGGTCGCGAAGCTGCTCGCGGTGCGCAAGCACGCCGGCATGATGGTGCCGCGACCGGTGCAAGAGGCGATGACCGTCGCACTCGCCGACGATGCGTCGTTGGCCAAGCAGCGCAAGCGCTACGCCGCGCGGCGCGAGGTGCTGCGCGAGGCCCTGCTCGCGGCCGGTTTCCGGGTGGATCACTCCGAGGCAGGCCTGTACCTCTGGGCCACTCGCGATCAGGATGCCTGGGCCGACGTGGCCTGGCTGGCCGAGCGCGGCGTCCTCGTCGCGCCCGGCACCTTCTACGGCCCGGGCGGCACGCGGCACGTCCGGGTCGCGCTCACCGCCAGTGACGAGCGGGTGGCCGCCGCCGCGCACCGATTGCGGCGTTGACCACGAGAGGTCGCTGAATCGGGTTTCGCTGACTGGGGTGAACCTGTTCGTGGTGGCTGTACATGGCCGCGCCGGCTCAGCAACATCACTAGACGTGTGGACCCGAGCTGAGCTAGTCCAGGGAGTCCAAGTGCGACGAGCGATGTTTTCCCTGGCCGCGATCGTCGCGGCCGCCGTGCTGCTTCCCGGCGTAGCCGGCGAGGCGGCGGCCTCGAAGTCCGAGGGGGCGCACCCGGCTTCGGAGATCACGCTGAAGAAGTATCGAGGAGAGATCGAGATCGGGCCGGTGGAGGGCCAGGTCGAACTGGAGTGCGAGCCGGCAGGCGGTACGCATCCGGAATACGGGCAGGCCTGCGAGCGGTTGGCCGAGGTGGACGGCGACTTCAGCCGGCTCCCGGACGCTCAGATGATGTGCACCATGGAGTACGCGCCGGTCACCGTGGTGGCCAGGGGCAAATGGCAGGGCGACCGGGTGCACTTCCGTGAGACCTACAGCAACTCCTGCCAGGCGAGCGCGAAGAGCAACGAGGTCTTCGACTTCTGACCGCGGCGGAGATCGCCTGAAGCGCCGCCCTAAAGCAGGGCGCGGGCGCGCTTGTCGACGTTGGCCCATTCGCGGCGCCACTGCACGCGGTGCCGTGCCCGCTGCTCCGCGTGCCGCTCGATCAACCGGCCCGCGGCGAGCATCGCGGGCGTGTCCAGTTGCTCCTCGGCGAGCAGGTGCCGTAGCCGCTGTTCGGCGACGACCGAGTCGTTGTGGTCGCCGAGAACCGTCTGCATCCGCTTGGTCGCCTTGATCAATTTCTGGGTGCGCTTGGCCTGCTTCCCGTTACGTGGCCGGCAGAACTCCGCGGAGTAGCGCAACCGTTTCCCGCGAATGCGCAGGTCGTGCAGCTCGTCGTCGGTCGGTACCTCACCGATCTTCGCGATGTCCTTGCGCAGCTTCCGGTACGGCTTGCGGATGAGCTCGCCTGGCGCCGCACTACGTTCCGGCGCCCCGTCGCCGGTGTGCCCGGTGATCTGCAAGGTGTCCGCGAGTGCCTGCAGGAGCTTGCGGTAGCGGGCGGTGCGCAACGTCCGCATCGCGACCTTCCGGGCCTCGGACCGCCTGGCCGCGAACGCGGCGAGTACCGCGTCGAACGCCTCCCTGTCCGGTTCCGGCAATGCCGCGGCGTCGTTGGTCAGCCCTTCGATCAGCACGTCGAGGTCGCGCACCTCACCGAACGCCGTCGCCAGCCACTTGAGCTCGTCGCGCAGGCTGCTCGCCACCTCGCCGAGCACCGCGCCCTCCTCGCGCAGGATGGCCCGTAGCCGCCGGACGGCCACCCGCAGCTGGTGCACGTCTTCCGGTTCGTCCACGGACCGCAGGCCCTGTTGGCGTTCGATAATCACCCGCAGCTGGCCGTCGATCGCGGCGCGCAGGTGCGTGACGAGCGGGTCGTTCTTCCTGGCAACCAACGGCTCGATGCCGAGGCCCAGCTGGGCGGCTGTGGTCGGCAACGCGCGGTTCGTCGCCGGTGCGGGGGCGTTCATTCAGTCGATGATAGTTCAACCCGCGTTCATGCCTCAGTCGTTGGCGTGCAGCACTTCGTTCAACCGCACGCCGGATCCGCTGCGTGCCACCATTTCCACGATCCCGGTCGCGGAGTTGCGGCGGAACAGCACACCGCTCACACCGGACAGGTCGCGGGCCTTCACCGCCTTGCCCTCCACGGTGACCTTGGTGCCGGCCGTCACGTACAGCCCGGCCTCGACGACGCTGTCGTCGCCGAGCGAGATGCCGATACCGGCGTTCGCGCCGACAAGGCAGCGCTCGCCGATGGAGATGATCTCCTTGCCGCCGCCGGACAGCGTGCCCATCACCGACGCTCCGCCGCCGATGTCCGACCCGTCCCCGACGACCACGCCAGCGGAGATCCGTCCCTCCACCATCGAGGCGCCGAGCGTGCCGGCGTTGAAGTTCACGAAGCCCTCGTGCATCACCGTGGTGCCGCTGGCCAGATGGGCGCCCATCCGCACCCGGTCCGCGTCCGCGATTCGGACCCCGCTCGGCACCACGTAATCCACCATGCGCGGGAACTTGTCCACGCCGTACACGGCGACCGGACCACGGGCGCGCAGCCGCAGCCTGGTCGCCTCGAAGCCCTCAACGGGACACGGCCCGTGATTCGTCCAGACCACATTGGACAGTAGGCCGAAGACCCCGTCCATGTTCTGCCCGTGCGGTGCCACCAGCCGGGTGGACAGCAGGTGCAGCCGCAGGTACACGTCGTGCGCGTCCACCGGTGCGTCGGCGAGCGTGCGAATCCCGGTGCGAACCGCGACCACCTGGACACCCCGGTCGGTGTCCTCGCCGAGCAGCTCGGCCGCGGCGTGGCCGAGCGCGTCGGTGGTTTCCCGCTCGGTCAGCCGGGTGCTGCCGGAACCCGCCGGTTCGCCCGGCTTCGGTTCGGTCAGCTTCGGATGGGGGAACCAGGTGTCCAGGACGGTGCCGTCCGCGGTCACGGTGGCCAAGCCGACGCCGTACGCGCCGGTCGTTTCCGGGTCTGGGTGCTGCGCTGTGCTGGTCACGGCGCCACGGTAGCTGGCGGGTCGCCTGGCCGCGCGGAACGGGGTTCCTCACGTGCGGGAGCCGACGTGGTGGGCCCGCGGGCGGGGCTTCGAGCGGCGGGACGTAGCGTGACCAGGCGTGACTCTGGATCTCACCGCCGAGCCGGCCGACCTGACCGCCGCGCTGGTTGACATCCCCAGCGTGTCCGGCGAGGAGGCCGAGCTGTCCGATGCCGTGTGGCAGGCGCTGCGCGAGCAGGCGCCGCACCTCGAGCTGACCCGCTCCGGCAACGCGGTACTCGCCCGTACCCACCTCGGTCGCGGCTCGCGGGTGGTGTTCGCGGGACACCTGGACACCGTGCCGATCAACGAAAACCTTCCGGTCCGGCGAACCGGTACCGGCGAGCAGCAGCGGCTGCACGGCTGCGGCACGGTGGACATGAAGGGCGGCGTCGCGGTGCTGCTGCACCTGGCGGCCGGGATGCCGGAACCGCGGCACGACCTGACCTTCGTGTTCTACGACTGCGAGGAGGTGGAGGCGGCGCGCAACGGTCTCGGCCGGATCGAGCGCGAGCTGGCCGGCTGGCTGGACGGCGACCTCGCGGTGGTCGGCGAGCCGTCCAACGCGGTGATCGAGGCAGGCTGCCAGGGCACCATGCGGGTGGAGCTGCGGGCCGAGGGCGCCCGCGCGCA
Organism: Pseudonocardiaceae bacterium; assembly: GCA_009379845.1. Taxonomy (GTDB): domain Bacteria; phylum Actinomycetota; class Actinomycetes; order Mycobacteriales; family Pseudonocardiaceae; genus Tamaricihabitans. The sequence continues at coordinate 20,491 of WHSZ01000042.1, read as the reverse complement.
CACCGCGCGGGCGTGGATGGGCAGCAACGCGATCCACGCGCTCGCCGGGCCGCTGCGGCGGCTGGCCGACTACACGCCGCGGGTGGTGGACATCGACGGGTGCACGTACCGCGAGGGCTTGCAGGCGGTGCGGGTGTCCGGCGGGGTTGCCGGCAACGTGGTGCCGGACGAGGCGGTGTTGACCGTCAACTACCGGTTCGCGCCCGATCGCTCGCTCGAGCAGGCCGAGGCGCTGCTGCGTGAGCTGTTCGACGGCTTCGAGCTGTCCGTTGTGGATCGCGCTGCCGGGGCGCTGCCCGGGCTGGGCGCGCCCGCGGCCGCCGAGCTCGTCAGGGCTTGCGGTGCGCCGCCGGTCGCGAAGCTCGGCTGGACCGACGTGTCCCGGTTCGCGGCGCGCGGGATGCCAGCTGTGAACTTCGGCCCCGGCGATCCGACGCTCGCGCACGCCAAGGAGGAGAACGTGGCCGCCGCCGAGATCCGGCACGTCGCCGAGGTGCTACGAGCCTTTCTCGAGCGGTGAAAAACGCCTGTGCCGATCCGGCTCGGTTTGGACGATTACGCTGAGGCCGGTGAGCACATCTTCAGTGAACGGCGAAGACTCCGAGCACCCGAGGGAACGGCAGCGTGGACCGGTCGTGCTGCGCCGCTCCCGCCTCGTGGAGCCGACCACCACCGACCAGCGGCTGCTGGACGCGCGGGGACCGACCGACTGGGTGCACACCGATCCGTGGCGGGTGCTGCGCATCCAGGCGGAGTTCGTGGAGGGATTCGGCGCGCTCGCCGAGGTGCCGCGCGCGGTGACCGTGTTCGGCTCGGCGCGTACCGGCCGGGACCATCCGGAATACGAGCTCGGGCGCAAGATCGGCGCCGCACTCGCCGACGAGGGCTTCGCCGCGATCACCGGTGGCGGGCCGGGGGCGATGGAAGCGGTGAACCGCGGCGCATCCGAGGCCGGCGGGCTTTCCATCGGGCTGGGTATCGAGCTGCCCTTCGAGCAGGGCCTCAACCCGTGGGTCGATCTCGGGGTGAACTTCCGCTACTTCTTCACCCGCAAGACGATGTTCGTGAAGTACGCGCAGGCGTTCATCTGCCTGCCGGGCGGGTTCGGCACGCTTGACGAGCTGTTCGAAGCGCTCACCCTGGTGCAAACCAAGAAGGTCACCAAGTTCCCCGTAGTCCTTTTCGGACGGTCTTACTGGCAGGGCCTGTACAACTGGATCCAGGACACCGTGTGCGGGGAGGGGAAAATCAGCGAGAGCGACATCCGCCTGCTGCACCTGACCGACGACGTGGACGACGCGGTACGGGTGGTGCGCAATGCCTACCGCGCGTGGGAAGACGCCCACTGAAGCGATGCGTATAACCGTCTACTGTGGATCGCAAATGGGCCGGGGGCAGCGCTACGCGGAAGCGGCGCGCTCGCTCGGCAGGGCGCTCGCCGAGCGCGGTCATCCGCTCGTGTACGGCGGCGCCATGGTGGGCACGATGGGCGCGATCGCGGACGCCGCACTGGATGCCGGTGGCGAGGTGATCGGCGTGATCCCGCAGGGCCTCGTGGACAGGGAGGTCGCGCACACCGGGCTCTCCGAGCTGCACGTGGTGGCGGACATGCACGAGCGCAAGGCGAAGATGGCCGAGCTGGCGCACGCGTTCGTGGTGCTCCCCGGCGGCGCGGGCACCCTCGAGGAGTTCTTCGAGATGTGGACCTGGGCGCAGCTCGGGTTGCACGACAAGCCGATCGGGCTTGTCGACGAGGGCGGCTACTACCAGCCGCTGCGCCGGATGATCGAGCACATGGTCGAGGAGGGCTTCCTGCGCGCCGAGTACCGGGACATGCTCCGATTCGACTCGGACCCCTGGACGTTGCTCGTGAGTCTTTTTCGGGGTTATAGCACCCAAAAAGACTCACGAGCGTGAGCGGCATGCATCCGGGCGCGCGGGCGTGGTTCGAAGGGCACACCTGGCAGGACCCGCCGTGGACCGAGCGGGATCTGCTGCGCGCCAAGGGACGCGGCACGGTCAGCGTGGTGCTGCCCGCGCTCAACGAGGAGCACACCGTGGGTGGTGTGGCCGCCAGCGTGCGGCCGCTGCTCGGTTCCGTCGTTGACGAGCTCGTGGTGATGGACTCCGGCTCGACCGACGACACCGTGCGGGTGGCCGCCGGGGCCGGCGCCAGGGTGGTGCGCCGCGGTGACGTGTTGCCCGAGCTGGATCCCGTGCCGGGCAAGGGAGAAGTGCTCTGGCGCTCGCTCGCCGCGACCCGCGGCGATGTGCTGGTGTTCCTGGACTCCGATCTGGTTGACCCGGATCCAGGGTTCGTGCCCGCGCTACTCGGGCCGCTGCTCACCGGTGGCGTTACCCGGCTGGTGAAGGGTTTCTACCGGCGCCCGTTGCGCCTGGAAAGCGCCGAGCTCGCCGGCGGCGGTGGGCGGGTCACCGAGCTGCTCGCCCGCCCGCTGCTCGCCGCGCTCCGGCCGGAGCTTTCCGGGCTGATCCAGCCGCTCGGCGGGGAGTACGCCGGCCGGCGCGAGTTCCTCGAATCGGTACCGTTCGCCCCCGGCTACGGCGTTGAGATCGGGTTGCTGCTCGATGCCTACGCCCGGCACGGGCTGGACGGGCTCGCCCAGGTGAACCTCGGGGTACGCAAGCACCGGAACCGGTCGCTGGCGCAACTCGGTGTGATGGCGCGGCAGATCCTCGGCACCGCGCTTGATCGTTGCGGCGTACCGGTCGACGACGCGGGGCTCACCCAGTTCGTGCAGGTGGCCGGCGAGTGGCTGCCGGACGTCGCGGAGGCGCAGCTGCCCGACCGCCCGCCGATGCGCGAGGTGCTGGTCCGGTGAGCGGTGCGGTGGCCGGCGTGGCGGCGGGACGGGTTCGTGTCACTATCGACGCGTGACCACCGCGTTGATTTACCTCGTCGTCATGGTTCTCGTGGCGGCGGTGGTCTTCCTGCTCGCCTCGGTGATCTTCGGTCGCGGGGAAGAGCTGGAGCCGCTGCCGCACGGGGCCTCTCCGACCAGATTGCCGTCCTCCGAGGTGACCGGCGAAGACCTGCGGGCGGTGCGGTTCCAGCTGGCCGTGCGCGGCTACAAGATGTCCGAAGTGGACTGGGTGATGCGGCGAGCCGGTGCCGAGCTGGACGAGCTGCGGGCACGGGTCGCGGAGCTCGAGGGACGGCTGGCCGAACAGGGGGAGGCCAGATGATCGAGCTCGTGGAACGGGTGCGGGTGGCGGCTCCGGCCGAACGCACCTGGCAGGAGCTGACCGACTGGGCCAGCCAGGGCGAGTGGATGCTGGCCACCGACGTGCGGGTGTGCGCGGGCGACGGGGCGAGCGAGGGCTCCCGGATCGCGGCGTTCACCGGATTCGGGCCGCTCGCGGTCACCGACACCATGGAGATCACCGAATGGCGGCCACCTGCCCGCTGCGCGGTGGCCCATATCGGGGACGTGGTGCGTGGCGTCGGCGTCTTCGAGGTCCACCAGCTCGCGGCCGGCGACTCGGAATGTGTGTGGACGGAACGGCTCGAGCTGCCGTTCGGGATGTTCGGCAGGGCAGGCTGGCTCGCCGTCGGGCCGATGTTCCGTGGTGGCCTGCGGCTCTCGTTGCACCGGTTCGCGGCACGGGTGGCGGGATGACGGCGCGGACCTCCGGCGACGGCGGGCCGCTTCGATGCGTGTGGAGCACCACGGACCCCGAGTACATCGCGTATCACGACGAGGAGTGGGGCGTGCCGCTGCACGGCGAGCAGGCCATGTTCGAGCGGGTGTGCCTCGAGGCGTTCCAGTCCGGGTTGTCCTGGCTGGTGATCCTGCGCAAGCGGGAGGCGTTCCGGCGAGCGTTCGCCCGGTTCGATCCCCTGCGGGTGGCCGAGTTCGGCGAGGACGACGTGCGGCGGCTGCTCGCCGATCAGTCCATCGTCCGCAACCGCGCCAAGATCGAGGCGGCGGTGCGCAACGCGCGCGCGGTGCTGGAGCTGGACGTGCCGCTTGACGAGCTGCTGTGGTCGTTCGCGCCGGACGCCTCGCGCCGGGCACGGCCGCGCACCATCGAGGACGTGCCGGCCGTGACGCCCGAGTCGAAGGCGATGGCCAAGGAGCTGAAGCGGCGCGGTTTCGCGTTCGTCGGCCCCACCACGTGCTACGCGCTGATGCAGGCGACCGGCATGGTCGATGATCACCTCGTCGGCTGCTGGCGGGCTTCCTGACCGAAGGCCATTCGCCGCGCCGAGCGCCGGTAACGGGCCCGTTGCGGCAAAACCGTGGGCGAGCTGGCCATGGCCACGCGCGACACGAAAAGATCGGCCGTTTTCGCAGTTCGAACCTGGATAGGGGAGAATGGAGCGGAACCCGGTGATTGTCGCTTCAGCCGGGTGCGCAGCTAAGACGGAGGGAGCACGCTATGGCGGCCATGAAGCCCCGGACCGGTGACGGTCCCCTCGAGGTCACGAAGGAGGGGCGGGGCATCGTGATGCGCGTACCACTCGAAGGGGGAGGACGGCTGGTCGTTGAGATGTCATCGGAGGAAGCCACGGCACTGGCAGAGGCACTGAAGACGACCGGGAACTGACGTTTTGCCGACGCACGGTCGCCGCGGTCGGCGTCGTGCTCCCAGGTACGGGATGGCCCCGGTTTCCACTGGCGCGAAGCCGGGGTCGCGCTACATTCGCACGGAGGTTCTCGCCAGTGGCCGCAACCGAGGCCCGCACAGCCAAGGCACCCGCCGCCAAGCCGCCCGGTACGCGGGTACCGCGCCGGGACGCGGCGCTCCCTCCGGTGCCCACCCGGCTTCCCACCGTTGAACTCACCGCCGAACCCGGCCGCGGCGTGCCCCGTGTCGTGGTGGCCGCCGCACCGGCAGGCAAAGCCCGCAACGAGAGCGCCGACGAGGACGACGGCGCCGGCCCGCGATTTGGTCCGGCGGCCGGCGCGCTGCCGGCCGGCTGGCTGGACGAGGTGCGCCCGTCCGGTAAGGCGGCCGAGCTGCACCGGGTGCACGGCGGCGGCGCGAACGTTCGCTGGCTTCTCGGCGTCGGCGACGGCAGCGCCGCCGACTGGCGCTGCGCGGGTGCCGCGCTGATCCGCCGGCTGGACGGGCACGCGGAGCACGAGATCGAGGCCGGCCGCAGGGCCGCCAGGGTGGTGGCTGTCGAGCTGCCCGAGGAGATCGAGCCCGAGCAGCTGGCCGGCTTCGTGCTCGGCTTGCGGCTCGGTGGCTACCGGTTCGTGGTCAGCCAGGACCGGCCGCAGCAGCACACCAGCGAGATACGGCTGGTCCGCGCCCAGCCGGCCGGCCTCGACGAACTGCCAGCCACCATCGGGTACGCGAGCGAGCTGGCCGCGGCCAGCTCGCTGGCCCGCGATCTGGCCAACGCGCCGTCCAACGTGAAGAACCCGGACTGGCTGGCCCGGACCGCGGTCCGCACCGTGCACGGCGTGCCAGGTTTGCACGCCGAGGTGCACGACGAGCGCTGGCTCACCGAGCACCGGTTCGGCGGCACCCTCGCGGTCGGCGGCGGATCGGCCAGCCCGCCAAGGCTGGTCGAGCTGAGCTGGCGTCCCCGCGGAGCCACGGAACACCTGGTGCTGGTCGGCAAGGGCATCACCTTCGACACCGGCGGCCTTTCGGTGAAGCCCGCCGACGGTATGCACCTGATGCGCACCGACATGTCAGGTGGCGCCGCGGTCATCGCCGCACTGCGCGGGATCGCCGCGCTGCGCCTACCGATCCGGGTCACCGGCCTGGTGCCGTGCGCGGAGAACCACATCTCCGGGTCCGCGTACCGGCCCGGCGACGTGCTTCGGCAGTACGGCGGCACCACCACCGAGATCACCAACACCGACGCCGAGGGCAGGCTGGTGCTCGCGGACGCGCTCGCCTATGCCGCGCACCGGCTCAAGCCCGACGTGATGGTGGACGTCGCCACCCTGACCGGTGCCATGAAGGTCTCGCTCGGATTGCGCACCGGCGGGTTGTTCAGCGCCGACGAGGCACTCGCGGAACAGATCCGTACGGCGGGCGAGCGGGTCGGCGAGGCGTGGTGGCGGATGCCGCTGCTCGACGACCACGCGGACGCTGTCCGCGGTGAGCTCGGTGATGTGCGGCAGTGCCCGCCGGGCCCTGGCGGTATTACAGCGGCGTTATTCTTGCGCGAATTCACCGATGATCTATCCTGGGCACACCTTGATATCGCCGGTCCGGCTCGCGCCGAACGGGCCTATGACGAGGTCGTTTCCGGCGCGACGGGCTTTGCCGCGCGCACCCTGATCGAGTTCGCTGTAAACCGCAGAGAGGCAACACGGTAGATTGCGCGCGATGACAACACCGGACACCCCTTCTGGAATTGAATTCACCTCCGAACTTCGCGACCAGCGGGTGCTGGTCACCGGTGGTGCTGGTTTCGTTGGACGCTCGGTCGTGGCCGCGTTCAGGGCCCACGGCGTACCGGTCACGGTGGCCGATCTGAAGCCCTTCGAGACCGACGATCCCGGGATCAAGACCGTGCTCGGCGATCTGCGGGACCCGGAGGTGCGGGAGGCCGCGTTCACCGACGACACGGCGGGCGTTGTGCACCTCGCGGCGATCACCTCGGTGCTCAAGTCGGCCGAGCAGCCGAACGAAACCTTCAGCAACAACGTGCGGCTCACCCACGAGCTGCTCGAACTGGCGCGGATTCGGGGCGTTGGCAGGTTCGTGCTCGCCTCCACCAACGCGGTGGTCGGCGACGTCGGCGGGTCGAAGATCACCACGCGGAACCCGCTGAACCCGCTCACCCCGTACGGCGCGACCAAGGCGGCCTGCGAAATGCTGCTGTCCGGCTACGCGGGTGCTTACGGTATGGCAAACTGCGCGTTGCGCTTCACGAACATCTACGGGCCAGGAATGGGCCACAAGGACAGCTTCGTGCCGCGCATGATGCGGGCCGCACTGTCCGGCGAGACCGTGCAGGTCTACGGCGACGGTGAGCAGCGGCGCGACCTCGTGCACATCGACGACGTTGTGCAGGGCATCCTGCGGGCCTGGACCCAGGCGTTCACCGGACCCGCCATTATCGGCGCCGGGTACTCAATAAGCGTCCTCGAAATGATCGATGCGGTGCGTGAGGTAACCGGGGCAGAATTGCCGACCGAGCACGTGCCGGCCAAAACCGGCGAAATGCCGGCCGTTATCGTGGACATCACCAGGTCTGAAGAGGATCTTGGGTACAAACCGGAAGTAACCCTCGTCGATGGTCTGCAAACTGTGTGGCGGGACTTCCTCGCCGCCGAACGGGAGCGAGTGGCAGGTTGACCGTGAGCAGTGATGTCGCAGCCAAGCCTACCGAGGTCGTCGCCCCCCTGAAGCCTGTCGTGCCGCAGACGCGGCTACGCAGGGTGGGCGTCCTGCTACGCCGACACTGGGTGCTCAGCACCCTGCTCGCGATCGGGGTGGCACTTCGGGTGCTGACGATGGTCGCCTATCAGCCGGCGATCCTCTACATCGACTCGTTCCGTTACCTGAGCAACGTCGATGACCTGTGGCCGGGCGGGGTCAACCCGATCGGCTACGAGGCTTTCGTGCTGCGACCACTGCTGTGGTTCGGCAATCTCGAGCTCGTCACGCTGGTCCAGCACCTGGTCGGGATCGGCATGGGTGTGGCGATCTACTCGCTGGCCAGGCGGCACGGCGCACGCCGCTGGCTGGCCGCGGTTGCCTCCGCGCCGATCCTGCTGGACGGCTACCAGCTGCAGATCGAACAGAACATCATGACCGACGTCTGGATGCAGGCGCTGGTCGTGCTGTCGATGTGGCTGCTGATCGGCCGGGGCGTGCCGAACACCCGCCGGATCGTGTTCGCCGGTGCCATCCTCGGCCTGGCTTCGATCTTCCGGGTCATCTCCGTCGCGATGATCGTGCCGCTGCTCGGCTACCTGGTGATCGTCGGCGGTGCCTGGCGCAGCAGGGCCGGCTGGACGGGCATCTGGAAGCGGTGCGCGGCCGGACTCGCCGGATTCGCGGTGGTGCTCGCCGCCTACCTCGGCTACTTCTGGGTCTCCATCGGCTATCCGGGCTTCACAGGGCATGTGACGAACACGCTGTACGGCCGCGCTGCCGTGGAGGCGAACTGCGACAAGCTGAACGTGTCCCCCGAAGTTCGTGCGATGTGCCCGGCCGAGCCACAAGGGCAACGCCTTTCTATTGATCATTACTCGCATACCGGCGCGAATGAGCAATGGCGATCGCAATTCCCCGCCGACTGGGACGTTCCGGAATTGCAGCGACAATTCGGACTCGCCGTTTATCGCGCCCAGCCATTGGACATGATCGGCGGAATCCTCACCGATTTCATGAAGGGATTCGCGCCGACGAGAACGAGTTCGCCACATGACGTTCCGCTCGATCGCTGGCAATTCCAGACCGACTATCCGATCTTCGGTAAGCCGGGCGAGGCGGAAGAGCACGCGCTCGAGTTCAGCGGCGAGAAGCCGCACGCGAACACGCTGGCCGCGGTGCTGCTACGCGGGTACCAGCTGAACATGGGCTACACGCCCGGCACGCTGCTCGCCGTGTTCGGGGCGCTCGGGGCGATCGGCGGGCTCGGCATCGGGCGGGCGCGGCACTCCGGGATCCGAGCCGCCGCACTGCTGCCGACCGGGCTCGCGTTCACCGTGCTGTTCGCCTCCGCGGTGTACGAGTTCTCCTGGCGCTATCAGCTGCCCGCGCTGGCGTTGCTGCCCCTTGCCGGCGTGCTCGGCATCACGGCGTTGGTGGGACCCGCGCGCCGACCACAGCCACTGAAGGCGAAACGGGCCAAGCTGAACCCCTTCCCCGACCCGGTGGACATGGCCGCGCTGCGGGAGTTTTCCGCGCGTTACGGCAATGTGCGCTTCTCCCCGGTGGTCATCGTGATCGCCGCGTACAACGAGGAGGACGGCCTCGGCCCCGTGCTGGACGGGTTGCCGTCCAGCAGCTGCGGGATGTCCGTGGACGTGCTGGTTGTCGCGGACGGCTGTAAGGACCAGACCGCGCGGGTCGCCCGTGAGCACGGCGCGTACACCTGTGTGGCGCCGACCAACCGGGGGCAGGGCGCCGCGTTGCGGCTCGGCTACCAGCTGGCCGGCCAGAACGGCGCCCGCTACGTGGTCACCACCGACGCGGACGGCCAGTACGACATCAACGAGCTGCCAATGCTGCTCGAACCGCTGGCCCACGACGAGGCGGATTTCGTGAGCGGTTCACGCCGGCTCGGTGAGGAACACGCGGCGGACAGGGTGCGCTGGCTCGGGACCAGGGTCTTCGCGATCCTGGCGAGCGTGCTCGCCCGCAGGCGGATCACCGACACTTCGTTCGGTTTCCGCGGCATCCGTGCCGAGCTGGCCTGCGAGGTGCGGTTGCAGCAGCCCCAGTACCAGTCTTCGGAGCTGATGCTCGGCCTGCTCGCGCTCGGTGCGCGCTACCGCGAGCAGCCAATGACCATGAACGTGCGCTCGGCCGGCACCACCAAGAAGGGCAACAACCTCGTCTACGGCTACAACTACGCGAAGGCTATGACGGGGACGTGGTCGCGCGATTACCTGCTGCGCCGCGGTCGCCGAACACGCGGTCAAGTAGTACGAACTTGAGCAGGAACAGCAGCGCGGTCGCCAGCAGGAAGCTGCCGTTGAGGGCCACCCCGCGAAACGCGGTGTCCTCCAACATCGGTGCGATCCACATATGCACCAGCTTGGTGATGCCAACCGTGCCGACGCCGTACGCCCCGATAACCGCGATGTAGGGCAGCAGCTCGGTCCGGAATGCCGCGCGCCCGCGCCGGCCCCAGGTCCAGCGGCGGTTGACGAAGTAGTTGACCACCGCACCCGCGACGAACGCGATCGCCGAGGAGACCCCGGCCGTCGTCCAATGGGTCCAGAACAACAGGACGAGCATCAGCTGACCCGTCACGGTGGCGGCGGCGGAACTTACCGCGAACTTCGCGAATGTGATACGAAGTTTCTTACTGACCCGGAGGCGTCCACGGCGTTTCGCGGAGCCGGAAACGGCGCCGTCCGAATTCGCGGTAGATTCATCCGCCATAAGGCACATCCTCCCCCATAGAAAATATTATGGGCATCCGAGTTCAATCGGGAGTCGTGCGCGACGGTCTGAAATCGGTAACCAGCACGGGACCGCGTGGCCCTCGCGGCGACCTGCCGACGGCTAGAGACTCCTCGCCTCGTCGCGTACGTGCTCGCGGAAGGCGTGTGCGGCGGGGGTGAGGCGCTGGGCGCCGAGCCAGCTCAACCCGATCGTGCGGAACACCGTCGGGGTGAGCGGCACTTCGGCCACGCTGGGCAACGGTGGATCGCTGGCTGGCAGGACGGCCACCCCGAGCCCGGCCGCGACCAGCCCCCGCACGGTGTAGGACTCCTGGCCTTCGAATGCCATCTTCGGCTCGAATCCGGCTTCCGCGCACAGCTCATCGGTGATCTGCCGCAGCCCGTAGCCGAGTACCAGGCCAACGAACTCCTCCTCGGCCAGCTCCGTCATCCGCACCGCACGCCGCCGCGCCAGTGCGTGCGATCGCGGAACCACCAGCCGTAGCTCCTCACTTGTCAGCGGGATGCTGTCCAGCTCGGGGTACTCGAAGGGCAGCGGCGCCAGCATCGCGAGGTCCACCCGGCCGGAGCGCAGCATGGTCAGAACTTCGAGCCGGGAAGACTGCAGCAGGCTGAACCGCACCGCGGGGTGGCGTGCCCGGAAGCTCTGCAACAGCTCGGGCACCAGCGAACGGCCGAGCAGGGAAAGGAAGCCCAGCACCACGTGACCGCGCCGTGGGTCGAGGTCCTCGACCACTCGCCGGCAGCCCGCCTCCAGCTCGCCGAGAGACGTGCGGGCGGCCTCGTTGAGCTGCCGCCCGATCCGGGTGAGCCGGATCCCCCTCCCGTCCCGCGCCACCACCGGCGTGCCGATTTGCTCGCCGAGCGCGGCCAGCTGCCGGCTCAGGGTGGGCTGCGGTATATCGAGCTGTTCGGCCGCCCTGGTGATGTGCCCGTAGTCGTCCAGCGCGCGCAGCATCGCCAGCTTCGGCGCGATGGCGGCGGCGAGTCGTTCGGGGCCGGGTGGTTCGCGCCGTTCGGCGGGAGAAAGAGATTCATTCGCCATCGCATTAATCGTCGCACATTCACGTATTGGACGTATTGATTAGCGCGGCTTAGCGTAAATTCCCGTGGCTGGTTCGCGGGCACGGATCGCGGTGGCGGTTACCGCCGCGGGGTTCGCGGTGTTCACCCTGCTGTACGCGCCGCAGCCGCTGCTGCCGCACCTCGCGGAGAGCTTCGGGCTCCGGCCGGGAGGTGCCTCGCTGGCGGTGAGCGTGTCCACAGCCGCGGTGGCCGTCGGGGTGCTCCCGCTCGCCGCGCTGTCCGAGCTGGTCGGCAGGCGACCGGTGATGTACTGCTCCGTCTTTGGCGCGGTGCTGGTGGCGGCGGCGTGCGCGTTCGCCCCGAACTATCCGGTGCTGCTCGTGCTGCGCGCGGTGCTCGGGATCGCCGTTGCCGGGTTGCCAGCCACCGCGATGGCGTATCTCGCCGAGCGGCTGGACGGCACCGGGCGCGGGATCGCGCTCGGCGCGCTGGTTTCCGGCAACAGCATGGGCGGGATGTCCGGCCGGCTGCTCGCCGGGGTGAGTTACGACTGGGTAGGCTGGCGCGGCGCGCTCGGCGCCACCGCGGGGCTCGCCGTGCTGGCCGCGGTGGTGTTCGTGATCGCGCTGCCCGGCAGGGACCCGGTCGCGACCGGACGGTCCGGTGGCATCTTCACCGGACTGCGCACCGCGCTGGCCCGCCCCGTGCTGCTCGCCCAGTACGCGGTCGCCGCGCTGGCCATGGGCTCGTTCGTGGCGCTGTACAACTCCGCCGGATTCCGGCTCACCAGCGAGCCGCTCGCACTCGCTCCCGCCGTCGCCTCGCTGGTGTTCGTGTCCTACGCGGCGGGCACGTTCACCTCGCCGGTGGCGGGGCGGTTGGCCGAGCGGCACGGTCGCGCGCCGGTGGTGCTCGCGGGGCTCGCCGTGACACTGGCCGGCATCGCGCTGACCCTGCCGGACGTGGTGTGGCCGATCGCGATCGGGTTCGTGGTGCTCACCGCGGGGTTCTTCGGGGCGCACTCGGCGGCGAGCGGGTGGGTCGGCGCGGCGGCGCCCGCGGATGCCCGTGGCCAGGCGTCCGGCTTCTACCAGTGCGCGTACTACGCGGGCGGCAGCGTCGGCGGGACGGCGGGTACCGCGGTGTACGGCCAGTTCGGCTGGGCGGCGCTGGTCGCGGTGGTCGCCGTGTGGTTGCTGATCGCGGCAGCCGGGATCGTGCTGGTGGCGCTCAACTACGGCTGGCGGGCCCGCCCGGTATTCGCGGGTGCGCCGCACCCGGTCGAATCTCGGTAGTTTCTCACCTGGTTTTTCGGTTCTGAGTTTGCGATTTTTCCCGAGTTTGCGCTGCTCAAAGGCTGTGTTTTTGATCTTCTCGCCCGTTCGGACTACAACTTCCGGCTCTGGTACGGCCGGTAGCCGGTCGGTTGCCATTACCGCACGCCCGCCTCGGGCAACCGGAAGGAGATCATCATGACCGATGCATTACGCCGCTTCTCCCGGCTCGTCGGGATCGGTGCGGCGACGCTGCTCGCCGGGCTGGGAACGGTGTCCGTCGCGGACGCGGCGCCAGCCAAGCCCGCGGACGTCGGCGCGGACATCGTCGGCGGGCAGGATGCCGACATCGCGGACTACCCGTTCACCGTCGCGCTGACCACGCCGAACGGCGAGCAGTTCTGCGGCGGCACGCTGGCCGCGGCGAACAAGGTGGTCACGGCCGCGCACTGCATGCAGGGCGAGTCACCGGAGAATCTGCGGGTGGTCAGCGGCCGCACCGCGATGAGTTCGAACGAGGGCACGGTCAGCGAGGTCAGCGATATCTGGGTGCACCCCGACTACCAGGACGCCACGCAGGGCTTCGACGTCGCGGTGGTGACACTGGCCGGGAACGTCCAGGAGCAGCCGATCGAGCTGGCCACGGCCGATGATCCCGGCTACAACGAGGGCACCGAGGCGACCATCCTTGGCTGGGGCACCACGTCCGAGGGCGGCAACACTTCGGACACCCTGCAGCAGGCCAACGTGCCGGTGAACTCGGATCAGGACTGCTCGTCGGCGTACCAGGAGTACAACCCGGACGCGATGGTGTGCGCCGGGCTGCCGGAAGGTGGCGTGGACAGCTGCCAGGGTGACTCCGGCGGGCCGATGGTCGCCGGCGGCAAGCTGATCGGCGTGACCTCATGGGGCGAGGGCTGCGCACGGCCTGGCAAGCCGGGCATCTACGCGCGGGTCGGCGCGTACCACGACGTGCTGACCGAGCCGCTCGGCGGGAGCAGCGCGGACGCGCGCTGACCCATGACCACGGGTGGGGCGGGCTCGGGCCACCCAGGCGAGCCGGGGCGCCCGGTGCGCCGCCCGTCCCACCCGCCCGCAATATGGATGCATAACGCCATCCGGGGCTCAGCTGTCGGCTTTCGCGGCGACCAGCAGCCCGTCACCGACCGGCAGCAGCGCCGGCACCAAGCGGTCGTCTTCCCGGACGGCCCGCGCCACCTCGCGCAGCGCGGAGGTCTCCGGATCGCGCCTCGCCGGATCGGCCACCCGGCCCTGCCACAGCGCGTCGTCGAACGCGATCACACCGCCAGGACGTAACAGGCGCACGCCTTCCTCGTAGTAATGCGGGTACTCCGGCTTGGCGGCGTCCACGAACACCAGGTCGTAGCCGCCATCGGTGAGCCGGGGCAGCACATCCAGCGCACGGCCCATGATCAGCCGGGTCCGGCCGGCCGGCACGTCCGCGTCGGTGAACGCGCGGCGCGCGGCCCGCTGGTGTTCCGGCTCGATGTCGATCGAGGTGAGCACGCCATCCGGGGCCATCCCGCGCAGCAGGTACAGCCCGCTCACTCCGGCGCCGGTACCGATCTCGACCACACCCTTGGCGCGCAGCGCGGTGGCCAGGAACCGTAGCGCGACGCAGGCGGACATGCTGACCGGCGCGCACCCCAATTCGACACCGCGTGCTCGGGCGTCGCTGGCCACCGCGTCCTCGGCGAGGAAATCCTCGACGTAGCCCTGGACGCGGTCTCGCAGCGTTGCCGCGGACAGCGTGGACGGCGCGGGGTCTTGCTGGGTCACGGTGTGTGAGGCTAGCGGTGTCGGCCGGTAAATCCATGGAATGGTGAGTCAATTTTCTCAGGTCACTCTCAGCAGCCTCTCACTACAACCATAAGGAAATAGCGCAAGCTACCCCTTAGCGGTCACACTGTGACAGGGGAACGAGAGCAGGGGACGGGGAACACCATGGGCGCAGCCGACGTTGACAGAGGTAGAGAAGCCGGGCGGGACGCCGACGCGGTCGGCAACGCCCAGGACCGCGCCCAGGAGGTGTCTGCCCGCCCGATGAGCAGCCAGACGATGCCCGCCGCCGAGATCGACGCGACCTCGGGTGAGTCCGGTTGGACACCGCCGTCCTGGGACGAGGTGGTCCGCCAGCACGCCGACCGGGTCTACCGGTTGGCTTACCGTCTCGCGGGCAATCAGCACGATGCCGAGGACCTCACCCAGGAAACCTTCATCCGGGTGTTCCGGTCACTCGCCTCGTACAAGCCCGGCACCTTCGAAGGCTGGCTGCACCGCATCACCACGAACCTGTTCCTGGATATGGCGCGCCGCCGCTCGCGGCTGCGCTGGGAAGGGCTGCCAGAGGACACCGACCGGCTGGTCGGTGACGGCCCGAGCCCCGAACAGGTGTACGCGAACACCCACCTCGATCCGGACCTGCAGGCGGCGCTCGACGAGCTGCCGCCGGAGTTCCGGGCCGCCATCGTGCTCTGCGACGTCGAAGGACTGTCCTACGAGGAGATCGGCGCGACGCTCGGCGTGAAGCTGGGGACCGTGCGCAGCCGGATCCACCGTGGTCGCCAGGCGCTGCGGGCCGCACTTGCGCGCAACAGAGAGGCCAGCATGGAGGCTGCTCGATGAGCGATCATCGCGGCTGGCACCTGCCCGAGTCGCACCTGCTGCCGGACGCCATCGTGGCTTTCGTGGACGGCGAGCTGAGCCCGTCCGCCCAGGACCGCGCGTCGGCACACGTCGCGAGCTGCCCGAGCTGCGCGGCCGACGTGCGCGCGCAGCGGCAGGCCAGCGGGGCGGTACGCAGTGCAAAGGCCCCGTCAGTTTCGGCGGGACTGCTCGCCAACCTGCGGGCGATCCCGCAGCATGTGGACGTGCCGAGCTCGCCGGACGGCCTCGCGATGTCCGGTGACGGCCAGCTGGTGGCGATCCAGCGGCCGGAGCGTGTCACCCCGCTGGGTACCGGCGCGCCGCTCGGATCCAGTGCCCCGCTCGGCACCTCGGACTCGGTGCTCGGCGGGCGGAATGTGGCGCGGCGGGCGACGCAGGGTGCCGGTGTTGTCGTTTCCGGCCTGGTACTCGGTGCGCTGGCCCTGGTCAGCTGGCCCAACGAGGGAGACGCCTCGGACGAGCCGATGGCCGGGCTGCGGCCGGCGATCACCGGCGGCGTCGACATGCTGCAGGCCGGCTTCGGCGGCGCCGAGACCACAGCGCCGAGGACGCCGGCCAAATCCGATCCGGGCGCACCGAAGCCGGCGGACCCCGCGCCGCGGGTCGTTGGCGCGAACGCGGGCGGCGCCCACTAAGGGCTCTTCAAGGCGCCCAACCTGTGGTACCTCGTACGCCTACTTCACCGGTTGGCGGGCAGGCTTAGCATCGCAGGATCAGCCGTGTTGCCACGCTGGGCCGGAGATCCTCCGCCCAGCAAGCAGGTGTCAGTGGAGCGATGAGCGAGCAGTCGAACACCAACCCGCCGCGGGGAAACGCACAGCACCCGAATGATCGGGAACGGCCGGGCCGGGTGGGGCCACGGCCGCTCGATCGCCCCTCGGTCGATCCCGCACAGGCCTCCGTTTTCGGGCGTCCGCGTGGCGTCGACGGCGCCTTCGACCCGGCGACCACCCGGCGGCAGGGCGGCCAGACCGACGCGGGTTCCGCCCGCCTCGCGCCACCACCGCCGGAGGCGTTGGCCGCCGCGTTCGGCCGGCCGGCCGATGCCCCTGACGAGAAACTCCAGCGCCCGCCAGGCGATGGCCCCGGCGCGACCGGGGCTTCCGAGGAGCCGCTGTGGTCCGGACGGAACGGTCGTACCGACCCGTGGCGTGATCCGGGCGCCGGGGCGATGCTCGGTGCTCCCGCGGTTGACGGCGAAACCGAGGACACCGAGCAGCGCGAACGGGACAAGGGCACGATGCTGAGCCTGCCCGAGGTGCTGTTCGGCCGGCGGGTGAAGACCACCGCGCTCGCCCTGCTCGGCGTGATCGCCCTCGGTGTCGGCGCGGTCGGCGGGGTGACCGGCTGGTGGCTCGCCGACCAGGGCAACGAGATCAACAGGGACGTGACACTCGCCGACGTCTCACCGGGCAAGGAGCGGGCCGCGGGATCCGTGGCCGGCATCGCCAAGCGGGTCGCCCCTGCCGTGGTGTCGATCGAGGTACAGGCGGGGCAAACCGGGGGTGTCGGCTCCGGCGTGGTGATCGATGAGCAGGGCTACGTGATCACCAACCACCACGTGGTCTCCACCGCGGTGGACAACGACGACGCGAAGATCACCGCGGTGTTCAGGGACGGCACGCGGGCACCGGCGCAGCTGGTCGGGAACGACCCCAAGACCGACCTCGCGGTGATCAAGGTCAACGTGCGCAACCCGACGGTCGTGCGGTCCGGCAGCTCGGAGCAGCTGGCACCCGGCGATGCGGTGGTGGCCGTCGGATCGCCGTTCGGGCTGGCGGACACCGTGACCGAGGGCATCGTCAGCGCGTTGCACCGCCCGGTCACCGCGCCGGGCGAGGGCGGTGAGCCCCCGGTCATCTATGACGCGATCCAGACCGACGCCTCGATCAACCCCGGTAATTCCGGTGGTGCGCTGGTCGACTCGACCGGTGCGCTGGTCGGCATCAACTCGCTGATCCGGACGGTCGGCTCCGAGAGCGGCCAGGGCGGCAGCATCGGGCTCGGTTTCGCGATCCCCATCGACCAGGCCAAGCGCATCGCCGAAGCGCTGATCGCGGACGGCGAGGTGAAGCACGCCGAGCTGGGCGTGAACGCCAAGTCGGTGTCGGCAAGCAGTTCCGAGGGCGCCCAGGTGCAGAACGTCAACGGCGGTGGCCCCGCCGCGGGTGCCGGGATCAAGGAAGGCGACGTGATCACCAAGGTCGGCGAGCGCAAGGTGCGGAACGCGACCGAGCTCACCGTGGCGGTGCGGGAGCACAACGTCGGCGACAAGGTCCCGATCCAGCTGGTTCGGCAGGGGCGGGAACTTACCGTCGAGGCCACCTTGGGGTCAGACTGAGGTAACCGCGTTCCCTTGCGGGGGCGGTAAGCTGGTGCGCAGGCCAGCGTGAGCCCGGAGGTGCGTGCAGTGTTCGAAAGCGTCGGTTGGGGCGAGATTCTCGTACTGATCGTTGCCGGGCTGTTCATCCTCGGTCCGGAGCGGCTGCCGAGCGCGGCCGCCTGGCTGGGGCAGAGCGTGCGGAAGGTGCGTGACTACGCGACGGGTGCGAGGGAGCAGCTGCGTTCCGAGGTCGGCCCGGAGTTCGACGAGCTGCGCAAACCGCTCGAGGATCTGCGCGGGCTGCGCAACATGGACCCGAAGCGAGCGGTCACCAAGCATCTGTTCGACGGGGACGACGACTACCTCGGGCTCCGCGAATTCAACGGCAACGGCTCCGACACGAAGCCGAACGGGCACCCCACGCCCGGCGGCCCGCGGATCACACGGCGGGAATCGCTCAAGCCAGGCGAGCAACCGCCCGTGGACCCGGACGCCACGTAGCCCGGCAGATAGCCCGCACGCGCCGCCGGACCTAGCTACCGGCCGGCGTCACGGACAGCATCCGCCCGGCGAGCCCTCGGGCGCGGGTGGACAGCTGGCTCGCCGCGTCCCGCAACACCACCGATGCCGGGGCCTCCGGTTCGCTCAGCACCATCGGGGTGCCGTCGTCGCTGGACTCCCGCAGCCGCTGGTCCAGCGGCACCTGCCCGAGCAGCGGCACCTGCGAACCAACCGACTTGGTCAGCGAATCGGCCACGATCTGCCCGCCACCGGAGCCGAACAGCTCCATCTTCGAACCGTCCGGCATCTCCATGAACGACATGTTCTCTATGACGCCCGCGATCCGCTGGCGGGTCTGCAACGCGATCGCCCCAGCCCGCTCGGCGACCTCGGCCGCGGCCTGCTGCGGCGTGGTCACGACCAGCAGCTCGGCGTTCGGGATCAACTGAGCCACCGAGATCGCGATGTCCCCGGTACCCGGCGGCAGGTCGAGCAGCAGGATGTCCAGATCGCCCCAGAACACGTCGGAGAGGAACTGCTGCAACGCCCTGTGCAACATCGGGCCGCGCCACACCACTGGCGTGTTGCCGGGGGTGAACATGCCGATCGAGATGACCTTCACGCCGTGTGACTGCGGCGGCATGATCATCGTGTCGACCTTGGCGGGCTTGCTGTGCACCCCGAGCATCCGGGGCACCGAGTGGCCGTAGATGTCGGCGTCCACCACCCCGACGGACAGCCCGCGCTCGGCCATCGCCGCGGCCAGGTTCACCGTCACGCTCGACTTGCCGACCCCGCCCTTGCCGGAGGCGACGCAGTACACCCTGGTCAGCGACTCGGGCTGGGCGAACGGGATCACCGGTTCGGTGGCGTCGCCACGCAGCGAGCGGCGTAGCTCGGCGCGCTGTTCCTCGCTCATCACGTCCAGCTCGACGGACACCTCACGAACGCCATCGAGCGCGGTAACCGCCTCGGTCACGTCCGAGGTGATCTTCTCCCGCAACGGGCAACCCGCGATGGTGAGATACACCTCCACCTTGACGTGGCCGTCAGCACCCACCGAGATGTCCTTGACCATGCCCAGCTCGGTGATGGGTTTGTGGATCTCCGGGTCCTCGACGCCGGCCAGTGCCGTGCGAACCGCGTCGGCACTTGGCACCTGCTGGTCTACCGTGTTGCTGGTCACGAGCTCGTGCACCGACCTTTTCTCGCTCGCGGTTGGGCCTGCGCCATCCAGTTTACGGATCGCCAACTTCGGTGGAACGGCGAACGCATCGGGGGAGCGCACGCCACGACGGCGGTCGATCCGTAATATGACTCTGCGTGGCAGGGATGGTTGGAGAGCGTACGCCCAGTACACGCGACATCGAGGTCTGGCGATCGTTCCTGCGCGCGCATGCCACGATCACCCGCCGGTTGGAGGCGGAGCTGCTCGCCGAGCAGCAGCTGTCCCTGGCGTCCTACGACGTGCTCGTGCAGCTGGCCGAGGCGCCGGGCAGGCGGTTGCGGATGACCGAGCTGGCGGACAACGTGTTGCTGTCCCGCTCCGGCGTCACCCGGTTGGTCGACCGGCTTGCCTCCGCGGGCCTGGTGGCAAGGGAGCGGTTCGACGCCGACGGCCGCGGCGTCGTCGCCGTGCTCACCACCGCGGGGTTGGACCGGCTGCGGGTCGCGTCCCGCACGCACCTCGCCGGGGTGGTGCGGCACTTCGTGGAACGGCTGGACGAGAGCGCGCTGGAACAGCTCGGCTCCATCTGCACCCGGCTGGCCGATCGGGCCCAGTACGAGGGGGCCCAGTACGAGGGAGCCCGGCTCGAGTAGCCGACAACGGGAGCGTTCCAGCAGCCGCGTCGCGGTGTGACAGGTGCCGCAGCACATGGCGACAGCTCGCCAGCCGTGCCAACATGCTGACCAGCCGCTCCGATACTCGGTGGTAACAAGGAGGCTCTCGTGGTCGATCGCCAGCGCCCGCGCCGTTCATGTCTGGCCGTTCCGGGCAGCAACCCACGCTTTCTCGAGAAGGCAAAGGGACTGCCGGCGGATCAGGTGTTCCTCGACCTCGAGGACGCATGCGCCCCGCTGGCCAAGCCGGACGGCCGCAAGCACATCGTCGCCACGCTCAACGAGGGCGGCTGGGAAGGCAAGACGCGGGTCGTCCGGGTGAACGACTGGACCACCGAGTGGACCTACCAGGACGTGGTCGAGGTCGTCGAGGGCGCTGGCGCGAATCTGGACTGCCTGATGCTGCCGAAGGTGCAGAACGCCGAGCAGGTGCACGCGCTGGACATGCTGGTCACCCAGATCGAGAAGGCGAACGGGTACGAGGTCGGCAAGATCGGCATCGAGGCGCAGATCGAGAACGCCCAGGGCCTGATCAACGTGGACGCGATCGCCACCGCGTCGCCGCGGGTGGAGACCATCATCTTCGGGCCAGCCGACTTCATGGCTTCCATCAACATGAAGTCGCTGGTCGTCGGCGAGCAACCGCCCGGGTACGACGTCGGGGATGCCTACCACTACATCCTGATGCGCATCCTGATGGCCGCGCGCGCCAACGACCTGCAGGCCATCGACGGCCCGTACCTGCAGATCAAGGATCT
>WHSZ01000060.1 GCA_009379845.1 Pseudonocardiaceae bacterium | reverse complement strand
AAGCGGGCAGGCCCTGCGCCTGCCCGCAACGGACTGCCCTGGTGTCGCAGAGGCTCGGGAATCCACGGGCGACCCCGCCGCCGGCGGGGTCGTCGCGACAGCGACGCGAAGCGCCCTGGAATCCCGAGAAGCGACACCATAAAATCCGCGCACCCAACACCACCGCACAGCAGCCGCGAATCGCACCGCCGCGCCATATCTGCCGGGCATCCATGCCCTCGATAAAGAACCGGACAGCATCTCGCGCGCCGTGTCAGAATGGCTGGATAAAGAACTGCGTCCACTCGAGCGGGGTTTGAATACTTACACGACCTCTCGCAGCCTGGCCGGTTCCGGGCGGCCGAACGGGTCGGCCTCGCCCTGCACGACGAGCGTGGGCACACCAACCTCGTCCAGCTCCGGTTGCCTGCTCTTGTCCGGCTTGCCGGGCGGGTGCAGCGGGAACGCCAGGCACAACACCCCGACCGCCTGACCGTCCGCGGCGGTTCGGCAGGCAACCCGTGCCCCGGACGAACGCCCGCCGAACACCGGCTACCGGGACACGGCCAGGCCGTCCAGCAGCGCGCGCAGCCCGAAGTTGAAGTCGTACTCCGGATCGGGCTTGTCCCCGTAGTCACTGAACTTCAACACGGTCGGATAGCTCCGCGCGGGTAGCACGTCCAGCAGTTCGCCCAGCCCGGAGCTGGCCCGGCCATCCCACACCTCGCCGCGCCGCGCGGCGTTCGCGCTGAACAGTGCCGAGCACACCACGAAGTGCACCACGGTGAAGTACGTCTGCACCACGAACCGCGGATCGCACCCGTCGCGGTCCATGGCCCGCCAGAACAGCTCGCGGATCCGCATCGCGTTCGGACCGAGCAGCGGCGAGTCGGCCACCACGAGTACCACGGACCGATGCGCTAGCAACGCCCTGCGCAGATCCCGGGCGAGGCGCTCGATCGCGTCGCGCCAGCCGAGGTTCTCGTCCGGTGCCGGCAGTTCGCCGAGCACCCGGTCCACCACCTCGGCCAGCAGCTCCTCGCGGCTGGCGACGTGCCGGTACAACGAAGCCGGGCCGGTGCCGAGCTCGTCGGCCAACCGGCGCATGGTGAGTTCGCGCAGGCCGTCCCTGTCCAGGATGGCCAGCGCCGTCTCGCAGATCTTGTCGATGGTCAAAGCGCCGCGGCGCGCTCGGGCTCGCTGGTGGTAGCGGTCGCCCCACCAGCGCGCCGATCCGGGCGCAGCACCGTTGACTTCGGCAGGCATCACCCGTAGCTTACCGACGCGAACAGCGATCGCATCTTATGGGAACATCGTTCGCAACGGAGAACGCATGCGACGAAGCAGCGCGGTATGTCGCGGCATCGTGGTTGCCGGCCTGCTGGCCAGCGCGGCGGTGGTCCCGCAGTCGGCGGCCGCCGTCCGGGCAGACGTTCCGCGGGTCGAGGAACCGGTGGCCTCCAGTTCGCCGACCACCAGCGTGGCCGAGTCGGTCGTGCGGGTGAAGCTGCCACTGCCGGCCTCAGCCGGCCCACACCCCGCGGAGTGCGACTGGGTTTCCTATCTGCGGTACCGGCATCGGGACGGGCCGGCGGACTCGCGGGACGCCGATAAGATCCTGATCGCCCAGCCCGGCATCCTGGAAGGTGCCGGCGCCTTCGACGGCGTCGCACGGAACACCATCGAGCGAAGCGCCGAGCACGGCAGGTACGTCGAGTTCTGGGCGCTGGATCGCCGGTCGAACTGCCTCGAGGACCATACCGGCACCCGGGCCGGCCAGCGGCAAAACGACTGGCGGCTGGCGGTCGACTACTACTACCGGAACAGGGAGATCGACGGGAGAACGTTCGACGGCTACCTCGGCAACGACCAGCTCGGGTGGCTGGGACGCGTCGGCCTGCGGCAGACCGTCAAGGACCAGTACGACCTGATGGCTGCCGAGCTCCCCGATCCCGCACTGCGCAAGGAAAAGGCGTTGTGCGGCGGGCATTCTCTCGGTGGCGTCCTCACCGGCTTCTTCGCGGTGTGGGATTTCGACGGCAACCCGGGCACCACCGGCGACGCCGGATTCAACCAATGCTCCGGATACTTCGCCCTGGACAGTTCGATCTCCACGTCGCTGGAGGACATCGGCGGCCAGGAGGCCAGCGCGATGGTGCCGGACCCTGGCGTCGGGTACGCGGCCACCCAGGCCGGGCTGAACGGCGGAGTCATCCCGCGGAGCATCTCGCTGCCCGCGTTGATCAACGCGGAGACGATGAACGTGCTCGGAATCGCCGGGCTGGCCGCGAACGCCGATCCGGGCGGGCGTTCCGAACTGGTGAGCTACCTCCCGTCGAACTTCAACCTGGAAACCACCACCCGGCTGCTGTTCTCCAAGGATCTCGCCACGTTCCTCACCTGCACCCCGTCGGTGCAGGATTTCCGGCTCACCAACGAAGCGGTACTCGGTGGGTTACTCGACGATCACTCGCAGCCGCTGGCATTCCTGCAGACCAGCGTCGGCTTCTTCGACGGTGGCAGGATCGTGGACAAGGACTTCCCGGCACCGCACGATCTCGGCCGGATACCCGGGCTGGAGGGCCTCGCCGGCCAGTTCGGCACCGAACCGAAGGCTATCCCGGATGAGCCGAACGGTCCGCGGTACACCTGGCGCAACTTCGACCGGATCGGCGCACCGGACGACCCGGTGTACAAGACCCGCAACGGCGAGCCGTTCACCGACGCGGGCAAGGAGGTCACCGACATCCAGCAGCTGGCGCGCAGCCTGTCCGAACACCCGTTGGACTTCACCGAGCAGTACTTCCCGACGAAGCTGGTCACGGACATCTACCAGGCCGACTCGCCGGCGATAGCCAAGCACACGGTGCATCGCCACGGGCTCACCGCGAACCCGCGGATCACGCTTCTCGCTGGGGACGGGCTGTCCGGTGGCGACGGCGAGCGGCCGCCGGGCCGCCTGGTGATCGCCCCCGGGTACCAGCACCTCGATGTGCTGACGGCGTCACCGACCCAGAACAACGGCAAGCGAGAGCCGGTTTCCACCAACCTCGCCGACTTCGCCCGGTGATCGGCTAGCGCGGCCAGCTACGCCTGGTTACCGTCCGGAGGTTTGCCGGTGGCGCCAATGGGCAAACCAACGAGGTTGACGGTGCCCGACACACGCCGCGCTGAGCATCCACTCGTGTCACCGCATAGTGGTGATCGACGTGGGGTACCTCAGTGAGGCGTAGCAGGTGCCCACTCTCGGGAGAGGAATATGGCGCAGGAACACGTCCGACGGCACGGAGGCAACGACGACGAGGACGAGACCACCGAGCCGGAGTCCTCGGGGCAGGAACGCCGCGAGAAGCTCGACTCCGATACTGGCGAGGTGCTCGACGAGATCGACGACGTCCTCGAGGACAACGCCGAGGACTTCATCCGGGCGTACGTGCAGAAGGGCGGCCAATAGCTACGGTCGAGGGGCTGGGCCCGTAGATACACCCCGCGGGTGGACGGGCCCGGCAATCAGGACACTCACAGGCTCGGCCGGCAGTGGTAAGCGCGCAGCGGAGGCAAGTTCAGCCACCACGTGCTGCCCTGCCGCACGTCCGGAAAGTGATCCCACAGCAGGCTTTCGAACCGCTGCCCGGCCCGAGTCCTGATCCGGGACGCGGAGAGCAGGGTGCTGAAGACGCCGTCGGCGTCCAGCACCTGGCGCACCTCGCGCAGAATGCCACGCTGCTCGCCGAGCGGCATCAAGGTCCACGGCAATGTGCAGATCACCTGGTCGACCGTGGTCAGGTTTCGTTCCTGAACCAGCTCGGGTAGGCGGAGTGCCGACGCGCACACCGTCTCCACGTTCGGCGCCGCGTGCCGGCGACCGAGCTGGCGGGCGAGGTTGGGGCTCACCTCGACCGCCAGCAGGTGCCCGTCCGGCGGCAGTCGCCGGCTGAGCGCACCGGTGATGGCTCCGGTGCCGGCACCCAGCTCGATCACCGTTCGCGCCGTCCGGACGTCCGCGCCGGACAGGAACGCTTGGACACAGCCACGCGTGGTCACGGTGAGCGCGCCGGTCCGCAGCGGGTGGCGGACGGATTCGAGGAAGAAAGCCATCAGGCCGTCGAACTCGCCCGCCGCGCGGTCAAACCCGGGCTTTGCGGTGGAAGACCGCCCGATAGATGAGCAGCAGGAGGAGGGAGCCGATGACCGCCCAAACGAAGCTCATCGCGTTGAAGCCGGACACGCCAGTACTGCCGAACACCGAGCTGCCGAGCCATCCGCCGAGCATACCGCCCGCGATTCCGATGACGATCGTCAAGAGGATTCCACCGGGATCTTTTCCTGGCATGATGAATTTGGCGATCACACCAGCGATCAGGCCGAAGAGGATCCAGCTGAGGATGCCCACGATGTCGCTCCTTCCGTTTCGTGCCCATGTGGGGCATGGCGTGGGTCAAGGGCGGGGTGCCCAGTTTTCCGTAGGTCACACGTCGCGGTGACGGTTCAGCCGCTCCCATTCGGCGTTACGGTGAGTACGTGACCGTTCCCACTTTCGACGGTTCCGGGCCGGTCGTGCTGGACGGCGGGCTGGCCACCGAACTCGAGGCGCGCGGTCACGACCTGTCGGACGAGCTTTGGTCCGCGCGGCTGCTCGCGGACGCTCCGGAGGAGATCGTCGCCGCGCATCTGGCTTTCTTCGAAGCAGGGGCACAGGTGGCGACTACGGCCAGCTACCAGGCCAGTTACGCCGGGTTCGCAGCGCGCGGGATCGATCGCGACGACGCGGTGCGGTTGCTTCATCGAAGCGTGCGCTTGGCGCGAGCCGCACGCGACCGGGCACCGGGCGACGGCCGTCCCCGATGGGTGGCGGCATCGGTCGGGCCGTACGGCGCGACGCTCGCGGACGGTGCGGAGTACCGGGGGCGCTACGGGCTCACCGTTCCGGAACTGATCGCGTTCCACCGCCCCAGGCTGGAAGCGCTGGTCGACGCCGGGCCCGACGTGCTGGCGCTGGAAACCGTGCCGGACGTGGACGAGGCGATCGCGATGGTGGCGGCGCTGGACGGGGCGGACGTGCTGGCCTGGCTGTCGTACACGGTGTCCGGCGGTCGGACGCGAGCCGGGCAGCCGCTCGGGGAGGCGTTCTCGGTCGCCGCCGGTGACGATCGGGTCATCGCGGTCGGGGTGAACTGCTGCGCGCCGGATGAGGCGGCGAGCGCGGTGGCGCTCGCACGGGAGGTCACCGGGAAGCCGGTGATCGTTTACCCGAACAGTGGGGAGGGCTGGGACGCCACCAGGCGGGACTGGGCAGGCGAGTCCCGGTTCGACCCAGCGCAGGGGGAAAGCTGGGTGGCGGCGGGCGCGAGGTTCGTCGGCGGGTGCTGCCGGGTTCGCCCCGCGGACATCGCGGCGCTGTCAAGGGCTGTGCGCGGCCACGATTGACTATTTCTTCGCCCCTGTTCGACACTCTCAGCCTGTTCGCGAGAAACTCTCGGTATGAGACGAGCTTTAGTGGGGAGTATCCGCTCGCGCGTTGTCGCCTGGCTCGGCCGAATGTACCTCGCGCGGAAGCAGAAAAAAGGCTTCGATCTGTCCAACATTTCCTTCTTGCCGGACTCCGCGTTGATGCCGCTGCGGCGTGACGGCCTGGATCCCGTCGCGGACCTGGGGCAACGTCGCGTGGAGCAGCCGATCAGCAAGCTGGAATTGCCTTTCGGCATGAACGGTTGGCTGGTCACCGGTTACGACGAGGCTAAAGCGGTGCTCGGCAAAGTCGACGGCTTCAGCAGCGATTTCGCCAATCTCGTCGGTGCCGGGGTGACCGCGGAGCAAAACCCCGGCGGGCTCGGTTTCTCGGATCCGCCAGCGCATACCCGATTGCGTAAGCTGTTGACTCCGGAATTCACTATGCGCCGGCTGAGCCGGCTTACTCCGCGAATCGATGACATCGTGACCGAGCAGCTCGACTCGATGGAGAAATCCGACGAGCCGGTCGATCTGTGGCAGGCTTTCGCGCTCCCCATTCCGTCCCTGACGATTTGTGAGCTGCTCGGCGTGCCGTACGAGGATCGCGAAGAATTCCAGCGACTGAGTACCGCACGGTTCGATCTCTTCGGCGGTGCGGAGGCCTCGCTTGGCGCCATTTCGGAGTCCCTGACCTACCTGCTCGACCGCGTCAAGAAGGAACGCGAGGATCCAGGGGACGGGCTGCTTGGCATGCTGGTGCGGGAGCACGGCGACGAGATCGACGATCGTGAGCTGGCCGGACTGGCCGACGGCCTGCTGACCGGCGGGCTGGAGACCACCGCGAGCATGCTCGCGCTCGGGGCGCTGGTGTTGCTTCGTGATCCGGGCGCCTTCAAACGCGTGCACGACGACGAGGACGCGGTGCACCGCTTCGTCGAGGAGTCATTGCGCTATCTCACCGTGGTGCAGGTCGCGTTTCCCCGGTTCGCCAAGGAGGACATGGAGATCGCCGGGGTGTCGATCAGTCGAGGGGACATCGTGATGTGCTCGTTGAGCGGAGCGAACCGCGACGAGACGCTCGGCACGGGCATGGAGACTTTCGACCCGGCACGGCGGCCGTCCTCGCACCTGGCTTTCGGCTACGGCATCCACCGCTGCATCGGTGCCGAGCTGGCCCGGATGGAGCTCCGCGCGGCGTATCCCGCCCTGGTGCGCCGCTTTCCCGCGATCCGGCTCGCGGTGGCCCCCGAGGAGCTGTCCTTCCGGAAGGTGTCGATCGTCTACGGGGTCGAGTCGCTGCCGGTGCGGCTCAAGTAGCCGCACTCAGCCAATTCCGGCGTCGTCTTCGTCGATGCGCAGTGCCAGCACGGGGCAGATCTCCACGCCCTGCTCGGCGAGTCCTTCCTTGCCGGCTGGCACTTGCTTTCCCTGGCCGACATCGCTGTAGCCGTCCTCGTCGAGGGGAAACAGCTCACGGTCGACGATGTTGCAATGGCCGTGTGCCTCGCAGACGTCGTTGTCGACGCTGATCTTCATCGCGGGTCCTAACTAGCTTGCGGGTACGTATCCAGGGTCGCACGCCGGCAGGCATCGCTCAGCCCGTCGCGCTGGGAGGCTGGAACCCGGCTTGACGGGGATGCAGTCGGCCAATAAGTTCGGGTTCGAAACTTATTCGATGGAGGCGTGCTGTGACGGAGAAACCCACTCGCGAGGACCGGTTCAGCTTCGGACTGTGGACCGTGGGGTGGCAGGCGGTTGATCCGTTCGGTGCGGCGACCCGGCCGCCGCTCGATCCGGTTGAGACCGTGCATCGGCTCGCCGAACTCGGCGCCTGGGGGGTCACGTTCCACGACGACGACCTGATCCCGTTCGGCAGCGAGGACGCGGAGCGCGAGCGGCACATCAAGCGTTTCCGGCGCGCGCTGGCGGAAACCGGGCTCGTGGTACCGATGGCCACGACGAACCTGTTCGCCCACCCGGTGTTCCGGGACGGTGGCTTGACGAGCAACGATCGCGCGGTGCGGCGGTTCGCGCTCCGCAAGGTGATGCGCAACCTGGATCTGGCCGCGGAGCTCGGCGCGACCACGTACGTCCTCTGGGGCGGCCGGGAGGGCTCGGAAACCGACGCGTCGAAAAACGTGCCGGACGCACTTGCCCGGTACCGCGAGGGCATCGACACGCTGTGCCAGTACATCGTGAACAACGGCTACGACATTCGGCTCGCGCTCGAGCCGAAGCCGAACGAGCCGCGCGGAGACATCCTGCTGCCGACCATCGGGCACGCGCTGGCATTCATTTCCCAGCTCGAGTACCACGAGATGGTGGGTGTCAATCCCGAAGTCGGTCACGAACAGATGGCTGGGCTCAACTTCGTGCACGGTATCGGCCAGGCGTTGTGGCAGGGCAAGTTGTTCCACATCGACCTGAACGGGCAGCGCGGACCTCGGTTCGACCAAGATCTAATTTTCGGCCACGGTGACCTGCTCTCCGCGTTCTTCCTCGTGGACCTGCTCGAGCAGGGTGGCTACCAGGGTCCGCGCCATTTCGACTACAAGCCGCTGCGAACCGAGTCCATCGAAGGGGTGTGGGAAAGCGCGGCCGCCAACATGCGGAGCTACCTGTTGCTTCGTGAGCGTGCGAGGGCCTACCGCGCCGATCCGGACGTACAGGAGGCGTTGCGGGCCGCGCGGGTCGACGAGCTGGCCACACCGACGCTGGCGCCAGGCGAGACGGCGGGCGAGTTGCGTGTCGACCGCGACGCCTGGGAGGGCTTCGATCCGAACGGTGCGGCCGAAAACGGCTACGGTTTCGTCCGGTTGGCACAGTTGGCACTCGAGCACGTGGTTGGCGCCCGGTAATCGGGGGCGCTCCCGCTTAACGGGCGGCCGTAACGTTCGCCGGGTCGAGACTGGCCATCGCGCCTGGATCGGCCAATACCCGTTGTGTGACAAGGCCCGCGGCGCCGCGGACGGCGGCGTCCGGACCGAGCTTGGACGCCGTGATCTCCACCGGTGCCCACCGCGCGGCGATCATCTGCTGGTGCACGGCTTCGGTGAACGGCTGTTCCAACCACGGTGCCAGCGGGGCGAAGATCCCGCCGAGTACCACGGTGTCCACGTCGAGGACGTTGACGACGCCGCCGATACCGCGGCCCAACCAGAAGGCCGCGTCGCGAACCGCGTTGGTAGCCCGCACGTCTTCCGCGCGCAGCGCGGCAAGCAGCCGAGCGATGGATCCGTCCGGACGGCCGTTGCTCGTGGTGGCCGCGGAATCCAGGCCCGCGGCCCGCAGAATGGCTGCCTGACCGCAATACCGTTCGAGGCAACCACGGCCGCCGCAGGCGCACGGTGGGCCGTCGACGGCGAGTGGCACGTGCCCGATCTCCCCGGCGAATCCCCGCGAACCGCGCAGTAGCTGGCCGCCGACAACGACGCCCGCGCCGATCCCGATCTCGCCGGAGACGTGCAGGTAGTCGCCCCAGTGCGGACCGCGGCCACACCACAGCTCGGCCAGCGCGGCGAGGTTGGCCTCGTTGTCGACCAGCAGCGTTTCCGGCGGGACAGCCAATCGTTCGGCCAGCAACTCGGTGATCGGCAACTCCTGCCACCCCAGGTTCGGCGCGCTGTGCAGTAGTCCGGCGACCGGATCGACGATGCCGGGAAGGGCGACGCCTACGCCGCACACCGTCAACCGTTGCGATCCGGCTGCCTCCAACGCGGCACGCGCCAGGTGCGCGAGCCGGGTGAGGGCCTGCTCAGGAGCGGCCTGCTGATCCACGCCGTCCACCCGGTGGAACCGCACGCGATTGCCCAAATCGGCGACACAGGCCGACATGTAGTCGACATTGATCTCCAGCCCGAGGCTTGCCCGGCTCGCGGTGTTGATCTCCAGGATGCTGCCCGGCCTTCCGGCGTCGCCGCGAGCCTGCACCCCCGGCTCCTGAATGAGCCCGGACCGGAGTAGATCGTTGACGAGGCTGGACACCGTTCCCTTGGTGAGCCCGGTGGCCGCCGCGATCTGCGCCCGGCTGCTCGGCCCGACCGTGTTCAGGTGCCGGACCACCAGCCCCATGTTGTGCAGGCGCACGGTCTGCTGGCGGGCGGGGGCGGTCATCGGGTGCTCCTTGTTCGGACGACTGCTCGGTAAGCGGTCACTGCCGGCATCGTACAGACACTGAACTCGAACTTGCTCGCTATCTGTCCGTAGCCGTCTTGACACTATTTTGGAGCCATGTTTAGTTAGTTCGGAACGTATCCGAAATGGTCCAGGGTCGTCGCTCCGGCGCGGCATGTCGCACCGCGGTGTTCCCGGCCAGACCGTTGTTCGAGCTTCCTGGGCTGCAAGAGGAGCTGGTGCGCAATGTGGCGTGCGATGCGGAGAAGGACGATGTTCGTCGGGATGGCGCTGGTGGCCGCGCTGGTTCTGGCCGCGTGCGGCTCTTCGGGCCCCAGCAGGCCGGGATCGTCCGACGGCGCACTGCTCTGGGCCATCGAGGGCGGGGTCGACGCCGTCTATCAGGATTCGGTCGACCGGTTCAACGAATCGCGATCCGACGGTCCCGGTGTGGAACTGCAGACTTTCCAGAACGACCCGTACAAGCAGAAGCTCAGGGTCGCGATCGGCGCGGACAGCCCACCGGACGTCTTCTTCGGTTGGGGCGGTGGGGTTCTGGAGTCGTACGCCACCGCCGGCAAGGTGCACGATCTCACCCCGGCGCTGCGGAAGGACCCGTCCTGGCGGAACAAGTTCCTGGCGAATGTCATGGAGACGGTGACGTTCGACGGCAAGGTGTACGGAATCCCGGTCCGGGGCATGCAGCCGGTCGTGCTCTACTACAACAAGGAGCTCTTCCGGCAGCACGGCGCGCGGCCGCCGAAGACCTGGCAGGACTTGCTGAATCTGGTGAGCACGTTCTCCTCGAAGGGCGTGACACCGATCTCGCTCGGTGGGGCCAGCCCGTGGACCTACCTGATGTGGGAGGAATACCTCGTCGACCGGCTGGGCGGGCCGGAAGTCTTCGACGCCATTCTCGCCGGTAAGCCCAACGCGTGGTCACATCCAGCGGTTTTGCAGGCGAACAGGATGATTCAGCAGCTCATTGACGCGGGCGCGTTCGGCGAGGGATACGCATCGGTCAACTACGACACCGGACAGCAGGCCGCGCTGCTGTACACCAACAAAGCGGCGATGAACCTGATGGGCAGCTGGGACTATTCCGCCATCGTCGACTCCCAGCCGCAGTTCATCAAGTCCGGCAAGCTCGGTTGGACCACCTTCCCCGAGGTCCCCAACGGATCGGGCGACCCGAACAACGTTGTCGGCAACACGACCAACTACTACTCCGTGACGAAGAAGTCGGCGAACAAGCAGGTCGCCATCGACTACCTGAAGAACACCGTGATGGACGAGCAATACGTCGACAAGCTGATCGAGCTCGGTGATGTGCCGCCGGTCAAGGGGATCGACAAGAAGCTCGCCGGCGCGGAGAACGGCGACTACCTCCAGTACATCTATAACCTCGCCCAGAACGCGCCGAGCTTCGAACTGTCCTGGGACCAGGCCTTGCCGCCCGAGCAGGCCGAACCGCTACTGACGAACCTCGAGCAGCTGTTCCTCAAGAAGATCACGCCTCGGCAGTTCTCAACGGCCATGAACGGAACATTGAAGTGACCGCAGCAAGGACCGGCCCCAGCCGGTTGCTGTTGCTTCCGGCCGTGGCCTTCTTCGCTCTCTTCGCGCTGGCCCCGATGCTGATCGTGTTGGGGCTGAGCTTCTTCTCCTGGGACGGTCTCGATACGCCGCGCTGGACCGGAATCGACAACTGGACCCGGTTCATGCGGGACTCGGTCACCCACAACGCGATCTGGCTCAGCATCAAGGTGATGATCTTCAGTTGGCTACTCCAGACCCCGATCAGCATGTTGCTCGGGGTCTACCTCGCTGGCAAGCAACGCAACCGAGCCGTCCTCGCCGCCGTTTACATCCTTCCCTTGCTGCTATCCGCCGCGGCCATAGGTATCACGTGGAAGAGCCTGCTCGACCCGAACTTCGGGTTACTCGGCATTACCGGTGACGTATTCGGAATCCCGGCGTTGCGGCAGGATTGGCTCGGGAACGGCGATCTGGCGCTGTACGTCGTGGTCTTCGTGATCGGCTGGCAGTTCATACCGTTTCACACCCTGCTGTACCAGGCGGCTACCAGGCAGATACCGCAGTCGTTGTACGAAGCCGCGTCGATCGATGGCGCCGGCCCGGTCAGGAAATTCGCGTCGATCACCTTCCCGCAGTTGCGGTACACCATGGTGACCTCCAGCACGCTGATCCTGGTCGGCTCGCTCACCTATTTCGACTTGGTGTTCGTGATCACGCACGGCGGGCCGGGACATGCCACCCGGATCCTGCCACTGGACATGTACGTGAACGGCTTCGAGAGCTACCACATGGGATACGCCAGCGCCATCGCCGTGGTCCTGGTGCTTTTCGGGGTGGCGGTTTCCATGCTGCTCGTGAAGCTCAGCGGATTCACCAAGATGCGCAGCCGGATGGAGGGCGTCTGATGTCCGACACGGTGTACGCGGAGCACGCGCCCGCGGCGCCGGCCGGATCGGCTTCGCGCCGGCAGCCGCCGAAACCCCGTCGCCGCTCGATGGGGACGCCCAACGTGTTCGGCGGTATGGGCGGCCTTGTGTGGTTCGTCGTCGTGGCCCTACCCATCTACTGGATGGTCATAACCAGCTTGAAGAGCCAGGACGGATTTCTGGCCTCCAACCCGCTGGTTCCGCCGTCCGATCCAACCCTGGACAACTACGGACTCGTGCTGTCCAGCGGTTTCCCGCAATACCTGCTCAACAGCGCGATCGTCACCGTCGCCGCGGTGGGCCTGACGGTGCTCACGGCACTCATGGCGGCCTATGTCATCGTGCAGTCGACCGGCAAGCTGACCCAAACGGTCTTCCGGATTTTCCTCGCCGGGCTGGCTATTCCGGTACACGCCACGATCATTCCGATCTACTTCATCATTACCCGGTTGCAGCTCTACGACACGCTGATCGCGCTGGTGCTGCCGACCGTCGCGTTCGGACTGCCGATAACCGTGCTGATCCTCAGCAACTTCTTGCGAGACGTGCCGAGCGAGCTGTTCGATGCCATGCGCATCGACGGTGCGAGCGAGTGGCAGATGCTGTGGCGTCTGGTCGCCCCGCTGAGCAGGCCCGCGCTGATCACCGTGATCATCTACAACTCCTTGCAGGTGTGGAACGGGTTCCTGTTCCCGCTGATCCTGACGCAGAGCCCGAGCACCAGGGTGGTGTCCCTCGGGCTGTGGAGTTTCCAAGGCGAGTTCACCATCAACGTTCCCGCGATTCTGGCCGCCGTAGTGCTTTCCGCGTTGCCCGTGCTCGCCCTGTACATCGGCGGTCGCCGGCAGCTGGTCAGTGGCCTCACGGCGGGATTCACGCGGTAACGCCGAGATCCACGATCGGAGTTTTCATGGACGGTTCGATCTTGCTACGGACACGTGGAAGTCAGCTGGTGACCGGCGAAGGTGATCCGGTCGTGCTGCGCGGTGTCGGACTCGGTGGCTGGATGAACATGGAGAACTTCATCACCGGCTATTCCTCGACCGAATCCGTACACCGGCACGCGTTACGCAAGGTACTGGGCGGGGATGACTACGAAGCCTTCTTCGAGCGCTTTCTCGACGTGTTCTTCACCGAGGAGGACGCGGCGTTCCTCGCCTCGCTCGGCCTGAACTGTGTCCGCATTCCGGTGAACTACCGGCACTTCGAAGACGACATGGCGCCTTTCGAGCTGCACGAATCGGGGTTCGCGAGACTGGACAGGGTCGTTCAGGCGTGCGCTGGTCACGGGCTGTATTCCATCATCGATCTGCACGCGCTCCCTGGGTTCCAGAACCAGCACTGGCACAGCGACAACCCGACGCACTGGTCCTTCTTCTGGACGCATCGGCACTTCCAGGATCGAGTGGTCAACCTGTGGGAGGCGCTCGCCGATCGTTACCGGGAAAATCCGTGGGTGGCCGGGTACAACCCGATCAACGAACCGGGCGACGTGTCCGGAACCGTCATCGGGCCCTTTTACGAGCGCCTGCAGAAGGCGCTACGCGGGATCGATCCCGAGCACATACTTTTCCTTGACGGCAACCGGTATTCCACTGAGTTCGGCATGTTCGGCGAACCACTGCCCAACACGATCTATACGGTGCATGACTACGCGCTGCCCGGTTTCGTGGACGGCGGCCCGTATCCCGGCACCTCCCGCGGCCGGCATGTCGATCGGGACGTCGTTGAGGAGACGTTTCTCGAGCGAACGCGTTTCATGCGGGAAACCGGAACACCGATCTGGGTCGGTGAGTTCGGGCCGGTGTACACCGGCGATCCGGACAACGACGAGCAACGGTACCGGTTGCTGGCGGATCAGCTGGAGATCTACCGGCGGTACGCGGCGAGCTGGTCGATCTGGACGTACAAGGACATCGGCCTGCAGGGGCTGGTGTACACCCCGGAAGACTCGCCGTACCTGCGCCGGATCGAATCCGTGGTGGCCAGGAAGCGGCGGCTCGGCGTGGACGCGTGGGGTGGTCTCGACAATGGGGTCCGGCACATTCTCGATCCGATCGAGGAGACGTTTGCCAAGGAGTACCCGGACTTCGATCCCTTCCCATTCGGCCAGAAGAAATGGATCGATGTCCTCGTGCGGCACATCCTGCTCGCGGAGCCGCTCGCGGATGAGTACGCCCGCTGTTTCGCCGGCCTTTCCCGGGCCGCCTTGCTCGAACTCGCCGATTCGTTCCGGTTTACCGCATGCGTGCGACGCGGGAGACTCGCTGAGATACTCAAGGATGGCTGACCTCGGGAAAGGACGGCGGGCGATGACCGACGACGCGCTGATGGAAACCGAGCCCTTCAACCAGACCGGTCGCTACGAGCAGTTCATGGAGGTCATCAGGGCGCGGATGACCAGCAGGGAGTTCGACGCGGATTACGTGGTACCTCGCGAGCACCACGAGATGATTATCGAGGCGGCCCGGCACGCGCCGTCCGGCGCCGACGCCCAGCCGTGGCACTTCATCGCGATTACCGAGCCGGGGATCAAGGACCAGCTCGGCGAGCATTTCGTTCAGGAGCGCTACCGGCGCAAGGAACTGGGAATGAACTTCCCCTCGCCGAACTATCGCGGCATGAAGACCGCCCCCGGCCTTATCGTGGTTGTCGCGGACTTCCGGTATGTCAAGGCATTCCCGGTGCTCGGCGACGGCTCCGAGCAGGACCGGCTGTACACCGAGAACGCCGAGCGAATCCTGCTGCAGAGCGTCGCGGCCAGCACGATGGCTGCACACCTGGCAGCGGCCTCCCTCGGCTATGCGGTGTGGTGGGTGACGGCGATCGGCCAGGAGGAAGCACAACGTGAGCTCAGGCCGCTACTCGGAGTGCCCGACGAGCTGGCCCTGATGGACATCATGTGCTTTGGTCCGCCGAAGAAACCGCCATACAAGCGCTGGAAGAAACGGCTCGACGAGGTGCTGAGCTGGGACCGTTACGACCGCACCAAGTTTCAGACAGCTGCCGATATCGACGCGTGGATCGAGAACGACCGCGCTCGGGTCATGTACCGGGACGAGTCACGCATCGACTAGTAGCCGGCGTTTCGCTCAGCGAGAGCGTTGGGAACTCCAGCGGTGCGACCAATGTGGACGGGCGCGGCGACCAGGGCACTGGCGACCCACCGGTTGACGCAGTTACTCGTCGGTTTCTTTAGCCCACTCAGCCCAATCACACGGTGTTTTTCGGCCGGCGGGTTTTTCTTCTGGAAAGCGGGGCAGCCAAGGGTCGTAACTGCACCCTGCCATGTAGAGGTCATGAGTAGTCAGGACGATCGGACGCGCCAGCGGGCCAAGACGGGGTCCGCTGGCGACGGCGCAGCGCTCGGGATGGCCGAGGCCGTCCGTTTCGCGGTACGCGAGTTCTCGTCGATGACCGGCATGGCGGCCGATTCGGTGACGGGTGCGCGAAGTGCGGACGGCGGCTGGTCGATATTGATCGACGTCATCGAGCTGGAAAGGATCCCGTCCTCGACGAGTGTGCTGGCGACCTACCGGGTCGACATCAATCAGCACGGCGAGCTGGATTCCTACGAGCGCCTGCGCCGCTATCACAGGGGAGCGACTGACCCGGCATGACTACGCAACCGAGCTCGTTCAACCGTCGGCAGCCGGACTCGCTCGCCGACGTACTCGAACGCGTACTGGACAAGGGTGTCGTGATCGCCGGCGATGTGGTTGTCAACGTGCTCGATATCGAGCTGTTGACCTTGAAACTGCGACTGTTCATCGCCTCGGCCGACACCGCGCGTGAAATGGGGATGGACTGGTGGATGCGAGACCCATTCTTCAGTTCCCACGCACCACAGGAAGTCGAGAACACCGATACGCCGAAGCTGGAGCGGAAGAGCGAGCGCCAGCTGACCGGCGCCGACCGCGGCGGCGAGCTGGAGCGAGAGAACCAGGAACTGCGCCGCCAGCTAGCCGAGCTGCAGCGACCGGGGGCGCAGCAGCACGTTGGCGGATCGGAACGATCCGGTGAGGACCGTTAGCGGTGCGGCCACGGGAAAGTGAACCGGAGCGGTTGCTCGGGGCGTTGGCGGAAACCGAGGTCGAGACCGTCTTTTCGGAGGCGTTGCGGGAGGCACGCGGCCTCGCGAAGGACGACCTCGTGCGGCTGCTGCGCCAGGCGATCGTGCAGCGCGCTTGACACGGCCGGCACCACGGCCGCTGACGCAGCGGAGACCGTGGTCGACGGGGAGGCGTACGGAGGGGACGGAAGCGCGGCCGGCAGTACGGCCGACGTGGCGGCTAAGGGCGAGCCCGCGCAGCGATCCGAGCCCGAGGCGGCACCGGTAACCGAGAACAGCGGGCGTGGCCTTTACGCCTATGCCACTACCCGCAGCGGAGACCTGGACCTTTCCCGGGTTGCCGCCATCGCGGACGACCGGGCACCGCAGGTGATCGAGCGAGGCGATCTCGCGCTTGTGGTATCCGAGATCGCGCTGTCCGAACTCGAAGACGTGTCCACGGCGGAGCTCACCGAGGACAGCAGGCTGGCATCCCTCGCACGGCAGCATGACGCGGTCGTCCGTGCGACCTTCGAGCAAGAACCGGTGCTACCGCTGCGATTCGGCACGGTGCTCACCGGACGTTCGGCCGCGTTGCACCTGCTGGAGAGCCGGGACCGCGAGGCACGCGAGCTGCTTGCCATGGTGGACGGCCATTGTGAGTGGGGAGTTCGGGTGAACGTCGCGCCGGGTGCCGCCGAACCGGCGGAGACCCACAACGGGCGCGAGCGGGGACCGACTCCCAGCGGCACCGCGTACCTGTCGCGGCGTCGTGAGGTGCTCAAGGAACGCGATGCGAGCCAGCGCCGCCGCCAGGCCGTGCTCGACGAGACACATCGGACACTCGCCGCGCGGGCCCGCGACAGCGCGGTACGCACCACCAGCTCCCAGGATGCGCTCTTCGAAGCCGCGTACCTGCTACCGCGAACCCGTGAAGAGGAGTTCTTCGCCGAAGCCGACCGGCTGGCCGAGCGGTTGACCTCGCAGGGCATGGCCCTGGAGACCACCGGGCCGTGGCCGCCCTATTCGTTCGCACGCGCATCGGGGGAGGTGGCCGATGACTGAGCTGACGGCCGGGCAGGGCACGAGCATCGTGGACCTGCTGGATCGGGTCGTTGACCGCGGCGCCGTCCTCAGCGGTGATGCGATCATTTCGCTTGCCGGCGTCGACCTCATCCGGCTCGACCTGCGGCTGCTGCTGATCGGCGTGGACGAGGCTCTGCACCCAGCAAGCAGGGGGGTGGCCGATGAGCGGGCACCCTGACCGCCGGAACGCACCGCTGCGCCTCGGCGCCGATGCCGAGGATGTCGGCCGCGGGCTCGGCCAACTGGTGGTGGCCGTTCTCGAGATCGTGCGCGAACTGCTGGAACGGCGGGCACTTCGCAGGGTCGATTCCGGTGATCTGGACGAGACGCAGATCGAACGACTCGGCAGAGCATTGCAGGAGCTCGAGGAGAAACTCGCCGAATTGCGTGAGGTTTTCGGTGTAGAGCCGGAAGACCTCCGCTTGCCGGCGAACCTTGGTGAGCTCCTTGCCGACGAGCGGGCGGATCCCCGCTGGAAGGAGGAAGCAACGCCATGACCGTCGCGACTCAGGGAGTCAACCGCGCTCCGCGGCCAAGCAGCCTCGCTGACGTACTCGAGATCGTACTGGACAAGGGAATCGTCATCGACGCCTATGTCCGGGTAGCCGTGGTCGGGATCGAGTTACTCACCATCGACGCACGCGTCGTCATCGCGAGCGTGGACACCTATCTGCGCTTCGCCGAAGCGGTGAACCGCCTCGACCTGCAGCCGACCAAGCAGGTGTCCGGCCTTCCCGGAATGATGGACGAGATCACCGAAAGTAGTGCCGAGCAGAAGACCAAGGGTGCGCTTTCCGGTGTGAAGGACACCGCGAAGGACGTGTTCACCTCGGTGACCGGCAGCGGCTCCGAGGAGGAGGGCGAGCAGGCGTCGAGCAAGCGCAAGGAACCCGCGAAGCGTGGCTCACGTGCGTCCAAGTCCAGCGCGAGCAGCGACGAGGAAGGCTGATGGCCCTGCACGTCTACGGGGTGCTGCGCGGCGGAACTCCGCTGCCGGAGCTTCCCGAGACGGCGGGCGTCGGGGACTCGCCAGGTGAGGTGTGGTCGGTCGAATACGACGACCTAGCCGCGCTGGTCAGCGAGATCGCCGACGACTACGCGCCGACGGACCACGATGGGGCACGGCATCTCGACGTACTTGCTCGGCTCATCGTGGAGACGACCGTGCTGCCGGTACGTTTCGGCACGGTCGCGCCGGACGAGGACGCGGTCCGGTTCGAGGTGCTCGAGCCGGCCGCCGCGGAACTGCGGAGCCAGCTGCGCGCCCTGGACGGCTTCGTCGAACTGCGAGTGGACCTGACGTTCGATGAGCAGGAGGCGCTGCGCGGTGCCCTGGCGGCATCGCCCGAGTTGCGCGGCCTTGCCGGGCAGGCGGACGGTGATCTGGAGCAGCGCATTGGCGTCGGCGAGATCGTCACCGAGGGCGTTGCCGAATGGACCCGGCAGCAGGGCGAGCAAGTGGCCGCTCCGCTGACCCGGCTCGCGCGGCTGTCCGTGCCACTGAACGCCGGGAACACGCTGGTTGCCAGGCTGGCTCTGCTGGTAGCGCGGGACCGGGTTACCGAGATGGACGAAGCCGTGCGGCAACTGCGGTCCCAGCTGTCCACTGTGGACGTCGAGTATGTCGGACCGCTGCCACCGTACGACTTTCTGGATGCGCGGGAACCGGAAGCCGAGCGCACGTCCCGGTGGGGATGGTGACCTGCCCGCACTCCGCCTGGACACCTTGCCATTGACAGGCAGCCATCTGGCTGCCTGTATTTATGCAGCCGCACGGGTGCATGTTCGCATGGATGGCGAGAGATGGATGAGGTGTTCAAGGCGCTGGCCGATTCCAGCCGACGACGACTGCTGGACGGTTTGAACGCGCGAAATGGGCAGACGCTGCGGGAGCTGTGCGCGGGGCTGGACATGGCCCGGCAGTCGGTGAGCAAGCATCTCGCGGTGCTGGAGGCGGCCAACCTGGTCACCACGATGTGGCGTGGCCGGGAGAAGTTGCACTACCTCAACGCCGCACCGATCAACGCCATCGCCGAGCGCTGGATCAACCAGTATCACCGCGAGCGGGTGCGCGCGCTCGCCGATCTGAAGACCGCACTAGAGGAGGGACCGATGAGCGACACCGAGTTCGTCTACACGACCTACATCAACACCACACCGGAACGACTCTGGCAGGCACTGACCGATCCGGCCTTCACCCGCCACTACTGGGGAGTCGCCTTCGAGACGGATTGGCAGCGGGGATCGACCATGACCTGGGAACAGAATGGTTGGAGGAGCACCGATCCCGCTCAGGTCGTCCTCGAATCCGAGCCACACCGCCGGCTTTCTTACACCTGGCACACCTTCACGCCGGAGTTCGCCGAGACCTTCGAACTGAGCGACGAGGTTCTCGCCAAATTGACCAGCGAACGACGGTCGAAGGTCATCTTCGAAATCGAACCACTTGGAGAGATGGTCAAACTGACCGTCGTACACGATGGCGTCGAAGCCGGGAGCACCGTGCTGGAGATGGTCAGCGAAGGCTGGCCGGCAATCCTGGCCAGCCTTAAGACCCTCCTCGAAACCGGCGATATCCTTCCGCAGCCGACCGGATGAACGCGCGAGGCGAAGGCAGTGGCACCCCTCGTCTGCCCGCGAGTCACCGCGTCAGGTCGATCAGGCGCTGTCCGGTCTTGCGTAGCCGGTCGAGGAGTTCCGGTGTGGCGCTGATACTGATCTCGACACCGAGCGCGGCAACCGCGGCCAGGTGCTGGACGACGAGATCCAGCGAGTCGGCGGCCAACCTCACCGTGCAGGAGCGCTCGTCGACAGGCTCAACCCTGCCCGGTCGGCCTCGTCTCGGCGCTGCGCTCGTCGGAGATCAGCGCGGTTCGGCGGACGCACCGGCGCTCCTTTGACGCGCTGGCGCCGTGGTCTACCGGCGCTCAGAACGTGAACTTCCTGTACGGCGAGAACGCCACGGTTGCCGGCGTGCGCGCCGCCTACGATCCGGACGACTACCGGCGGCTCACCAAACTCAAGGCCGCCCACGACCCGGCGAACCTGTTCCGGCACAACCACAACACATCCCGCCTGCCGGCGGATCGAGTCACCTTGATTCCCGGCGTCGGTGAAT
The DNA here is from genome assembly GCA_009379845.1 of Pseudonocardiaceae bacterium. Taxonomy (GTDB): domain Bacteria; phylum Actinomycetota; class Actinomycetes; order Mycobacteriales; family Pseudonocardiaceae; genus Tamaricihabitans. Next base: position 16,353 of record WHSZ01000060.1, on the reverse strand, counting down.
GATCCGGCGCCACCGCCGGGACCGTGCCGGCGGCGCCTGACCCGTCGCCGGCTTCCCGGGCCGCGCCGTCGCGGGTGCGGTCCCGGGATCCTCCGGCCGATTCGCCCGCCACCGCGCCAGTACATCTTCGGTGCTCACCGGGCGGACCTGTACCTGTGGGCCGATACCCGAGCGCAGCCAGTCCACGATCCGCAGGTTGAGCTCTTCCACGACGTCCCGCACGTCCTGCTCGGAAGGCAGGTCGCGGACGGTGTCCGGCAGCCGCTCGATCTCCTTGCGCAGCTGCAACGGGGTCGGCAACAGGTCGTCGGCTGACAGCCCTTCCCGTTGCAGGTAGTCCTTGATCCACCAGTGCTCATCACGCTGGCGGTCCAGGCCGGGGAGTGGTTTGCCGGTGCCGGGCAGGTTTTCGAAATCGCCGCGCTCGGCCGCTTCGCGGATCTGCTTGTCGACCCACGACTCGAAGCTGGTGCCGGGTGGTTTGCGCTCTGTCATCGTCCGGTTCGCCCCAGGTTCGGAAACCGTCTTCGTGATACGAGCGTATCATATCCGCTGCGGTCAGCTGAGCGTCCCCGTGGGCTCGCAAATCGGAACCCGCCTCGGCGAGCGAGCTCAGCTGGCGACGGTGTGGCGGAAGAACTCGGATTTCCCGAGGGCCCCGTTCCAGTCCTCCGGGGCGTACACCTCGTTGGTCCCGGTCACGATCAGTCCAGGGTCGATGTCCTTGGTAACCGTTGCCCCGGCGCAAATGTAGGCGCCGGTGCCGACTTTGATGCCACCGATCACCGTGGCGCCCCAGCCGACGAAAACGTGATCGCCGAGAATCGGCGAGGTCTCTTCGGATTCCGGTGCGTCCCATGGCTTGGTCGGGTCGAGCTGGCGATGGATGAGATCACCGAACACCCGGCAGTCCGCGCCGACCCGGCTGCGCTCGCACACCAGCGAGCAGCCGATCACGCTGCGGTCGCCGACATCCGCCTTGGCGCCGACCGAGGCGCGATGCGTGATGACCACGTCTTCGCCGATCGTCCCGCCGCCTTCCACCATGCAATAGGTGTCCACGATCGTGCCCGCGCCGATCTCGGCCTCTTCGCCGATGAAGCAGAAGTGGCCGATGTCGCAGCCGGCGCCGATGGAAGTCGGACGGTTCAGCCGCTCCCATTCGCCGTCCTGGAGCTGGCGGTAAGGAGCACCGATCTGGGCCGTGGCCGCGACTCGGGCGGAGTCGGAGCAGCGAACGCCTTGTGGCGCCATGACCGTTCCCTTCTGAACGAAGCCCTCGAGAGCGGGAGACATCGCATCGCCCGCGAGCTCGAGTCGATGTAACGCGGAACTGAGCGAAGCGGCCCTCGGCAGGTCGTGCATGCGGGTCGCCCACTCGGTCAGATCCTTGCCCCAGGCCCGCAGATAGGCGGCACAGGAGTTCGGTGTGATCATGGCACGGCGGCCTTCGGCCGCGTGTAACGCCCCCAACGCATCCGTGCCGAGCCTGGACGGCGACCGAGTGTTGATCCGGTCGCCGATCTGCTGGATGAATTCCTTGCGGCGCGCCAGAAAACCACGCCAGTAGCCGGGATCCTCCGCCGTCGACTTCGGCAGCCGCAGATGAGCGAGATCCATCAGGCCCTCGGCGAAAACGTCGCCGAACTCCTCGCCTTCCGCGCGCTTCGGATCGCGGAACGGTTCGTACTCGAGCTGGGTGACCACGCCGAACCGGCCAACCTCGCGCCGGCATACCGCATCGAACAGGAACAGCCAGTCCTCGTTGTAGATCTCCGGGAAGAACGACTCGATCCGGTCGGTGTCGACCAGCAGTGCCGAGCCACTGACGAAGGTCTGCTGGCGGCCACCGCCGAGCCGGTGGGCGTGGCAGACCACCGAGTTGTCCGGGAATTCGGCGACTTCCAGCCCCACCATGCGAAGGTCGTCGAGCGCGACCGCCCCTTCGCGCACCTCGTCGACGTCGAGGTCCCTGATGTCCTCGTCAAGGAACAGCACCGAACGCCAGCCGAGCAGCCCGGCGAGCAGCAGGCCGAGATTGCGTTTCACGCTGAGATCGCCGAGCCGGTACGCCTTCGCCTCAGCCGTTCGCGAGGTGGCGAAGTCCAGCAGCGGATGGTGGTAGCCGGCGGGTACGTCGATGGCCAGCCAGGACAAGCCGGGGAATCGGCTCGCCAGCGCGGCGAACTCGTCCGCCTTGGCTGATCGGCTGCAGAGTGCCACGACCGTCGCGCCGAGTTTGGCGGCGAGTTCGGTCGCCGCCGTGAGGTGTGCGGTCGACCAGGTGGCGGCCACGACGACGGCTTCCACCCCGCGGTCCGACCCGCCGCGGACGATCCGGAGCAGTGCCCGGTGGGAGTCTCGACATGCCGCGGGCGCGGACGTAGGCGTGGTCACGGGATACGTTGCCATTCGTAGAGGCGGGAGGCCGGGTTCCGGAGGTCGGGTGTCGCGGTCGCGTGGTCGATCACAGGCACCCGCATCAGGAGCCCGAAGTTCGTGGCAGCACCGAACCGCGAGGCGATGTACTGGTAGTTGACGTCGCGGGTGGTGTCATCGGTGAGGCAGCGGACGGCGCCGTAGACGCCTCGGGTGAACACACCGCTGCAGATGGTCAGCGTTCTGCTGATGTTGTGCGGGTTCGGGACGCGGACGAGTAGCCCGACATCTTCCACCAGCCGGGATTGGCGGCCCGCGAAGCTGGGGACGAATCGTTCCGGCGGGTCGCCGGGGATTTCGAAGATTTCGCCGTCCTCGGCCACCGTCGGATCCTCGACTTGCTGTATCGGGAAGTCGATCTGGTTCGTGATCAGCCACGTCGACTGGTTCATCGCGGAGCTGCCGAGCAGCACCAGATGGGACTGCAGGTCGTCCGACTCGAGCCGGGGAGCCAGCTCGTAGCGGACGTCCGAAGCCGGGTTCGCCGCGCGGATGTGGCCGAACAGTTCGACCATCGAGTCGAGATCCGTATAGGCGGTCAGTTCCATGTAGTTGTGGTTACTTGCCGACGCGAACCGGGGCCGTTGCTCGCTGGGAACCTTGCCGCACACGATGCGGACCGGACCGTCGTCCGGGAACTGCCAGAAACTCGGCCGCCGGTCGCTCAAGGCCCACGGCGCTTCGCCAAGGGATGCCGCGTGCAGCCGTTCCAGCTCGTTCATCAACCGGTCGTGTTCGGTGCGTTCGTCCTCGGTGAGTTGATCCACACCGATGAGCCGGGGTGCCTCGCCCACCATCGAGCGCCTGGTCGCGAAGAACGTGGCGTAGTCGGCGATCCGGCCGGGGGGCGGGATCTTCGCGCCGTTCTCCCACGACGAGATGCTGGACACCGCCACACCAAGGGCGCCGGCGAGCAGGGGCTGAGTGAGGCCCCTGCCGAGCCGCAGCTCCTTCAACCGCCGGGGGAGCGCCAGCGCCTCCGGATCTTTCTGGCTCCTTGGCCGGGCCATGGCTTCCCTTTCACGAAGCATCCACGACTTCACTGAAGTTCACCAAAGCAGCGAGACCAGCGCATCGTGGCACTTCAGCCTTGCTGTGGCAAGCCGAAACGCCCAAAAGCGTTGACCTTACTTCCTCCGGGATCGTAATCTGAAGGCGCCACGTTACACCGCCTTGGCGAAACTTCACTGAAGTGGTGAAGTCCGGCCGTGTGGGAGGTGGTTCTGGGAGCGAGTCGAGTATCCGCGGGCCGATTTCGACCGCCCAATGAGCAACACCCCCGGACATCGTTTGGCCGCGACCGGGGGTGCTGCACGAGTCACGAACCCCGCACGGGCATTGCAGTGCCCAGCACGAAGGGAGCTCGCCATGTACACGATACCTCTGGCCGCGGTGCCGGTAAATGATCTGCCGGTCGCCGCGCCACTGATCTCCACCGCAGCGCCGGGACTGCTTGCCGGCGCCATAATCGCCCTGGTCGCAGCCGTATTCGTGCTGTCACGCGCGCTACAGGGGCTGGCAGCCGTGGCACGTTCCGTCGTCGGACCGTTGTTCACCTTCATCGCCGTGCTGGTGCTTGTCACGCTGGTGCTGGTGACGGCGGGGTTCGCGGGCGTCGATCCGTGATGCCGGTGGAACGTTAGCCTGCTGGCTAATCAATCTAGCGTCAGGCCCGGACGGTTCGCGAGCCGAACCTGGATCGGGAGACGGCCACGCCGGCAATGCAGAGCGCGCCGCCGAGGAACGTCAGCCAGCCCGGTACCTCGTCGAGTACCAGCCAGGACATCAGGATCACCACGGCCGGCACCGCGTAGGTCGTCGCGCCCATCCGGCCAGCCGTGGTGCGGGCGAGCGCGTACGCCCAGGTGGTGAACGCGAGCGCGGTGGGGAAGATGCCGAGATAGACCAGGTTGGCGGTGGCCGACCACGAGGCACTGGTGAGCTCGGTGCTCAACTGCCGGGCGAACGGGAGGCAGCACACCGCTCCCGTCAGGCAGCCGAACGTGGTGACCTGCGAGGCGGACGCGTGCCGCAGCGCCGGCTTCTGGCTGATCACGCCTGCCGCGTAGCTGGCCGCAGCGAGAAGGCACAGCAGCACGCCGATCACCGAAGCACTGCCGCCGTCGGCCATCGAAAGGCCCACCACGACCGCACCCGCGAAGGACACCGCCATGCCGGCGAGAACCCGAGCCTGAAAGCCTTCCCTGAGCAGCCAGCCGCCGAGCAGTGCGATCAGGATCGGGCCGATGTTGACGATCATGGCAGCGGTGCCGGCATCCACCGCCTCCTCGCCGGCGTTCAACGCGACCATGTACACGCCGAACCACAGCAGGCCGGAGATGGCGATACCTGGCCACGCCGCGCGCGGCGGCCAGCCTTCACCGCGAATCAGCAGCAGCACAACGAGTGCCACCGAGCCGGTGAGCAACCTGCCGAGGGCGAGCGCGCCTGGCGAGTACTCCTGGCCGGCGCTGCGGATCGCGACGAAGGCGGATGCCCACAGCAGCACGGTGACCGTCGCAGCGAGCAGGCTTCGGTAATCAGGGGCGCGGTTCGGACTGTCCACTCTCACCCGAGAAACGTAGGGCGCCGCACGGCAGCCGCGCGAGCGATAATCGGACGCCGCGTTCGCGCCCCGATGCGCCGAACGCTAGAGCGCCCACCGCTGCGCCGGAGGTGATTCAAGTGCGTCGGCGAGCTCTCCCTCGAAGGCCTTGGCGATGTCCTCGACCGCCCAGTGGTCACGAACCAGCACCGGTGCCTTCACGGCCGGCTGGCGCACGATGAGCAGCTTGTCGCCGACGAACCGGATCATCTGGCCGGTGATCCCCTCGGAGAGGTCGCTGAGCAGGTAGGTCACCAGGGGCGCGATCCGGTCGGGAGTCTGCTGCGGGGTGGTGCGTTGCCGCTCCTGCGCATCGGCCGCCACCATCCGGGTCCAGGCGAGTGGGCTGACGGCGTTGACCCGGATTCCGCACTCGGCGAGGTCAACGGCCCACGAGAACGTCATCGAGGCCACCGCGCCCTTGGACGCCGAGTAGGCGGCACCGTTGGGTTTTCCCAGCATCGAGCCGGACCCCACGTTCACGATCACCCCGCCGCCCCGCGCGCGCATGGTTTTCACCGCGGCCAGCCCGCAGTACAGCGACCCCAGCACGTTGACTTCGACCAGCGCGCGCATCCGGCCAGGGTCGTCCTCCCACGGCGGGACCTGGTAGTTCAGCCCGGCGTTGTTGACCAGGCCGTCGATCGCGCCGAACCGTGCGACGCACCGCTCGATCAGCTCGCCTGCCTGGCCGGGATCGGCCACCGAGTGGATGCTCGCGACGGCGCAGCCGCCGGCCGCCCGGATGCTGCCGGCCACCTCCTCGGCAGGCTCGGCATCGATGTCGTTGACAAGCACTGCGGCACCGCTGCGTGCCGCGTGCACAGCGTAGGCCCTGCCGAGCCCTCGACCGGCTCCGGTAATCACCACAGCCTTGCCGTCCAGAACGCCCATGGACCCAGTGTGCGCTGGGCATTCGCGGAACGCCGCAGGCAGACGACGAGAGGTCGCCAGGCCGCGCCGAACGGATGCCGATGACTAGCGGCGTTCTCGCACAATATTCCACGCCGTGACCGCCGTCTCAGGCGAAGCACGGCGCGCTGGGACCGCTGGAACACGCGATCTTTTCGCCGGCCCAACCGATTAGTAGGAGATCGTTATGTGCCGGAAGTGGGGCTGGCCCGCTCGTTGACCTTTACCCTTTGCGGTTATGGCACACACGATCGCGTTTGGTGCCGCCAAGGGCGGCGTCGGGAAATCGACGTGCACGTGTGCGGTGGCGGCGGTACTAGCCCGCTCGTCGATGCGCCGCATGCTCGTGCTGGATGCTGCTGAGCAGCGCAATAGCCTTCGGTACCTGCAGGAATGCCGGGAACGTGGCTATCTGGGCAACGTGGATTGCGACACCGCCACGGCCAGCTCGCTGAAACGGTTGGCGTCCATCGAGGAGGGCCGCCTGTTCAGCCTCATCGACCTGCCCGGCGCGTCCAGGGCCAGGGAGCTGAAGGTACTGCTGCGCGGTGACAGTGACGTGCCGGGATGCGACCTGCTGGTCGTGCCGATGGCGCCGAGCGATTTCGACCTCGAGGCGGTGCTGGATTTCGTCGACGAGATCGTCAAGCCGTCCGGTGTCCCGTACGGCGTGGTGCTCAGCAGGGTGCACCCGCGCTCGGTCAACGAGGCGAGCGAGCTGCAGCACCAGCTGCAACAGGACGGTGTGAACGTGTTCGACACGCTGGTCCGGGATTACCGCGGCGTGCGGGACGCGCAACGCCAGCGCGTTCCGCTCACCGAGCATCGCGGGCCGCACGACACCGTCCGGTTCGCCGAGGACGACTTCTGCTCGCTGACCCGCGAGATCCTGCGGCGGGTGGGCTCCCGGGTGTACATCCCGCCGCGAGTCGATGATGCCGCGGAATGACCTGAGCCGTCGCCGCGATCACTCACACCGGCGGTGGCCTGTGGTCCTGCGCGTAGTGCTCCGCGTCGTGTAGCACCGTGTTGCCGTACGACGTCGAGTTGTTGTAGACCATCAACGCCGACCGCTGGCCCTCAACGGTGCCGAGGTCCTGGCCCTGACCGCACAGGTAGTTCGCGGCCGTGATGGCGGCGTCGTCGATGGAGTGTGGATCGGACTTGCCGTCGCCGTTACCGTCCTTGGCCCATTTCGTCCAGGTGGACGGGATGAACTGCATGGGCCCGACGGCGCGGTCCCACACCTCGTCGCCGTCCATGCTGCCGCCATCGGTGTCGGTGATGGCCCGAACGCCGGCAGAGCCGTCCAGCGCGATGCCGATGATCGGTTTCGACGGCAAGCCGCCGTCCGTCAGGGAGGCTCCGTCAAAACGCCCGTGGTTGGACTCGATCTTTCCGACGCCGGCCAGCAGCGGCCACTCGACGCGGCAGTTCGGCTTGTCCTCGCGCATGGTCCGCTCGGCGTTGACGTAGGCACGCAACGCGCGTGCCGGTACGCCGTTGCCGGAGGCGGCGTTGGCCCACTCGTCGATGAGCTGATCGGGATCTTTCTTCGGCCACGCGGGTTGCGCCTGGTTGGCGGCCTGCTGCCCGGTTTCGCTCGACTTGGCGTCCTGCGGAGGCTGGGCTTTTGTCGCCTTCTTGGCGGTCGGGCGCGCCGGTGCGTGCTTGACCTGTGCGGCGGCGGGCTTCTTCGGGTCGCCGCGCTCGTTGTCCTGCGTTGCGGCGGCGACCGTATCGGGGGTTGAGGAGGGGAGCGGGTTGGGCATCAGCACCGCGCCGAGGAGTGTCAGTGTCGCGCCCGCCTGCAGGCGGGTGTCGAAGGCACCGAGCGGGCTCGGTTTCCGATGCCGGCCGCGGTAACGTCGACCAGTTGTGTTCGTTTCGGAGGAATGTAAATATGCCGCGACGGGTTTGTGGGACGCGTTCGTCCCCAGAATCGTTGATTCTGTTTCGTTCCCGAACGCGGCGCCGGGGGAAAGCGCGTGTCGGGGCATATGTAGTTCTGATTTCGCTCGGGGTCGGGGTCTTGTGCCGCGCCGCCGGGGAACGGCGAAGCCGCAGTGACCATTCCGTAACCGAACCGTGATTGCAAGGGGATAGTTGAATATGCCACTGGTAAAAGGATTCAGTTTCGGAGCGTAGTTGGAATGTACGCGGTTTGCCGGAATCCCCGTTGCTGGTCACGTCGCCACAGAAATGCCCGAGTGATCACGGATTTCCGAATCCTCGGCTGACACCATCACCCCGAGCACCCGGCCCTGCCACGGACCGCGAGCGCCCCCGGAACGCACCGTGAGATCCCTGTGGTTAGTCCGGTGCGTCGCGGCGGCCCTTCGGCGTCAGCCGACCGACGGCCCCATCCCGAGGGACTGGGGCGTGCTGGAGTCCGGTGATGGCTGTTGCAGGCCCTCATCCAGCGGGCCGAACTCGGTCATCAGCGCCTGGCTGCCGCCCCACGGAGTCTGCTCCTCGGCGATCAGCGAGTTCGTGGTGAGCAGCAGGCCCGCCACCGACGCCCCGTTCTGCAGCGCGGAGCGGCACACGTGAAGCGGATCGATGATGCCCATATCGATCATGTTTCCGTACCGGTCGAGCAGCGCGTCGAACCCTTCGTCGTCGCCGAGTTGGCGGATTCGCGCGACGACATCGTGCGCCGGGTAGCCGGCGTTGGCGGCGATCAGGTACGCGGGCTCGCTCAACGCGCGGCGCACGATGTCCGCGCCGGTCGCGTAGTCGCCGTCCAGACCCGTGTCGGACAGCACCGTCTCGGCGTGCAGCAGCGCCGCTCCGCCACCTGCCACGATGCCCTCCGCCATCGCGGCCCGTGTCGCCGACAGGGCGTCCTCCACCCGGTGCTGGAGTTCTTTCAGCTCGGCCGGGGTGGCAGCGCCGACGCGGATCATCGCCACCTTTCCCGTCAGGGCACCGATCCGTTCGGTCAGCACGTCCTCATCGATGCCGAACTGGGCACGTTCCAGCTCGGCGCGCAACTGGTTGACCCGGAATTCCACGTTCGCGGAAGAACCCGCGCCACCGACGATCGTGGTGGAGTTCTCGGTGACCCGCACTTGCTTCGCCCGGCCTAGATGCTCAAGTGTCATGTCCTGCATCGAGAAGCTGGACTGCTTGGACAGCACCGAGCCGCCGACCACCGCGGCCAGATCTTCCAGCTTGTACAGCCGGCGATCACCGAAGCCGGGTGCCCGGATCGCCACGGACTGGAAGGTGCCGTTGACGTGGTTGTGCACCAGCATGCTCAGCGCCGTGCCCTCCACCGTCTCGGCGATCAGGACGAGCGGCCGCGGCGCACGCATGATCTTGTCGAGCACCGGCATGAGCTGCTGGACGTTCGTCACCTTCTCGCTGCACATCAGGATGTACGGATCGTCGACAACCGCCTCGAGCCGGCCAGGGTCGGTGACCAGGTAAGGAGACAGGTAGCCGTTGTCGAATTCGAACCCCTCGACGAAGTCGACCGACATCCCGATCGCCGGGGACTCCTCGACGGTCACGACGCCGGTGTCGCCGACGTTGCTCAGCGCCTTCGCGACGATGACACCGACGGCATCGTCGTCGTTCGCGGAAATCGCCGCGACCCGTGCGTAGTCGTACTCGTTCACGACCGGGTGCGCCACCTTCTCGAGCTGCTCCACCAGCCGGCCGATCGCGTGATCGATGCCGCGCTTGACCAGGACCGGGTTACCGCCGCTGGCGATCGCCTGCATGCCCTCCCTGATGATGGCCTGCGCGATGACCGTCGCCGTCGTGGTGCCATCCCCCACCACGTCGTTGGTCTTGATCGCGGCCTCCTTCACCAGCTGCGCCCCCATGTTCTCGAACTGGTTCTTCAGATGGATTTCCCTCGCGATCGTCACGCCGTCGTTGGTGACGACCGGCGATCCGGTGATCTTCTCGATGATCACGTTGCGGCCCTTGGGACCCAACGTCGATTTCACCGCCTCGGCGAGCTTGTCCACTCCGGACAGCAGCAGGTCGCGGGCTTCCGAGCCGAAGCGCAGTTCCTTGGCCATCGCAGATGCTCCTCAGTGTGCTCAGGGGGTGAGAATCGCGCGGCCACGCACCCGGCCGGCGTCCAGGTCGGCGAGCGCGTCGAGCGCCGCGTCAAGCGGATACTTCTTGGTGTGCAAGGTGACCTTGCCGGCTTGCGCCAGCACCATCAGCTCGGCGAGGTCGTTGTAGGTGCCGACCAGGTTGCCGACCACGTTGCGCTCGGTTGAGATGATGTCGATCGTCGGGATGTCGATGTTGTTGCCATAACCGATCACGAAATGCGAGCCGTTCCGCCGTGTCATGGCGAACGCGTCCTGCTGCGCGCCCTGCTCGGCGACGAAGTCGAGTACCACCTCCGCGCCGTTCCCGCCCGTCAGATCGAGCACCGCGTCGACCTGCTTGCCGTCCGCGAGCACGGTGTGATCCGCGCCGAGCCGGCCGGCGAGTTCCAGGGCGTCGGCGTTGCGATCCACCACCACGACCGTGGTGGCCGTCAGTGCCCGCAGCGACTGGATCCCGATGTGGCCGAGCCCGCCTGCGCCGTTGACAACGCACACCGTGCCCGGATACAGCAGCGGCACGGCCTTGCGGACGGCGTGGTACGCGGTGATGCCAGCGTCGGCGAGCGCCGCCACGTCTTCCGGCCGGGTCGCCGGATCCAGCTTGATGCACGCGCGGGCCGAGGTGAGCAGGTACTCGGCCATCCCACCGTCCGCGTTGATGCCGGGGAACGATCCGTTCGGGCAATGCATGTCGTTACCCGCGCGGCACGCGTGGCACAGCCCGCAGGTCGGCGTCGGGTGCAGGATCACCGTGTCCCCGACCTCCACATTGGACACCGCGGGGCCGACATCGTGCACCCAGCCCGCGTTCTCGTGGCCGATCGTGTACGGCAGCGTCACTCCGGATTTCTCCGCCCACTGCTCCTCGATGATGTGTAGGTCGGTACGGCACACGCCGGCACCGCCGATCTTGACGACCACGTCGAACGGCCCACTGGCTTCCGGCTCCGGTACCTCCTCGACGGCGGGTTCCTTGTGATACGAGTGCAGTCGAACCGCCTTCATCGAGCTCCCTCCTCGGTAGTTCCGTACCGGGTTCGCAGCAGCCCCCGGCAGAAGCCCGCGTTGCCCTCCATGCTCACCCGTACCGACCTCGCGAAACGCAGCCGCGCGGGGACCTGTTCGGCGAGTACCGGATCGCCGTTGTCGTCGACGAACAGCGGTTCGTCAGGGCCGGCCGGCAGCCCGAGTTCGGCCCGTCGGCGCATCAGGCTGTCCCTTGCGGGGGAGCCGGGCAAATCGCCGAGCCGGGTGTCGGCGAGCGCGTCGACCTGCCAACCTCGCCCGATCAAGTCCCGGCAGGCGCGTTCGATGCAGGCGAGATGCGCCTTGCGGCGGAAGGTCAGCCGGAGTTCGGCGAGCTCATCGGTGGCCTCGCCGGGGAAGGTGTCGCCGAACCCGGCCTCGCTCGCCACTCCCGCGTTGATCTCCGCGGCGGCGAAGTGATCAGCCAACTCGATCCGAACCGTTGCCACGCCGGGCAAATCCCGAAGGGCGTCATGGGCGTCGGCAACCATCAGGTAAGCGAAGTTGGGGGCGCAGAAGTAGGTGGGCAGCCGGAGCAGGACGTGAACGTCCTTGCCACCGGCCCCCGACCGCACGTTGAGCGCGGTAACGAATCCGAGATCGGTGATGGGCTCATCGAGCTCGGGATCCAGCACCGTGCCAAGCGTCTCCCACGCCCGCATAGCCAGCGAGTCCTGAGCCGACGCGGTCATGCCGGAATCTTCGGTGTCGAATCCACCGCACCGGCGGTCTGCTCCGCACCGTCCGACGCGACCTGGTTGGTCACCTCGGCCGGCACGGCGAGATCATAGAGTTTCGCCGCGTTCAGCCCGAGGATCTTGCGTTTGATGTCCGGGGTGAGCACCCCGTACTCGGCCTGCATGTCCTCCGGGATCTGGAGGTCGACGAACTTCTCGATGAGCCACTTGGGGTGCCAGATCGCGTAGTCACTGGCGAAAGTGAGCCGATTCTCGTCAAGCCAGTACAGCAACTCGCCGATAACTTGGGCGAAATATCTCGGCCGGGAATGGATGAACGGCATGGCAACGGCGAGGCCGCCGTAGACGTTCGGCTCCTGGGTGGCGATCCAGCAGAAGTCCTCGAGCCTCGGTAGGCCGCAGTGCTCGATGATGAACCGCAGGTTGGGGAACGTGGTCGCGGCCTCGTCCACATCGGCCACATCGAAGGCGTCCCGGTTCAGCGGATAGATCGTCGGTCCCTTGTGGACGTGAATGTTCTTGATACCCAGCTGCTCGCACTTCTCCAGGTACCGGTACGCCCACGGATCGGAGAGCTTCCAGCCCTTCGACTCGCCCTTCCACTCCGCCGTGTAGAGCTTTACTCCCTTGAGATTCCACCGCTGCGCGAGGAGTTCGAGCCGTTCGAGGCCCAGTTCCCCGTCCCGTGGGTCGAACGAACCGTTGACGATCAACTGGCCAGGGTGGCGTTCCGCGACCGCCCCGTCCTGCTCGGTGGTGTTGAACCCGTTGACGTAGAAATCGGTCAGGTAGGTGGGCTGGAAGATCGCCCTGTCCACGTACCCCTCCGAGAACAGGTCGTTGATCAGGGTTTCCTCCGAGTACTTCGAGAACTTCTCGAGCGACCACACCCATTCCTCCGGACTGAGGTTGCGGTGGTAGTCGTAGAAGCACTCGATGAATCCCTTGCCGTAACGGTTGGCCTGGTTCGCCGGGCTGCCGTCCCAGAAGTGCACGTGGCTGTCGACGACGAAGTAGTTCTCCCCGTCCTTTGTGTACATGGTGTCCTGCCTCTGTTCGCTGGTGTCGCGGTGGTGGGGGCCAGTCGGCTACTTGACCGGTTTGAGGTCGAAGTCGAGGTATTCGGCCGCGTCCTCCGGGTTGGCGAACATGATGGTTCGGTCGTCGAGGTGCACCATGCGCCCGTAGTGCGTGGACATGCTCTCCTCGAACTCAGCCGAGTTGAACCAGCCTTCCTCCTCGCCGGCGGCCTCGTCGATCTCGTCGTAGATCACGTCCATCCGGCCATCGGCGTCCACGCGGATCATCGAGGGCAGCGGGGTGATCGTGACGTTCTCCTTGGTGCCCATCACCTCGGCGACGATCGCGCCGACCTGGTTGTTCATCAGGGTGAATCCGCACCTGTTGGACGCGGTGTTGTTGGACTTGTACGGGCTTTCCGCCGTCTTGAAGGTGGTCACTTGTCCAGCTCCTTCGGTGCTTGCAATCCAAGGTCGGACAGGATGCCGACGAAGCGGCTCTTCGCGCGGTCGAGGCCGTCCTCGAAGCGAGGTGGTTTGGCGTCCGGCTGCGACCACAGCGGTTGCAGCGTCCGCGCGGCCGTGATGCAGCGGGGCACCCAGGTGCGCAGCCACTGCTGCAAGGTCGTCTTGTTGTGCTCGGCGAATTCCTTGTCGTTCACCAGCAGCTCGAACATCGCCCTCGTGTAGCGCAGGTCCCGCTCGGAGTAGTCGAATTCCTCGGCGCCGACCAACGTCGGCGTGACGAAGTCGCCGTTGGCCGGGGCCGCCTGCTGGACGAGGTTGCTGCGGAACAGCTCGCCGAGTAGCGGCTCGAAGACGACGTTCGCCGCGAACACCGCCTCGCACCAGTCGTCGATCGTGGTGAGCTGCTCGGCGGTTTCCCGCACCCCTTGCCATGCCGGGTCGGAGTTCCACACCTGCAGGTGCTCCGTGCCGTCGAACCCGTCGATCTCCTCGGACAGCGTGAGGTTGTACAGCGCGAGGTCCTGCGCCGCCCTGATCCGGTGCATGCTGTTCACCGAGATCGCGTTGTTGTGCATGTTGGTCGGTGCCCTGCGGTTGGCGTTGGCGAACAGGTACAACCCGAGTCCGTGGTTGACGTGCATCCAGGCACCGACGTGCTGTGCCACGAATCGCACCCAGTTCGGGTTCCACTGCTCGAACGCCTTCGCCTGGCGGGCCGCGTCAACGTTCTGGTTGAGCTGGCGGACCACGTTCGCGTTGTAGCGGTAGAGGGTGAGCTCCCACTCTTCGTTGGGATCGCGGAACTCGTGCCAGCCGTGTGCCGGCCACTCGTAACCGGACCCGCCGGAACCGGCGGACCGCACGGGTTCCGGCCGGTCGGATCCCCATGCCTTGAGCACCGTCCACTCCAGGGGGTAGCCACCCCTGCCGTCCGCGAAGGCGTAGAGCCAGCCCTGGGACAGGTAGTGCCGGGGGTCGGGCTGAACCTCGACGGTGACGTCCTCGTAATGGCTCTGCTTCCGCTTCTGTGGCGTGAAGTAGTTGAATCGGCGCAGCTCCGAGTCCGGGAACACCTTGGCGCCCGCCTCCGCGTCGGTGAAGGCAGGCTTCGGCACGCTGCGTTCTTGCGCGGTTGTCTGCGTGGTTGTCACTGGCTTCTTCCTTTACCTCTAGGGCTCGCCGGTTGTGGTGAACTTGTCGTAGAAGATCCGCTTGTCCGCCACTCCCAATGCGGGCAGCAGGTCGAGGGCGGCCTCCACCATCGGTGGTGGCCCGCACACGTACGCGTCGGAGCCGGCGAGATCCGGCTCCAGCCGCCGCACTACGTCGGTGATCAGACCGACCTCGCCATCCCACCCTTCGTCGTCGCCGGGCTCGGAAAGTGCTGGCACGTAACGGAAATCCGGAAGCTTCTCCTCCAGGGCACGTAGCTCCTTCTCGAAACAGAGATCGCGCCGCGTTCGCGCGCCGTAGTAGTAGGTCGCCGTTCGCTCGATGCCACGCTCAGCCATGGAACGCAGCAACGAGAGGATCGGCGCCATGCCTGCCCCGCCGCCGACGAAGATCAGCCTCGAATTCGGGGCGTCGCGTAGCGTGAAGACCCCGAACGGCCCGTTGATCCGGAGCCGGTCGCCGACCGCGACTTCGGTGTCCAGGAACCGGGAAAACAGGCCGTCCGGGTAAACCTTGATGACGAACTCGAGTCGCCCGCCCTCCCTGCTCGAGGTGTTGGCCATCGAGAACGATCTGCTTTCCCCGGTGGCCGGGACGCTGAAGTCCACGTACTGACCTGGAAAGAACTTCAGCGTCTCCGGTTCCACCAGATGCACGACGAGATGCCGCATGTCGTGCGTGACGTTCTCGTTGGAGACCACTTCGACGACCGCCGACTGGATGGGCAGTCCCGAGTGGATCATCTCCTCGTCGTAGTTGAGCAGCTCGATGTTGAGGTCCTCGTACGCGTGTGCCCTGCACAGCAACGTGAAGCCTTCGTCTTTTTCGAAGTCGGGCAACGCGAACGTGGAGTAGCGGTCGTGCTCGACGTCATCGCCGTCGAGGATGAAGGATTTGCAGGAGGCGCACTGTCCCTCCTTGCAGCCGTGCATGAGCATGACGCCCTGCTCGGCCGCGGCGCGGAGGATGGTCTGCTCCTCGTCGACTTCGATTTCGATGCCCACCGGCTCGAAGCGCACCAGATGCTTGTCTCCCATGATGTCCTTCACCCGCGCGAGCGCTCAGTCGGTCGCCGGTGCCGCGCGGCCGGCCGGACCTTGCCGGTTGTAGTCGGCCTGGAACGCGGCCAGCTGCTCGTCGGTCATCTCGTTGAGCAGGACGTTCGGAGCCTGCAGCGGTGGGCAGCGACGCAGGTGATCCAGCGTCCACATATTCTTCGGGTCGAGGTCGAGATGTGGCTGGGCGACCATCGTGTTTCCGTCGTCCCGCACGAAACCCATGTCCTTGACCACATCGGCCCAGTTCCAGCCGTGGTAGAGGGTCTCCCACTCGCGTGCGCCGACCAGCTGTCCCATGTTGGGCGTCTGGCGACCCTGGTACGTCGGCCGGAACGCCTCGACGTCGGTCCACCGGCAGGTCTCCGAGCAGTACGTGCGCTTGTGCCCGTCCACCTCGTCGATCACCATGTCCTCGCGGATCAGGCAGGGGACCATGCAGGTCCAGCAGCGGTGCGGGTACACGTAATTGACGTCTTCGAAAACGATCGGGTTGTGCCCGTTCGGCGTGGCGAGCCGGTTGTAGTTCTCCCACCACTTGCCGTACTTGTCGTACCAGCCCGGATACTTGTACTCGAACCACTCGAAGTCCTCATCGGTCATCGGGTCGATGCGCCAGTAGTTGGCGAGCCAGCCGGTGGCGAAGAACTGCGCGACTTCGTGGACGTATCCCTTATTCCAGATCCGGTTCCAGGATTCCTCGATGAGGTCGTGCGGGATGACGAGGCCGTACTTCTCCAGCGGCACGAGGTAGCTGCGGTAGTAGTCGTCGTAGATCCAGCGCCGCCACATCTCCGCGTAGCTCTCGCGGTCCTTGCGGCGGTCCTTCGTGCCGTATTCGATGAACGTGCCGATGGCCGCGTCCACCACGGCGTGGTT
>WHSZ01000075.1 GCA_009379845.1 Pseudonocardiaceae bacterium | reverse complement strand
GCCGCAGCCCACGCAGCACCCACGAATACACGTTCACCCAGCCAAGCCGACAGCAGGCGCCCAACCGTGGACTTGCCCGTGCCGCTCGGCCCGGTGAGACAGAACAGCGGCAACCGGCCAAACGGCACGCGGTGCCCGCATACCGCGCACCCGCCATCCGACAACCCCACAATTCTTCAACGAACTTCAGACGCTAGCTTCCGCGGTAGGCACGCTCCACTTCGGCGAGATCGATCTTGGTCATCCGGTAAATGGCCTCCACTACGCGCTGTGCGGCCTCCGGGTCCTGGCCGTAGATGTAGTCCTCGGCCACCGTCGGCGCGATCTGCCAGGCCATCCCGTAGCGGTCGGTGAGCCATCCGCATACCTGCTTCTGGCCGCCCTCGCTGAGCTGCTCCCACAACTCGTCGATCTCACGTTGGGTATCGCAGCGCACGTACAGTGAGGTGCCCTCGGCGAACGAGAATTCCGGGCCGCCGTTGACAGCGAGGAATTCCTGCCCGAGCAGCTCGAACCGGATGGTCCGGACGGCGCCCTCCTTCCCTGGCTCGCCGGCCCGGAAGTAGGTGGTCCCGGTGACCCGGGAATCAGGGATCACCGAGGTGTAGAACCGCACAGCCTCTTCGGCTTCTTCCTTGAAAGCCAGGTGCGTGATGATCTCTTTCATGATGGTTCCTTCCGTGGTTGGTGCTTTCGCCAGCTATAACCCGCGGAAGTCGCCGAACTCATCGCGCCGGTGACATTCGTTTTGCCAACACCTCAGTCCGTGAGCTTGCCGGGCAGGCCGAACAGGCTGAAGTCCGCGTCGAGGAACGAGACGACCTCGGCGATCTTGGTGCCGCGCAGCGCCAGCACGTCGAGCCCGGCTGGGAAGTAGGCGGCCTGGTCCGCGTCCCACAGGTAGGTGCCGAACGCCAGTCGCCCGTTGGCCCGTGCCGGCAGGAAACGCCATCGCATGCTCAGTGGTTTCTCAAGCAGGAACGCCCTGATGGCGCCCCGGCCCTCGAACCATTGCGGCAGCGGCGGCATGGAGTACCTGGCGTCCTCGGTCAGCATCGCCACGATGGCCTCGACGTCGCCACGCTCCCACGCGCTGGTGTAGCGGTCGGCCAGCTTTCGAACATCGTCTTCGGCCAACGAGCGCAACGTCGCCTGCTGGCTGGTTCCCGGCTGCTTCGGGCCGAGGACTTCGCGGGCGCGCTGCAGTGCGCTGTTGACCGACGCGACGGTGGTCTCCAGCAGGTCCGCGACCTCACGTGCGGAGAATTCGAGGACCTCGCGCAGCACCAGGACGGCGCGCTGGCGGGCACCCAGATGTTGCAGCGCGGCGACGAAGGCCAGCTCCACACTCTCCCTGGCGGCATAACGCGCCTCCGGACCCAAGGCAGCCAGACCCAACCTCTCGTCGGGATAGGGCTCCAACCACGCCGTTTCGGTCAGCGGTGCGCCCGGACCGAGATCGGCAGGGAGCTCCCGGCGTCCGCGGCGCTCGATCAGCGTCAGGCACCTGTTGGTGGCGATCTTGTACAGCCAGGGCCGAATCGAGCCACGATCGTCGAACCGCTCCAAACCACGCCAGGCTCGCACCAGGGTTTCCTGCAGCACGTCCTCGGCGTCGTGCACCGACCCCAGCATGCGATAGCAGTGCGCCTGAAGCTCACCGCGGAACCGATCAACCAGGCTGCCGAAGGCCACCGGATCGCCCGCTCGTGCGGCGCTCAGCAGCCGCGCCACCGGAGCGTCGTCCCCCAGCATCGCCCACCCCGTTCACCTCGACCGGCCCGAATCGCACAGTAGCTCGGCGGCTCGGTCGTCGCGACCCTCGCTGGGGGTCGCAAGGACACTAGACGCGCTTGAACAGCAGGGCGCGCTTGACCTCTTGGATGGCCTTGGTGACCTGGATGCCACGCGGGCAGGCGTCCGTGCAGTTGAACGTGGTGCGGCAGCGCCAGACGCCGTCCACGTCGTTGAGGATGTCAAGGCGTTCCTCGGCGCCCTGGTCGCGGGAGTCGAAGATGAACCGGTGCGCGTTCACGATCGCGGCCGGGCCGAAATACGAGCCGTCCGCCCAGTAGACCGGGCACGACGTGGTGCATGCCGCGCACAGGATGCACTTCGTGGTGTCGTCGAAGCGTTCCCGATCGGCCGGTGACTGGATCCGCTCCCTGGATGGCTCGTTGCCGTACGCGATCAGGTAGGGCTTGACCGCCTTGAAGGCCTCGAAGAACGGCTCCATGTCGACACAGAGATCCTTCTGCACCGGCAGCCCCTTGATCGGCGCCACGGTGATCGTGGTCTGCTTGCCCGCGGCCAGCATGTCCTTCAGCAACACCTTGCACGCCAGCCGGTTGATCCCGTTGATCTGCACGGCGTCCGAGCCGCACACCCCATGCGCGCAGGACCGGCGGAACGCCAGCGTGCCGTCCAGGTACCACTTCACGTAGTGCAGCAGGTTCAGCACCCGGTCGGTTGGCAGCGCGGGCACCTCGAAGGTCTCCCAGTGCGGTTCGTCATCGAACTCCGGATTGAACCGCTGGATCTTCACGCTGACGGGGCGTGAACCCTCCGGAACCGGAGCCGGCTTCGGCCCTGGCCTTTCCGCCTCCGACCGGGTGTCTTCGCTGGATACCGCACGGCTCATCAGTACTTACGCTCCATCGGCTCGTAGCGAGTGAAGATCACGGGCTTGTAGTCAAGCCGGATATCCGCCTGCATGCCTTCGCCACCGTGTTTGTACGCCATGGTGTGGCGCATGAAGTTCACGTCATCCCGGTTCGGATAGTCCTCCCGCGCGTGCCCGCCACGGGATTCCTTGCGTGCCAACGCTCCCACGATCAGGATCTCGGCGAGCTCGAGCAGGAACCCGAGCTCGATGGCCTCCAGCAGATCGGTGTTGAACCGCTTCCCCTTGTCTTGCACGGTGATTCGGTTGTACCGCTCCTTGAGCGCCTGCACGTCGTTCAGCGCCTGCTTCAACGTCTCCTCGGTGCGGTACACGGACGCGTTCGAGTCCATGGTCTGCTGCAGCTCGTTGCGGATGTCCGCGACCCGCTCCTGGCCGTGCTCGGAGAGCAGCAGCTCAAGCCGATCCGAAACCAGTTTCGTCGGGTTCTCCGGCAGCTCGACGAATTCGTGGTTGTTCGCGTACTCCGCGGCAGCCAGTCCCGCCCGCCTGCCGAACACGTTGATGTCCAGCAGCGAGTTGGTGCCAAGCCGGTTCGACCCGTGCACCGAGACGCACGCGCACTCCCCGGCCGCGTACAGCCCTGGAACGACGTTCTCGTTGTCCCGCAGCACTTCCCCGTGCACGTTCGTCGGGATGCCACCCATCACGTAGTGGCAGGTGGGATACACCGGAACGGGCTCGTACACCGGATCGACGCCGAGGTAGGTACGGGAGAACTCGGTGATGTCAGGGAGCTTGCTCTCCAGCACCTCCTCGCCGAGGTGTGTCACGTCGAGCAGCACGTAGTCCTTGTCCGGGCCGGCGCCGCGCCCCTGCAGAACTTCCTGCACCATCGAGCGGGCCACGATGTCCCTCGGCGCGAGGTCCTTGATGGTGGGGGCGTAGCGCTCCATGAACCGCTCACCGTCGGCGTTGCGCAGGATGCCGCCCTCACCGCGAACCGCCTCGGAGATCAGGATGCCCAGCCCGGCCAGCCCGGTCGGGTGGAACTGGAAGAATTCCATGTCCTCCAGCGGCAACCCCTTGCGCAGCACGATGCCGAGCCCGTCGCCGGTAAGCGTGTGCGCGTTCGACGTGGTCTTGAAGATCTTGCCGGCGCCGCCGGAGGCGAACACGATCGACTTCGCCTGGAACACGTGCAGCTCACCGGTGGCCAGCTGGTAGGCGATCACGCCGACGGCGACGTCGCGGCCGTCCGGGCCACTCGCCAGGCTGATGTCCAGCACGTAGAACTCGTTGAAGAACTCGATGCCGTGCTTGACGCAGTTCTGGTACAGCGTCTGCAGGATCATGTGGCCCGTGCGGTCGGCCGCGTAGCACGCCCTGCGCACCGCCGCCTTACCGTGATCGCGGGTGTGCCCCCCGAACCGCCGCTGGTCGATGGTGCCCTCCGGGGTGCGGTTGAACGGCAGGCCCATCCGCTCGAGGTCCAGCACGGCGTCGATGGCTTCCTTCGCCATGATCTCCGCGGCGTCCTGATCAACGAGATAGTCTCCACCCTTGACCGTGTCGAAGGTGTGCCATTCCCAGTTGTCCTCTTCGACGTTGGCCAGCGCGGCGCACATCCCACCTTGCGCGGCCCCGGTGTGTGAGCGGGTGGGGTAGAGCTTGGTCAGCACCGCGGTGCGGGCGTGCTGGCCGGATTCGATGGCCGCGCGCATGCCGGCGCCGCCCGCGCCGACGATCACCACGTCGTACTTATGAAACTGCATTACCGTCTCTCCTGCCCAGTTCGGGTCAGTCAGCAGGGATGTTCGGGTCGAACGTGAAGATCACGAAGGTGCCGACCGCGACGATGAGCACCATCGAGGTGTAGAGCACGATCTTCAGCCAGAACCGGGTGGTGTCCTTGCGGGCGTAGTCGTTGATGATCGTCCGCACCCCGTTGGTGCCGTGCAGCTGCGCAAGCCAGAGCATGGAGAGGTCCCAGAACTGCCAGAACGGCGAGGACCAGCGGCCGGCCACGAACGCGAAATTGATCCGGTGCACACCGCCGTCCAGGATGTTCATGATGAACAGGTGACCGAGCACCAGGATCACCAGCAGCACGCCGGAGATCCGCATGAATACCCAGCTGTGCAGCTCGAAGTTGCTGCGCCGCGCGGCCGGCCGGCGAGGGGAGCGCGGCTTGTCGAGCGCCATCGATTCGGTCGACATGCTTCAGCCCCCGAACATTTCCGTGACGGTCCGCTCCAGCATGAAGTACGTGCCAGGAACCATCACGAGCAGCCAGATGCCAAGGATCACCCAGAGCATCGGGCGCTGCAGCCGCGCGCCTTTCTCCCAGAAGTCGACCAGCATCACCCGGATCCCGTTCAGCGCGTGGTAGAGCACCGCGCCGACCAGGCCGACCTCCATCAGATTCACCAGCGGGCTCTTGTAGGTCTCGATGACCGCGTCATAGGCGTTCGGGGATACCCGCACCAGCGCGGTGTCGAGCACATGCGCGAACAGGAAGAAGAAGGTGAGCACGCCGGTGATGCGGTGTGCGACCCAGGACCACATCCCCGGATCGCCCTTGTAGAACGTTCCGCTCCGGCGGGAACTTCCAGCCCGCCGCGCCGCACCCGCCCTGTCGGCGGGGCTGGCCGTGGTGGACATCGGCAGACGGCCTCCAACGTCACTGGAATGAGCGCTCTTGTCGATCTTGCCAACCGCTTCCCCGGGTGTCCCGATAGGACACCCGGACTTCCACGCGCCGGCCAAGGTCACCGAGCCTGACTAATGGGATGCTAGACCCGTGCGGAGGTGCGTACCCAACGCGCGTCTTTCCGTGTGATGGACCAGACAGGGGCCGGCGCGACGCACGTCACCCGTCTTGGCTACCACCTCGCGGGTTGGACACAGCCGGCCAGCAATTGCTCACGATTCGTGTTCGATGGGGTGAGAACTACTGATACATCGGTAGGAGCCGTATCAACAATTAGGTCACGTGGACTCCTGAACTCCTGCTGTTTGTCCTGCGGACAGATACTGTTCCCCGGTCGAGACCCGACCGCTGCCTCGAGGGGCATGCGCTGCTTCATGTACATAAGCGGGGAGGAGAGACGCCATGCGTCGAAAGCGTGGCGCTGTCGCGTCCAGATTGGCCGCGATCAGCTTTGCCGGTGTGCTGGCACTGACCGGCTGCGCCAAGGACAGCGGTGGTGACAACGGTGCCGAAGGTGGTGGCGGCGGCCAGCCCTGCCAGCTGGCGGAAAAGCCTCCAGCCGCACAGGGGGGTGCCGCCGAGGAGAAAGAGGACAACGAGAAGGTCGACGCCAGCAAGCTGAAGGTGGGGCTGGCCTACGACGTCGGCGGGCGCGGCGACGCCTCGTTCAACGACGCGGCCGCCGCCGGGGTGGACAAGGCCGAGACGGACATGGGCGCGCCGAACGCCAAGGAGACCACCGCTACCGCGACGGAGTCCGAGGACGCCAAGCGCAGCCGGCTCCGCCAGATGGCCGCGGACGGCCACAACCCTGTTATCGCGGTGGGCTTCGCCTACGCCGAGTCGGTCAAGCAGGTCGCGCCGCAGTTTCCGGAAACCAAGTTCGCGATCATCGACGAGCAGGTCGAGGCGCCGAACGTGACGTCGCTGGTGTTCGCCGAGGAGCAGGGATCGTTCCTCGCCGGGGTGGCAGCCGCGTACAAGAGCAAGACCTGCCACGTCGGGTTCATCGGCGGCGTGGACACCCCGCTGATCCAGAAGTTCGAGGCCGGTTTCGTGCAGGGGGCCAAGGCCGCCGCGCCGGACATCAAGATCGAGAGCGACTACCTGACCCCGGCCGGCGACATCTCAGGATTCAACGACCCCTCGAAGGCCAACGTCAAGGCCAAGGGCCAGCTCGACAAGGGTGCCGACGTGCTGTATCACGCGTCGGGTGCCTCCGGTAAGGGCGTTTTCGAGGCAGCCAAGGCCGGCGGTGCGCAGGCCATCGGCGTGGACTCCGACCAGTACAACGACAAGACGCTCAAAGGGGTACGGAACGTGATCATGACGTCCATGATCAAACGCGTGGACGTCGCGGTGTACGACTTCATCCGTGCGGTCGCGAAGAACGACGTCAGCACGCTGCCCGAGCGGTTCGACCTGTCCGAGGACGGGGTCGGGTACTCCACATCCGGAGGCAAGGTCGACGACATCACCGATGTGCTCGACGGGTACAAGCAGCAGATCGTCGATGGCAAGATCAAGGTCTCGGACAAGCCGTAGTAAGCAATCGACGCAGCACGGGCCTGGGAGGACACCCCTCCCGGGCCCGTGGGCGTCGTGAGGGGCCACACCCATGAGCAGTTCCACATCGGACGGTGCCGCGGATCACCCGGACGCGGTGGTGCTTTCCGGTATCACCAAACGGTTTCCTGGGGTCGTCGCGAACAGCGACGTGAATCTGACCGTACGCAGGGGTGAGGTGCACGCGGTCTGCGGCGAGAACGGGGCCGGCAAGTCCACCCTGATGAAGATCCTCTACGGGATGCAGCAGCCGGACGAGGGAAGCATCGAGGTGGACGGTGGGCCGGTGCGGTTCCGCAACCCGCAGGAGGCGATCCGCGCCGGGATCGGCATGGTGCACCAGCACTTCATGCTCGCCGATAACCTCACGGTGCGGGAGAACGTGTTGCTTGGCGCGGAGAAGCTGTTCGGCATCGGCTCCGCGGCCCGCAAGCGGCTCGCCGAACTGGCCGAGCGCACCGGGTTGCGGGCTGGCCCCGACACCCTCACCGAGCGGCTCGGGGTCGCCGACCGGCAGCGGGTCGAGATCGTGAAGGTGCTCTACCGTGGCGCCCGGATCGTGATCCTCGACGAGCCGACGGCCGTGCTGGTGCCACAGGAGGTCGACGAACTCTTCGACACCGTGCGGACCATGCGCGATCAGGGGTACACGTTCATCTTCATCTCGCACAAGCTGGACGAGGTGCGCGCGCTCGCGGACACCGTCACCGTGCTGCGCGGCGGCACCACGGTCGGCACGGTTGATCCTCAGGTGGTGAGCTCCCGGCAGCTGGCCGAGATGATGGTGGGCAGCGAACTGCCCAGCCCGGATACCCGCGAGTCCACCGTGACCACCCACGAGTTGCTGCGGGTGCGGGAGCTGCGCCTGGACGCGGACGACGGCTCGGATCGCGCACTGCTCGACCAGATCAACATGACCGTGCACGCGGGCGAGGTACTCGGCATCGCCGGGATCGAGGGCAACGGGCAGACCGAGCTCGTCGAGACACTGATGGGAATTCGTAAGGCCAGTGGCGGCACCATCGAGCTGGAGGACGCCGAGGGCCGCGTCCGCGACCTGACGCACGCCAGCACCCGCCGCCGCAGGGAGGCGGGTATCGGCTACATCCCCGAAGACCGCACCCGGTATGGCCTGCTGCTCTCCCAACCGCTGTGGGCCAACCGGATGCTCGGCTACCAGAGCCGCCCGCCCGTCGCGAAAGGACAGTTGATCGACCGCGGGGCGGCCCGCAGCAGCACCGAGGAAATCGTCGCGGGCTATGACATCCGGACCCCGAACATCGAGGTGGCAGCGGCCTCACTGTCCGGTGGGAACCAGCAGAAGTTCATCGTGGGCAGGGAGCTGTCCTGCGATCCGGTGCTGCTGGTCGCCGCGCACCCCACCCGAGGGGTGGACGTCGGCGCGCAGGCGATGATCTGGGAGCAGATTCGCCAGGCCCGCCATCGCGGGCTCGCGGTACTGCTGATCTCCGCCGACCTTGACGAGCTGATCGGGCTGTCCGACACGATCCGGGTGATGCTGCGCGGCAGGCTGGTCAGTGAGGCGGATCCGGCGCGGGTGACGCCGACCGAGCTCGGCGAGGCGATGACCGGCGTGAGCGAGATCCACCAGGCCGAGGTGCCGGACGAGGGGGTGCAGGGGTGAACGTGATGCGTGCCAGGCTGCTGCCCCCGGCGCTCGCCATCGTCTTCGCCACCCTGCTGTGCAGTGTTGCGCTGCTGATTTCCGGCGCGAACCCGCTGGACGCGATGAGCACGATGGGCGCGCAGATGTTTCGCGGCACCACGGCGGTGGACACGATCAACAGCGCGACCGTGTACTACCTCGCGGGGCTGGCCGTCGCCGTCGGTTTCCAGATGAACCTGTTCAACATCGGGGTCGAGGGCCAGTACCGGTTCGCCGCGGTGGTGGCGGCGATCGTGGGCGGCGCGATCGAACTGCCGCCGGTGTTGCACGCTCTGGTGATCATCCTGGTCGCGGCGTTCGCGGGCGCGGCTTACGCCACGATCCCGGCGATCTTGAAGGTCGCTCGAGGTGTACACGAGGTGATCTCCACGATCATGCTGAACGCCATCGCGGGCGGGATCGTCGCGTTCCTGATCAACCCGGAGCAGTTCGGCGTGCTGAGCGGGAACAGCGTCAGCACCGAGCCGATCTCGGAATCCGGCTGGATTCCCGGTGTGCCGTTCGGCAACGCCGGCACGGTGTTCGGCTTCGTGGTCATCGCCGCGCTGCTCGGCTTCGGCTACTGGGTGCTGTTGAACCGCACCCGGTTCGGGTTCGACCTGAAGGCCTGCGGTGAGTCGCCGACGGCGGCGATCGCCGGTGGCATCGACGCCAAGAAGATGGCGTTCGTCGCTCTGGTGGTTTCCGGTGCGGTGGCCGGCTTGGTCGCGCTTCCCGAGATCCTCGGCAGGGACCATGTGTACGGCATCAACTCGACCACCGGCTACGGCTTCACCGGTATCGCCGTCGCGCTGCTCGGCCGCAACCATCCAGCTGGGATCGCGTTCGGCGCGGTGCTCTGGGCGTGGCTGGACAAATCCGCGGTATCCCTTGACAACATCGGAATTCCCCAGGAGATCACCACGATCATGCAGGGCACCATCGTGCTGTCCGTCGTGGTCGCGTACGAGGTCGTGCGCCGCGCCGAGATGGCGGCCGAACAGCGCAGGGTCGGGCGGGCGCTCGCCGACGAACCGGCTGGCGTGCGGGAAGGGGGTGCGGTGTGAGCACCACACTCGACGCGACGAACCCGCCAGGCGACACCGCCACGATGCCGTCCCGCGGCCGCCGGCGGAGATTTCCCGGCTGGTCGGTTGGCGTGCTGTGGGCCTTGGTGGCCATCGCGGTGCTTTCCACCGCCTCGTACCTCACCGATGTGTCCGAGCTGACCTCGTCGAACACCGCGCAGAACGCGCTGCGGCTGGCGCTGCCGATCTTGCTGGCCGCGATCGGCGGGTTGTGGGCGGAACGTTCCGGTGTGATCAACATTGGCCTCGAGGGCATGATGATCCTCGGCACCTGGGGCGCCGCGTGGGGCGCGTACTACGCCGGCCCGTGGGCCGGATTGCTTGCCGCGGCGGTGTTCGGCGCGCTCGGCGGCGCGCTGCACGCGCTTGCCACGGTGACGTTCGGGGTGAACCAGATCGTCTCCGGTGTGGCGATCAACCTGCTCGGTCTCGGCGTCACGAAGTATCTCGCGCATCTGGTTTTCCAGCCGCTGTCCGGAAACCCGAAGCAGTCGCCACCGGTGCCGAAGTTCGACACGTACACCGCGACCGGGCTTTCGAACTGGCTTGGCGATCTGGAGAACGCCCAGCGGGTGGGGATTTCCGACGTGGCAGGGCTGCTGCGCGGTCTGGTCACCGCGGTCTCGCCGCTCGCGATGATCGCGATCCTGCTGGTGCCGGTGAGCTACCTGGTGCTCTGGCGCACCCGATTCGGGTTGCGGCTACGGTCCTGCGGGGAGAGCCCGGTCGCGGCCGAGTCGCTCGGTGTCAACGTCTACCTGCACCGCTACGCCGCGCTGCTTGCCTCCGGCGCGTTCGCCGGGATGGGCGGCGCCGCGCTGGTGCTGTTGCCCGGTGGTGCGGACTATCTCGAGGACCAGGTCAACGGCCGTGGGTTCATCGGTCTCGCCGCGATGATCTTCGGTAACTGGCGGCCCGGTGGGTTGCTCGGTGGTGCGGCGCTGTTCGGGTACTCGGACGGTCTGCAGCTGTCCTCGGGTGGCGAGTCGATTCTCGCCCTGCTGTACGGCGCGGTGCTGCTGCTCGGTGTCATCGTGATCGTGCAGCTGATTCGCCGGCGGTGGATCGCGGCCGCGGTCGGCTTGGGTGTCGCGTTGCTGCTTTACTACGTGTACTGGAGCTTCGACGAGCTGCCGGATGACTTGACGCCGTACACCGCGCACTTCGTCACGCTGATCGTGCTCGGCGTTGCCTCGCAACGGTTGCGGCCACCGAAATCCATCGGGGCGAACTATCAGCGGGGCGTCGGCGGGTGAGGCACCTGGATATCGACTGGGCGGTGTTGCGCGACCGGGCCGTGGCGGCCGCGGCTCACGCATACGCGCCGTACTCGGGGTTGCGGGTTGGCGCGGCGGCGTTGTGCGCGGACGGCAGCGTGGTGGTCGGCTGCAACGTGGAGAACGCATCCTACGGCCTCGCGATGTGCGCGGAGTGCACGATGGCTGGCCAGCTGCGGCTTTCCGGAGGGGAGCGGTTCGTCGCGGTCGCCTGCCGGAGTGGTTCCGGGGAGCTGCTCATGCCGTGCGGCCGTTGCCGGCAGATTCTGTACGAATTGGGCGGGCCGGATTGCCTTGTGGACACTCCGCGTGGCGCATTGCCGCTTGCCGACGTGTTGCCGGATGCGTTCGGTCCGGAACACCTGCCGTGAGGCGCTGCGCTGCGATGGAACTCGTCTGGGCGCGATGTGAAAAGCCGGCTGATTACGTTGCCGAGAAATGCATGCGGTGCGGTGAAAGAGCGCGCTCATGCGGGCGAATCGCGCGGTCCAGTTGCGACACGACCGTAGGTCAAGAACGGTTCAGCCTCGGTGACAGCGATATGACACCGACCTGACAGCGCGGTCGGTTATCGTTCTCACGAACTGTTTCCGATCCTTACCGGAAGGCCGGAATACTAACCGTGCCGTGGGTTCGCCCCCTGAACCCACGGTTTGGCCGTACCGTTCATCCCACCCCCCGAATGAACGGTACGGCCGCTTTTGTGCTGCCGCGGCGCGGTTATTGCGGTAGGTTCTTTTCGATGAATTCGAAACAGACGAGGCCGTTTTCCGCCGTGGAGATCATTCACGTCAAACGGGATGGCCATCGGCTGACCGATGAGCAGATCGACTGGGTGATCGACGCGTACACCCGGGGCGAGGTCGCCGAAGAGCAGATGGCCGCGCTGGTCATGGCGGTGTTGTTACGCGGCATGGACGCCGCGGAAACCGCTAGATGGACCAGCGCGATGGTGTCCTCGGGTGAGCAACTGCGGCTGGCCGTGGACCGGCCGACCGTGGACAAGCACTCCACGGGCGGGGTGGGCGACAAGATCACGCTGCCGCTCGCCCCACTGGTGGCGACGTGTGGCGCTGCCGTTCCGCAGCTGTCCGGGCGAGGGCTCGGGCACACCGGGGGCACGCTTGACAAGCTCGAGTCGATTCCCGGCTGGCGCGCGAACCTGTCCACCGACGAGATCAACCGGCAGTTGAACGAGGTCGGGGCCGTGGTGTGCGCGCCGACCGAGGGCCTGGCGCCCGCCGACCGCAAGCTGTACGCGTTGCGCGATGTCACCGGCACCGTCGAGTCGATCCCGCTGATCGCCAGCTCGATCATGAGCAAGAAGATCGCCGAGGGCACCAACGCGCTGGTGTTCGACGTGAAGGTCGGTTCCGGTGCGTTCATGAAGTCTCACGAGAACGCGCGTGCGCTGGCCACCGCGCTGGTGGACATCGGAAGCGCGCACGGGATGCACACCAGCGCACTGCTGACGGACATGTCCGTCCCGCTCGGCCGAACGATCGGCAACGCGCTCGAGGTCGCGGAGGCGATCGAGGTGCTGCGTGGCGGCGGGCCACGGGACGTCGTGGAACTCACCGTGATGCTGGCACGGGAAATGCTTCAGCTCGCCGGGGTGTCCGATGTGGACCCTGGTGAGGTGCTCGCTTCGGGGCGGGCTTACGAGACGTGGTGCCGGATGATCTCCGCGCAGGGCGGCAATCCAAACGGCGGGCTGCCCGCGGCGCGGCACATGCACGTGGTGGACGCGAAGCGGGACGGTGTGGTGGCAAGGCTGGACGCCTACGCGGTCGGTCTCGCGGCCTGGCGGCTCGGCGCCGGCCGGGCTCGCAGGGAGGATCCGGTGCAGCACGCCGCGGGGGTGCGGTGCCTCGCCAAGCCGGGGGAGCGGGTGGCCGCCGGGCAGCCGCTGCTTGAGCTGCACACCGAAAGCAAGGACACCATCAAACCGGCGATGGCCGCACTGAACGGTGGGCTGGAGATCCGGGATACCGGTGCCAGCCACAACCTCACCGTGCTGGACGCGGTACGGGGCGAGGTACCGGCCGTGCTGTAGGCCCTCGGCGGGCTTCGGCGGGCTCGGAAAAACGCGTCGGCGCGACGAGAAAACGGCCGCGGACCCTGTTGGCGGGTCTGCGGCCGTTCGCGGTGGCCGTTCGCGGTGGCGCTGAGGGATCCGCGAATCTGCCGACGCGAACCCGTGATCAGGTGTTGTCGGAGCTGTCCGTGTCGTCGGTTTCCGAGTCGCCGCCGGTGGAACGGGACTTGGTGCCGCTCTTCGACTTGTTCGACCCGCCACCGCCGCGGGTGCGGCGTGCCTGGCGGGGCATCGGCGGGGCCGGCGAGGTTTGCTGCGGCGAGACGCTGCCGAACATCAGCTCACCGAAGGTCGCCATCGCCTCGTCGAGGTGTTCACCGATGCGCCGCTCGGACTCCTCGTTGCTCCGCTGCACAAGCGACGTGACCGATTCGGTGTTCGGCCGGTCGGAGACCGTGCTCTCCACCTTGCTGAGGCCCTTGTCGATGGAGCCGCCGAGCTCGCCGATCCGGCTGCCCACGTTCTCCTCGACGGTGTCCAGCCGGGTGGCCATCTCGTCCAGCCGCGCGGTGACCCGGTCCAGCCGGTCGCCGAGCGTGTCCAGCTTGTCGGACGCGGAGTCCCGTGTGGAACGCAGCTCCGAGCTCAGCGCGTCCTTGGCGGTGTCCAGCTGGCTCTGGGTGTTCTCCTCGACCTCGTCCACCCGGGAGCGCAGGCCCGTCTCGGCGACCTCGATCCGCTCCCGGACCGGGCCGTGCACGGCGCCCGGCAGCGATTCCAGGCGGCCGTCCTGCTTGTCCAAGTGCAGGTCGAGCTCGTCCAGCCGGCGGTGGATGTTCTGCAGTTTGTCCTCGAGGCCGTCCATCCGGCCCGCGACGCCTTCGAACTTGCCGGCGACCCCGTCCAGCCGGCCGTCCAGCTGCGCGAACGGCTTGGCCAGCTTGTCGACGATGGCCTCAACCGCGTGCGAGACGGCGGTGATCGAGGTTTCCTGCGCCTCGAGCTTGGCCATCGCCTCGTCCAGCCGTTCGGCCAGGACGCTGACCTCGGTGCGGTCGGGCAGCTCGGACAGCCGCTTGCGCACCGCGCCGATCGACTCAAGCGGCGACAACTTGGCGTGGATGTCGTCCAGCGTGTCGAAGATTTGTTGCTGTTCGCTTTCCCGGATTTCAGCGGCTCGAACGAGCATGTTCCGCATCCGGTCGAAGCCCATCACGTGGTTATTGTTTTGATTCACAACACAGCGCCTTCGTCCTGGGGAAGAGGAGACCTGGGGGAGCCTATCCATATCCGCTTTGCACTCAGTACTGCCCCCGGCATCGGCGTTTCGTCTAGCAAGATCGACATTGGGCCGTTTAGGCGAAACCCCTGGTGCGGAGCGTGATACGGGATTACTGGGCGCCGCTGAAAGGGGACGCGGAAGCCGGTAACGTAAATCCATGCGGTCTAAACCCCCAATTGAGGCACACCACGAGCAGCTGACTCAGCGGACGATCAAGCGGGCACCAAAAGTGCTGCTGCATGATCATCTGGACGGCGGGCTGCGTCCGGCGACCGTGATCGAGCTCGCCGCCGAGTCGGGTTATCGCGATCTGCCGACCACCGATGCGGCGGAGCTGGGCGAATGGTTTGTGGCCACGGCGAGTTCCGGTTCGCTCGAGGACTATCTGAAAACCTTCGCGCATACCTGTGGCCTGATGCAGAGCAGGGATGCACTCGTTCGGGTGGCCGCGGAGTGCGCCGAGGATCTTGCCGAGGACGGCGTGGTGTACGCGGAGGTCCGCTACGCCCCGGAGCTGTTCTGCGAGGGCGGGCTGGATCTTGACACGGTGGTGCAGGCCGTTCAGGACGGTTTCGATCAGGGCAGCCGCCGGGCCGCGGAGCGCGGATTCGGTATTCGAATCGGCACATTGCTCTGCGCCATGCGGCAGAACGCCCGATCGATGGAAATCGCAGAGTTAGCTATTCGTTATCGAGATGTTGGCGTCGTAGGATTTGACATTGCGGGACCCGAAGCGGGTTTCCCGCCAACCAGGAATCTCGACGCTTTCGAGTACCTGCGGCAGAACAATGCGCACTTCACCATTCATGCGGGTGAGGCTTTCGGATTGCCGTCCATTTGGGAGGCGATCCAGCACTGCGGGGCCGAGCGCCTCGGGCACGGCGTGAGCATCGTGGACGACATCAAAGTGGCCGCGGACGGTTCCGTTCAGCTCGGCCGGCTGGCCAGCTACGTCCGCGATCGGCGGGTCCCGCTGGAGATGTGCCCGTCGTCGAACGTGCAGACCGGTGCGGCCCGGTCGATCGCGGAACACCCGATCGGGTTACTCGCACGGCTGCGCTTCCGCGTCACCGTGAACACGGACAACCGGCTGATGAGCGGCTGCACGGTGTCCAGCGAGTTCGCCACGCTGATCGAGGAGTTCGGTTACGACTGGGCCGATCTGCGCTGGTTCACGGTCAACGCCATGAAGTCCGCGTTCATCGGATTCGACGAGCGGCTCGAGCTGATCAACAACGTGATCAAGCCCAGCTACGCCGAAATACTGGGAGAACCTCCGTACGACGGCTGATCCCGCGGCACTGCTCCGGCGGGAGTCAGTGTTTGCGGAGCCGGCGTTCGAAGGCGTCGACCAGTCCGCGCCACGCCTCCACCTCGGCGGTGTACGGGGCGCTCGGCGCCAGCCGCAGCGGGTCGGGCCGGACCACGAAGGAGACCAGCCAGCCGAGCGGCTCGGAGCTTCGCAGCGCGGCGTTCACGCTGTCGTCGTCCGCCCAGTCCGCCGCGTCGGTGAGCAGTTCCACGGCCAGGTCGAGCTGGGTGGGATCCACCGTGTCCGGGCCATCCGCGATGTCCTCGTCGATGCCCTGCAGCACGTAGGTGTTGTCGGCGTCCACCTCGACCTCGAGCTCGCCGGCCGTCGCCTTGGTGGTCACGGCGTTCCAGGTGGATACCTCGGAGAGGTCCGAGCCCGTCTTGGCCGACGGCTCGGCGAGGTTCCTGGCGAGTGCCTTGGCGGAGGTGAACACCTCGATCGACCCGTTCGACCCGTGGAAGATCGGCTCGTCGTCGAGGTAGCAGCGCAGGGTGTAGTACTCCTGCCCACTGGTGATCACCTTGATCGGGTCGATGCCGACCTCGCCCCAGAAGCCGACGGGTTCCTCGTCCTCATCGGCTTCGGGCTCCTCCGCCTCCTCGTCCGTACCCGCCTCATCGGATGCGCCGGCTTCGGAATCCTCGGAGTCGTCGATCGGCTCGATGTCGTCGTCCTCGGACAGCTCCTCCCCGGCGGCGGCTGCCTCCGAGGTGTACGCGGCGAGCTCCTCGCTGGTCTTCTCTAGCTCGTCGGCGTCCACGTCCGGTGTGGACACCAGCTGGTCGATCTCGTCGAGCAAGTCGTCCCAGCGCTCGGCGACCACCTCGGTGAGGTCCTCCCAGAGCCGCTGACCCTCCCGGCCGGTGAACGGCAGCCGGCCCTGGTCGAGCAGCGAGAAGCCGTCCGCCGAGTCGAGCACCTCGCGCACCGTGTCCAGCTCGCACACCTCGGCGAGCGAGCGGGCGATCGCGACGATCTCCGCGAGCTCCCCCAACGTCCAGGTGTCCGGCTCCTCCGTGACCAGCTCCGGCACGCCGACCAGGTCGAACTGGTGGTCGGCATCCGGCAGCAGCTCCGGCACGGTCAGCGCCGGAACCACATGCCACGCCGGGTGATCCGAAAGATCGTGCTCCCCGGCGGTGCGCACATAGGCCGCCAGATGCGCGGCGTCCGGAAAGGCATACAGATCCTCGGAATTGCCGAGGAACGCCTCCCACTCTTCACCGTCCTCCCGCCAGCGCGGCGCCCACAGGGTGACAACGTCGCCCTGTGGCAGCCCGAGTTCGATCGGGACGATGTCGGCAGCCATCTGACTCTGACCTCCCGGTCATGCTTCGAAAACGCCCGCAGCCTACGCGGTGTAGTGTGCCGCGCCGATCACCGGGCGGCTACACGCCCATCGGATGCCATACGGTCTTGGGCTCAAGATAGCCGCGCAGCCGTCGAATGTCCGGGGCGGCCATCCAGTCCGGTTCGTGCGCGGGCGCTGGAACCACCCGCTTCACGGTATTCGCCGCGCTTCGTTCCAGCTCCGCGCGCTGCGATTCGGGTGTGCCGCACAGATCGACCGCGTTCACGTCGGCGTGCGAGACGAGCCACGGAGCCAGCTCACCGGTGCGCCCGGTGAGAACGTTGGCCACCCCGCCGGGTAGGTCGGAGGTGGCGAGCACCTCGGAAAGGGTGATAGCCGGCAGCGGCCGGTCCTGGCTGGCGATCAGCACCGCGGTGTTGCCGCCCGCGAGCACCGGGGCAAGAACGCTGACCAGACCGAGCAGCGAGGACTGCTGCGGGGCGAACACCCCGACCACGCCGGTCGGTTCCGGCACGGTGAAACAGAAGTACGGTCCGGCAACCGGGTTCGCCGCGCCCAGCACGGTGGCGACCTTGTCCGTCCAGCCCGCGTACCACACCCAGCGATCGATCGCGGTGTCCACAATGGATTGCGCTCGCTTGACCGGTACGCCTTCGCTCGCGGCCAGCTCGTTGAGGAACTGCTCGCGCCGTCCCTGCAGCATCTCCGCCACGCGGTAGAGCACCTGGCCACGGTTGTACGCGGTCGCACCCGACCAACCGGGGAACGCCTTGCGCGCCGCCGCTACCGCGTCCCGCACGTCCTTGCGAGACGCCTGCGCGGCGTTCGCCAGGAACTTCCCCCTTGAGTCGGTGACCTGATACGAACGCCCGGACTCGGAACGCGGGAAGGCGCCACCGACGTAGAGCTTGTAGGTCTTCGCGATGTCGATCCGCTCACTCATCGAGATAGGCCTCCAGCCCGGTGCGGCCGCCCTCACGGCCGAAGCCCGATTCTTGGTAACCGCCGAACGGGGCGGTCGGATCGAAGCGGTTGAACGTGTTCGCCCACACCACCCCGGCGCGCATCTTGCCGGCCAGCCACAGGATTCGCGAGCCCTTTTCCGTCCAGACACCGGCGGACAGCCCGTAGGGAGTGTTGTTCGCCTTGCTCACCGCCTCATCCGGGGTGCGGAAGGTCAGCACGGAAAGGACCGGGCCGAAGATCTCCTCGCGGGCGATACGCATCGATTGCTGCACGTCGGCGAAAATCGTTGGGGCGAAGAAGAAACCTCGCTCCGGCACCGGGCAGGGGCTGGTCCACCGGCTGGCACCCTCGGCTTCGCCCGCGGCGGTCAGCTCGCGGATCTTGGCCAGCTGCTCGGCGGAGTTGATCGCGCCGATGTCCGTATTCTTGTCGAGTGGATCCCCCAGCCGAAGTGTGGAGATCCGCTTGCGTAGCTTGTCGAGCAACTCCTCAGCAACGGATTCCTGCACCAGCAGCCGGGATCCGGCGCAGCACACGTGGCCCTGGTTGAAGAAGATCCCGTTCACGATGCCTTCAACCGCTTGATCGAGCGGGGCGTCGTCGAACACCACGTTCGCCGCCTTGCCACCGAGCTCCAGCGTGAGCTTCTTTCCCTTGCCGGCGAGTGAGCGCTGGATCAGCTTGCCCACCTCCGTTGACCCGGTGAACGCGATCTTGTCGACCTGCTCGTGGTTGACCAGTTCGGCACCGACGTCGCCGGCACCGGGCAGGATGTTCACCACGCCGGGGGGAAGCTCGGCCTGCTGGCAGATCTCCGCGAGCACCAGCGCGGTCAGCGGGGTCGTCTCCGCCGGCTTGAGCACCACGGTGTTCCCGCACGCCAGCGCCGGGGCGATCTTCCACGCCGCCATCAGCAATGGAAAGTTCCACGGAATGATCTGGCCGGCCACGCCGATCGGCTTCGGGTCCGCACCCAGGCCGGCGTACTCGAGTTTGTCAGCCCATCCGGCGTGATAGAAGAAATGTGCCGACGCGGTGGGGATGTCGGCGTCCCTGGATTCCTTGATCGGCTTGCCGTTGTCCAGGCTCTCCAGCACGGCGAGTTCCCGTGCCCGTTCGGCGATCATCCGCGCGATCCGGAAGATGTACTTGGCCCGCTCGTTGCCAGGCATCTTGCGCCAGGTCTTGTCGTAGGCGCGCCGTGCCGCCTTCACCGCGTTGTCCACATCGGACGGACTGGCGGTGCTGACTTCGGTGAGCACTTCCTCGGTCGCGGGGTTGATCGACTTCAGCGGCTCCCCTGCGCCCTCGACGAACTGGCCGTCCACGAACATCCGGTAACTGGGCTTGGCCCCGGCGATATCCCGCGACTCGGGCGCGGGCGCGTACTCCCACACGGGTTCCATCTAGTCCACCGCCACGTAGTCGGGGGCGCTGTAGTGCCCGTCAAGCTGCGTTCGGCGTTGCAGCACCAGATCACCGAGCAAACTGGACGCGCCGAATCGGAACAGCCTGCTCGACAGCCACTCGGGTCCGGCCACCTCGCGCACGGCGACCAGGTACCGGATGGCGTCCTTCGTTGTCCGGATGCCACCGGCCGGTTTCACGCCACGCAGCTCGCCGGTCGCGACATACCAATCGTGTACGGCCTGCAGCATCACGTGGGTGACCGGGAGGGTGGCCGCGGGAGAGACTTTCCCTGTCGAGGTCTTGATGAAGTCCCCGCCGGCGAGCAGCGCCAGCCAGGAGGCGCGCCGCACGTTGTCGTAGGTCGCCAGCTCGCCGGTCTCCAGGATCACCTTCAGATGGGCGGATCCGGCGGCTTCCTTGATCGACTGGATCTCCTCGAAGATCTGCATGTACCGCCCGGAAAGGAACGCGCCCCTGTCGATCACCATGTCTACTTCGGACGCTCCGGCCCGCACCGCGAGCTCGGTGTCCGCGAGCTTCACCGCGCGAGACGACCGCCCGGAGGGGAACACGGTCGCCACGCTCGCCACCCCGATGCCGGTGCCGTCCAATGCCTTGACCGCGCACTCAGCCAGATCCGGGTAGACGCAGACGGCCGCCGCCGGTGGGGTTTCCGGGCGGTCCGGATCGGGCCTGCGGGCCTTGGCGCACAGCGAACGCACCCTGCCTTCGGTGTCCGCGCCCTCCAGCGTGGTCAGGTCGACCATGCCGATCGCGGTATCGATCGCCCACAGTTTCGAGGCTTTCTTGATGCTGCGAGTGGCGAGGCCCGCGGCGCGTTGCTCGACGCCGACCTGATCGACGCCGGGCAGCCCGTGCAGGAAGCGGCGTAGTGCGGTGTCGTCCCGCGTCGCCTCGGCCAGCTCGGCGGGTAAGCCGGAGGCGGACCTCGTCGTCGGAGTAGCCATGCCGCCGAGTCTATGTGGTGGCCAGCGCCAGCTGGACACGATCGCGCGGTGCGCTTCCCGCGCGGTCTGGCGAAGACTGCCCCGCCGCGGCAGTGGTGCACCTCGAGTGCCGCCCCGCGCCGCTGACCAGCACCAGACGCCGGCGGGTCAGGCGTCGAGTTCCCTGTTCTTCCGCTTCCTCGGATTCTTCACGGTCACCCCGCCCATCAGCGCCAGACCGGTGACGCGGACGACGGGACTGCCCTCCGGCGCCTGCGATCGGGTCTTGTTCTCGAAGGCGCCCATGAAGCCGACACCGGTCACGTGCACGGTGACGTCCTCCGGCACGACGATGTCGATCCCGCCCATGATCGTGGTCGCCTGGATGGTGACCTCCGGTTCGGAGAACCGCGCCTCGGTGATGTCGATCTCGATACCGCCCCAGAACGCGAAGGCGTTGAACGTCGCGGGGACCACCCATTGGCCCTTCCGGTCCGAGCCGGACATGATCGCGATCGCGGTGTTCGAGGTGGGCGTGCCGCCGATCCGGTTGGTCGCCGGTGCCGGCGCGTTGCCCGTCGTCGCCGGTGTGCTCGGCTGGCCGAGGGTGAGCTGTGACCCCGGCAGGTCACTGGTGATCGGGGTGAGATCGCCGAGGGTTTTCGCCGCGTACACGGCCTGCAGCCGCTCGTCGAGCTCGGCGACGGTGATCCGGCCTTCGCTCATCGCGGTGTTCAGTACCTGGGCAACGCGCTCCCGATCCGCATCCGATGCCCTCAGTTGCCGCGGATCGGAGGAGGCTGGTTGATCGGTCACTGGGAAAGGGTAACGCTACGGCGCCGAGTGGCGGGTGCTGCCGAGCAAACTCGGCAGCTCGTCGAACCAGTCGAGGACGGCCTGCTCGTGCCGGATGCCGAAGCGGAGCGTGGCGAGCCGTTGCGGATCGTCGGCAAGCCGAGGTTCTTGCCGCCGGTATTCCGTCAGCCTCTCGGCGTGAGTCTCGCGCTGGGATTGGATGATCTCGTCCAGCCGGCCGGGCGGCAGGTGCCCGGCGAATGACATGGTCAGCAGCAGGGGAAAACGGATCTGCTCGGCGGCGGGTTCGCAAGCGAGCCAGTCCACGAACGCGCGCTTGCCGACCGTCGTGATGGTGAACGGCTTGCGATCTCGCGGCCCGGTTTCGCCCGCCCGCACCAGCCCGGCCTCGGACATCTTGGCCAGCTCCCGGTAGACCTGGCTCTGGGTGAGCGTCCAGAAGCTGCCGATCCGCGATTGTGCGGTGGCCACCAGGTCCCAGCCGGTCATCGGGCCGTCGTGCAGCAGGCCGAGCAGGGACGCCGCCGTGGCGTTGAGTTCCATCCACCCCTCCTCGTCGGACGTTCGACCTTCCATTGTGGCAGGTTCGGGCCGATCGGATAGTCTGCCCGCGCGTCGGCTCGAGACAACGGGGGTCCGGTGTGTTCCGCAAGACCACGATCGCGCTTGTCGCCGGGTTGCTGTTCGGCGCCGTGGCGCTGCTCGGCATGGCAGGGGCTGGTCAGGACGAGGTGACCGGTAGCGCCTGGCGGCCCTGCGCGGAGGCACCGGCGAGTTACCCGGCTCGCTGCGCGACCTTCGCCGTACCGGTGGATTGGAACAACCCGGCGGCGGGCACGCTGAACCTGCGGGTCGCGAGACTTCCGGCCGCGCGCCAGGACCAGCGGATCGGCACGCTGATGTTCAACCCGGGTGGCCCCGGCGGTCCCGCCGCGTCGATCGTGGCCGATCCGGACGCCGTGCGCGCCTACTTCCCGCGGGAAATCCGTGATCGCTTCGACATCGTTGGCGTCGATCCGCGTGGCGTCGGCGGCAGCCAGGCGCTGCGATGCGGCGCCCGGCCGCACCAACCAGAGGTGTCCCGCTTCCCGCGAGACGCCGGTGCCGCGGCGGAACTGGCCGTACGTAACGCGCGTTTCGCCGCGTCATGCGAGCGGGACAGCGGGTCGCTCGTGACCAATGTGGACACCGAGAGCGTGGCGAGGGATCTCGATGCGGTGCGCGCGCGGCTCGGCGAGGAGCGGATCAGCTTCGTCGGGATCTCCTACGGGACGATGCTTGCGCAGAGCTACGCCGAGCTGTTCCCCGATCGGCTCCGCTCGCTGGTCCTGGATGGGCCCGTTGATCGTTCGCGGAGCTGGTGGCAATTGTCGAGGGACGGTGCCGCCGCCACGCAGGACGGCGTGCGGCGGTTCAGTTCCTGGTGCGCGCGGGACTCCAGCTGCGCGCTGCACCGGGCCGGCGTGCTTGGCACCGTCGAGCGGGTGCTGACCGCCGCTGACGCGGGGCGGCTGTCCGCGAACAGCCGGAAGGTCAATGCCGAGGAAGTCGCGCTCGCCGTGCAGGGCGCGCTCAACTCGGGCGACTCGCATCCCGAACTCGCCCGGCTGCTGCGGGCGGCCGCGCGAGGCGGGGACGCCACCACGTTGTTGAACTGGGCGCCGTTCCGGCTTCCCGAGATGTACACGGCGCACCGGACGATCGTGTGCCAGGACGTGCCGGTACCGCCGTCCGCGATCGCCGAGCTGCCGGACGAGGCGGAGCACCTCGCCGAGCTCGGCCCGACACTGCGCGGTGCCTCGGAGTTCTGGAACATCGCGAGTGGTTGCGCCGGTTGGCCGGCGCCAGCCAAGTGGCGGCCGCATCCGTGGTCGGTGCCGGCGGATTTCCCCGCCACCGTGGTGCTCTCCGGCGCGCATGACGTGGCCACGCCGCGGGCCTGGGCGGAGAGCGTGCACCGCCAGCTACCCCGCAGTGAACTGGTGCGCTGGGAAGGCGACGGGCACACCGCGTGGCTCAACGACCCCAGGGCACGCCGGGCCGCGATCGACCATCTGATCGCCGGCAGCCACCGGTGACTTGCTGTCGCGACCGGAAGTACGCATCGGCTCGTCGATGGCAGATCGTCGATGGTGGCCTCAGTCGACGAGGTCGGTGGAGCGGGCGGGAAAGCGCGGCAGGAGGTCCACGATCGGCTCCGGGTTGCCCCGCCATTCCCATTCGAGCATCTGACGCCTGCTGCGCCGGCCGAACAAGCCGCGGCACAGCTCGTACGGTTCGACCTCCAGCGAGGCGATGACGTTGCCGGCGCCCCATTCGTACTCACCGGCGCCGGCGCGTACCGTCACCGTGCCGTGTTCGTTCATCGCCCGGGTAATCGCCGTGCTCAGCGCCTCGAGGCTGGTTCGCCACAGCAGCTCGTCGGGTGGTCGGGGTAACCCGGCCGCGGCCCGGATATCGGCCTCGTGCTGGCCGGAGTCGAGGTAGAGGTTACGGACAATCCAACTGCGATGCGCCCCGTCGTTGATGATCCGCTCGACCTGGGGGCCGACTTCATCCCATTCGTCGATCAGTTTCGCCACCGAACGCCCGCGCCGGTCCCGCACCTGCTTGCCCGTCCATTCATCGGGTATCGAAATGTCGAGATTGTCGGAAACTATGTCGGCCGCACCGCCAACAAGGTGCGCGAGTATGTCCTGGACGGTCCATTTCGGACATGCCGGCGATACCGTGGCAAGCTGCGCTTCGGTCAGCTCGGGAACGAGTCTGCTGGTCCGCTCCCGGGTTGCCCGGTAAAGCAGGGCCTTGCGTTCGGTATCGATCATTTGCCGACCTCCGGTTACCGTTTCGGCCATGGATGTGCTGGCCGTTGACCACCCGCTCGCCA
This sequence comes from Pseudonocardiaceae bacterium, assembly GCA_009379845.1. Classification (GTDB taxonomy): domain Bacteria; phylum Actinomycetota; class Actinomycetes; order Mycobacteriales; family Pseudonocardiaceae; genus Tamaricihabitans. The sequence goes on along the minus strand of WHSZ01000075.1, from coordinate 4,149 downwards.
AGGCCCGGCTGACGAAGATGCGGGATGCGCGTACAGATAGTGCCGCGTTCCGCGCGGCTTTGCACGAGTTGACCGTGATGTTGATCTATGAGGCGCTGCGCGAGGCGCCGGTGCGCACCGAGCGCATTCACACTCCGGTCGCGCGCGCGGACGGCTACTGGCTGGCCAGCCCGCCGTTGCTGGTCCCCGTGCTGCGTGCCGGGCTTGGCATGGCTGACCAGGCGCACAAGCTCCTCCCCGAGGCGCGGATGGGGTTCGTCGGGGTGGCGCGGGACGAGCACACGTTGAAACCGACGCCGTACATGGAGTCGCTGCCGGAGGATCTCAGCGGTGGGCCGGTGTTCGTGCTGGACCCGATGTTGGCCACCGGGGGCTCGATGGAGTACACGATCCGGTTGCTCGGCGAGCGCGGCGCCACGGACGTGACCGGGATATGCGCGCTGGCCGCACCGGAAGGTATCCGGCATCTGCGGGAGGCCGGCCTTCCGGTGCGGCTGGTGACCGCGAGCATCGACGAAAGGTTGAACGATTCCGGATTCATCGTGCCCGGGCTCGGCGACGCGGGAGATCGCCAGTACGGCGCTGTCTGACCGTCAGCGCTCAGCGGGATAGAGCGGGAGCTGTTCCCATTCGGTCACGGCGCCGTTGACGTCCGCGAGTGCCACCGAAACGCCACGCCCGGATTCGATGATCATCTAGTTATCCTCCCGGTGCGCCCGCGCGTGAGCTCGACCGTGCCGGGGACGCGGCGAACGCCCGGATTGCCAGGAACCCCAGCGCGCCGATCGGCGCCAGCAGAATGGTCAGCAGCAGCACCGGAGCCATGATCAGCGGGTGGATACCGAGCTTGCGGCTCTCCAGGTACATCCAGCGCCCGACGAACAGGTCGAAGGCCACGATGTGCGCCCAAACGATGACGACCGCGCCCGCGTCGGCCATCAGATCCTGGAAACCGGCGAGGCTGGGCTGGGTCACCGCTGGCAACACCTCCCCGAGCAGCGGGATCGTCACCGCGAGATACAGCACGCAGGCCGGTGCCATGATCAGCGGGGAGGAGATGATCCGCCGCGTCCACGACCAGGCCGGCGCCAGAATCATCAACGCCCAGAATGGGGCCGCCAGGTAAAACGTGATGGTGAACAGTGTGGACATCATGCGGGGGCACCTTCTCGAGTTGGGACACGGCGCTTGGTCGCGATAGCCGCTGTGGCTGCCGCGGCCGCCGCGGCGAGCAGCACGCCGAGCGCGGCGAGCGTCCAGCCGTCCGGACTGAACAGCGATTGACCGCGCAGCGCCTGCCAGGTCACCAGCCCGACCACGCCGGCGTACGTGCCGGCCGCCACCCAGATCAGGCGCACTCGCACGAGGTCGTCGCGTAGCCGGTGCCGCCGCCGGGCCAGCAGGCCGAGCCCGATCGCGAACAGCGGTAACGCCTGCAACGCGTGCATGCCAACGAAATGCGGGATGCGTAGGTCGCCGCCGGTGGTGCTCCAGCCGGTGACCGGCACGGAAGGGCCACCGTCCGGGACACCCACGCTGTGCGCCCCGACCACATCCATCGTGTCGCTCGCCAACTGCTGCTCGGTCGGCCTCGTCATGAGGAAGCCCAACGCCAGACCGATCAGCGCGATACCGACCCCGGACCGGATCGCCCACATCGACGGCCGGTCGGCGAGCCGCTCCCGCAGCAGCAGGATCCCGCCGCCGAGGTTGGCCACCCAGAGCACCACGATCGTCCCGGCCATCAGCGACCACAACGCGGAATCCAGCGGGGTTGCGACGTTGAAATGGCTGCGTTCGCCTCGGACCGTCTGGCCGACGATGATTAGCATCTCCACCGCGCCGGTCAACGCGATGACGGTGCCGAATCGGGACGCCCATCTTCGGTCCCTGTGCTGTTTGGAGATCATCCAGGCCCAGGTGACCGCGTAGAGCACGAACGAAACCGAGAACTTGAACGGCTTGAACCAGATCGGAGAGCCGACCAGGTACCGGTCATCGACCAGCATTCCGACCGCGGCGACCACGGCGGTGATCGCCATGGTGCCCGCGAAGATCATCAGGGGCCGGTGCCACCGCACCGCCTGTCGCAGGACAGAGCTCGTGTTCAAGACGCCTCCGAGGTATGGATAGCAAAACTGTCTGTTATAGATAACTAGACTATCCACTATCCGGATGCCGCTGGCAAGCCCGATTTCCGGGCCGACGGTGCTTCCGTGCGGATGGCACCGTGCGGCGTCTGTTGCGGCCCATCGGGAGGTGGTGCGTCAGGGCGTACCCGCCGGCCGCCTCTGGTGGTCAGCACGCAGCGGCGCACCCGCGTGGTGCAGGTGTCGCAAGGCTTGCCGGTACGAGTCGATCAGTCCGGTCTCCGCGTACGGCACACCCAGCTCGGCGCAGTACGCCCGGACGATCGGCCGTGCGCGGCGCAAGTTGGGAGTCGGCATGCTGGGGAACAGGTGATGTTCGATCTGGTAGTTCAGGCCGCCGAGCGCCGTCTCCACGAGCCGTCCGCCGCGCACGTTACGTGAGGTCAGCACCTGGCGTCGGAGGAAATCCGGCCGGTCGTTCCCGGTCAGCGTCGGCATGCCCTTGTGGTTCGGCGCGAAAATGCTGCCGAGGTAGATGCCCCACAGCGCCTGGTGCACGACAAGGAACACGGCGGCCTTCGCGGGGGAGAGCACCAGTAGCAGGGCGGCAAGGTAGCCGGCGAAGTGGGCGAGCAGCAGCGCCCCCTCCAGCCCTCGGCGTTTCATACCTGGATTGCGCAGCGCACGCACGCTAGCGAAATGCAGGTTAAGTCCCTCGAGTGTGAGCAGCGGGAAGAACAGGAACGCCTGCCAGCGGCCAAGGAACCGGGCGACCCCGCGACTTGCCCTTGCTTGATCGGACGACCACACCAGGATGTCCGGTGCGACGTCCGGATCGAGTTCCTCGTGGTTGGGGTTCGCGTGGTGGCGGGTGTGCTTGTCCGCCCACCAGCCGTAGCCCAGCCCGATGGCCAGGTTGCCGGCAACCCGGCCAGCGATCTCGCTCGGGCGGCGGGTGCGAAACACCTGGCGGTGCGCGAGATCGTGCGAGACCAGGGCAACCTGGCCGAACACGATCGCCAGGAAGACCGCGACGAGCAGCTGCCACCAGGAGTCGCCGATCGCGGCGAACGCCGCCCAGCCGCCGAGATAGAGACCGGTGATCGTTCCGATGCGCACCAGGTAGTAGCCGGGGCGCCGGTCCAGCAGCCTGGCTCGGGCGATGCGCCGGGAAAGGCGCGCGAAGTCGCTGCCGGTGCTGGCTGGTCGAGCGGCGTCAATCGTCATGCCGCCGAGTCTTCGCGAGGGCGGCCGTGGCACGGCAGCCAGCCAGCACCCGTATCGGGGTAGGGCTGCCCCATCCACGAGGTGTCGAGATCGGCCGCCGCTGGGTTCAGCGCGGTTTGTAGCGGCCGCGCTCCTCCAACCGAGATATAGGCGGAAGCGACGAACGGGATGGAGCCATCACGATGCGATTCATGATCATCCGCAGGGCGGACGAGGAGACCGAGGCGGGCGTGCTGCCGAGTCCGGAACTGTTGGCCGCGATGACGAAATACAACGAGGAGCTGATGAACGCGGGTGCGTTCGTCGACGGCGACGGGTTGCAGCCGAGTTCGAAGGGGGCGCGGGTCACGTTCTCCGGCGGTAAGCCCACCGTGATCGACGGGCCGTTCGCCGAAGCGAAGGAGCTGATCGCCGGCTTCACCATGATCGACGTGGCATCCAAAGAAGAGGCGATCGAATGGGTGAAGGGCTGGCCGGCCATCGACGGCAACGGGGAAGCCGAGATCGAGATTCGCCAGGTGTTCGAGGCCGATGACTTCGGCGAGGTGTTCACGCCCGAGCTCAGGGAGCAGAACGAGCGGTTACGCGCTCAGGCGGCGGACAAGCGGTAGGCGCTCCCGTACCGCGACCGGATTGGGAGACCGGATCGGGCGACCGGGTTGGGACCGTGGGGCCAGGGAGGCCGGTCAAGGTGGCCGGGCCAGGGGGCCGGGCGGGCGGCTGGGTGTCAGGCCCGCCGCCAGCCCTCGGCATGTGCCCTGATTGCCCGCTCGTAACCGGTGCGGACGTCCATCCCGGCCGGCGTGGCTCCGTTCAGCTCGAGCGACACCAG
>WHSZ01000078.1 GCA_009379845.1 Pseudonocardiaceae bacterium | reverse complement strand
CGCCAAACACCTGCCCTGAGCCAGCTCTCCACCCTCGCGCCGCCACTCCCGCGAGCTCGTTCCCGCATATCGCCTGGCCTCGCGAGCGGGCCCGCACGTGGGTGACCCATTACCGCGGTTAGCCCGCTAAACGCGGTAATTCGGGGCGGGGTTATTCGGGGCGGGGTCGGGCGGGGGCGGGGTGCAGAGTTTCGCGATGGCCACCACGTCCTCGTCCCCGTAGCCGTCTGCGGAGGCGGCGACGAGTTGGCCGAGCGAGGCCGATCCCACCGGCACCGGGATCTTCCACCGGTAAGCCGCCTCCACGGCCAGCCGCACATCCTTCAGCGCGAGGTCCACGCCGAACCGCGCGGACCAGTCCCCCTCGATGATCCACGGCAGCCGCACGGATTCCTGGAACGACGCCGCGCCGGTGTCCTTCAGCACGGCGGTGAACATCTCCGGGGTGATGCCCGCACGTCTGGCCAGCGCATGCCCTTCCGCGAGCACCGCGACGTTGGCCATCCCGATGAAGTTGGACACCAGCTTGAACGTGGTCGCGGCTTCCACGCTGCCGAAGTCGTAGGTCTTCTCGCCCATCCGAGTCAGCACCCGGCCGAGCCGTTCGACGGCCTCGGGCGGTCCGCCAACGAACAGCGGGATCTCGCCACGTTCGGCGTGCGCCGGGGTCTTGCCAAGCGCGCAGGCCACGAAGTCCACGCCGGCCGCGGCACATCGATCGGCGACCAGCCGCGCGGTGCCGGGGTCGATCGTGGAGATGTCCACGATCGTGGTCGAGGACGGCACGAGCTCGGTCAACGTCTCGACGGTCGAGGCCACCAGCTCGGGTGTCGGCAGGCTGGTCAGCACCACCTCCGCGCCGTCGACCGCGGCCGGCAGCTCGGAGGCACCGCGCGCCCCGGCAGCCACGCAGCGCCGCACGGCCTCGGGCGACAAGTCATACGCGGTGACGGAGAACTCGCCGGCCAGCCGCCGCGCGACCGCCCCGCCCATGTTGCCGACTCCGACACAGCTGATCTTCATCGTGGCTCCTTGCGATTCACCAGGTGACCGCCTTCGGATTCCTCGGCGAAGTCCTCGGCGTCCACGTCCTTACCGATCGGTTCCCAGCGAATCAGCAGCAGGGTGAGCAGCCCCAGCGCCGGCGCCACGATGACCACCCAGAACACGCCGGTGCCGAGGGTGTCGCTGAATACCGGGAACAGCAGCAGCGAGGTGGTCGACCCGATGCGCAACGCCATCTGCCCGAACCCGGAACCGGTACCCCGCAACGACGTCGGGTAGCTCAGAGTCGCCATGGTCATGCCCTGCGCACCGGGCCCGTAGGAGTGGAAGAACACGAACACGCCGAGCAGCAGCCCGGCCACGGTCAGCCCGAATGTGCCGGTTGGCTCGCCGAGCAGAGCCAGTCCGGCCAGCGCCAGGATGCAGACGGTGAAGCCGGACACCGACAGCTTCCACGAGCCGAGCCGGGAGGCCAGCGCGACGCCGGCGAACCCGCCGGTCACACCGAACGCGAAGTTGAAGATCAGCGGGCCGATGATCGTGGTGAGGGTGTCCTGGCCGAGGAACGACCCGATGATGAACGGCAGCGCGAAGCCCACCGCGTAGTACTGCGCGGCCTGGGTGCCGCCCAGGATCCCCGCGAGTATGGTGCGGCGCCGGTAGCGCGGGGTGAACAGCTGCCGGATCCCACGCCACCAGGCCATGGGTTTGCCCTCCCGCTCGGGGGCCGCGTCGGCGGCGAGCACGGCGTCCACCCCGTAGGACTTGCGCAGGATCTGCACGGCTTTGTCCAGCTTGCCCTGCTTGGCCGCCCAGGACGCGGACTCGTCCATGTACCGGTGCCGCACCGCCATCACCACCAGCGCGGGAACCGCACCGAACCCGACCGCCCAGCGCCACAGGTCGCCGTGCGCGGACTCGGGAAGGATGAAATACAGCGGGAGTAGCACTGCGAAGCTGGTTCCGGTGGCGATGTACCACATCGGCTGCCACAGGGTGACGCGTCCGCCCTTGCCCCGTAGTGCGGAGTACTCCGCGATAAATGCGAGGGCCACCGGAAAGTCGATCCCGATCCCGACGCCCATCAGGAAGCGGGATGCCGTGAGTATCTCCGGGTTCGGCGCGAACGCGCAGGCCAGCGCGGCGACCACGAAGAACAGCATGTCCGCCATGAACATCTTGTAGCGGCCGATCTTGTCAACCAGGTAGCCGCCGAACAACGCCCCGAGCAGCGCGCCGACCATGATCGAGGCGCCGACGATGCCTTCGGCCGCGGGGCCGAGCTGGAACTGCTCGGCGATGTCGTTCAGCCCGAAGGCCAGCGACGTGAAGTCGTAGGCATCGATGAAGATGCCGCCGAGCGCGATCAAGATGATGGCTCGCTCGTTGCCGCCTCGCACCCGGCCGGTGTTGATCGCATCGACAACGTCGCGCGCGCTGCGGATGGTGATCTTGGCGCCGGCTGGGCCGGACGGGGTCTGCGACACGGCAACCTCCGTTGGCATGGCCTGTGGTAAGACCTCTTGCCTTAACGAAGGCACTGTAGAAGGGGGCGAGGGCCTCGTCAAGATCCGCGGCGGGGACGGTCGGGCGTCAGCTGGAGAGGCGGACGACGGCGGCGGCCTTGCCGAGCACGGTCTTGCCGTCGAAGCGGGCGGTGATGTCGACCCGCGCGGTGCTGTCCTCGCGGAGTTCGCCGATCTTGCCGGACAGCTCGAGCTCGGCGCCGTGCTCGTCGTCGGGCACCACAACGGGCCGGGTGAATCGAACGCTGTAATCCAGCAACTTGCCGGGATCCTCGACCCAGTCGGTCACCAGGCGGCCGGCAAGCGCCATGGTGAGCATGCCGTGCGCGACGACGTCCGGCAGGCCCACCTCGCGCGCCACCCGCTCGTTCCAGTGAATGGGGTTGAAATCGAGCGCGGCTCCGGCGTAGCGCACCAGGTCGGCGCGGGTGATGCGGACGGTCAGCGGGGGAAGTTCGTCTCCCGGCGCGGTCATGCTTGCTCACCTCGCACGACGAGTTGGGCGCGGGTGGTGGCCACCAGTTCCCCTTCAGTGTCGTGGATCTCGGCGCGCACCGTGATGAAGTCGTTGCCGGCCCTGGCCTTGATGTCGTCGACGTAGGTGGTGACGGCCAGCCGATCGCCCGCGTGAACCGGGCGGTGGTGGGTGAAGGTCTGGTCGCCGTGCACCATGCGGCCGTAGTCGAGGCCGAGCTCGGGATCGGTGATGATCACGTCGATGGCGGCCAGGTTGATGATCGTGAGGAAGGTGGGGGGCGCGATCACGTCCGGGTAGCCGGCGGCGCGGGCGGCTTCCGGATCGACGTAGTAGGCGTTGCCGTCGTTGATCGCGTCGGCGAATTCCTTGATCTTGGCGCGGCTGACGTCGTACGTCCCGGACGGTGGGTAGCTGCGGCCGATAAACGACTGATCCAGAGGCACGTCGGCAGCGTACCGGCCGACAACAAGGAGGCCGCCCCACGCCGGTGCGCCGGGACGGCCTCGGTTTCGCTCTACGCCGCTGGCTTCAGCGGGTCTCTTTGTGCGTCCGGTGCGTACCGCAGTTCCGGCAGAACTTCTTCATCTCCAGGCGGTCCGGGTCGTTGCGCCGGTTCTTCTTGGTGATGTAGTTGCGGTGCTTGCAGTTCTCGCACGCCAACGTGATCTTCGGCCGAACATCGGTCGTAGCCACAGCAAAGCCTTTCTGTCACATCCGTTCCCCCACCAAAAGTGTCGCCGGGGCGCAGCACCTCGGCGACCCCCGCATGGGGGTCCGGGGGCTAAGCCCCGGTTGGGGTGTGGGGGCTTAGCCCCCACAACAATGCGGAGCGAACCGGTTTGCGCCCTCCGCAAACACACGTCGCCCATCGCGTAGCGGTGGCCGGACTCGAACCGGCGACACAACGATTATGAGCCGTTTGCTCTACCGCCTGAGCTACACCGCCATAGCCCCACAGGGACATCAGCCCCTAAGTATAAAGGGATCCCCACCCCACCTTGTCGCCGTAGCGAAACTCGCGGCGACCCAACACCACGAGGCACCAGCTGGGGGTCCGGGGGCAACGCCCCCGGGGTGGGGTGTGGGGGCTCCGCCCCCACCGTGATAGCAAGTGATCCCGTCCGCGCGCTGCGCGGACAGGGATCACCCAATCACGAGCCCCAATACGGAATCGAACCGTAGACCTTCTCCTTACCATGGAGACGCTCTGCCGACTGAGCTATTGGGGCGTGCTCGCGGTGGAGCCGAAGAAACTGTACACAAACGCCGAGCGCCCGGTGTAACCGGGCCACCTTCAGGACAGCAGCGTCAGCACGGTCTCGTCGTGCAGCCCGCGGGCCCGCGTGGTGCGCGCCTGCAACCAGGCCTCCAATCGCTCCTCGGACAGCGGCCGCGAGATCAGGTAGCCCTGCGCGACGTCGCAACCCATCGCGGAGAGCTGGTCGCGCGCCACGTCTTCCTCGACGCCTTCGGCTACCACCCGCAGCCCGAGCGAGTGGCCGAGCTCGACGATGGACCGGACCACCGCGAGATCGCCGAGGTCGGTGCCCATGCCGAGCACGAAGCTCTTGTCGATCTTCACCTCGTCCACCGGCAGCTGCCGCAGGTAGGCGAGCGAGGAGTACCCGGTGCCGAAGTCGTCAACGGCCAGTTCCACGCCGAGGGCGTGCAGCCGGCGCAGGATCGGCATCGCGCTCTGCGGGTCGGCCATCACCCCGGACTCGGTGAGCTCGAAGGTGAGCAGTTCCACCGGTACGTCGATCCGCCGCAGCGCCTCGGCCACCCGGTCAGGGAAGTCCGCGTCCGCGAGGCTGCGTACCGAGATGTTCACCGACGCGGAGATCCGCAGCCCGCGGTCCAGCCACCTGCGTACCCGAAGCAATGCCTGCTCGAGCACGAAGTCGGTCAGCGCGTCGATCAGCCCGGCTGCTTCCACGGCCGGCACGAATTCGTCCGGATCGAGCGACCCGAACTCCGGGTGCCGCCAGCGGACCAGCGCCTCCACGCCGAGCACGTTGCGCTGCGGCAACGAGACCTTCGGCTGGTAGTGGACGGACACCTGGCCGCTTTCCAGGGCGTGCCGGAACTGGGTGACCAGCTGGAAGCGCCGCAGGAAGATTTGCCCCATGCTCGGCACGTAGCCGCGTACCGCCTCGGTTCCGCTGCGCGCGGCGCGCACCGCAACGTCGGCGCGCTGCAGGAGGGCGTCCACGTCGAGCCCCTCGCCGCCTTCTTCGGACTTCGGTGAGACGTATCCGACGACGGCGTGGGCTTCCACGGTGAGCCGGTCGACGGCGTACGGCAGGGACAGTTCGGCGCGCAACCGTTCGCCGATCGCGTGCGCTTCGTCCGTGGAACGGCCGCGCAGCAGCGCCGCGAAGGAGCCACCTTCCAGCCGGGCGAGCGGCACGTCAGGGCCGAGGACGTCGCGCACCCGGCGACCGGCCACCACGACCATCCGGTCGCCCCAGGCGTACCCGAGTGCCTCGCTGACCGTGGACAGGATGTCCAGGTCGATCCGCAGCACCACCGAGTTCGGCTCGCTGCGCAGCGGTTCCATGCTGGCCTGCCGGAAGCCCGGCCGGTTCAGCAGCCCGGTCAACGGATCGTGGTACGCGTCGTGCCGCAGCGTGGCGAGCAGCCGCCGGTTGTCGAGTGCCATGGCGAGGTGGCTGGCCATCGTGCCGATCAGCTGGACGTCGGCCTTGCCGAAGCCGCGCCACCGGGACAGCCGATCGTGCACCTCGATGACGCCGAGCAACTGGCTCGCGCTGCGCAGCGGTACCACCAGCGCCTCGCGGGCCGTTCGGGCACGCAGCGCGACGCGGATGTCCTGCGCGGTGTCGCTGAGCCGGAAGTGCCGCACCTGGGTGCCTGGCATCCACATCAGCGGGTCGTTCTTGCCGTTGTCCACATCGAAATCCGGCGCGCCAGCCGGCAACGCGTCGCCCGCCAGCACGGTGTGCATCGGCTCCTGCGGATCCACCCGTATCCGCAGCACAACGCGGCGCGCGGCGAGCTGGTCCTTGATCCGGTCGGCGGTGTGCTGCCACTGCTCGGCCTGCACTCCCGCGCCGCCCTGGACTCCCGCCGCGCGCGGCGAGGCGGTCTGCTGGCCGAACCGCGCCACCATCAGGCTGACATCACTGAGCGCTTCCAGATCGCGCTGTTCCCGCAGCAGCCCGGCGTACGCGGCGTACATCGCGCCGAGGCCGACGAACACCACGAGCACGGTCGGCCAGCCCCACGGCACGTGGACGACGACCTGGTAGCACATCAGGCCGACGGCTGCGTTCACCAGGCCGACCACGAGGATGCGGCTCATCAGGCGAACGCCGGTGCCCAACCGCATCTGCCGCTTGAACACCCAGATCGCCGCCCAGGCAAGCACGGTGCTGGCGATCGGAGCCATGACCGCACCGGCCAGCATGCCGAAGTAGTCGAGTCGGGAGCCACTGAGCGCCCTGGTCAGTGCCGCGGCGACGGCGTAGGCGGTGACCACTTCGATGATCAGCACACCGGCGTTGCACAGCACTCTGCCGGATACCTTGCGCAGCAGCAGGATGCCGACACCCGCGACGAGATGGGCCGCGAGCGTGATCTCGAACGGCGCCACGAACAGCCCGATGACCAGCGGGATCTCGGTGAACGAGATGGTCCAGGACAGACCGCTGCGGACGTCGACGTTGATCGCTAGCTGTTCGGCGAGCACGAAGCCGAGCGCCAGCAGCAGGCCGATCCACCACAGGTGCGGGTTCGGTTCGAACGGTAACCACCAGGAGACCGCGATGGCACCGGCGAGCGCGCAGCCGAGCACCACGAAGCTGAACACGCGAAAGCGCCGTTCCCGTGCGGCGTGCTCGGCCGCGGGAACGGTTGAGCCCTCTTCGGGAGGCACCACCGCGAGCGGTGAGGTGAGCTCGCTAGGCTCTTGGGCGGCGCCCTCCATGACAGAGGGATCCGGCATGCAACCTCCCGGTAGGCTGCCGAACTCGCCAGCGGCACCACGCCGCCGGCCCCGCCGTCGACCGCATGGGGGACGCGGATACCGACGAGGTACATACTGTACCCCGTTTGGGCGAGATCAGTCGCGTGCAGTTAAAAGTGATCTGCGTGAAACGCCCCATGCGGGCTACGCGTCAGTTGTTCCGTTAACAGCCTCGCGAGCACAGTTACTCCGCGTCCTTACAACCGGGCTGCTGATCACACAGCGCGAAAATTCACCGGCGCCGCAGTTCCAGCTCGAATGCCCGCTCGGCGACACCCCGAAACTTTTCGAAGCACTGCGCGGGGGCGCTCAACCGCACCTGAACAAACGAATTGCCGCGCTGCCAACCGCGCACTACCTGCTGACGGTCTTCGCCGCCTTCCCGGTGACCGAACTCGTATTCCGCGGTATTCCGATAGCCGTTTTTCGGAGAATCGTCGAATCGCTTCAGAACATAGTCCTCTAGCGCATTCGCGTTCGTCTCGTGTTGCCGCTCGAGGACATCACGAGCGCTACCCGAGCGAGCTAGCGTGGTGACGTTCAGCCACCCGTCGCCGGTACCGTCCCGGAAGATCAACGTCTGCTCCGGCGTCGAAGGAGACCGCTCCCAGTCGACCGGAAGCAGGGTGCGGGCGGCGTTGTTCGGCAACGTGAGCCACTCGTACTCGTCCGGCAAATCCGGTTCCTGGCAATTAACACCTTCGGCCCCGGAACCGGGCGCCGATGTATCGGCGACCCCAATTCCCGAACCAGCTCCGAGAAGAGCCGTAACCCCGAACGTCACCACGATCGCTCGCATTGTTGACCGTCGCATCGCCATACACCTCCCGAGCCGATCGGACACCTATTGAGAAACACGCTTCGCGCGCCAATGAGGTTGACCAAAGCCGGGAGATCTCTCGAATGCACCTCGATCGGGTACCTCGGGGCCCAATACCGGCGAACGAGGGAGCGAACATGGCCGAACGCGGCGACTACCTGGCGCGGAATTCCCGCACGGTTTCGGTCACGGAACCGGAATGCGCACACCCCCCACTCGCGGAACACATTCCGGGCGGGCGGCTCGCGGAGCTCCGCACCGAGGTCGGTCAGCGGCACGGGGACCGACGAGCCCGTAGCGGCGCGCCGCTCGTGACTCGTCAATCGAATCGAGTGTCCCCGGTTATCTCCGGCCACCGGCGGTCATAGGTGCCGCCGGGTTTCTGCTTACTCGCCGTCCAACCGGGCTTTCAGCAGCTTCTTGCCCTGCTCGCCCGCCTTGCGGTTGTTCTCCTGGATCTTGCGGAACCACTCGGCCAGCTCACGGTCCCCATCCCGCTCGGCGTCCGCGATGTAGGTCTCCATCTGGAACACCTTCTGCAAGGACTCCTCGAGCAGCTTCACGAGGTTGTAGTTCTTGTCCTTCGTGGGGCTCAGCTTTTCGGTAGCAGTCACTGTGCCTCCCATGACATATGGATAGCGTTCTGCCATCCGAGGACTACCCGGATACCCGCCGGCCAATCACGGTTACCTGGCCGTCGGGCGGGTAACCGGAGGGTATGGCGGAACAACACCGGCACAGGCGGCTGAGCAGGAAGGAGTACGCCAAGGGCCTGCCGGATTACCACGATCCAACGGCCGGCTTCGGGGGCGCGGCGCCCGCGCAGAGCGCACTCACCTTGCGGATCGTGCTGGCCACGGCCGGGGTCGTGCTGTGTGCCGCCGGCGCGGTGGTGTTCGCGGTTGCCGGCGTGGTCTGGGCGGCGGTAGTGCTGATCGTGCTGGGCGTGGTCTCCGGGGTGGACCTCGGCTGGGTCATTCACCGTAAACGCCGCGGAGAGCCCGGCTGAGTCGCGGTCGCGAACAGCCGTGCCGAGTTGACGCCGAGTTGACGGGGCGGGGTGATCAGCCGCGCAACACCTCGGCGCTTTCGATTAGCCTGCGCAGGTCGGCGACGAACCGCGCGGCGGGAGCACCGTCAACCACGTTGTGGTCGAAGGTGACGGTCAGGTCCAGCACGTCCCTGGCGACCACCTCGCCGTCCACGATCCGGGGACGCACGCTCATCCCGCCCACCACGATCTTCAGTGAAGCCGGTCCCGGCGGTGCGATACCGAAGCCACCGCCCCCGCTGAACATGCCGATCGCGGTGACCGACACCGTGCCGGTCATCCGCCGCAGCCGGGTGGATCGCCGCGCGACGGAGTACACCGCGGACACCAGGCCCGGCAGGCGGATGGCCGCGGAGACCAGCGGCGTCAGCTTGCGGGCGTTCGGACTGTTCCTCGGGTTGCCCTTGACGGTGTCCAGCTCGGCACCGATTTCGGAGCTCCGCCGGATGTCGGCGTCCCGCACCACATGCGCGAGGCCGAATGCCCCGTGCCTGGTCGAGACCTCGATGATGGTGGCGACGTCCACGTATCGATGCAGCAGCAGTTGACCTCGCCAGTTGCGGTAAGCGTGCACCTGCGGGTGTGCCGCGGTGGTGCGGGCGACGGACGCGACGATGAACGCGGTCAGCGACTGCCCGCTGGCTTCCAGCAGGCGCCGTGCCTCGGTGATGTCGACGTCAAGCAGGCCGTGCATCGGGGACGCACCGCGCCCAGCCCGTACCGCGGCTGTCACCATCCGCCGGACGGGTGGGAACCTTCGCACCTCGACATCCCGCCCGCGCAGCGGATCCGGCGCCGGCACGGACACCGACCGCGGACCGTGCGGCCTCGCCTGCCACGGCCTGGTGGCGGGCGAGGCGGACCCGTTCGATCTCCGTCGTAACATGTCTCATTTGTACCGGTTGTCGACCCCGCCTCGCACAGAGTCGCAAGGCCCGAAACCGGCCGACGATTGTCATCCGAACCGACAAGGGTTGGGGCGCCGCTGTCATATCGCTGTCACGCGGCTTGCCGGGCGCCGCGAACACCACCGGACCAGACCTCCGCTGATTTACGGATAACCGATCGGCCGCGGCGCGCTACTGTCGGCGATATTCCTTGCAGACACGCGGAGGTAGGGGCAGTGCCGATCAAGCCTGCGGGCTCGCCTTTCGACGAGGAACTTCGCTCCGAGTACGTGACCAGCGACGCCCTGCTGGAACTTCTCACCGAAGCCGTGGCGGGCAGCGAATCGTTCAGCGTCAACGCCGAGTGGTCATCCGGCCACGTCGCCAAGGACATCTCCGATGAGTCCGAATTGGACGGTATCGAGTCACCCGAGCAACTGTCCCGGTTGACGGTGTCCGCACGCATGGTCGACGGCAGCTCGTTCTACTTTCGCCCCATCGACGCGCTGTTCGCGCCCCACCTGACCGGAGATCGCGGGACGGCGGTGGAACGAGCCCGCTCCCTCGCGGCCAGGTGGCACGCGCTGCCCGCGCGTAAGGCAGGCCTGCGCCGGTTTCGCCGCATCCTGTCGATCGTGATCTTCCTCGGCTGGCTCGCGCTCGGCACCGCGTTGATCGTCCGGTTGGAGGACGAGCTGCCGGTCTGGGCCGTCGCGGCCATCGGTGCCGGCGCGGTCGGCGTCGCTGCCGGACTTTCCCACTTGCTGCCCGGCTCCGACCGGCTGCTGTCCCGTGGCGGTCAGGTCGCGGGCGGTGCCCCTGACTGGTGGAAAGACTGGCGCGGCCTCGTGCCCGCGACCCTGACGGTGCTGTCGATAGCCGCCGCGGCCTTCGTGCTGTTCGGCACCGGTGGGTAGCTTCGGCCGCGGTGGCCCCCGGAGCGGTTCAGGGCCCGCTGGAACGGCTCAGCCGGGCGGGTCCCGGTACTCGCACTTCCGTACCTCCGGGTCCATGACCGGACGAACCTCCACCGGGTTGAACCGCGCGTCCGGAAACCGCGCGGCGATCTCGGTGGCGCGCTCCAGGCTCGCGCATTCCAGCAGGAAGTAGCCGGCCAGCTGCTCCTTGGTCTCCGCGAACGGCCCGTCCGTTGTGGACGGGACACCGTTTCGCACCCGCACCGTCTTTGTGGTGTTCGGATCGGCGAGCGGCTCGCCCCCGATCAGCTCGCCGGACTCCTCGATCTCCCTCAGCACCGCGGCGAACTCGGCCTCCGCCCGTCCCGTTCCGACTGCGACAACTCCGCGCTCTGCCGCAGGAATATCGGGTGGGTCCAGCTCGTCGGATTGCTGTAGATCAGCAACAGGTACTTCACGGCTCGCCCTTCCTGATCATCGGCCCGAAGCGGTACCTGGCTCCATCACACCGCAAGCCCCCGACATTTACCAACGTCGGCGGCGCGAACGGGCCAGCCTCCGCCGCGCGGCCGGACACGCCGAGCCGGGTACGCGACCTGACGTAGGCCGAAGTACGTCCTGGCGTTGACGACCTTCTGGTTACCGTGCCGCAGGATCGTTGCCATGACTGCTCCCGCGATCGTCCCGCCGGTACTCGCCGCGCTGCGCAGGACCTGGACCACCGCCGCCGGCGTCGAGCGGATCGGTTATCTGGCCGGGGCCGTGCTGTTCACCAGCGGCCTGGTTCATCTCGGCGTGCTGATCGGGTCCGGCGAGACGTGGGAAGGGCCGCTGTCCTACCGGAAAGCCGCCACCTTCGGGCTTTCCTTCGGCCTGACCCTGGTGACGGTGGCCTGGGCGAGTTCATTCATCCAGCTCCGGCCCCGGAACCGGAAGGTCCTGCTCGGCTCGTTCACCGCGACCAGCATCGTGGAGACGCCGCTGGTGACCATGCAGGTTTGGCGCGGCGTGCCCTCGCATTTCAACTTCGAAACCGGTTTCGACAACGCCGTGTCGATGACGCTCGCCGCGGGCGGTGGCGTGATCATCGTGACCGCGCTTGGCTTCACCGCCGCCGCGTTGCGCGGCACCGGTTCGCCGGGCATGCTGCTCGCCCTCCGGTTCGGTTTCGTGGTGCTGCTGGTCGCGCTTGGCGCCGGTGCGCTGATGATCGCGGAGGGTGTGTCGCTGGCGCGCGGCGGCCAGCCGCAGCTGGCTTACACGACGGCTGGTGCGTTGAAGCCGCTGCACGCCGTGACCATGCACGCGATTCTCGTGCTGCCAGGTTTGGCGTGGCTGCTGGGCTTCACACGGTGGACCGAACGCCGTCAACTGCGAGTCGTCCAGCTCGCGGTCGCCGGTTACGCGCTGCTGATCGCCGTGGTGGCCGCCACGACGGTCTGACCTGGACGATAAGCCGTGGCAGCGCGGCGGTTCAGTGCCCTGGGAGTGCGAACAGTTCCCGCACGTGCTCGTCGGTCACCGTGCCTCGCGCCTGTGCGCGGCCAACGGCGCGGGCCAGCGGGGCGGCCAGCGCCGGATTCTCGCGGAGCACGTGCAGCGGCACGCTGGCCTTGCGCTTGCGCTCCATGCCGTACAACCGGAGTGCGTCGCCGGACACCACGACCTCGCGCAGCGCGGTCGTGTCGACCCAGGAATCCCCGCGCCGGAACCAGTCTTCCCCCACCGCGTAACAGTTGTACCGGTACAGCAGCACAACGCCCGCGCCCATCGCGCCGGAAAGGCCGTAGCGAACGACACCCAGTGAGTCGTCCACTCCGCTGATCGCCAGCAGGATGACCACGACGAACCAGAGTACGAGCAGCGCGATGACCAATCCGATCACCCTGGCGGGGGCGCGCTTGCTGGCGAGCGCGACGGATCTTCCTCGCGGTGCACCCAGTGGCATCGAACCTCCTATCCGTTGCGGACCGTCCCCGCCACGTTCGCAGACTGATCCCGTTCCGTGGCTCAGAACATGCCGACCTCACCCGTCCCGGGCAGTAGCCCGGACGCGCGAGCGCTTGCGGGCCAGCAGCGGGATCAGCACCGCGAGCACCAGCAGGCCGTAGAGCACAAGGGCGATCGGGCTGCGGAACAGGATGCCGACATCGCCTTGGCCGATCCCCATCGCGCGGCGTAGTTCGGTCTCCGCGAGGGGCCCCAATATCACCCCGATCAGCACCGGGGCGATGGGAAACTCGTAGCGCCGCAACAGGAATCCGAGAACTCCGACCAGATAAAGCAATACCACGTCGGCGATCGAAGTCTTCGCCGCGTAGGCGCCGAGCGTCGCGAACACCACGATGCCCGCGTACAGGTAGTTGCGCGGGATCTGCAGCAGCTTCGCCCAGATCGGTGCGAACGGCAGGTTCAGCACCAGCAGCATCACGCTGCCGAGGAACAGGCTCGCCAGCAGCGCCCACACCAGGTCTGCTTCCTCGGTGAACAGCATCGGCCCTGGGCGCATCCCGTACTGCTGGAACGCGCCGAGCATGATCGCCGCGGTCGCCGAGGTGGGCAGCCCGAGCCCGAGCAGTGGCACCAGCGAAGTCGCGACGGTCGCGTTGTTCGCAGCCTCCGGCCCCGCGACGCCCTCGATCGCACCCTTGCCGAACTGGCTGCGCCCCCGCCGGGAGGCCAACCTGCGCTCAAGGCCGTAGGACAGGAAGGTCGGGATCTCCGAACCACCCGCCGGTATCACGCCGAATGGGACACCGAGCGCGGTACCGCGCAGCCACGGAAACCACGACTGGCGCCAGTCTTTGCGGCTCAGCCACGGCGTGCCCGAGGTGATCCGCTGGGTCGCCGGCGAGCGTGCCGCGCGCGATGCCACATGCAGCACCTCGCCGATCGCAAGCAGACCGACCGTCACCACGACGATGCTGATCCCGTCGAGCAACTGCGTGGAACCGAATGTGAACCGCACGGCGCCGCTCTGCTCGTCGATCCCGACGAGCGCGATGGCCAGCCCGATGCCGAGCGCGGCAAGCCCGCGCAGCTTGTTGTCGGATACCACGGCCGAGGTCGCCACGAAGGCGAACACCGCGAGCGCGAAGAACTCCGCGGGGCCGAAGCTGACCGCGGCGTCCACCATGATCGGCGAGAAGAACACCACGAGCGTCACCGCGATGACGCTGCCGATGAACGAACCGAGCACCGCGGCGGCGAGCGCTTGCGGCGCGCGGCGGTTCTTGGCCATCAGGAAGCCTTCGAAGGCGGTGACCATCGACGAGCTCTGGCCCGGCGTGTTCAGCAGGATCGCCGTTGTAGCACCGCCGAACTGACCGCCGAAATACACCCCGGCGAACATGATGAACGCGCCCGTCGGCTCCAACTTGAAGGTCAGCGGCACGAGTAGCGCGATCGCCATCGCGGAGCCGAGCCCTGGCAGCACCCCGACCGCGGTGCCGAGTACCACGCCGATAAGGCACCACAGCAAGTTTTCCGGCGTCAGCGCCTCGGCGAACCCGCCAAGCAACACACTGACAGTGTCCACTTCAGACCACCCCACCAAGGATCCCCGCGGGCAGCGCGATTCCGAGCCCTGCGGAGAAACCGAGCTGTGCCGCCGCGGCGACAACAAACGAGACCCCGAGATCGCGCAGCACGTGCCGCCCTCCGAGAGCGTAGGACACCCCGAAGAACAGCCCGGCGCCGGCGATCAGCCAGCCGAGCGGTTCGAGCAGCACCGCGTGCAACGCCAGGGTCAGCGCTACGATGCCGAGCGGTTGCCAGTCGATGCCGCCGGGTTCTCGATCCTCGCCTTCGGCCTGCTCGGTGTCCCGCTCGCGCGGTGTGCGCAACGTCTGCATGGCGAGCAACGCGCTCAGCACGAGCAGGAATATCCCCACCACGATGGGAAAGAACCGGGGCCCGAGGAAACCGGCGGTCCCCGGCACAGCCATGTTCGCGCTCTGCACCAGCAGGAACAGTCCGATCGCGGCGACAAGCGCGACAACGATCAGCTCACCCTTGCCCGCGAGTGGCGACGGGCGCCGTACTTCCTTGGTGCTCGTCATGACAA
Organism: Pseudonocardiaceae bacterium; assembly: GCA_009379845.1. Classification (GTDB taxonomy): domain Bacteria; phylum Actinomycetota; class Actinomycetes; order Mycobacteriales; family Pseudonocardiaceae; genus Tamaricihabitans. The sequence goes on along the minus strand of WHSZ01000078.1, from coordinate 12,439 downwards.
CCCCAGCTCCTCACCGATCTTGTCGATCCGCGCGGTCTCACTCGCCACGAAGCGTTCGAATGCCGCCCCGGTCTGGAAGGTGTCCTGCCAGTCCTGCTTTTCCAGGGTGTCTTGCCACTGCCCGGAATCGTGTACCTGCTTCATCAGCCGCTCGAGGTCGACGCGCTGCGCATCGCTCAACTTCGAGGGGGCGACGACGCCGCGCCAGTTGGCAAGTTCGACATTCACGCCCTGCTCGCGAAAGGTCGGCACGTCGATGTCCTCAACCGGTTTACCCGCGGAGAGGCCGAGCGCGCGCAGCTCACCGCTTTCTATCTGCTCCGAGAACTCGTCGTAGCCAGACACCCCCACGTCCAGGCTGCCGTTCAACATCCCGGCAAGCGCCTCGCCGCCGCCGGCGTAGGCGATGTAGTTCAGCGAGCTCGGTTCCGCGCCGGCGGCCTCCATCAGCATTCCGGCGAGCAGGTGGTCGGTCCCACCAACCGAACCGCCGCCGACGGCGACCGACGCCGGGTTGGCGCGCCACGCGGCGAGCAGGTCGTGCAGCGTGCGGTACGGCGAGTTCGCCGGCACCACGACCACCCCGTAGTCGTCGGCCAGCCGTGCGATCGGGGTGACGTCACCGAGGTCATACGGCGAGCCGGTCGCCTTGATCGAGCCCATCATCACGGTGCCGGTCATCATGAGCGTGTCGCCGCGACCGGCCTGGTTTATCACCCGAGCCAACCCGATGGTGCCGCCCGCGCCAGGGACGTTGAGCACTTCGGTGGTGTTCGCGAGGCCCTTGCCGTCCACAACGGACTGGATCTCCCTGCCAACGCTGTCCCAGCCTCCGCCGGGCGCGGCGGGAACGGTGATGTGCAGCCGATCGCGCGGGCCGGAGCCAGCCTCCGCGCTATTGTGCACGTCCACCAGAGCGAATGCGACAACCACGAGCCCGAGCGCGGCGGCGAGCACACGCCGCGCGAGTCGCGCGCCGCGGTTGGGTGAGGTCATCGGCTGCTCCCAAAACCGTCGCTGGTCCGTCTAGCGGCACTCAGACACCATAGAATGGATTCTGCGGTACTATAAGCGGGCAGCTTCCCGGTGGCAATGACGCCCTGGGAATTGGCTGACGGCACTGCGAAAGGGCGAGCCTGTGGCCGAGACCGGCGACGATTCCGGGGTACGCAGCGTGCTACGCGCCCTCGACCTGCTCGCCCTGTTCACCGAGGAGCACGCGCGGTGGACGATCCGGGACCTGACCGAGGCGAGCGGCCTGGCCAAGACTACGGTGATCCGCCTGGTCACCACGCTCGAACGTCGCGGCCTGCTGTGGTCAAGCGGAACGGGGCACATCACCGTTGGCCCTGGATTGCTGCGTTGGTCGACACTCGCGCGGTCCACCTGGCAGCTGCCGGAGCAAGCGCGGCAGCAGATGCGCGCGCTGTCCGAGGAATGCGGCGAGACGGTGAACCTGTACGTGCGCAGCAACGTGCGCCGGGTGTGCGTCGCCAAACACGAGGGCGCGCAACACCTGCGGCACGTGGTGCGGGTCGGCGACGAACTGCCGCTGTGGTCGGGCGCGGCGAGCTGGGTGTTACTCGCCGACGCCGATGACGAACTGCTCGCCGCGATCGTCGCGGACGCGCCAGCCGAGTACACAGTGGACGTATTGCGTGCGGGGATAGCGGAAGCGGCGAACCGTGGCTACGCGGTGAGTCACGGGGAGCGCGAACTCGGTGCCTCCGGGGTCGCGGCGCCGGTGACCGACGCGCGGGGCACGGTGCTCGCCGCGCTCGCGCCTGGCGGGCCGACGGCGCGGTTCACCGAGGACAACGTCGCGAGGTTCGGCGTGGCCGTACGCGAAGCGGCGCGGCGGATGTCCCAGACCGGGTTTGGAGGAGCGGGATGAGCGTTGACGAGTGCGGTGGATTGTTGGCCGGCGTACGGGTCCTGGACCTGACGAACGTGCTCGCCGGCCCCTTCGCCAGCTATCAGCTCGGCTTGCTCGGCGCGGACGTGATCAAGGTGGAAACGCCCGGCAGTGGCGATCTCGCGCGGCAGCTCGGTGCGGACGCCGAGCTGAACACCGAACTACTCGGTACCTCGTTTCTCGCGCAGAACGGCGGGAAGCGTTCGATCACGATCGACCTGAAAACCGAGCGTGGCAACGAGATCTTCGCGCGGCTAGTGGCGCGCGCTGACGTGCTACTGGAAAACTTCCGCCCCGGAGTGCTCGCCGGACTCGGCTTCCCATGGGAGCGGCTGTGCGAGCTGAACCCGGAACTTGTCTACTGCGCGATCTCCGGGTTCGGGCAGACCGGGCCGATGAGCCAGCGCCCGGCGTACGACCAAGTGATCCAGGGCCTTTCCGGGATGATGAGCACGACCGGGACCGACCAGATCGCCCCGTTGCGCGCCGGCTACCCGATCGGGGACACGCTCGGCGGGCTCGCCGCCGCGTTCTCGGTGTGTGCCGCGCTGTTGCGCACCCAACGCACCGGCGAAGGCGCGTTCATCGATCTGTCCATGATGGAGACCGCGATCACCGCGATGGGCTGGGCGGTGTCCAACTACCTGATCGCCGGGGTACCGCCGAGTCCGATGGGCAACGAGAACGCGACCGCGGCCCCGTCCGGGACGTTTCGCACCGCGAGTGGACACCTGAACATCGCCGCGAACAAGCAGGAGCAGTTCGAGACCGTGTGCCGCGCGGTTGATCGCGCCGAGCTGATCACCGACCAGCGGTTCGCCGACCGGGAATCCCGCAAAGCCAACCGGGACCTGCTGCGTGCGGAACTGGAAAGCGGGCTGGCGCGGGCAACCGCGTTGGAGTGGGAGGAAACCCTTTCCGCCGAGGGAGTTCCCGCCGCGCGGGTACTCGAGGTGCCGGACGTGGTCGCCCTCGATCAACTCGCCGCCAGGGACTTCGTGCACCAGTTGCCGTTTCCCGGTAGGGATGGCGAGACGGTGCGGGTCCTCGGCAACGGGGTGCGGGTGGATCGGAAAGCAAGTGCTCCGGTGAGCCCGCCACCGCTGCTCGGCGAGCACACCGAGCAGCTACTCGGCGAGCTCGGCTACCGCGCGGAGGATATCGCCGAGTTTCGGCGGGAAGGCGTGATATGAGCGAACAACCCGATGCCGCGGCGTACTGGTCGACCTCGCTCGCGCGTATCCAGCCCGGCGAGATCGCGCTGCGCGGTTACCCGATCGAGCAGCTGATCGGCAACGTGTCCTTTGTGGACACTATCTGGCTGATGCTGCGCGGCGAGTTGCCCTCGGCTGGCCACGCCCGGCTGCTCGAGGCCGCACTCGTCGCCGCGGTGGACCATGGGCCACAGGCGCCGTCCATCGCGGCCGCACGGATGGCGATGACCTGCGGGGTCGGCCTGAACAACGCGGTGGCCACCGGGGTGAACCTGCTCGGTGACGTGCACGGTGGCGCGGGTCAACAGTGCATGGCGGTGCTGGCGGACATCGACCGACGCAGGCGGGAAGGCGAGGAACTCGACGCGATAGTCGCTGACGTGCTGGCCAACCATCGCTACCTCCCCGGCTTCGGGCACCGGTTCCATCCGCGTGACCCGCGCCGCGACCCGTTACTCGAGCTGGTGGAAGCCGCGGTCACCGACGGCACCGTCGCCGGGCACCACCTGCGTGCCGCGCAGCGGATCGAAGGCGCGATCGCCGAGCGCGGCACGAAGCCGGTGCCGATGAACATCGACGGGGTGACCGCGGTGATCTACGCCGAGCTCGGCTTCCCGCCCGAGCTCGGCAGGGGCCTGTTCGTGCTGTCTCGCTCGGTCGGGATCCTGGCGCACGCATGGGAGGAGCACCAGGGCGGCATCCGCATCAAGGGCCCCATCCCCCGGCCGCTGCTGGCCACCTACACCGGCCCCGCGGTACGCGATCTCTAACGCTCCACACGCGGGCGTCCCATTACCGCGTTTAGCAGGCTAACCGCGGTAGTTGCGCCCGCTAAGTACCGCGTTTCGCGGGCTAACCGCGGTACTTAGGGGTGCTCAGTACCGCGTTTAGTGGGCTAAACGCGGTACTGAGCATGTGCAATTATCGATTGTCTGGTGCGTGTTTGGCGCGCGAGTGGCGGGGTCGCTCCTTCACCTACACGGTTATGGCCACCTTGCCTATGGCGTGATGCCCCAGCATGTGCGCCACGGCGCTCGCCGCCTCGTCAAACGGGTAGGTCTCGTCGATGACCACCCTGACCTCGCCGGATTCGAGCAGCCGGACGAGCTCGTTCAGGTTCGCGCGGTTCACGGCGAGCCTGACGAACTTGACCTTGGTGGCGCCCTTCCCAAGCAGGGCTGCCCGCGCCATCCTCGGCAAGCCGGCCAGCAACCCTCCGGTGTTCCCGATGCTGTTCGGGATGAGCACCCCGTGCGCCGCCAGCACCCGAGCGATGGCCGACGGCGGGTGGTTCAGCACGTTGTCCAGGATGACGTCGTAACGCCGCTGGCTCTGGGTGAAGTCCTCCTTCGTGTAGTCTAGGACCTGGTCGGCTCCGAGCGAGGCGACCAGCTCGATATTGCCCGTGCCGCACACCCCGGTAACCTCCGCGCCGAGCGACTTGGCGATCTGGATCGCCATCGTCCCGACGCCGCCCGAGGCCCCGTTGACGAGGACGCGCGTGCCAGGGCCTACCTCGCCAACCTCGCGCATCGCGATGAGCGCCGTGAGCCCGGTCATGACCGACGCGGCAGCCTCCTCGAAGCTGAGTCCGGCGGGCTTCTTCACGAGCTGGGTTGCCGGCGCGACGGTGTATCGCACGAACGTTCCGGCCCGCGAGTCGATGGTGTTGTCCCACAAGGATCCGAACACCTCCTCGCCTGGCCGCAGGTCGGTCACGTCCCGGCCAACGGCTTCCACGACACCGGCGACGTCGCTGCCCCGAACCGGGTGCGACGGTCGCCGCAGTCCGGACTTCAGACGAAGGACGGAGGGCTCTCCGGTGACGGCGACCCAGTCCGGGGTATTCACGCTCGTGGCCCGCACCTGGATGAGGGCGTCGCCGGCGCCGATCGACGGTTGGTCGATGTGATCGAGCCGGAGCACGCGGTCCGGCGCTCCGTAGCCGTCCTGGATGATGGCCTGCATGGTGGGAACTCGATTCGTCGTCATGTTCTTGCTTCCCTGCTCTAAGGGAACCCGGCTCGAGGCAAGATTCCGCGCTACGGCGACGTGGTATGCTCTGCCCGCCGTCCTTACAACGTAAGGTTGTTTATACGACGTAAGGTTATGCCTTACATCGTAAGGACGTCAAGAGGAGGTTTCTTGAGCGACACGAGTCGGCGCCGTAAGCCGGGGGCTGGCGGCATGAAGGTCGCCGCGCCGAGCGAGACGGGTACCGAACGCCGCACTCAGCTGACCAGACAACGGGTGGTGGCGGCTGCCATTGAGCTCGCCGACCGCAGCGGCATTGAATCGCTCAGCATGCGCACGCTCGCGCAGGATCTCGGAGTCGAGGCGATGTCCCTCTACACCCACGTGCGCAACAAGGACGACCTCCTGGACGGCATGGTCGACGCCGTGATCAGCGAGATTCCGTTGAGTGCCGATGGCGTCGACTGGAAGACGTCACTCCGGCAGATGGTGCTCACCGCGCGCGGCGTCGTCCTGCGTCACCTGTGGGCGCCCCGCACAATGGAGACTCGGACCACGGCCGGTCCCGCCGTGCCGCGATACTTCAACGCGGTGCTCGGCCTCCTCCGGGAAGGCGGCTTCTCCATCGAGCAGGCGCATCACGCCCTGCACATCCTCGGCAGCCGCGTGCTCGGGTTCACGCACGATCTTTTCGACGATTCCGACGACCTCGATCCGGACGCGGCCGCCGAACTCGTGAGGGAGCTCGGAGCCACCCATCCGTACGTCGCGGAGATGGCGGTCGCGGTCACCCACCAGGGCGCCCTCGGAGGGTGCGATGACGACGCCGAGTTCGAGTTCGCGCTCGACTTCATCCTCGACGGCCTCGAGCGGCTTCAGGGTGGCTTAAGTGGCTGATCAGCGACCGGGAGCTGACCTCGGCGTGCTGGCCCGTGAGCGGCCGGTCTCATTCAGCCAGGTGTCGGGTACTCGTCGCGCTTGCGGGGCCAGTCCTCGAAGTCGGTGCCTCGGCCCTTCGGTGCGCGGTCGAGCAGCTGCCAGGTGGCGTTGAGTGCCTCGGTGCCACGGTCGTAGGTCGAGTAGGTGTGGTGGACGATCCCGTTCTCGAGCGCGAAGACGCTCAGCGCCATCAGCTCCATCACATCCAGCATCTTGCCGGGACGCCGGGCCGTGGGGACATGCATTGTCTCGTAGAAATCGGTGTTGAAGGCTTCCTCGCAGGACACCCATTCGATCTGCCAGCCCATCCGCGCCTTGTAGGCGTTGAGCACCTCAAGTGGCGAACGCGAGGCGAGTACGAAGGTCACGTCGCGGTGCGCGAGATGAGGCACGGCGCCGACGAGGTTGTCGGTCTCGAACGTGCAACCGGGACAGCCCTCCGGCGTCTTGGGGCCGTGCATGAAGTGGCGCACGATCAGCTGCGAGCGCCCGTCGAACAACTCCGCCAGCGTCTTGGTGCCCTCGTTGGTGTCGAAGCGGTAGTCCACCTCGACCGGTACCCACGGCAACGCCTGCCGCTTGCGCGCGAGCTCCTCGCCGCGCCTGGTCAGCTCCTTTTCCTCGGCACGCAGCTCGCGGTATGCCACAGTCCACTGCTCACGCGTGGTCACCTGGTGCGACGGCATGAATCGACTCCCCTCCAGTTTCGCTTTCTGACGTCTCGTAGGTACTGACTCCGCCCGCGGCGCAAACTCATCGGTCACATTCCGCCGCGACGTGTCATAGCGACGACACACCTCGAATCCGTCTGATGTCACAAGGAGACGATCACGAAGGAACGGATGACGCACCCGGTATTCAACCTCCCCGGGCACTACAGCTAGTACGCGCGGCCGAACAACACCCGCTTGCCATAAACATCAGATCGTCCACAGCGGACACATGCTCCGGATTCCTCAGTAGCGTCAAGGGGAACACATCGTGGAGTCGCGGCCGTGTCTTTCTTGATTTCCACTTCGCAATCGACAGTGCCGCAGTGGAATGCGGCGGCCCATCCAACAGCGACGGCCGCCGAGAACGCTGCCCAGCCGTCAACCACCGCCGTGTGCGCGTCCCGGAACTCGGCGGCGCGGCGCAGCAAGAACGCCTGGAAATCCTCGAGGAGGCTCGGCAGGACCTGAGACACCGAATCCATCCGGAATTGCTCCTTGCCCTCTCCGAGGCGACGCGCCATGGTGACGATTCCAGCGGCAAGGTCACGGGGGCCCAGTTCCAGTCGAACAGGCACACCCTGCAGCTCCCATTGGTTGAACTTGAACCCGGGTGAAAGCTCCGTCCGGTCATCGACATGCACACGCACCGCGGCCCCCCGCAGCCGATCTCCCAACTCGTAGGCCGCCGACCGTGCCTTCGCACCTTGTTCTCCGACTCCGATGGGCACGATCACTACCTGGTACGGCGCCAGGCGGGGAGGCAATACCAAACCGTGATCATCACCGTGGGTCATGATCACGGCGCCGAGCATACGGGTAGTCATACCCCACGACGTGGTGTGCGCGTAGGCGAGTTCTCCCGATGTGGTGGCGTAGCGGATGGCGAACGCACGGGCGAAGTTCTCGCCCATGTAATGCGACGTTCCGGATTGCAGCGCCCGCCCGTCGCGCATCATGGCCTCGATGGTGAACGTGCGCATCGCACCCGCGAATCGCTCCCCGGGTGTCTTCTCGCCCCCGAATACTGGGATCGCCGCGATCTCGCGCGCCACCTCCGTGTAGAGGTCCAGGGCCAGCATAGTCTCGCGCATCGCGTCCGTCTCGTCGGCGTGCGCTGTGTGACCTTCTTGCCACAAGAACTCGCTGGTGCGCAGGAATGTCCGGGGACGCAGCTCCCAGCGCACGACGTTGGACCACTGGTTGAGCAGCAGCGGCAGGTCCCGATGGGAGGAGATCCACTTGGCCATCATCTCGCCGATGACCGTCTCCGAGGTCGGGCGGACGACGAGGGGCTCGTCAAGCTCCTTCCCGCCGGCATGGGTCACGACCGCCAGTTCAGGCGCGAAGCCCTCGACGTGCTCGGCTTCGCGCTGCAGGTAACTCTCCGGGATCAGCAGCGGAAAGTAGGCGTTGTGGTGGCCGGTGTCCTTGATGCGCCGGTCCAGCTCGTCCTGCAGCAGTTCCCAGATCCGGTAGCCGTACGGTCGGATGACCATGGTGCCCTTGGCTGGTCCGCGATCGACCAGCTCCGCCTTGACGACCAGCTCGTTGTACCAGGCGGAGAAGTCCTCGCTTTGCGCCGTCACACCATGTTCAGCTCGAACCATGTGAATGAGGCTAGCGAGCGCGCGCAATCAAAATTTCCGGCGATACGGCGGGAATCACGAGCCACGGGGCCGGCCGAACGCGCCGCGGACCAGCGCTCGGCCTGGCCTTCCGGCGATTGCTTGGTCGCGGCGTTCCTGGCTTCTCGCGGCCTTCAGGGGACGGTGGTCCAGGCACCGGTCAGCGGCGGGCCGATGACACAACCGTCCGCGGCGAGAGTCTCGGCCAGCAGCCGGTCGGCGAGCGTGGCCGGTTCCACTTCGGCCTCCGTCGCCACCCCCAGCTTCTCCATCACCGGGACGACCCCGGCCACCACATTGGCATAGCCCCAGGCGGGCGCCTCCGATCCACCTGCGGCGTAGGCCTCGACCAGCATGCTCGGGCCCGGCAGCCCGGCAGCGCGAAACGAGCTGAACAGGGACTGGGCCATCCGCGCCTCAATTCCCGCCTTCTCCAGCGTTTCCAGCACCCATTCCCGTATCTGCCTCCAGAGCGGCGTTTGCGGGCAGGCCCAGTCGTAGGCGAAGTCGCCCTCGTGCATGCACAGCAGGCCGCCGGGCCGGAGCCGCGCGGCGGCCTGGCGCAGCACCTCCACCGGGTCCGGCTGGTACATGAGGACGAGCCGTCCGATCACGGCGTCGAAGCCGTCCCCGATCCCGTCCAGGGCCCGCACGTCGCCCTCCCGGTACTCGACGTTGGCCGCGTCCGTCCGGCGTCGGGCCAGGTCGATGGCCGCCGGGTCCCGTTCGACACCCACCACGGAACCATCCTCCCCGACCCGTTCGGCGGCGAGCCTGGCAACGTTGCCCGCGCCGCTGCCCAGGTCCAGGACGCGCATGCCGGGCGCCAGCCCGGCCTCAGCCAGGACCCGCCGGGTGAGCGGATCGAAAACCCTGCCCTGGGCGATCAGCCGCTCGTCCTCGGCCGCCCTGTCCGCGAAGGGGTAGTCCATCGTCGGTTCCTCCCATACCGGATGACGTTTGTTGTACGAAAGTATCCGCCCCACCTCTTTTGCCGCCAGCTGTTTTTGAGCCCCTAGCACGCCGGCCGCTGACACGCTCGTGGACCGGCCTGTCACGATGAAGTGTTAAGACCAGTCGCGGGGAAGAGACGAAAGATGTCGGAGCGATCGGGAACCCTCGCCGAGGATCCGTTCGGTGGTCGGCACCCGACCAGTCACGAGCGGCTGACGGGCCTGCCCTGGGATGCGTCGTACCACGACGGCCCCGCGCCGTGGGATGTTGGCCAGCCACAGCCGGCGATCGTGCGTTTGGCATCCCAAGGCGGATTCGCGGGAGCGGTGCTCGATGCGGGCTGCGGGACAGGCGAGAACGCTCTTCATGTCGCCTCCCTGGGATTGCCGGTTCTGGGCGTTGACCCACTCCGCTGAGCCGGGTTGACTCGATACTCCGGTACTTAGCGGCAACACGGTCAGCCGGTGAAGGACTCAGGGCCGAAGCGGCCCCACGCCACGAAGGCGGCCAGGGCGAGATAGACCAGGTCGACCACGATCGTTAGCTTCTCGCCACGGCGAAGGCGCGTGATCACCGCACCCACAAACAGCAAGACCCCACCGGTGGCAGCCAGCGGCACCAGAACCGGCGCGATGTCGAGCGCAGCTGGCAGGATCAGGCCCACCGCGGCCAGGAGCTCGAGGGCTCCGATGGTCTTGAGGGCAGCGGGGCTGAAATCTTCGACCCACCGGCTGGCGGCGCCCATGCCGGCCATCTTCTCCTTGGGCACGAACAGCTTGGCGCTGCTAACCAGAAAGACAACGGCCAGCAGTCCGGCAGCGATCCACAGCGCGAGGTTCATCACTACTCCTTGATCGAAGGTTGCCTACGCCCGTAAGACACGTCAGCAACCCGGTCTGTGACATTTCAGACCACCCGGCAAGCCAGCGGCCTGTTGTCACCCCTGAAGCAGCTGCTCGCTCAGCTCCCACAGCCGCTGTGCCGACTCCGGGCCGACGGCGTGCGGCACGACGTCGGACGACGGGAAGTCCTGGTCGGTACCGAAGTAGATGGGTCGGGGTCGATGACCGGCTGACCGGACTCGTCGATCAGCCCGTAAGTTCGTAGAGGTAGGTTCGCGGGTCCTAGGCGTGGCCCGACGGGCTGTAGTCCTCTTTGACCGTCGTCCCGTTGCCGTTCTTCGCCCACATATGCAGGCGAATGAGCGAACTGTCCGGCTCGACGTCGATCGTGTATCGGTAGCACTCGCCCAAGTCATCGTTGAAGCTAGGCGCGGACCCGCGGCCTACCGCTTGCCAGGACTGAGTCTGCTCGTACCACTTCTGCACACTCGTCCAGACCTTTAGGCCGTCGGCGTTCTGGTCGCAGACGTCAAGCTTGTCGCCATCTCGGAAAAAGGTAGCGGCGCCCCAACCGTTGTTGTAGATGTCGAGTGTCGGCTCGGCAGAAGCCGCACTGGCCGGCGCCGTAATTGATACCGCGAGGGCGGCGGCACAGACGACCGTAATGGCAGATTGCCGAGGCAGCGAGTTCATCGAACGATCCCCCAGTTCCTTTGTGTCTCTGCAAATCCCGGTCTAGGGCACCGGACGCCAGGCCAACTGGCCGGAACTTGCTTGATCTGGCTACGCCGCCCACTCTGCCTGGCCCCGATCCGAGGCGCACGCGGTTTTTCAACCCGGATCCACGGACCTGCCTGGTACTCCAGGCCGCGGTGGATGATCGTCTCCGTAAGAGCGTGCTGATCGCGTGTTCGCGGTCCACAGTAACGGGATCACGTCGTCAGTCCGCCCACCAGCTCGCTGATCCCGTGGGAAACCGCGAGGCCGCAAAGGGGGGCGGCCGGAGATGCCCGCGGAATTGGCGGAGGAGTACTGCTGACGGCTGGCAAGACCCGATCGAGGACATTCGGTTGTCCGCACGGCTACAGTCCTCACTGTGCCGTTGGACGATCTGCCGGACTGGTTGCCGGCTTGGTGTCAGGATTATCTGGGTGGCGAACCCGCCGACGTGCTGTTCCAGCTACAACGGCTATCGACGGTGTTCGGTCTCCGGTTGGCCGATGGCACGGACGTGGTGGTCAAGACACGCGCCGATGACGGACGCGCCGTGTCGTGTGTCGCGGCGCAGGCCTGGTTGGCGGAGCGAGGATTCCCGTGTGCCCGGCCGCTTACGCCGGTGGTCGGTGTCGGTTCGCTGGCCGTGCACGCCGAGGAGTTCCGGCCCGGCGGCGAGATGCTGCCAGGGGACTCGCCGGACGTGGCCGTGCGTTACGCGGAGGTGTTCGCCCAGCTGATGGCCGAACTGGCCGACGTGACCGTCGCGCCGCCGCTGCCGAACCCGCGCTGGATACGTTGGGACCACACGGATTCTGGGCTGTGGCCGGCAATCGACTTCCTCGACGACCGGGACCAGAGCGCCGTACCCGCGTACGTCGTCGACACGGCCGACCGGGCCCGCAAGCGGCTACTGGCCGCCAACCTGCCGTGCGTGCTCGGCCACGCCGACTTCGAGGCACATAACCTCCGATGGCACGGCCAAAAGGTGTGGGCGGTGCACGACTGGGACAGCCTGGCGTGGCAACCGGAGGCGGCGCTGGTGGGAGCGGCGAGTGGAGTGTTCCCCAAGACCGGGCCGGCCACGCTACCGCCAATCGGCAGTTCCGAGGCGTTCCTGGTGGCCTATCAGGACATTCGGGGGCGCTTGTTCACGGGGGTGGAGCAAGAGATCGCGTGGGCGGCCAGCTTGTGGCCAGCAGCGCACGACGTCCGATGGGAAGCACTGCACGGCAACACTCCGGCGCCCGGCGATGCCCTCCGGGCACAAGCAGCCGAACGCCTCCGTCGAGCGAATGCCTAACACCAGCATTTGTCCGCGGCCCCGGCTGGGCGGATCGGGTGACACCCCCGGGTGCCGCCCGATCCGCCTACCAGGACCACGTTGCCGCCGCGCTTCTAGTGTCCCGCGCCAGGAATTCGATCAAGATATGAAGCGAGGCGGTCGAGGATCTCGTCGGCGTCCTTGGTCCACACGAACGGTTGGGGATCGTCGTTCCAGGTCTTGATCCAGTCTCGAATGTCGTTCTCCAGAGCACGCAGGGATTGG
>WHSZ01000088.1 GCA_009379845.1 Pseudonocardiaceae bacterium | reverse complement strand
CAGTGGCACCGACAAAACCGAACACACCAACGACAACCATCAATGTTTCTAGGGATGAATGGACCATTCATCCCTTCGCCCAGTGGCCGGCTAGCGAAAGCGCGATCGCGCGGGGAAAGGCAGGCCGGGTTCGGGGCGGTGCGAGCAAAGAATCGGGCAGGCCCTGCGCCTGCCCGCTCCTGCCCGAATAGGAACCGCCGAGGCTCACCGGTCAACGGGTGACGCGCAGCGTCATCGCGACAGCGACGCCGACAGACGCCCTGGACCGGTGAGAAGCGGCCCCACGCAATCCCGCACCACCCCGAACCCCACAACCGAGCACGGGCTCAAGTCCCGACGCCATGCCAGGAGATGCCGGCACCGCGCAGCTCCTCCGGATCGAGCTGGTTGCGAGTGTCCACAACCACCGGCACATCAAGGCGCCCGGCCACCCGATCCCGGTCAAGGGTCCGAAACTCGGGCCAATCGGTGAGCACCACGATCCCGGACGCCCTTGGCTGCCTGGTACGAATCGTCCACAACGGACACCGAGTCGTCCAGCAACGGGTTGTCGTAGCTCAATCCCGGATCGTAGGCGACCAGCTCGGCCCCCGAGGTCGCGGATCCACTTTGCCAACTCGGATACCCGGAATTCGCGCGGATTCCCGATATTCACCGGCCCAGTCCAGTGTTGGTGCGGGAACGGAAGGTAGTACCGCCGCACGTCGAGCACAACCTGCGGCTGCTCGAGGAACCGCAGCGGCACTCGCCCTGCCCGCCGGCACGTCGGCTGAAGCGCGGCCGGAACCCCAATATGGATGCAAATTGGGGTTCCGGGGGCCGGTCAGTGGGGGTGGGGCAGGTCCAGCTCGCGGTCCCGCTGGTAGGGGCGACACGTGGGCGGGACCCGGTACCGCCCGGCCGGCGGTCCCTCGGCACCGGCTACCAGGAGCTGGCCGCCACCCTCATCCGCGATCATTCCGGCCGCCTTGGTAACGGCTTCGTGCCGCGTCGGGGCCACCGCGGCTTGGGTACGGGCAGGTGTGAGGACCTGCCACCCCTCGCTTGGATGCGGGCGAACCAACCACTCTGCCATGCTCATCCCCTCCTCCACTCCTGCACGGCCGACCGCACCCGGCCGGCGCCACGTTCGCGTTCGCAGCCAGTTATGCGGCGGGAATACCCACCAGCGCCAGGGAAATGCAGCCTGGTCAGAAATACGCCGGCCGCGGGTCACCTCCGCCGACCGCCATCGCCTCGCAGCTGCGCAGCACGGTCATGGCCGCCCGGCGTGCGGCGACACCCAGCGCCGGGTTCTCCACCTGCGCCCGCCAACGCCACAACGCGTCGTGCACGGCCTGGTAGATCTCCGCGCCGGACGGCTGGTGCAGCCCGAGCCGTTCCGGCAGGCCAGTGCCGTACGCACCGATCAGCCGCTCCGCGTCCTCCCGCCAGTCCTCCGGCAGCAGGTCCCGCTCCGCCTGCAGGGTGGCGAGCAGCCGCAGCTCCTGAAGCTCGTGCGCGCCGGCGAGCGCGCGGTCGAGTTCCGCGGAGAGCGCGGCCGTGCCGGGACGCGGTTCCATGCGCAGCAGCACGTCGACCGCGACCAACGCGGAGCGGGCCTTGAGCACCTCCGCGGGTGCCACGAAGTACTGATCGATCGACTCGCGCAGCTCACCAAGGCCGCTGCGTTGCACGAGCTGCGCGGCAAGCGCGGGCTGGCTGTCCGCGCCGCGCCGGATGAGCGTGGTGGCCAGCCGGATCCCGAACAGCCCGAACCTGCCGAGCAGCCCTTCCCTGGTGGCCGCGTCGACCGGCAGCGGCGAGTCGCCGCGCCCGAACCGCTGCGCCGAAAGCAACTGGGTGTCCAGCTCCTCCTTCGGCAGCCGGGCCAGCATGGCCAGCGCGGTGAACTCCGGCTCGCCGAGCGTGCGGCCACCGCTCGCCGCCAGCCCCGCCACCGCGACCACGTCCTGGCAGACCTCGTGAACGTCGGCCTCACGCCGCCTGCGGCGGGCGATCTGCCTCGCCGAGATCAGCCCGTCGACCCGGCCAGCGCCGAGCTCGTCCGCGCGGGACAGCACGACGAGGGCGTTCACCGGAGCCCGCATCGCCGGATGCTCGTGCACCGCGCGCAGCACGTCGAGATCGGTGCCGTACGGCTGGCGCAGCAGGCACAGCACCGCGTCGGCGTCCGCGCACACGCTGCGCACCGCCCGGGGCTCGCTGTCCGGGCCGACCGCCGGCGTATCGATCAGCACCAGCTCGCGAAGCGATCGGCTCGGCCAGCCGACTTCGAGGCGACCGATGCCCTCACCGGCCAGCCCGTCCAGGTCGATGCGCAGCCGGCGGGCGGACCGCCCGGCCGGCAGCTCGCGCGGCGGCGCGGCGGCCGGATACCCGATCGCCCTCGGCTCCTGAGCACCACGGTAGAAGCACATCACCTGCGTGCCGCTCGGCTCGATCGGCGCGACGCCGTCCCCGACGAGCGCGTTGACCAAGGTGGACTTTCCGGCCGCCGACGGGCCGATCACGGCGAGGCGCAGCGGGTCGTCGAACCTGGTCGCCTGCTGGCGAAGCCAGCTCGTCGCCCGCGGATTGTCCCGGTAAAGCTCCATCGCCCTCGCCAGGATTGCCCGGGTGAGCTCGGCGGTGCTCGCGGTGTTCACGCGGTCAGCTCGCGCGGTGCGCCCCCCGTGACACGTACCGGACCGGCGACCCCCCGCACGCGCTGCCGTAGCGCGGAAAGCTTCTCGAGGCTGGAGCGGATTTCCTTGGCCCGCTTGTTGCGTTCCGCCGCCTCGGCGTCGATGACCTGCTTGAGCGCCTTTGCCGACGCGGTGATCTCGGCTCGGCGCTGCTCGGCGTAGCTGGTGTAGCGGTCCCGCAGCATCCGCTGCAGCGTCCGCGCGGTGTCCTTGGTTTCCTTGCTGCAGGCCAGGAAGAAGTCGTCGACGTGCCGGTGTGCCGCGGTCTTGGCTACCGCTTGGCGCCGCTTGAGCCGGCTACCGCGCTCCTCGAACACGCTCTTCAGACCGAATGCCACGCCCGCGCCGATCGAGATGGGGTTGATCAGGCTCATCCCGGCGACCGTGGTGGCGAGACCGAACATCAGCAGGCCACTGTAGGACCCACGCATACCGACGAACAGCTTCTGCCCCACCGAGAACTTCTCCACGTTCGGTTTGCGCAACCCGGTGGCGTGTTCAACCGGCGGGTCGGCCTCGCCCATATCGGGCACCAGATCGTCGCGTTCCGGCGCCACGTGGCAGGCGAGCCTGCGGGCGATCCAGTCGAACCGGTCGAACAGCCATCCGAAGTTCGTCTCGGCGACCGCGGTGAGGTTTTCCTCCAGCCACTCCTCGAACTCCTGCCAGGTGTTGGACGGGTCGGCGACATCGAAGTACTCGTCCACATCGCGCAGGATCTGGCGGGTTCGGTCGCGCAGGTCGAATTCGAGGTCCGAGGTGAGGTCGGAAACCTCGTCGGAGAGCATCGTCTGCCCGCGCGCGGCGTCCCGCTGCAGTTGTTCGAGCTGGCGGCCGGCGGCATGCCATCGGGCGAGCGCGTCGCCGGCGCCGTTGCGCTGGGTGGCGGCGAACTCCTCGTGCAGCGGGGCGACGAGCTGATCGACGGTCACGTCGGTGACCGCGGCGACCGATCGACGGTTCAACTGGTCGACTTGCTCCAGCCAATCCCGCCGCAGCCGGTGCACCAACTCGTCGAAACCGGACTCGACATTGAGCTCCCGATCGCCGGCACGCGCCGCCGCGAGCCGCAGCGTGGCGGAAACCGGCACCAGCGAGGCCGGCAGCCCCGCCTTCGCGAGACGGGCGCGGTTTCGATCGGCAACGGCGCGGTAGTCCGGCACGATATCGATCTTGGTAAGCACCACCATCACCGAAGGGCAGATCCGCATCACCTGGCCGAGCAGCTCGCATTCGCTCGCGGAGAGCTCGCTCGTGGCGTCGGTGGCAAGTATTACCGCATCCGCGCGCAGGATCTCGGTCAACGCGTTCGCGGTGTGCCGGGAGCGGGATTCCCCTGTCGGTGGTGTGTCGATCAACACGACGCCGGCTTCCAGCAGGGCCCGCGGCAGGCCGACGCGGGCGCGGACCACCTCACCGCCCGGCGTGGCCGCGTCCCGGTTGGCCCGGGTGGTGACCGATTCGACCGGCGCGGACAGCCGGCGCGCGGAACTGGCCGCGTCCTCGATGGCGCCCCTGCCGTTGCGGGCAGGCTCCATCAGCATGGCGCCGCTCGGCGTTTCGGCGTACTCGACGACCGCGGGCACCAACGTCGTGAGGTCGTCGCCTATCGCGCAAACTGGCGCGTTGACCAGCGCGTTCACCAGCTGGCTCTTGCCCTGGCCGGTCTCGCCGATGACCAGGATGCGCAGCTTCGGCTCCAGTAGGTGGGCTCGCCGCTCGCGCAGCCGCGCGGCCAGATCCGGCCGGTCGTGCCGTGTGCAGGCCTGGATGGCGTCATCCAGTACGTCGAGCCAGGGCGGTGCCATCGCCCGAGAGTGTGCCGTGTCCTAGCTTCGACGTGAAGGTGGCCTGGTCCGTGAAAAATGGACCAGGCCACCTTTGCGGTTACCGAGGGTGCTGTCCGATTAACCGCCGAGGGGCAGATCGTCGGTCACGTCGCGGGCAACGTCGCCGGCTTGCGGCGCCGGCACGTCGCTCGGCAGCGCGTTGCCGACCGGGCTGTTGCTGGCCGCATCGTTGACCGTGCTGGTGACGGTGTCCTGCGCCTGGTCGAGGTGCTGCGGCACGTCCTGCGGCTGCGGCACCTCGTTCGGCAGCGGATTGGCCACCGGCAGGTCCGGCAGATCGGACGGGAGGTCGTCGGTCGGCAGGTCCTTCGGCACCTCGGTGGGAAGATTGCCGGTCGGCAGGTCCGTTGGCAGGTCCGCAGGCAGGTCGGTGGGCACGTCCATCGGCAGGTTGCCGGCCGGTAGCCCATCGACGGGCAGGTCACCCAGCGCGTGCGGCACGTTCGGCACCTCGGCCGGAGCCGATGCCAGCTGGCCCGGCACGTTGTGCACCATGTCCGGCGCCTGGGCGAGTTGCCCTGGCACGTTGTGCACCACGTCCGGCGCCTGGGCGAGGTGGCCGGGTGCGCCCGCGATGTGCTGGCTGGCCGCGTCCGCGCCCGCCGAGACGTGCCCGGCCGCCATGTCCGCACCGTGGCTCACCTCACCGGCCGCGGCCTCGCCCGCGCCGGTCAGGAAGCCGTTGAGCGAGTCGGCACCGGAGGTCACGCCGTGCGCGAGCGCATCGCCGCCGGTGGAGACATAGCCGGCGATCGTGCCGGCCGCCACGTGGCCACCCTTGGCGAGCGCGTCGGAGTCCAGCGTCTCGCCCGGGTCGCTGCTGCCGCTGACGTCCAGGCCGGAAGGGCCGGCCTCGAGGTCGTACTCGCCGAGCGGGGACGCGAGGCTGCCGCCGACCGAGGAGCCGTCCAGGCCACCCTCAAGGGTGCCGGCCGAGCTGCTGTCGAAGCTGAGCTCCGAGCCGGCCGCCTCGAACTCGCCGGCCGCGTTGTCGGCCGCCACGTCGACGACGCCGGTGACCGAGCCCAGCGCGGACTCCGTCATCAGGCCACCGGTGATGCCGTCGAGGCCGCCCTCGGCGCCGAAGCCGCTGGTGGCCAGGTCGCTCTCGTAGAGGCCACCCAGGCCGAAGTTCTCGACGGAGCCGCCGAGGCCGCCGGTGAGCGAGCCAACGCCCGCGTCGGTGGCGAGCGAACCGGTGAAGCCGTCCAGGTCGCCGGTGGCGTTGGTCGCGGTGTCCACCAGAGCGCTCTCGTAACCGCCGCCGGCCGAGAACCCCTCGGCGGTGGCGGAGTGCTCGCCGGAAAGCGTGCCGAGCGGAGTGGACTGGGTGAAGCTCTCCGCGCTCGCGACCTCCGCGACGGCCTGCAACTGCTGGATCGCACCTTCGGCGTCGGCACCGGCCGGCAACATGGACAGGCTGCCTTCCAGCGCCCCCAGGCCGCCGACCGGGGCGTAGTCGAGCACCAGCGGGACGACTTCCTGAACGTCCTGCGCGGTGATGTCCTGCAGACCGGCACCGGCGAGAGCGGCAGTCGGGTCAGCGGCGAAGGCTGACCGAGCGGCGTCGTCGCACAGCAGGTTGGTCACGAAGTCGTGCAGGGTTTGCGGGGAATGGGACAAGAGAATCTCCTTGCGGAATGAACATGTGCGACGAGGACCCTACGAACCACCTGATCCGGCGACATCGGGGATCACGCCGAGTCATGGCCCCCCGCAGACATTGGGGGCTCGCGACGGGAAGATTAGGGGGATAGGGGGCACCGTTGAGGTATCCCCCTTTGGTAGGAAGGGCCACCCGACCGTGTAACCGCTAAGGAATCGCCCGTATGCCCTATGTATTGGGGGTCGATCTCGGGCACACCCGCACCACTGCGGCGGTGTGCCGGCGTATCGACGGTTTCTGGCGAGATCCGGAGGTCGTCCCGCTGGAGGGTGACGCCAGATGGATGGAATCGACACTCCAGGTATCACTCGACGGTTCGGTACTCGTGGGACAGGCGGCCGCCTATGGGAGCCCCGCGTCATCACGCACCGTGCGCGGCTTGTTGCGTCGAGTCGGTGATCCTGTTCCGCTGGTAGTGGGCGAGCACGCATATCCGGCCGAGGTGCTCGCCGCGGCGATGGTCGGGTGGGTGGCCGACGTGGTCACCTCGGCACACGGCGGCCAGCCGGAGCAGATCGTGCTGAACCATCCGCCCTGCTGGGGGCAGCACCGGAAGCGCGCGCTGTACGAGGCGCTCGAGGCCGCCGGTTTGCCAGGGGTGCTGTTGCTGCCCACGCCGGTTGCGGCCGCGGAGAATCACCTGGTCGCCGAACCCGTCGAGGCCGGTGCGGTGCTCGCGGTGTGCCGGCTGGGCGGTGAACACGTGGAATCGGCGATCCTGCGGCGAGTGGCGGCCGGGTTCGAGCTGATGGATTCGGCCACCAGTGCCGAACCGCAGGCCGGTGCGCTGATCGACGACCTGCTGGTGGACCACGTTCAGGCCAAGATCAACGGGGAGCTGCCCGATCCGAACGGCCTCGCGGCGCTGCGACTCGGCTGTGCCTGGGCCAAGGAGCAGCTGTCGGTGGAATCCGCGGTACGGCTCGCGGTTCCGCACGCCGGCGAGGTGCATCTCAGCCGGCGGGAGTTCGAGCACCTCGCGCGAGGAGTACTGGAGGCCGCGACGGCGCAACTGCGCCGGATCGCCTCCCGGGTGCCCGAGGATCAGCTCACCGCCGCACTGCTGGTCGGAGGCAGCGCGCGGATCCCGCTGCTCGCCGTCCTCGCCGAAGCGGCGCTGCATCGCCATGGCAGCGGTTGCCGGGTGCTGGTCGATCCGGATCCGGGCAGCGCGCTGTGCAGGGGCGCGGCGCTGGTGGCCAGGCGGCGGATCGCGCCCGATCAGGAACCGGGCTATACGACCGTGCTACCCCAGACCGCACAGCCGATGGATGCCATCGAGAACCAGCCGAACGAGGTGGCCGAGCAGGAGATCGGCCCGCCACCGCCCCGGCCACCCGTGGAGATCACGCCGCTGGAACCGCCGCGCCGGTTCGCATCGCTGCGACGCGGTTCGCGGGGCGACGATGGAGATGAGGACAGCCGGTGACCAGGGCAGTACACGTGACCGAGCCGATCCTGGACGAGCCGACCAGGCGACTTTGTGCAGCCATCGCCAGCGGCGAGCGCACCGACACGCGGCTTGCCGTTGTGGCGCCGGGCGAATACGGCAAGTCGGCACTGCTTGAGCACCTGGAAGCCGGATGTACCCGGGGCGACGTGCCGGTGACACGCTTCGACCAGGCCCGAGGGAAGCCGGTTACCGGCCCAGTGCTGGTACTGGTTGACGACGCGCACGCGCTCGGCGAGGAGGCACTTGCCGAGCTGCTGGGGATGTCCGACGACGAGCGCGTCGGCCTGGTGGTGGCCGCCAGGCCCCGGCCACGGCCGGATGGCCTGAACGCGGTACTCGGCAGGCTGTCCAGCCAGATCGTGTTGCGCCCGGTCGATCGCGCGCAGATCGAGGCGCACCTTGCTGAGGTCATCGGTGCCGGCGCGGCACGGCAGCTAGCCGGGTTCGTGCACGCCCAGACGGGTGGCGTGCCGGGCCTGGTGTACCGGATGGCGGCCGGGCTGGATCCGCGGCGACTGGACGGCGAGCGGCCCGAGCCTCCCGAGCCCACGCTCGCCGAGCTGCGCCACGAGCTCGACCAGACCGAGCCGGACACCGTCCGGCTGCTGATCGCAACCGACGCCGGGGCCGGCCGCGACCTGGACCTGCTGTGCGGCCTGCTCGACAGGGACCCGGACGGCGTCACCGCGATGCTGGAGACTGCCCGCGCCACCGGGTTGATCGGACCGGACGGGGCGCCGCTGCCGGTGGTCAGCACGGCGCTGCGGTCGCTGGTCCCTGGCGAGCGGCAGGCGGCCACCCGGCAGCGACTCGCCGAACTCCAGATGGAGCGCGGCGCGCCGGTGCTCGAGCTGGTCCGGCCGTGGCTAGGTAGCGGCATCGGTGGTGCCGGAATCGCCAGGGCCTTCGAGGCGGCAGCCGAGGAGGCGCTGCCGGCGGACCCCGCGCTGGCGGCCCGGCTGTTCGACGCGGCGGTGACCGCCGGCACCCCCGCGACCGCGGTTGGCGCGCGGCGCGCCGAGGCGGTGGCGCTATCCGGTGACCTGGATACCGCGTTGCGGCTGGCTGACGACGTGATCGCCAGCGCGGAGGCGACCGATCGCGCGGACGGTGCCAGGGTCGCCGCGACCGCGCTCGCACACCGCGGGCGCCTCGAGCGCAGTGCCGAACTGCTGCGGTGGTCCGGAACCGCGCAGTCGCGGGCGTTCGCCACCGTCGTGCTGATCGCGATCGGCAGGCTGACAGACGCTTCCCAGCTCGCCGAGGCGTCCGACGGCGACGAGCCGCCCACGCTGCTTTCCGGCGCGCTGTCCTCGATGGCGCGCGGCGTACTGGAATCGGTGACCGGCTCACCGACGAGTGCACTGTCCACATTGGTCAGCTCGGCGGAGATGCTCGAGCCGGTCGGCAGCACCGTGTTGCTCCCGGACAGCCCGGCGTCGCTGGCTGCCGTGCTCGCGTTGCACGGCGGCGAGCCGGGAATCGCCGAGCCGTTGCTCGACCGGGCCGTCGCCGCACGCGTCGGTGGGCAGACGCTTGTCGCGCGGCATCGGCTGTTGCTGGCGTGGATCGCGATGGTGCGCGGCGACACCGCGCTGGCCGCCGAGCGACTCGCGGCGGCCGGCCGGGATCCGGGGCGGCGGGACTGGCTTTTCGCGGTGGCGCTCGAGGTGGGAATCGCGCGGCGGAACAGTGATCTCGGCGCGTTGCGCCGGACGTGGGGGCAGGCGTGTGAAGCGGTGATCCGGCATCCGGTTGACCTGTTCACGTTCCTGCCGTTCGGCGAGTTCGCGGTCGCGGCCGCCCGGCTCGGCGATCAGGGCCGGCTGGCGCCGCATATGGCACAGGCGCACGAGTTGCTCGACGCGCTCGGCAACCCGCCGCTGTGGTCCACGCCGTTGCACTGGACCGGGCTGCACGCCGCGATCGTCGGGGAACGCCCCGGTGAGGCGGAGCAGCACGTCGCCGCGCTGCGGGCCAATGCCGCGCACGGGGCGTACCACGCGACGATGTCTGCCGCCGCGGCATGCTGGTTGAAGGTGCTACGCGGGGATGTCGACGCGAACGAGGTCGAGTCGGCCGCGCGCGGGCTCCGGGACGCGGGCGCGCGATGGGACGGTGCGCGGCTGGCGGGGCAGGCGGCGATCCGCACGTCGGACCGCACCGCGATGCTCGCGCTGCTGGATTGCGCGCGCACCCTGCAGGGTTCCGCTGCCCGCTGGCAGGCCGGTGACGTGGACGGCACGTCCGGGACCGCCCAGCTCAGCGAGCGGGAGTTGCAGGTGGCGCGGCTGGTGGTGGAAGGCTTGACGTACAAGCAGGTGGGGGCCCGGCTGTTCATCTCGGCCAAGACCGTTGAGCACCACGTGGCCCGGATGCGGCAACGCCTCGGCGCCGGCAGCCGGGGCGAGCTGCTTTCCCAGCTCCGCTCGCTACTCGGCACCAGCTGACCAGGCGGCCACTCACATCAACGCGGCGATCCGGCGACGATCACCGCGTCATCGCAGTTCAGGCCCCATATCCGCAGGTCGGGCCGCCGTCGGGTACCCTCTCCGGCGGAGGATTCGCCTAGTGGCCTAGGGCGCACGATTGGAAATCGTGTTGGGGCAACACCCCTCGCGGGTTCGAATCCCGCATCCTCCGCCCTCTGAACAGACGAAACGCCGGACACCTCGCTACCTCGGTGTCCGGCGTTTCGTCGCCGGGTTCCAGTTTTGGTTGCAGTTGTACCCGCTACGCGGTTGAAGTGGCCTGACCGATCAGCCTCGATTGAGGCGCCGCGCGATACCCGAGGCCACGGCGTCGACCGCACCACGCGCGCTGGCGGAAAGCAGCGTGGCCCAGTCGAAGTAGTCACGCCACAGCACGATGCGCCCGTCCCGCAGCTCGAAGGTGCCGCAGACCCAGAATTCGGCGCGCCAGGACCCTATCTCGAGCACGTCGGTTCGCTCGGTCAGCACGACCGAACCGTTCGCGGCGATGTGGTGGACGCGTGCCTGGAAGCCGGTGCCGATCTTGGCCATCGCCCGCATCTGCCTGCCGAACGCCTTGATGCCTCGCGCCGGCGGCAGCGGCACGTTCTGGTAGACGATGTCGGGCGCGGCGTAGGACAGTGCCAGCTCGATATCAAGATCTTCCAACGCGGCCAGGAAATCGGTGACCGTGTCGAGCGCCCGAGCCTGCTCGGGTGCGTTCGGCTGCTGGGACGCGGTCTCGGCCATCCGCCACCTCCAAACTGCTGAACCGATGCCGTCCACGCTACCCAAGGCTCGGTTAA
Organism: Pseudonocardiaceae bacterium; assembly: GCA_009379845.1. Lineage (GTDB taxonomy): Bacteria > Actinomycetota > Actinomycetes > Mycobacteriales > Pseudonocardiaceae > Tamaricihabitans. The sequence continues at coordinate 12,357 of WHSZ01000088.1, read as the reverse complement.
CCCGATCGCGGCATTCCGCGCGATTGTCGTTTCGCTACGCCCGCGTGCGGATACCGTGCGCATATGGCATACGTCAATCAGCGGGCGTGGGACGCGCTACTCGATATGGAGCGGCCCCCGTATCTGTACGACTGGCACGCCGACCGGGAGGACATCGCGCAGGCCCGTCAGCGACTCAACGCGGGCGCCTCGGCACTCGGACCACAGCACCCGGTCGCCAACGAGCTGCTCACCTGCGTACGCCGGATCGACGAGTGGCTCGGTCGCACCTCGGGCCTCACCGGCGAGCAGGCGGAACGGATGGCGATCGACGAGTACAACCTGGTGATCGTGCCCGAGCTACAGTCCGCCGGCAGGCGGATCCGGCCCGCCCTGGCGTCCATGCAGCCGTCCACCTGACACCGGTCCACAGTGGACCCTACTCGCAGGCCACGCCGGACCGGTCGGTACCAGCCCGGCGTTGCGGAGAGCGGTAGCGGTGGGATTCGAACCCACGGAGGGTTGCCCCTCACTCGCTTTCGAGGCGAGCTCCTTCGGCCGCTCGGACACGCTACCGCCCGGAAGGTTACCCGAACGGGCAGTCGCGCTCCGCAACCCCCTGCGGGTCACGACGTCGGTCGTTGCGCCGCGAAGAACCGGTCAAGGAGCTCGGCGCACTCGCCGGCCAGCACGCCACCCAACACCTCCGGCCGGTGGTTCAGCCGCCGATCGCGCACCACGTCCCAGAGGGACCCCACCGCCCCGGTTCGCGGCTCCCACGCGCCGAACACGATGTGCGCGACCCTGGCCAGGACCGCTGCCCCGGCGCACATCGTGCACGGTTCGATGGTGACCACCAGCGTGCAGCCGTCCAGCCGCCAGCCGTCGGCATGCTGCCGCGCCGCGGCGCGCAACGCCAGAACCTCCGCGTGGGCTGTCGGGTCGGCAAGCGCCTCCCTGGCGTTGCACGCGCTGGCCAGCTCGGCACCGTCCGGATCGAACACCACGGCACCGACTGGCACGTCACCCCTGTCCGGAGCGTGAACCGCCACCCGCAGCGCCGCGCGCATCAGCTCCGCGCTGCCCGTCCGCGGGTCGAACGTCATTGCGTCTGGTCGAGAAACTCGCCGAACACCTCGGCGAACCCACAGCGCTGCGCGATCATCTGCAGCTGCTCGTCGGGATAGAGTTCCACCTCGTCGGCGATCACCTGCAGCTCACCGCCCGGCATGCCGAGATCGGCCAGAATGTCCAGATCGCCCTCCGGCCACACTGTCTCGTCGTCCTCATCCGGCGGATCAACACGCAACAGATCGAGAACGTCCGCGGCGATGTCGTAGTCCAGCGCGGCGGCGGCGTCGGAGAGCAGCACCGACACCCCACCGGGCCCCGGCCGAAGCAGCACGAAGAACTCGTCGTCCACGGCCAGCATGCCGAACACGGCGCCCTGGGATCGGATCTTGCGCAGCTCGGTGATCGCCGCGTCCAACTCGCTGAGTGCGCCGGCATCTAAGGCCGAACACCGCCATTTCCCGTCCTCTCGGACAACGGCCAGTGCGAAACCCGCGAGGCCATCCTGCTGCGCCATATGCACACCGTATTCGGCGAACAGGCACGCGGAAAGCCGAATCGGAACTCCCGGATGCTAATCGCCTGTTCGGAGGGCAATATCGATCTTATGAACCCACCGGCATCCACCGCGCCACCGGCGCACGACGGCGTCTCAACCGAGCCGCGCTTCACCGGCCTGCTCGCCGAAGCGAACGCATTGCAGCCGAAGACGGTCGCGCTGCGCAGGCATCTGCACAAGCATCCCGAGCAGGGGCTACAGCTGCCGCATACCCAGGCGGCGATCATCAAGACGCTGGATGGCCTGCCGATGACGGTGTCCACCGGCGACGCGATCACGTCGGTGATCGGCGTGCTGCACGGTGCCCGGCCAGGGCCGACCGTGCTGCTGCGCGGCGACATGGATGCGTTGCCGCTGACCGAGACCACCGGCTTGAGCTACGCGTCCGAAGTGGACGGCACGATGCACGCCTGCGGGCACGACACGCACGTCGCGATGCTGGCCTCCGCGGCACGGGTGCTCTGTGATCGGCGGGATGCGCTGGCCGGCAGCGTGGTGTTCATGTTCCAGCCGGGTGAGGAGGGACACCACGGCGCCCGCTACATGATCGAGGAAGGCGTCCTCGAAGCGTCCGGGCAGCCGACCACGCGAGCCTACGCGTTACACATTACCGCGAGCGCGGATTCTGGCACGGTGCGTTACCGGTCGGGCTCGATCATGGCCGCCGCGGATCAGTTCGTCGTGCGGGTCACCGGGCGCGGTGGGCACGGGGCGATGCCGCATAACGCGCACGACCCGGTGCCGGCAGCGGCGGAGATGGTGGGCGCGCTGCAGGCCATGCTCACCAGGCGGGTGAGCGTGTTCGATCCGGGTGTGCTGTCCGTGACCAGGATCAGCGCCGGCACCACGTCGAACATCATCCCCGAGACGGCCGAGCTCGAGGGCACCATGCGGGCACTTTCCGAGCAGACCCGCGAGCTGCTGCGCACCGAGCTGGTGACGGTGTGCGAGCACGTCGGTGCGGCGCACGGCTGCCAGGTGCGGGTTGAGTTCCTGTCCGGCTATCCGGTCACGACGAATGATCCGGACGCGGCCGCGCGGGTCGCCGCGCTCGCGGACGGCGTGCTCGGGTCGCGATACGCGGAGGAGATGGCCGACCCGCTGATGGGTGCCGAGGACTTTTCCTACGTGCTGCAACGGGTTCCCGGCGCCTTGTCGTTCTTGGGCGCGTGCCCGCCAGGGATCGATCCCGCTGAGGCAGCGCCGAACCACTCGAATCGGGTGTGCTTCGACGAGTCCGCGTTCGCGCACGGAGTGGCGATGTACGCGGCGTTCGCGTTGGACGCGCTGCGCTGAATCGCCTGAGAGGATGACTCGTCGGAGAGGCTTGCTCGTCTGGGAGGATGGCGCTCGTGCGATCGGTGTGTGTCATCGGCCTGGGGCTGATCGGTGGCTCGCTGCTGCGCGCCGCGAGTACCTCCGGCCGTACCGCATGGGGTGCGGCGCCGGGGGACGATGCGTCGGGCGCGCTGGCCGACGGGTTTTCCGCTTCGTCCGACCTGGACGAGGCCTTGCGGCGGGCCGCATCGGAGGACGCGCTCGTGGTGCTCGCGATGCCGCTGCCCGAGGTGGACGGCGTGCTCGCGCGGGTGGCCGAGCTGGCGCCGGAGTGCCGACTGTCCGATGTGGTCAGCGTGAAGGAGCCGGTCGCCAGGTCGGTACGGCGCGCGGTGCCGGGCGCGCGTTACGTCGGTGGGCACCCGATGGCCGGCACGTCGTCGTCCGGCTGGGCGGCGGGGTCGGCTTCGCTGTTCGACGGCGCGGCCTGGGTGACCACTGTGGACGAACGGACCGAGCTCGAGGTGTGGCGAGATGTCGCGTCGCTCGCGCTGGACGCCGGCGCGCATGTGGTGCCGGTATCGACCGCCGAGCACGACGATGCGGTGGCCCGGATCTCGCACCTGCCGCACGTGTTCGCCGCCGTACTGGCCGCGGTCGGCGCGGACGGTGGCCCGCTCGCGATGGCGCTGGCGGCCGGTTCGTTCGGCGACGGCACGCGAGTCGCTGGCAGCAATCCCGAGCTCGTGCGCGCCATGTGCGAGGGCAACGGGACACGCCTGCTGTCCGTTGTGGACGATGCGCTCGGGCGGCTCGGCGCGGCACGGGGGTCGCTCGCGTCCACCGGTTCCCTTGCCGCGACGCTGAAGGCTGGGCACCACGGTCGGCAATCCTTGGACGCGGCCCGCGCCGAACCGCGCAACGGCGTGCGCGTCGACCTGCGCGCGCCGGACGCGTCGGACGGCCTGGCCGCGATCGGCGCACGAGGGGGGCGGATCACCGCACTGGACGGTGACATCGCGCTGGGCGAGCTCCCCTGACCCGCCGCGGCCAGGCCGCAGCCGCGCCAAGCTGCCGCCGCGCCTGGGGCTGCCGCGGCGCTGTGCCGTCGCTGCGCTGGGGTTACCGCTGCGCGGCACCACCCTGGCCGGTACCGTCTTCGTCGTCGCGACGTTCGTCGGTTTGCGCCTGCCCCGGCGTATCGGGGCCCTTCTTCTGGTCGGCGCCGAGGAAACCCTTCGCCTTGCTCACCGCGCTGTCGATCTTGTCGGAGTGATCACCGAACTTGGACTTCGCGTAGTCCGCAGCCTTGTCCAGCTTGTCGGAGTGCTCCGCGGCCTTCGACTTGGCGAAGCCGGCTGCCTTGCCCAACTCCTGACCAGCCTTGGCGCCCTGTTCTTGAGCCTTCTTCTTCAGCTCATCAAAATCGATACCCATTGCCGCTCCTCACCGCGCACTAGCCGATCGACGAGTTGAGCCTAACTCGTCGACGGCAGCATCGCCCGCACCCAGCCGCCGACAACGTCACTCAAAACGGTCATCGGAAGTGGCCCGTTTCCCAGCACGATGTCGTGGAACGCCCGGATGTCGAACGCATCCGCCAGCCGCCGCTCGGCGTCCGCACGGATTCGCTGAATCTCCAGCCGCCCCACCATGTATGCCAGGGCCTGAGCCGGGTACGAGATATACCGATCTACTTCACTCTCGATCTCGACCGGAGCCGTCGGGGTGTTCTCCAGCAGGTAGTCCACCGCCTGCTGCCGGGTCCAGCCCTTCGCGTGCAGACCGGTGTCCACCACCAGCCGCCCGGCGCGCAGGGAATCTTCCGCAAGCATGCCAAGCCGGTCAAGATCGCCGGAGTAGAGCCCCATTTCCGCGGCCAGCCGTTCGCTGTAGAGCCCCCACCCCTCGCTGTAGGCATTGACCGACGCGATCCGGCGGAACAGCGGTAGATCGGTGAGCTGCCCGGCAAGGGACAGCTGCAAGTGGTGCCCCGGAACGGCTTCGTGAAACGCGATCACCTCGGAGGTATACCGGTCCCGCTGTTGAGCTTGGTAGGTGTTCGCGAAGTACGTGCCGGGGCGCGAGCCGTCCAGCGCCGGTTGCATATAGAACGCCGGCGGCGCCCCGTGCGCTTCGCTCTCCGGCACCGGTTCCACCACGCATCGCTGCTCGGGCAGCCGCCCGAACCACTTCGGCGCCTCCGCCTCCGCCCGCTCGATCGCCGTGCGAGCACTGGAAAGCAGCTCGTCCCCATCCGACCAGCGCAGCGTCGGATCGGTCCGCAACCGGTGGAAGATCTGCTGCCGGTCGCTGGTCCCGAACACCCGGGAGCCGATCTCGGCGAACTCCTCGGCCAGCCCGGCGATCACATCCAGCCCGGTCTGGTGCAACTCATCCGCGGAACGCTCGGTGGTGGTGTGCACCCTGATCAACGCCGGGTACGTGGATTCGCCTTCCGGCAGCCAGCACAACCCCGGCCGCTCCTCGGTGCGGGCGTGCGGTTCGATCTCCGCCTCGAGCACCTTGCGGTAGTGCGCGAACGCCGGTCGCACCAGCTCGGAAAGCAACTGATCACGCTGGCGTGCGAAGGAATCCGAACCTTCGGGGGGTTTCGGCTTGGCGAGCGGATCGGCTGCGGGTTCCGCGAGGTACCGATCGAGGTGCTCGATCGCGGCCCGCACCAGGGGGGCTACCGGTGTCCGCCCGGCTGCGACGCCCTCCCGATGGCGAGCGAGCACGGCCGCGAGGTAGTCCGGAATCCCGGCCAGCCTGGCGAGGTAGTCACGCCCATGCTTCTCACTCGGCAGCTGGATCATCGGGAACAGGTACAGCAGTCCGGCCGCGGGTGCCCAGAACTGCGGGGCGATGGTGTACTCCTCGAGGCGCGCGTCGATCTGGTCGATCGTCGACTCGGCCTGCTGGATCAGCACATCCCTTGTGATGCGGTCGTCGTCGGCCGGCTCGACGGCTCGCGCGCGGGACCGGATGTCGTCCAGCCGAGCGCGGATCACGCGCCTGCCCTCCGCGCTCGGATCGCCCAGCTGGTCGTCGTAGCCCGGAATCCCGAGCAGCGTCGCGCCGAGAGGCTCGGCTGTGAACAGCGCTTCCTGCAACTCGTCGGCAAGCGTCGCCACGTCATCCGCTTCAGCGGCCATCAGACCTCCCAGCTATCCAGCGGCCCGTGCGGCTTCCCGAGTGCCGCGGCCGGCAAGGGACTCACGACCGGCCGGCGCGCCACTTCTCGTACAGTAGCGGGATCTCCTTGCCGAGGAACGCGAACAGATCGCGCATCTCCTCCATCCGCTTACCGGCCTCGCTGTCCGCACCGACCGTTTCGATGCCCTCCTTCATCGCGGCGGTCCACTGTTGCATGACCTGATCACGCCTGACCATCACTTCGTGCCAGTCCTCGACCACCCGATAGTGGTCCCGGCGGGCGCCGGGCTCGCGCTCCCGGCCGACGAGGCTGACCTGCATGAGGTAACGCACCGCCCCGGAGATCGCGGCCGGGCTGACCTTGAGGAACTCCGCCAGCTCGGCGGCCGTCCTGCTGCCGGACTCGGAGACCAGTAAGGCAACGAACACCCTGGCCGGCATCCGGGGGAACCCGGCCTCGCTCATGGTCACGGCAAAGTTCTCCACGAAACGGCGAACGGCCTCCTCATCCCGTCCCGGCATCGCCTCATCAGCCATACCTACACCCTCTCGTATTACCCACCGTGCACTCACAGCATCCATACATTTTCTTTACTTCACAAGTTTCTGAAAATCTGTAACGTCGGTGGTATGGGTGAACACCCGGTGGCCGGCACTGGGCAGCTGGTCCGGCTGGCGCTGCGCAGGGACCGGATCACCCTGCCACTCTGGATCCTGTTGCTCGGTGTGCTGCCCGCGAGCACCGGGAGCACCTACGAGCAGCTGTACCCGAACGTGGCCGGGCGGGCGATGCTGACCACCGCGATCGGCGGCAACCCGTCGGTGGCCGTGCTGTACGGCCCGGCGTTCGATCTGTCCACGGCCGGTGGCTTCGTCGCGTGGCGGCTGTCCGGGTTCATCGCGGTGTTCATCGGGTTGATGGTGATCTTCACGGTGACCCGCCACACCAGGGCCGAGGAGGACACCGGACGCGCCGAGCTGCTCGGTTCCGCGGTGGTCGGGCGGTACGCGATGCTGACCGCGGCGGTGCTGGTGGCCGCGGGCGCCAGCGCGCTGATCGGCGTGACGCAAGTGGCCACCATGATCGGTGCCGGGATGCCGGCCGGCGGGTCCTTCGCGTTCGGCCTGGCCACGCTGGGTGCCGGGCTGGTGTTCACCGCGGTCGCGTCGGTCGCCGTACAGGTGGCCGAGTACTCCCGCGCCGCGAACGGTTTCGCCTCCTCGGCGCTAGCGGTGACCTTCCTGCTGCGCGGAATCGGCGACTCGGCGAGCGACGCCGGCTGGCTGTCCTGGCTTTCCCCGATCGGCTGGTCGCAGCAGCTGCGCCCGTTCGCGGACGAGCGATGGTGGGTGCTCGCCCTCCCGCTCGCCACGGCACTGCTGGTCGGCGCCATCGGTTACCAGCTGCTGCCGAGAAGGGATCTGGATGCCGGCCTCATCCGCACCCGGACCGGCCCGGCCGCCGGCGCGCCAAGCCTGCGCAGCCCGCTCGCGCTGGCGTGGCGATTGCACAACGGTTCGCTGGTCGGCTGGACCGTCGGGACGGCGCTGGCCGGGCTGATCATGGGGTCGATCGTGAACGGGATCGGCACCATCATCGGTGACAACGAGCAGGCCAGGCAGATGTTCGAGCGGATGGGTGGCTCGAGCGCGATTATCGATGCCTTCCTCGCCGCGTTAATCGGCATGTTCGGCATGGTGACGGCGGTGTTCGGGGTGCAGGCCGCGCTCCGGATGCGAGCCGAGGAATCCGCGACGCGCGTTGAGCCGCTGCTTGCCAACGCGGTCAGCCGGCTGCGCTGGAACGCCAGTCACCTGATGGTCGCGTTCGTTGGCTCCGGCTGGATCCTGCTGGTCGCCGGGCTCGCGATGGGGTTGGCGCACGGGCTGCGCACCGGAGACGTGCCCGGTGCGGTCGGGGACGTGCTGACCGGATCGATGGCCCAGTTGCCCGCCACCTGGGTGATCGTGGGCATCGCCGCGGCGCTGTTTGGCCTGCTGCCCAGATTCTCCACCGGCGCGTGGGGCGTGCTGGCCGCCGCGCTGGTGCTCAACCTGTTTGGCCAGATGCTGGGTCTACCGCGGGCATTGGTGGATATCTCGCCGTTCGCGCACATCCCGAAGCTGCCGGGCGCGGAGTTCACCGCAATGCCGTTGGTGTGGCTGACGGCCGTCGCGATCGCCGTGCTGGCTGCCGGGCTGGTGGGCTTCAAGCGTCGCGACATCACCTGACACGGCGGACCCGGTGACATGGGGCGGCGGCGCGAACCGCCGCCCCGACGCACGGCTGAGGGTTTACTGGTTAGAACGCTGCCGGTGCTCGTCGGCGGTCACCGCGTGACGGGCCCGGTCAGCCTCGATCTGGTGCTCGGTGGCCTCACGATCGGATGCGGCCTTGTTCTGCTGCGCCGCGCCCTCGTTCTCCATCTTGCTGTTGCCGGCCGCCGTGCCGAGCGTTTCCTTGACGCGGCCCTTGAGGTCTTCCAAGGCATCCTTCATCTTCGCCATGAGCAACCTCCACTAATCGTGAACTCTTTCTCGCACCCCTTGGTTACCCCAGCCAACGGGTGCTCATTCACGTGCGTCGTAGAGTCAAGGAATGACGGATCCTTCGGACAATGGTGCGGCACCCGGAGAGTTCGTGCAGCGCTTCGAGGTGCGGTACGGCGACTGCGACATGCAGGGCATCGTGTTCAACGCGAACTACCTGGCGTACGTGGACCACACCCTCGACATGTGGTTCCGGCAGGTCCTCGGCACCAACTACCTCGAGTTCTTCGAGTTCATGGTGAAGAAGGTCACCGTCGACTGGCAGTCGCCGGCGAGGGCCTACGAGGTTCTCGAGGCACGGCCGGGCGTCACGCGCTGGGGGAACACCTCGTTCGATCTGGTTGTGTGGATGGAGGTGGCCGGGCGCAAGGTGGCTCGCGCGGATCTGGTTTACGTGAGCATCGAGCCCGGTACGCACGAGCCGACGCCGATCCCGGATCGGGTGCGCGGCAGGCTTGGCGAGCCACGCTAGCCTCCCGGCCAGCGTGGCCGCCACGCTCCCCGGCGTTGCGCCGAACCTCTCCCTCGTAGCAGTGATCTTCGGCGAAAACCGCCGGAAAGCAAGACTGTTAAGGCAGAACTTCAGCTCGCGTGGGTTTCAGTCACCGGAAACGGGCGCGCCGGAACCGAGTTCGGCGCGGACCCGCCCGCAGATCTCGTGCACGATCGGCGAGTCGGTGAACGCCCTGCTGACCGCGACAAGCCAGCGGGATTCCGCCTCGACGTCCGGCTCGATGCCGCTCGGCGCGTCCGCCGAGTCCGGGTCGTCGCGATAGCGGTGCCCAGCTCGCTTCGCCGTGATCGCCGCCGCGAACGAGGCCGCCTCGATGATCGCCGCGATCCGCCGCGGCTCGGTGATCCCGGCGGCCCGTGCGGCGGTTGAGGCCCAGCCCGCGACCTCCGGATGGAAGTACAACCGTAGCGCGAGATGACCGTCGCGGATCTCGATGATGCGGCGGTAGAGCGCGAAGGCCGTGCCACGCAACTTCTCTCCCCGTGCGGACAACTCGATCTCCGGGACCGCGGCGCACAGTTCAGTCCACAATGGACCTATTGAGCGGTAGGCTCGGTAGTGTCGAAGCCATTCGAAGGGACGCAGCACGTACGGTCCCCATGCCGTCAACGACCCGCCGATCGCGACCAGTGCCACCGAGGACGCCGCGATCATCGTGGACACCATTTTCTCGATCGGTACCGGCACCCCGCCCAGCAGCTTGATGAGCACGATCGTGCCCGCCCAGCTCACCCATACCAGCCCGAGGTAGATCCCAGCGACCACGACGTCGAGCCCGGCCCGCAGCCAGCCTCGGTCCAGCTGCCGTACATATCTGACGGTCTGCCGTTTGAAGCTGACGATCGACCACGCGATGTAGCACAGAAAGACCAGCAGATACCCCGCGACCAGCGGGTCGCGCGCGTAGCTGTCGACGAAATTCACCGTGAACCGGGTGTCCGCGACGATCAGCAGAACCATCATGGCGGACAGGGCGGCCACCAGCCCTACACCCTGCCAGCGGAGCCGCACGCGGCTACCCGTACCGACCGTGTGCGCGAGCAGTCCGAGCAAGCAGAACGCCGCCGCCATCCCGAAACCGTTGCCGAGCAACCGCGTGAAGTTGGGTACCGGTTCGATCCGGCTCGCCGCGATCAGGGATGCCGGCGCCATCACCGCCGTTGAGACACCGAGAAGCGCGAGCATGGCGCACAGATACCGCGCGCCGGGTGCGGCCCGGACCCCGCCGGCACTGATCAACTTGTAGCCGGACGAAAGGATCGCGATCGCCGCTGCGAGGTAGGAAAGGGCACTACTCACGGCCTGCCCGCGCGGTCTTCCGCCTGCGACGAACCGGCGTATCGAACACGGAGGCCAGCCCGGCGACGGGTGCGGCGACGTCCGGCCGTGCGCCCTCGGGATCCTCCGGCGTCGTCCGTGGTGCCCGGCCGGTTCGTTGCAGCACGATGGAGGCGAACATCTCGGCCTGGCGCTCGTTCTCGTCCGAGTAGCCGATCCGGCCGAGCACCCGGTGCACCAGGGCGGGCGAGAGGTTCGGCATCAGTACGTTCGCCGCGTACCGCTCGAGCGCGGCCGGGCGGCGGTGCTCGAACACCAGATGACCGGCCTCGTGCAGCACGATGTGCTCGGCGTGCAGCGGGGTGGTGTTCGCCGCGTAGCAGATGTACTCCGCATCATCGGTGCTGATCAGGGCACCGGATGGCGCCGACGAGTTCAGGGCAACCGGTATCAGCTCGATTCGCTTACCCCGCCGGCTGGCCAGCGAGTCGATGAAGCTGCCGACGTCAAAAGGATTCGGGATGTCCAACGCGTGGACGGCTTCCGCGCAGCTTTGCCACAACCGCTTCGCCGAACCGCGCATCTCACTCATTCCTTCGGGGCAGGCGACCGGGTCCACTCGGCTGTGACCTGGCGCCGGTAGCCCGGTGTCCGTTGGAGGAGCATTCGATGCTCATCGTGTCACGGATCGTCACCCGTAAGTCACCCGTCAAGCGTATTTCGTCAGGTATCCGATGCGGTGGTTTCCTCGTCGCGACGCTGCGCTTCCCGCCTACCGATCGCGTCGATCATGTCGGTGATGGTGCCAAGCCCTTCGGGCGACAGGTTTACCGCGCGCAACGCGACCTGCCGCACCGCGTTGTTTCGCAGCGGGCCGAGCAACTCCAGCTCCGCCCTGATCTGGGCGCTCTTCTCGTCGTCGAAGAAGTAGACCGGACTGACGTCGAAAAACGCGGCGAGCGCTTCGAGGTTGCGCTTGGTCGGGTTGCTGCGTTCTCCCTTGCGCAGCTGAGAGACATAGGCCCTGCTGAACGGTTCACCGGTCCGTTCCCGGCAGAACTCGGCAACCTCCTCATTGGTGTGCGGCTTGCCGTCGGGACGGCGGATCATGTCGAAGAGGACGTTGAGCCGGTCGGCCAGAGCCCCAGAACGTTCGGACATCGCAGGAATCCTCCCCTGAGGACCCACTCCAGATAGATCGTGGGCCCATACGGGTGAAGTATAGATGGACTGGCACGCTCAGTTGACATGTTCCCCAGCAGGCCTATCCTGCTCGGGGGATGTTAACTGAATCTGACACGGACCAAAAGACTGCGAGCCAGCGGTCCGTGCCCGATGGGGGTGGGCACGGACCGCTTCCTAACCAGCTCCGAATTCGGCAACTACACCGGACAAGGTTTCGCCGTACCGCTGGCGTTATGCGGCGGGGGTGTTGATGGGGTTGCGTCTGGGTCTTCGTTCCGGGTCGATGACCGCTGGTGGCAGGAATTCGGGTCTCCCGTCGGCGGCCATCCGAACCTCCCACGGACTGTTGTGCAGCAGTCGGTGGTGAAATCCGCACAACAGGCACGTGTTCGCCAGCGACGTCTCCCCCATGTGTTCCCACTCGGTCAGGTGGTGAACCTGGGTGAGATGCGGCGGGCGGTCGCAGCCGGGGAAGCAGCATCCCCGGTCCCGCGCCACCAGGGCACGTCGCAGGTGCACCGTCGCGGTGCGCACCGACCTCCCCAAATCGAGGGGCACCGACTGGGAATCGAGCACCACCGGGATCAGGCCCGCATCACACGCCACATGCCGGATCCGGGCTGCCGGAATCGGCAAGGTGCCGTCCAGCAGCGCCGTACCGAGTCCGGTGCGCAACCCTTCTTCGGGCACCAGGATCGACAGGTGGGGTCGTTCCCCGACCTGTTCGGGCACCCTGTCGGTGGCGGCGGCGAGATCCAGGAGGTCGACGAACGCGTCGCCGTTG
>WHSZ01000023.1 GCA_009379845.1 Pseudonocardiaceae bacterium | reverse complement strand
GAGGCGCACGCCATCCCGTTTCAGTTCCCACGCCCAACCTTTGCCGGTAGGCACCTGGCCCGGGGGGAGTGGCGAGCATAGGAGCGACGGGGTGAGGCAGTGTCAGGCGCTCTATGGCTACTGGCTCGCTCGCCTGAGGTCGGTAATCCGGATCGCGTGGGGGCACCGGTAGGTCGTCAACGAGCTCGCCGGCCCGGATGCCGAGAGCATCGGCGAGCTTCACGACGATCTCCAGGCCGGGGTTGCGCCGTCCGTGCTCGATCGCCCGAAGCTGGCCCGTGTAGATCTGTGCGACGCGGGAGAGCTTCCTGGCTCCACCCTTTGGCTTTCCGCGCAGCGAGCACACGGGTACCGAATTCGGCGGTGGTTTCGGACACGATCGGTGGGGGCATAACGGCACCTGTTTATCCGCCCTATGCCGATCACACCAGTGATGATCATCGCGGTATTAATCATACGGAGCGTACTGGCACTCGGAACGTACTGGCACTCGGAGCTATTGACCGTGACCTATCCGCCGGACCAATGGATGCAGTGGGGAAAACGGAGCACCACACGACACCGCCGGTCCGACTGGCATCACACGTGCACGCTGCCAGGATCCCGCGGTGAGCTGCGCGGAGTCTGTAGAGTCGTGGCAACTGTCCGTTCCCGGCGTCGGGCGCCCCGAACTGGCTTGAGCATTCCCAGTCCGTATGCGCAGACCTGACCGACCACAGGGAGTGCTGCCGTGCGCCCCTTCGAGACGTCCTCCGCGCCCGGCGGTCTGGGATGGAACCGTGCGACCGGGACGCTGGCGCTGCTGTCCTTCGCCATGCTGATCGTTTCGCTCGACCAGTACATCGTGGTCGTGGCACTCCCGGACATCGCACGAGACCTCGGGTATACGGCGCAGACGCTCCAATCCGTCATCAGCGCGTATGCCGTGGCTTCCGCCGGCTTTCTGCTGTTCGGTGGTCGCGCCGCGGACCTGCTCGGGCGTCGCCGCATTCTGGTCACAGGCCTCGGTCTCTACGCAGGGGCAGCGCTCGCGGGCGGTCTCGCGACCGGCCCCGGGATGCTGCTCGCCGCCCGGGTATTCCAGGGGCTCGGCGGCGCCCTTGTCTTCCCCACCACGCTGGCGCTCATCAACACCACGTTCGCCGAAGGCCGGGTGCGTAACCGTGCGTTGGGGATCTGGGGAGGAGCAGGCGCCGCGGGACTTGTGATCGGTGTGCTGGTCGGCGGCCTTCTGACTCGGGCGTTCGGCTGGGAGGCGGTGTTCCTTGTAAACGTCGCCTTGGCAGGTCCCGCACTGCTGCTCGCTTTCGTGTTGATCCCGCCGGACGGAGGGCGGGAAAAGGGCCGCAAGTTCGACCTACCCGGTGCGCTCAGCGTCACCCTCGGTATCACGTTGATCGTCTTTGCCCTGGTACAGGGCCCCGGATTGGGCTGGTTCTCGCCGGGCATTGTCGTCAGCGCGGCGGCGGGCGTGTTGCTGATCGGCGCATTCGTCATCATCGAGCGGCGAAGTCATGACCCGCTCATGCCGCCCTGGCTGCTCTCCAACCGCAACCTGGTTACCGGCGCGGTCATCGCGTTCATGTTCATGGCGACCTTCGGCTCGGTGCTGTACTTCCTGTCCATCTACTTCCAGGAAGTCCTTGGCTACGACGCCTTGCAGACCGGAGCCGGCTTCGTCATTCCGACAGCGGTGGTGGTCGCCGGCTCGACGACGGCGGGCCAGCTGGTGACGCGATTCGGCCTCAGAGGCACGTTGGTCGCCGCCCTGGCCATCGGTGCGGTCGGTGCGGTCGGCCTCGGCATCGCCATCTCCCCCGACGGGTCATACCTCGAACTGGTCCCCGGCCTCCTGGCGCTCAGCATCGGCGACGGCATCGTCTTCACCACCATGTTCGTCGCGGCCGCCACCGGAATCCCCGACCGTCAGCAAGGTATCGCCTCCGGCGTCGCCTCGACCGGCTCCGGCGTGGGCGCGGCGGTCGGACTCGCCATCCTCGTCCTGGTCGCGACGGCCGGCCTCGACGACCTCTCGGGTGAACAACTGCGAGTCGCGACCGCGGAGGGGATCAGCACCACGCTCTTCGTCGTGGCCGGTGGAATCGCGTTGACCCTCCTCGTCGCCTTGACCAGGTGCCCGACACCGCCCGAACCGGCACCAACTCCGGTGCCCTACCAGACCCGTCGCTGCTGACATCCGACCACCGCAGAGCAAGCTGGCCGTTTGCGTCGGAATCCACATGATGTCGGTGGCTTACGCTAGCCTCCGGATATGGACGTCATCCTCGTTCCCGGTCTCTGGCTCGACGGCTCCTCGTGGGACAAGGTCGCCCGCACCCTCGAACACTCGGGACACCGCCCACATCCGCTCACACTGCCCGGCATGGAGTCACCAGACGCCGACCGCTCCGAGATCACTTTGCGGGATCACGTCGACGCGGTCGTCGCGATGATCGACTCGTTCGACCCGGCCAACGGCAAAGTCGTGCTCGTCGGACATTCCGGCGGCGGCGCGATCGTCCATGCCGCGGCCGACGCGCGGCCGGACCGTGTCGCCCACATCGTTTACGTCGACAGCTGGCCAACCGGCGATGGCGGAGCCATCAACAGCGGGCTCCCGGCCGAGAATGGCGAGGTCCCGCTGCCGGATTGGTCGCTGTTCGACGACGAAGACCTCGTCGACCTCAATGACGAGCTGCGCGCGGAGTTCCGTGCGCGAACGATCCCGTCACCCGTGCACGTCACACGTGACCCGCAGCGACTTTCCGACGAACGTCGCTACGACGTGCCCATCACCGTCATCGCGTGCGAGTTCCCCAGCGCGACACTCCGGGAGTGGATGGAGCAGGGGGAGCCGGTACTTCGGGAGCTCGCGAAGGTCCGCGACGTCGAGTACGTCGACCTGCCCACGGGCCACTGGCCGCAGTTCACCCGGCCCGAGGAGCTCGGGCGGGCCATCCACGCGAGCGTCGGCATTGCCTGATCGCGCGGCCTGACCGCGCGGTTCAAGATCGTGCTTGCCAGCCCCGCGGCCGTCCGAGGTCGTGGTCTGCCCGCTGTGCTCACAGTGCGGACCGAGCAGTGCGGATTTGGTCCGTGACCGCCCATCTGAGAAGGGGACTTGCCCGGGCCTTTCGGCCCTGCGCCCGGCCGACCACACGCGCGGACGCTGGAGTTAAGAAACATTTCAGCGATGGAAAGAGTGGAAAATGTACGACTCCGCGGGGCTGGAGGTGCTGTCCAGGGAAGAATGCTTCCACCTTCTGGAGAAAGTGCCCGTTGGCCGAATCGTCTTCACGGTTCTAGCCATGCCGGCGATCCAGCCGGTCAACTTCATGATGCACGACCAATCGATCGTGGTACGCACCGCGGCACACAGCAGGCTGGCCCGCGCGGCAAGGGACGCGGTGGTCGCCTTCGAAGTGGACGAGTTCGAGAATCACGATCTGAACGTCGGGTGGAGCGTCGTCGTGGTCGGTACGGCACGGGAAATTCGCGACACCGACGAGCTGGACGAGCTCCGGCAACTGCCGTTGCGACCGTGGGCCCCTGGCGTTCACGACCACTATCTTCGGATCGACATCGAGATGATCTCCGGGCGGCGCGTCGTCTCCACCGCGACTCGGTTGGGTGCCGAGGACCTTACGGCCAGCTAGCATCGACACGGTACGCACAGCCTCCAGTGAAACGGTGGCGCATAGGGTGGGCGGCGACTCGAAACGTGCTGACGCACAGGACCCGGGCCTCGGCGGGGAGAAGCTCATACCGGACCTGAGTCAGCTGCGGCTGGATACGCTCCTGCACGAGTTGATCGACCGTGCCGCACAGGTGCTCGAGTCACAGGACCGGATCCACCGCCTGCTCGATGCAGTGGTCTCGGTGGCGAGCGACCTGTCGCTTACCGACGTGCTACGCCGGATCGTGCAATCCTCCTGCCAGCTGGTCGGCGCCGAGTACGGCGCGATAGGGGTACTCGCCACGGACCGCCGGAGCTTGCAGGAGTTCATCTACATCGGCATCGACGACGAGCAGCGTGAGATTATCGGCGACCTGCCGCACGGCAAGGGCATCCTCGGCTTGCTGATCAACCGTCCGGAACCCATCCGGCTACGTGACCTGCAGGAACACCCGCAGTCTTACGGATTCCCGCCGCATCACCCGCCGATGAAATCTTTCCTCGGAGTGCCGGTACGGGTACGCGGCGAAGTCTTCGGCAATCTGTACCTCACCGAAAAGCGTGACGGTGGCGAATTCACCGAGGAAGATCAAACCGTTGTCATCGCGCTTGCCGCCGCAGCCGGTATCGCGATCGAGAACGCGCGGCTGTTCGAGCAGACCGGCCAGCGGGAATCCTGGCTGCGCGCATCCAACGAGCTCACGGGCACGCTGCTCACCGTGCGGAATGCCACCAGCGGGCTGCGGCTGGTTGCCGGGCGGGCCCAGGAGGTTTCCGGCGCGCCGCTGGTCGCGGTGGCCTTGCCGGAAGAGAACGCCACCAACCTGGTGTTCGAGATCGTGGAGGCCAATTCCGCGGTCGATCTGTCCGGTCACCGGGTGACCATCGCCGACAGCGTGCTCGGCGAGGTCTTCACCAGGACCAAACCCCGCATCGTGCCGACACTGTGGGAACCAGCCGACAAGTTACCGACCGGTTGGGTCGGCGAAGCCCTGTCCGATCTCAAGGAGCTGGGCTCAAGCATCCTCGTGCCGCTCGCGGCCGGCCAGCACGTACTCGGCGTGCTCGTGATCGCCAAGCACGCCAGCCAACTGCCGTTCCTCGAGGCCGATCTGCAGATGGTGCAGACGTTCGCCGCGAACGCCGCGCTGGCCATCGAATTCGCGAGGGCACAGGAGGACCGGCAACGGTTAGCGGTCTTCGAGGACCGCGATCGCATCGCACGTGACCTGCACGATCTGGTGATCCAGCGGCTGTTCGCGGTCGGGCTCGGCCTGCAGGGCATGACCCGGCTGGTCACCCGCCCCGAAATAGCCGAGCGGGTCAACGGTTATGTCGAGGACCTGGATCAGACGGTCCGCGACATCCGACGAAGCATCTTCTCCCTGCAGCAACCGCCGGAGGGCCAGGTCAGCCTGCGTGGCGAACTGCTACGCATCGTCCAGGACGCCGGTAGCGCACTCGGCTTCGAGCCAACACTCGCCATGGACGGCCCGCTCGACTCGCTGGTGCCGGACGACGTACGACCCGATGTGCTGGCCACGGTTCGGGAGGCACTGTCCAACGTCGCCCGGCACGCCGCTGCGAAGTCGGCCAGTGTGGCGGTCGCGGTCCCGCGAGACGGCAGCACGCTACGGCTGACCGTCCGGGACGACGGCGTGGGCATAGCCGGCGAGCCGGAGCACCGCGGCGGCCTGACCAACATGGTTCAGCGAGCGCAGCGGTGGTCCGGCAGCTGCGACGTCGACGGCGAACCTGATCGAGGGACCACAGTGGCCTGGTCGGTCCCGCTGAGCGAAGGCTGAGGCCCTTTTCGCCCTGACGACGCCAGCAACAGCAGGGGTCGGGACTTTCGGCCCGTGCACGCGACACGAACGGCCCTCGCCTCGACCGTCCACTGAGGGCACAGTGGGGGTAGGGCCCGATCGCGCACCCTCGACTGACCGCTGTGAAGGACCGGCAAATGAGCATCTCTGTGTTCTTGGTTGACGATCACGAAGTCGTCCGGCGAGGACTGCAACGGCTGCTCGATATCGAAACCGACATCGAGGTCATCGGCGAAGCAGCGAGCGCCGCGCAAGCCACGGCGCGGATTCCGGCGCTGCGCCCCGACGTCGTCATCCTTGACGTCCGGTTGCCGGACGGAGCGGGCGTCGAAGTCTGCCGCAACATTCGCGGGTCGGTCACGCCACCGCCCGCGTGCCTGATACTCACCTCGTACTCCGACGACGAGGCGCTGTTCGGTGCGATCATGGCCGGGGCATCCGGGTACCTGCTGAAGCAGATCTCCGGCCTGGACGTTGTATCGGCCGTCCGGACCATCGCCGCCGGCGGCTCGTTGCTCGACCCGAGTGTCATCGCCACCGTGCTGAACCGGCTGCGCCGCGGCAATGAACACGAGGATCCCCGCTACGCGTCGCTGACCGTGCAGGAACGTCACATCCTCGAGTTGATCGCCGACGGCATGACCAACAGGCAGATCGCCGGTGAGTTGTATCTGGCCGAGAAGACCATCAAGAACTACGTCTCCAGGGTGCTGCAGAAGCTCGGTTTCGAGCGCCGCACCGAAGCGGCCGTCTACGCCACTCGCCGCCGCAACGAACCAGAGTACCGGTAGCACCCGCCATCCAGCGCAGCAGCGGTCAGCCCGCGACAGTGGCGCCGATCGCGCTGCCGATCCCGTAGGTGGCTAGGTTGCGGCCAGCTAGGCATAACGTTTGACGTTATTAACGCATCACGTTATGCTGGCCGAGGTGCTGAGATCCTTCGCGGACAAAGACACCGAACGGGTATGGCAGCGTGTGCGGTCCAAGAAGCTGGATCAGAACACGCAACGTGCGGCGTTACGGAAGCTGCTGATCCTGGACGCGGCCGAGATCCTGGAGGATCTTAAGGTTCCGCCGGGAAATCGGTTGGAGAAGCTTCGCGGGGATCGTGCTGGACAGCACAGCATGCGGGTGAACCAGCAATGGCGCATCTGCTTTCGATGGACCGTTGCCGGTCCGGAAGACGTCGAGATCGTTGACTATCACTGAGGAGAGGGAGGGCGGATGTCGACAACAGCATCGATGTCACCGATACACCCCGGCGAGATCCTTGCCGAGGAGTACCTCGCTCCGTTGGGGATCACACAGCACAAGCTGGCGATCGAAATCGCGGTGCCGCCCCGCCGTATCAACGAGATCGTGCATGGCAAGCGGCGTATAAGCGCGGATACCGCACTCCGGCTCGCTCGCTACTTCGGAACGTCGGAGCGGTTCTGGCTGAACCTGCAAGGCCGCTACGACCTCGAGGTCGAACGGGATCGCCTCGGACCAACGCTCGACCACATCCGCCCACTAAAGAGCGCCTGACCCTTCCCCAGCACGGAAGCCAGGTTTACGGCTGGTCCGCGCCCTCGTAATCTGCCGTGGTTCCTGGGCAACGAGACACAGAGGTGGTCATGGCTGACGACACCGCGGTTTCTTCCGCCACCCCGCGCCGTTCCGGAACTGATCGTCAGAACACCGAGCGGGTGCTCGCGACGCACGTGGGGAGCTTGGTGCGACCGCCGGAGCTCGTCGAGATCCTCGAACTCAAGGAGCACGGCGAGCCCTATGACCACGAAGCCTATGAGGCTACCTTGCGCCAGGCGGTCGTTGACGTCGTGCGGCAGCAGGCCGAGGCCGGTATCGACATCGTCAGCGACGGCGAATTCGGCAAGTCGGTGAGCTGGTCGCGATACGTCCGGGAACGCCTGGCCGGTTTCGAGTTCCGTCCCGACGACGCCAACACCCCGGTGGTTGTCGCCGCGGGCACCGACAAGCGGTTGTTCCCGGAATTTTACGCCGAGTACGAACGAACCCAGGGCTTCGTGGGCACACTTGGCAACTGGGTGTGCACCGGACCGGTGCGTTATGTGGGGCACGACGCGGTGCGCCGCGACATCGAGAACCTCAAGGCGGGGCTCGCGGGGGTGAGCGACGCCGTTGTCGGCGGTTTCCTGCCAGTGGTCGCGCCCGCCAGTGTCGTGCCGTGGCGAAATGACGAGCACTACGCCACCGAAGAAGACCTGGTCTTCGCCGTCGCCGATGCCCTCAACGAGGAGTATCGGGCGATCGTGGACGCTGGCCTGCGCCTCCAGGTCGACGATGCGTACTTCGCGTCGATGTACGACCACATGACCCCGATCGGTGGCGACTACCGCGCCTGGGCCGAGCTACGCACCGAGGCCCTGGTGCGCGCGCTACACGGCATCCCGCCGGAACACGTTCGCTATCACGTCTGCTGGGGCAGTTGGAACGCTCCGCACGTGGGCGACGCGCCGCTTGCCGAGATCGCCGACCTCATGCTGCGCGTCCCCGTTGGCGCCTACGCGATCGAACAAGCCAATCCTCGCCACGAACACGAATGGCGAGTATGGGAGAACGTCGCGCTGCCCGAGGGTCGCCAGCTAATCCCCGGCGTCATCTCACACGCCACCAACGTCGTCGAACATCCCGAACTCGTCGCCGACCGGATCGTTCGCCTTGCCCGGCTCGTGGGGCGCGAGAACGTGCTCGGCGGCACCGACTGTGGATTCGCGCAAGGCCCGTTCGTCCGCCGCGTGCACCCCAGCGTGATGTGGGCAAAGCTCCAGGCGCTCTCCGAAGGAACGCGGCTGGCCACGCAACGGCTCTGGCCCTGATCCCGTCGTGCGCCCGACCGAAACCGGCAGGTCGGAATCTCGCATGCCGCGGCAGCCAGACGTACGTTTAAGGGCGGCCGAGAGATCACGCCAGAACCGCCGTCTCGCGCAGCGAGTACCATCTTCTGTTCCGGTACACCAGTGGCGAACCGGGTGGTCTCTCGGTACGCACCCGCAGTACTCGGACGATGACAACGGTGGAGCTGCCGGCCTCCATCCGATGGGCGATTCGCCCGCGCAACCAACAATCCACACCGGAAAGTACCGGTTCACCTGTCGCCAGCCGCGTCCAGCTTTCCCCATCGGCGAACCGGTCGATCCCACTGGTCGCGAATCTTTTCGCCAGTTCCACCTGATCGGCTCCGAGCAGGTGGATTACGACGGTGTCGGAGCTCGTGATCAGCGGCGCCGCGGAGGAACTCGAGGACAGCGAGAACACCACCAATGCCGGCTCCACCGAGACCGAGCTGACCGAGGTGGCGGTCAGGCCGGCCGGTCTCCCGCCGCCATCGGCGGTAATGATGGCCACCCCGGCCGGGAAGTTGCGGAACGCGGCCTTGAAGTCCTCCGCGAGCGCTGCGTCCGATGAGGACGGCCCAACATCTCCAACGGTGTCGATCGACGCACTCGGGTTGCGCGAAGCCATGTCAGCTCAACCACCTTCGCAGTCGGTACGCGCCAGCGGTCGCTATTCCGGTTCCCGCAAGTCGAGGAACACCCACCGGGCGTCCGGCGCCAGTCCGGACAGCCACTTACCGCAGTTCTGCAGCACCACCGGGCTCGACGTGATGTGCTGGGTACCCGCGTGCAGATCGCGGAAGAACCGTTGCAGCTCACCCCGGCGCAGCGCCGCGGTGGCCGCCCATTTGTACACGGTCTGGCCAACAGACTGCACGGACCATGTGGTGTTGTTCAGCATCAGCCTGGTCACGGTCTCCTGCTCGGTGCTGAGAAGTTCACCTCGATCCAGCGTCGCCTCGTTCTGCGCCCACACTTCCATCGCCCAGGCACCCGCCGAGCGTAGTTTGCTCTCCGCCTCCGCGTATTCGGCGTAGAACTGCTGGGTGTCCACCGAAGCGTTCGGCGTACCGGTTTTCTTGGCGACTAACGCCTTCATCTCATCAAGCATTCGTCGCCCCACGCCGAGGGCCCATCCGGTGTGGCAGATTCCGGCCATGTTCGCCAAGCCCATCCGGTAGATCGCGCCGCCGTGGCGGGCGTCCATAGTGGATACCTCGTAGACATGGCTGTCGGGGACGAACACGTCCTCGCACATGTAGTCGATGCTGTTGGTAGCCCGAAGACCCATCACGTCCCAGTTGTCCACCAGCGTCGCTTGCTCCTTGGGCAACGTGAACACCAGGGCCTGACCCGTTTCCTCACACAGCGCCGCGGTGTGGATGTGGCTGGCCATCGAGATACCGGAGGCGAAGTGCCAGTGGCCGCTGATCCGGTATCCCCCGTCGACCTGGACCGCTTTCCCGAGTTTGGTGCCCTGTCCGGCGATCAGCGCGTGATCGCCCTTGCGGACATCGCGGTACAGGTCCCGGGCGGCCTCCTCGCCCAGGTACGCCGCCGTGGTTCCGGTAACCATTTGTACCGCCATGAAGGCCCATCCTGCGGATGCCTCGGCGTAGGAGATCGCGGCGATCGTCTCGATCACCTGACGGGGCGAGAACTCGTACCCGCCCAGATCGCGCGGTATGCCGATCTTGAATGCGCCGGTTTCCCGCAAGGCTCGCGCCGCCTCATCCGTCAGGCGCCCGAGTTCTTCGCTCTCCTCGGCATTGTCGTTCAGTACCTGGTTGATACCGTCCAGTCTTTTCATCAGCGGATCGAACTCATCGCTGACGTTGATCCCGGAGGTGACCGTCGGCTGACTGCTCATACGTTCGTTCCTTCGAGTGCTCGGGGGCGTCGACTCGCTTGCGGGATGGGCTAGATCTCGATCGTTTCGAGCCGGTTGAGGATCTCCTCGCGACGGTGCTCGAACTGATCAGGCAGCTGGAACCTGCTACCCAGCTCCTGCGGCGACTCGTCGCATTCCCAGCCTCCGTCCTCGTGAGTGACGGCAAGCTCGAAGAGAGCGCCGCTCGGAGTACGGACATACACGCTCTTGAAGTACTTGCGGTCCTTGAGTTCGGAGATGTCGGTGTAGCCGCGGCCTTCGATGTCGAACTTGACGTCGGTCTGGTTGCTCAGCGTGTCGACGTTCCAGGCGAAATGGTGATAGGTACCGGCGCCGTAGCCCCAGGTCCCTTGGTCATCCTCGCGGTTTACGGTGATCTCCAGATGGTTCCCGTACTTCTGGTTCCCGATCTGCAGCGCGGCCCTGTCCCCCTCCTCGACGAGCTGGTCTTGGGAGTGGAACGACTCGTTGGCGAACTCCACCATTCGATCCGGGGTGGAAACATGGACACCAACACCGTGAATCCCGTGGATGGCGTGTTCCTGCGGGACCCTGTAACCGGCGTGGCCGACACGTTGGTCGCCGGCGTTTCCGACGAACACGTACTCGATTCCCGATGGGTGCCGGAACGCCACGCGGCGCTGCCCGAACACTTCGAGGTTCTCGACCCCGACAGCGTGGTCGGACAGCCGCTGGTACCAGTAGTCCATCGATTCGTGCGGAACCGAAAGCAGCACTTCGCGGGCCTGGTTTGTGCCCCGCTTGCCATAGAAGCCCGCTTGTGCCCACGGAAAAGTGGTTATCACGCTGGACGGGTCACCGGAAGCGTTCGAGTAGTACAGGTGGTAAATGGGCAACGAACCGTCGAACAATACCGTGCGCTTGATCAAACGCAGGCCCAGTACCTTGACGTGGAAATCCACATCTTCCTGAGCGCCCGCTACAGACAGCGTCACATGATGCGAGCCCTCGACGTAAGCCATTGCGTACCTCCGCATTGAGGATCGAGCGTTGTCCTTGACCTCAGTGGCGCCGAGGACAGCGCGATGGGTCTGATGACAACGCTAGGAACGAGCACCCGGTACGGCATCAATGACCAGCGCACATGACTGTCGAATCCGTGCACAGCTGGCCGTGCCTCAACGGTCAGATCGGAACCTGGGCACGTCGGCGCCGGCGTTGTGCCCAACCTCCCGGTGCAGGTATGACCTACGTCACGGTGCATGCCTCGGTTTCGTATGACAATCTGAAGTACTTTCTTCTGCTTCGAAGATTGAGGCCCGAGCGCAGCTGCAGAGACGTAACTGCGAGCCGTTGGAGAAGACTATGGCGTCTGTGGTTGACGACTTGGTCGCCTCGAGCCTGGTTGCCCGCAATCGGGGCCCGGAAGTCGCATTCGATTCATGGAAAGACGTTGTACAGCGCAGCCTCTTGAGGTTTCGCTTCGACTGCGAACAACCTCGCGCATTCAAAGGTGCCGTCACGAAGCGAACATTGGCGGACGTCAGCTTCATCGACATGGAATGCGACAAACACGCCGCGTACCGAGATCAGAGCACCATCTCCGCAGCGGACACCGGCTACTACTTGATGACGCTGCAAATATCCGGTGAGTTCCGGATGTCGCAGGACGACAGGACCGCCGCGCTGAAGCCGGGGCTTTTCGCGCTCTACGACTCTTCCAAGCCGGCCACGCTGATATCCGGTGATGACTACAAGTCGATATGCCTCAGGTTTCCCAAGAAATACATCGGAAGCAGGGCCGAGGAGTCGTTGGCCGGTATCACCGCTACGGCGTTCGAATGTGGCGTCGGCCTGTCGTCCGCGGTCTGGGCGATGGTGCTCAGCATGAGCCGCACCTTGGACTCGTTGGGAAACAACGGTCATCTCGCTGTCCGCAACATGATGGAGCTGGTGACAACCATGTTGCGCACGGAGCTCGCCCAGCAAAGCCTGGACGGCGACGAGCGCCGCGAACTGCTGCTGCAGCGGATCCGGGAATACATCGATACCCGGCTGTCTGATCCGGGGCTGGACCCCAACGGCATCGCCGCCGCCCACTACATATCACCACGGTACTTGCACAGCTTGTTCGAAGGAACGAACTTCACGGTGGCCGCATGGATGCGCGCACGGCGGATCGAACTGTGCCAGCGCGACCTGGCGGATCCTCAGATGATCAACGTTCCGGCCGCCGCGATCGCCGCCCGCTGGGGTTTCAAAGGCCCGTCCCATTTCGGCCAGGTGTTCAAACGAGAAACCGGCCAGACTCCCACGGATTTCCGGCGAACGGCCATGGCGCGGTTCCGCGAGCAGTAGGTCCGCTCGCACCACCTCGCTCGACCGGCTACGACGCGGCCGCCGTGTTCGTCGCCTCCGCCAGCCGATCACTCGCGTCGGTTCCCAGCACGACATCCAATGCCCTGAGTTCGGACTGGACCTCCGATACCCGGAGCCCGCGCGGGTTAACGCCCTCCTCGGCCGCCTTGGCCGCCGCGATTCCCGCCGCCTGCCCGGTAAGCGCGCACGCTGGCGTGTTCCGGGTCGAGCCGAACGCGACGGGATCCGCCGCAATACAGCGGCCGGCGGTCAGCAGTCCTTCGATGCCGGTCGGCAGCATCACTCGGTACGGTATCCCGTAGCCCGAGCCGACCCCGCGCATGATCGCGCGTTCCCCACCCGGTTCGTGGATGTCGATCGGGGCGTTGCACAAGCCGATGGCGTCGTCGAAACGCGCCTCATTGGTCACGTCGAGCTCGGTCAACGTGTAGTCACCGGTGATCCGCCGAGTCTCCCGCACACCCAGCACCGGTGCCACATCGAGCAGTACGGCGTCGGCGAACCCAGCCACGTACTTCTGCAGGAAGTCGAACGCACAGTACGCCTGCTTGCGAATTTCCAGCACGGCACGGCTCCGCAGCCGCGAGTCGAGCGCGTTGCCCTGTACCCGGGTGACGTTGACGTTGACTTCCCCGGGAAGCATTCCCGCCTTCATGGTGATGCTGTTGCGCGGCACGATCCACCCGAATCCGCTGTCCCGCGCCTCGGCGATACGTTGTGTGAATCCGGTCGCGAAGAATGTCAGCACGTGGTCGGCGTTGCTGGTCGCCCGCTCCGGAACCACGAGTTCTGAGATATCGTCCGGATGCTGCTGGCAGTCCTCGGCAAGCGCGGTGACGTCGACGTTCAGTATCCGGAAGTAGCTTGTCATCGGCTGCATGAGGCCGTCGTCCCGCCCCATCATGAACTCCGCCCCGGCGAGCGCCGCCACGTCGCCGTCGCCGGTCGCGTCGATCACGGTGTGTGCGGTGACCAGCTGCGGGCCTTCCTTCGTGTGCAGCTGGATTCCTTTGACCTGACCCGCATCGTCGATGACACCGGTGGCGTGCGCGAAGAGCAGCACCTCGACAGATGTCTCTTCGAGCGCATCGATGATCACACGCTGCATCACCTCCGCGTCGAACACGCCGGTGTAGGCGCCCCAGTAGCTGCGCTGGGTCTGCGGATCCGCTCCCCCGTACCGGGCGGCTCGCGTGATCAGTTCCCGGTAGACGCCCGGCTGCACGACTCCGGTTGGTTTCGTAAGCCGTCCACCGGTGATGAGCCCGCCGATGAGACCGCTGGATTCGATCAGCAGGGTCCTGGCACCTTGCCGCGCCGCGGTTATCGATGCGACCACACCGGTCATGCCGGCTCCGACCACCACGACGTCGTATTCTCCGAACAGTTTCACGTACACACTCCAAGGTGAGCGATTGGTTTCCGTTGTGCAGCAAGGTCTGCGCACGTCATCAGGTGCCCTCAGCGACGAGCGCGATGATCCCCTGTATGGCGCCGTACGAAGCCCACATGCCGACCGCGCCAACCACACACAAGATGACGTTCATCCACCACTTGTTGGTATGGCCCGGCAACATGAGGCCTTTGTTGTTGGTCAATGCGATCGTTCCGACCACGATGACCGGGGCCAGGATGGCGGCGGTCGAGCTTCCAGCGACGGTCAGCACCAGCACGTCCGGCAGTCCGGGAAGCGCGAATGCCAGCGGAATAACCACCATCACGCCGATCTGCAACCAGTTGAACAGCGGGTCGCGAGGTCCTTCGCCGTACCGCTGCCGGCGAGCAGGCAGCGACTGGTACAGGCCGCGGAACAGGATCTGTGTGTATCCCGTCGCGTAAGCGGGGAAGGAACTGAACGCGACGAAGAACAGCCCGATCCAGAAAATCCACGGTCCGATCGGGCCGATCGCCGCTTGCATCATGGCGGCCAGGTCCGTGATGCCCTCGATTTGCAGACCGTTCGCGCGAATGATCTCCGCGCCGACGACCCAGACGGCCAGGTTCACCATGATCACCGCCAGTACGCCGGCCAGCAGGTCGAACCGCTGCACTTTCAGGAACTCGGGCCCCCGCCAGCCCTTGTCCCTGACGAACTCCGGATACATCAGGTTGCCTGCCGAGCCACCGACCGCACCGATCAGGGCGGCCGCGACGAGCAGCGTGGAGAAAACCCCTTCATCCGCTGGCAGTTCGAAAGCCAGCCCAGCCACGAACTCGCCGGCGTTCGGGTGTGAGAGTACCGCCGTCGTGAGGAATACCAGGACGAGCAGCGCAACGCTGATCCGCGCGATGAGTTCGAGCGCGCGGTAGCGGCCGCTGCGTATCAGCAGTAGCGCTGTCACCAGTACCGTTACCAGCGTCCAGATGAACACACCCCAGGTTTCGCCTCCGACGCCACCGCTGAGGTGATAGAGCGCGGTGCCTACCGCGACCGACATGTACGTCTGCAGGATGAAGCCCGAAATAAACGCCAGTACGCTGACGATCGCCGGTAGATGCCGCCAGAGATGACCGAAACCAGAAATGATCGACGGATCGCCGACGGCGTTGCACAGCCCGTATTTGGCGATCGCAAGAGTGAAGAAGAATCTGCTGAACAGCGCGAGCACCAGTGCCCACATCAATGCGTAGCCGTAATTTCCGCCTGCGACCGAAGAGTCCACGAGGTCGCCGGCGCCCAACCAGGACATGCTGACGACCAGACCGGGACCGATGCTACGAAGGTAGCCGCGGAAGGTGGTGGGCGGTGCGACGGTGGGTTTCTTGATCGTCCCTTGCTGCTCTTGTTCGGGCGTCATGTGAGGAGCTCCTCGTCATTGAGGTTTACCGACCGAAACGGTCCCCGCATAGACGATGTATCGCCGCGTCCGGCTAAACGCCTATCGCCGTGTTACCCCGATTCACATCGAACGGCCCGTCACCAGGCCGATTAACCGTGTCTTACAGCGTTACGACGACGTATTCGCCGTCCCGAGTGACCGGATATGTCTCGGCCACATAAGGCCCCTTTTCCAAGCCCGCGCGCACCAGCTCGGCGTCTTCGGTCAACAGCTCGGCGCCGGTCTCGACCCGGACGTCGTAGCGACGTACCCGGGATTTGTGCGGATCGAACCAGGACTGTCCGGTTCGGATGTCGAATTCCCACTGATGCCACGGGCATCGGATGAATTCGCCACGTCGGATGTACTCGTAGTGCCCCGGCTCTTTGGAGACAACCATTCCGGAGCGGACTCCTTGGCACAGCGGTCCACTAGCGTGCGGGCAGGTGTTCCGCACGGCGAAGTATTCGCCGTCGATATTGAACACGCCCACCGATCGACCTTCGATATTGGCTATCTTGCTCGTCCCAGGTGGGATTTCCTCGGCGGTTCCGACGACGAATACTCTCCTGGTTTTCACTGGCACCCACCTATCGTCAGAGCCGGTAGAAGGAACGGGCGTTTTCGCGCATGATCAGTTCGCTGAGATCTTTCGGCAGCTTCACCTGAAACGCCCGGCGTGGGTTGTCGAAATCCCAATGCGGGTAATCGGTTGAGAACATCAACGTCTGCCGCCCGACCTGCTCGATGAGGTCCAGCAGATGGCGTGGGTTTTCCGGTTCCTCCATCGGTTGTGTTGTGATCTTGACCTGGTCGCGAACATATTCGGACGGCAACCGCCGCAGGTGCGGCACTTCGTCCCGCATCCGGTGATAGAGATCGTCCAGCCGCCACATCAGCGGCGGAACCCACGCAAACCCGCCCTCGATCAGCACCAGCTTCAAGTCAGGGAAGCGATCGAAGACACCTTCCATGATCAGACTGGTCAGCTGGGCCTGAAACGCCATCGACATCACGGTGTGATCCTCGATGTAGTAGGAGGGCCAGCCGCCGGACGTGATCGGGGTGACGGTGGTCGAGGCGAAGTGAATCCCGACGGGCAGGCCACACCGCGCGGCCGCTTCGAACAACGGCCAGTATCGCCTGCGACCGAGTGGTTCCTTGGTACGCGGGAAGAGCAGTACCTGCACGAACCCGGGATGCTGCGCCGCCCGTTCGATCTCCGTGGCTGCCAGGTCGGGCGTCTCGAACGCGACGGTAACCGAGGCGCGCAGCCGGGAATCGCGCTCGAGCCAGTTCTCGATCTGCCACTCGTTGACCGCGCGAGCGAGCGCGGCACCGTACTCCTCGTTGCGTTGCTCGGCGGCTCGGTAGAGGCAGTTCAGGATGGCGCGGTCCACACCGTACTGATCGAGCAGCTGTTCACGCATGAAGTCGAGGTCCGAGCCGGGAAGCTGGCCGGAGGACGGCCATGCGTCGACACGCGATCCACCGGCCGGACTCACTTTCGGATAGCGGTAGCCCTTCACGTACGGCGAGTACGTGCGCGAGCCGACGAGTTCGGCGTAGGAACGCCATTTCGCCGGCAGGTACGGCCGCAGCGCCGCATCAGAAGGAACCACGTTGTGCACGTCGCAGTCGATCAGTCCAACACCGGTCGACTCCGGGACCGGTGACGATGCGGCCGTTACCGGACTAGCCATGGCTTTCCTCCTCGCTCTCAGCGCACCACCTGGTCGGCATCCAGCCGGTAGAGTTCGGCCGCGTTGCCACCCGTGACTTTCGCTCGCTCTTCACTCGACAGGTGGCGTAGCAGCGACGTTTCCGCGTCCCGGTGATGCCAGTGCGGGTAGTCACTCGCGTACAGCAGCAACTCCGTAGAGCCCATCTGGTCGACGAGGCGCAACACCTCATCAGCGCGCTCCGGACCGTCGAAGGGCGCCACGGTGAACCGGACGTGATCGCGGATCACCGTGGATGGCGGCTCGTTCACCCACGGGATCTCGCGGCGCAAACCCTTCCAGTTCTTGTCCAGACGCCACATCAGGGATGGGAGCCAGCTGACCCCGCTCTCCAGCATGACAACCTTGAGCGTGGCGTACTTCTGAAACGCACCCTCGCAGACCAGGCTGACCAGTTGCGATTGCATGGCACCGGACGCCGCGGCGTAATCCTCGATGCAGTAGGACGGCCACCCGGTCGGGAGCAACGGATTCGCGCCGGCGATGCCGGGATGGACTCCAACGGGTAGGCCGTTCTCCGCGGCCGCCTGGAAGATCGGCCAGTAGCAGCGGCGCCCGAGCGGCATCTCGGAAAAAGCAAGCAACAGAACCTGGACGAAGCCGCGATTCTCGGCGGCGCGATGGATTTCCTCGGCAGCTCGTTCCGGACTCTGCGTGGGAACCACAATGGAGGCGCGGAAGCGGTTGTCGACTTCGAGCCAGTGCGCCGCCTGCCAATCGTTGACCGCTCGCGCCATAGCAACCGCCCAGTCCTCGTTGTGGATGGGCTGGATGGCGTAGAGGCAGTTCAAGATCGCGATATCGATCTCGCCCTCGTCCAGAACCTGCTTGCCGACCACGGCGGCGTCCGAACCGGGTTCCGCCTCGCCGGTTCGCGCTTCCGGCTTGGCCGTGAACGCCATGTTCGGCGGATAGTAGTTTGGTGCGAGGCTGTCCACGCCGTGCTCGACGCAGTAATCGCTCCACCGGGTCGGCAGGTAGGCGAACAGCGCGGAGATGTCCGGTACCGCGTTATGCACGTCGCAGTCGATCCGCCAGGTCATCGCGCTGTCCCCTTCGTCGCATTGCTCGCGGTTTCCTTGGTGGGCAACGATTTCGTCCTTGTGGCCGCGTCGTACAACATCTCCGAGAGTCGCCCGTTCGGGGTGATCACGTCCGGGTCGGTGCGGACGTCCACGACGCACGGCACCCCGCAGCCGAGTGCCCGGAGGAGAACGCCATCGATGTCATCCGGCCGCTCAAGAACCAAGCCCTCGGCACCGAGTCCGCGCGCCCATTGGGCGAGATCGAGCTGACCGATGTCGACTCCCGCCAGCCGCCCGGTGCGCGCCTGGTGCATCGCGATAGTTCCGTACATACCGTTCTGGTAGGCCAGCACCACGATCGGTGCGGCATGCCGGACCGCCGTCTCGATCTCCTGACCGGTCATCAGCAGCCCGCCGTCACCGACCATCGCGACGACCGTCCGGTCCGGACACACCAACTTCGCTGCCACGGCGGCCGGCACGCCGTAGCCCATCGCGCCGTTCGCGGGCGCCAGCTGAGAATGCGGTGAGCTGAAACACCAGTGGCGGTGCAGGAAACCGGCGAAGTTTCCCGCGTCGTTGGTCACCACCGTGTCGTCAGGGGCGAGGCGCCGCAGGGCCCGCACGACAGACGTCGGGTGCACACCATGGGTAGTACGGGTTGCCGTTGAAGCCGTGAATTCGGCGAGTCTTTCCCGGGCGTGCGACCAATCGCGTGGCTGAGGGGTGCCTTTTCGGGAAACGGCGGCCAGCACGTCGGCCACCGCGGAGTCGATCAGCAGCGCCCCCGGTGCCCCGCGCGGTGGTTCGGCGCCCGCGCCGACCACCACCACCTGCTGGTGTGGGAGCGGGTAATGGAAGTCGCTCGACGTGACGGCATCTATCCGGGCGCCGAGCAGCACTACGACGTCGGCCTCGTCCAACGCGGCACGCACCGCCCCTGGCACACCCAAACCGAGGTGACCGAGGTAGTTCGGGTGGTCCTCCGGAAAAACGTCCTGGCGGCGGAACGCCGAGTACACGCCGAGCCCGAGCCGCTCGACCGCGTCGATCAGGCTCCGGCCCGCGTGCTGCGCTCCGGCGCCGACGATCGCGACCGGTGAGCGCGCTCCGTCGAGCAGTTGCCACAACCGGCTCAGCGCCGCGTCGTCCGGTTGCCGCGTGATCGGCCGCGCTACCGCTCCGTTCTCGCTGGCAGTAACCTCAACCGTGTCGGCCCAGAAATCCGCCGGCACGGCGACGACCGCCGGGCCGGGCGGCCCGGTAACAGCACACCGTAGTGCTTCGGCGATCAGTCCCGGCACGTCGCTCGCCCTCGTCGCCTCGACCGCCCACTTGGCGATCGGGTTGAACAGGGCGGCGAGGTCAACCTCCTGAAACGCGCCCATCCCGCGTACGCCCGACTCGACCTGCCCGAGGATCGCGACCAGCGGCGTATGGTCCTCGCGCGCGGTGTGCACCCCGATCGCGAGGTTCGCGGCGCCGGGGCCACGACTCGCGGCCGCGATCGCGGGCGCTCCGGTCAGCTTGCCCTCCGCCTCGGCCATGAAGGCCGCACCACTCTCGTGACGGGTGGAGACGAGTGAGATCCGCGGGTGAGCGTCGATGGCGCTGAGCAGTCCGAGATAGGACTCTCCTGGCACCGTGTAGGCCCGCCGGATACCGGCTCCGGCCAGCAGATCGGCCACCGCGTCGGCAACGGTCGTGAACAACGCGTCACCTCCGCTGGTATACTGGTATACCAGCGTATCAGCCTGCACGACGGAGCGGAAGAAGCGAACACAGGGAAACCCGCTACCGCGACCGTCCAAAGCGGGCATGTGTCCCGCTGCTACTCAGGCTGTCGAGACGGTGGCGTCAGCCCTCCACATCCCAATATTTCTCCAGCAAAGTCATGGAGCGTTCGATGTGCTGGCGCCCTACGCGGGTGGCGGTATCGGCCTTGCCGGCCTGAACGGCGGCGAGAATCTCGCAGTGCTCGTCGTACTCTTGCCGCCACACGGGCCACACACTCCGCTCCCATACCACGACGAAGCCGAGCGAGATGAGATCTTGCATCGCGTCGAGTTGGGCGGCGACGAGCTCGTTGCCGGCGTGTGAATACAACGCTCGGTGGAAACGGCGATTCGTCAAGCTGAGCTTGACCTGATCGTCGGTGTCGAGCAGTGCCTTCGACTCCTCGAGTGCCGCCTTCGCCGTCGCGTAGGTTTGCTCCGAGTTTCGCTCGGTTGAGCGACCGATCGCCCACGGTTCGAGCAGCAGCCGAAGCTCGCAGACCTTCCGCATGTCCTCGAGGCTGGGCCGCCGTACGACCACCCCACGGTTGTGCGACACCAGCACCAAGCCGGTGGACGCCAGCGAGATCAGAGCTTCCCTTACGGGCGTCTTCGATACGCCGAGCATGGTCGCGAGGTGGCGTTCCACGAGGGTTTCACCGGGTTTGAACTTGCCCGCGATGATCATGTCGCGAAGTGCGGACTTGACGAGACTCGAGCGTGTCGTCGTTTCGCCAAGGAAGGCCGCCGGTAGTTCGGCCTTACCAGGTTCGACGACGGCGAGTTCCCCCACCTCATCCTTCTGCTGCACGACGTCAAGGATAGCCGCACACTCGGTCGCGGGCTCATGACGCTTCCGGTATCGAGCTGGTTCGCCGCTGGCGGTCCATGACCCGGAAACGGCGATTCGTTACGTCGAGGTCGCGGAACGCCGCACGCCGGCGACCCTGCGATCCCGGAGCCACGCACCACAGCTCACCGCTATGCCGGCGACCGTGACAGCGGCGCCGACGAGATAGATGGACCGCAGCCCGAGGCCGCCGTTGATCACCTGGCCACCGAGCCACGGGGCGATGGCGGCGGCGAGCTGGTAGGCGGACGCATTCACCGCGACTGCGAGCGTCGGCGCCGCGGTGGCGGTGGTCAGTACCCGGGCCTGCATACCGGGAATGACCGAGAAGCCCAGCGCGCCGATCACGAAGACCAGGATCGCGGTGAACACGATGCTTGAGCTGACCGTCCACATGAGAACGAGTGCCACCGCGAGGGAAGCGAGCAGGCCGATCTGGGATGGCATCAACGCGCGATCGGACAGCCGGCCGCCCGCGAGGTTGCCAAAGGTGGCGCCAACGCCGTACACCAGCAGCAGCACCGCGACCGTGCCCGCCGCGAACCCGGTGACGTCGACGAGCAGGGGCGAAAGATAGGTGAATACGGTGAGCAGTCCCATGTTGCCGACAGCGGTGACGGTGATGGCGAGTTGCACGTCACGGCGGCGGAACACGCGAAGCTCGGCCATCGCGGAGGTGCCTGGCGTGGCATCGCGCACGTCCGGCACCAGCCGTAGCACCAGCACCGAGCCAACGGCACCGCACGCGGCGATGGCGAGGAAGGTGGCGCGCCAGCCGAAATCGTTGCCGATGAAGGTGCCGATCGGGGCGCCCAGAATCATCGCGAGGTTCATGCCGAAGACGAGTTTGGACACCGTGGATGCCTGCGTGCCGGGTGGCGCCGTCGAGGCCGCGATGACGATCGCGTTGGCGAAGAACGTGGCCGTCACGAGCGCGGTAACGATCCGCGCCACGAAGAGCACCGGGTAGGCGGGCGCGAGCGCCGACGCGAGGTTCCCGGCGATCGCGACCACGAGCAGAACCAGGAGGAGCGGTTTGCGCGGGAAGCGGGCGGTCAGTGCGGTCAGGATCGGACCGCCGGCGATCATCCCGAGCGCGTAGGCCGTCACGAGCAGTCCGGCGGACGGGATGGAGACCGCCACGTCGGCGGCGATGTCCGGCAAGATGCCCGCGATCACGAACTCGCCGGTCGTGATGCTGAAAACACACACCATCAGGGACGCCACGGGAGCTGAGACAGGTCGCTTCACATCTCGTCCTTCCTCGGCTGTTGTTGACTGGTCAGTACAAAACACGGGCAGCACGGTGCGAGCGACGGTTCTGGGACCGCTGATCTACAGGGCCGCGAGCGCCCCCTCCACGACGTCCCGCAGGGCGCCCCGGTCGTCCGTCACCTTGGCGAGCACCCGGAGGCCGTAGTACGTGCTCTGGAACGTGCGCGCCACCTGCAGCGGCGGCCGGTCTGCTGACAGCTCCCCCGTGCGCTGCCCGACCTCAACCAGACGGCAGAGCGCCTGCTCCAGGTCGGCGAACTGCCGGCGCACCAGCGCCGGAACGTCACCGTCGCGCCCGCTGGACTCGGTGGCGGCGTTCAAGGCCAGGCAGCCACGCCGGCCAGGATCGGCCAGATCGGCGTCGATGACCCCCAGCATCAGGTCCCGGAGCCGTTCGCGAACCGACCCAGGCTCGGCGAGCACCGCGAGCTGGGTTTCGGCCCATGTCTCGGCGTACCTGCGGACCGCTTCCTCGTACAGGCGGTGTTTGCTGCCGAACGCGTTGTACAGGCTGCCCCGGCCAAGTCCGGTACGTGTGCACAGGTCCTGGGTGGTGGTCGCCTCGTACCCCTTTTCCCAGAACGCCTCCATCGCGGCGTCGACCACGGCCGGATCGCTGAACTCGCGGGGTCTGCCCATAAGGACCAGCGTAGCCAGTTTTGTACACGTCAGTCAAAAACTGGCGGCTCCGCCTTCTTCTGCACGCCGGCCGCGGTCTCCGGAATCGACTCGGAAGCCGCGGCGGGCCGCAACACCGTGCGTCTAGCGAGGAGGATCGCGAGAAGGCTGACGGCCGACACTCCAGCGATCAGTGCCGCGACCGCCGTCGATGTTCCGAACCGCGCGAACACCGTCGTGGCCACGATGGGAACGACGCCGCCACCGATGATCGAGCCGACCTGGTAGCAGATCGACGCGCCGCTGTAGCGCAGCCGAATCGGGAACATCTCCGTGATCAGCGCCGGCTGCGGACCGGCCATCACGGCGTTGGCCGTGGTGATCACGATCAACGCGACAACGATCAGCCCGATGCTGCGGGTGTCGACGAGCAGGAACATCGGGAACGCCCACACCACCGCGAGAGTGGCTCCGATCAGGAACGTCTTCTTGCGGCCGAGCAGGTCGCCAGCCAGCCCGCCGATGAACACCATCAGGATCCAGCCCACGCTGACACCGACGAGAATCCACAGCATGGTGGTGGTGGCGAGCTCAAGTTCGTTCGTCCCGTACTGCACCAGGTAGACAGACACGAGATAACCGAGCGTGGGCGCGGCGATCGACGCGAGGCTGCCGATGAGCAACTGCAGCCAGCTACGCCGGAACACTTCCACCACGGGCATCCGTGCCACGAGTCCCGCGGACCGAACGCGTGCGAACTCGGCGCTCTCCTCGATGGCGATGCGCACCACGAGCCCGACGATCACCAGCGCCGCGCTGAGCAGGAAGGCGATTCGCCAGCCCCACGCCACGAAGGCCTCTTCGGGCAGGAATGATGTCAGGCCGAGGAAAACCAGCTGGGAGGTCAGGATACCCGAAGGCAAGCCAAGTTGCGGGAAGCAACCGTAGAGCGAGCGGCGGTTGGCCGGCGCGTGCTCGATGGCCATCAGCACGGCTCCGCCCCACTCCCCGCCGACGCCGGCCCCCTGCGCCAGGCGCAGTACGACCAACAGGATCGGCGCCCACACGCCGATGGTCTGGTAAGTCGGCAACAGCCCGATCAATGTGGTGGCCAGTCCCATGGTCAGCAGCGAGACCACGAGCATCGACTTGCGTCCGACACGGTCTCCGAAGTGGCCCATGACAATGCCGCCAACGGGCCGCGCGATGAAGCCAACCGCGAAGGTGCCGAGTGCGGCCAGGGTGCCACCCAACTCGGAGAACTCCGGGAAGAACTGGGTACGGAACACCAGTGTCGCGGCGATTCCGTAGATGAAGAAGTCGTACCATTCGATGCTGGTGCCGATGTAGCTGGCGAGGGCTACCCTTCTCGCCTTCTTCGCCGCGGGGGTGTGGGGTTCTACCGTCATGGTCACTCCTCGCTGAGTCAACCGGTGGATTCACACCCGGACGAACCGATCAAGCAGCTCGGTGCGCTTCCACGGCGGCGGTTGGCGTCGCCTTCCCGCACGCCGGCTCAGCACCCCTGCCAGGCCCGCCCTTCTCGTCGATGCGCGTTACCCTATGGACAGTCACCATAATCGTCAACAATTTCATCAACACGATCTCTGACAAGCAGCGGGTTACCGTTACCACGCCGTACACCGCTCCCGCCAACGCCGCGGTCACGTAGCCGTTCGCCACACCCCGCGCGACCGATTCCGCGGAAGGTCAGTATCTGGACCAAACGTCTGGCACGGGGAGGCCACGTTCACGCGGCGAAGAACTCGGTCAGCGCCCGCGCGACCGATCCGGCATCGTTCTCCATCGGGATGTGGCCGGCGTCGGGGATGCGCACCAGTGTCGTACTCGGCATCTCGGCGGAAAAGCGTTCGGCATAGGTGATCTTCTGAAACGTGTCGTCCGCACCCCAGACGAGCAGCTTCGGCACGGGCGACGCGCGCAACGCGGGTACGAGATCGAGGGTGTAGCGGCTGTCAGCCGCCGCGGCCAGTGCCATCCAGGAGCGCGCCACCCGCGGGTCCGTCCAAGGGTCGAGGTAGTCCGCGAGCTCGGCTTCGGTCGTGGGGCGGGCGAGCGCGGTGCTGAGGGCTTGACGCCTTGCCGCGAGAATGTCCTGAGTGGAGGTCGCGGCCAGCACGCTTGGGTCCCGGTAGCGCGCCACACCTGGCACCGGCCAGGAGTCGTAGGTGACCGAGTTGACCAGCGCGAGCCGGCCGACCGTGAGGTCCTCGCCGGCGAGCAGATGCTGCGCGAGCGCCCCGCCGATATCGTGCCCCGCCACGGCCAATGGTTCGGCATATCCGAGCGCGGACAGGAACCGCACCACCCATCCCGCCAGCTCCGGCACGGTCGCGGTGCCGACGGTGAGTTCACCACCAGAGCGCCCGCAGCCGGGCAGATCGACGGCGACGGGACGCAGCCCGGCAGCCGCGATGTCCTCCAGCACCGGCAACCACACTCGGCTCCAGTACGTCCCGTGCAACAACAGCACCATCGGACCGTCCCCGGCCGTCAGATAGCTCGCCGGGACACCGTCGACATCGATTGTCGTGCGCATGGCGCGTAACGAAGCCATGCGACCAATATAGGCACACTAGGCCTCTGGCAGCTGGCGACCTTTCGTCTCCGGGCAGAACGGCACCACGAGCATGCCGATCACGTAGACAAGGCCGAGCACCGTGGCCGCATAGCCGTACCCACCGAGCTGCGCGATGATCGCCCCGGCGGTCAGTGGCCCGAGGAACGCGATGAACCGCGCCGCGTTGAAGACGAACGCCGCGCCGGTCGCCCGCAGGTGCGTCGGGTAGAACTCCGGCAGCCACACCGGCATCCAGCTGTACTGGCCAAGCGTGAAGAAGCCGTTCACCACACACAGCGCGAGCACCAGCCCGAGGTCGTGTGTCCAGAGGAACAGCACCGGCGTCATCACCAGCGACGCGGCGAAGTACAGGAACACGGTTCCCTTGCGCCCGAAGCGATCCGCGAGGAATCCGAGGCTGATGTAGCCGGCGATCGCGCCCGCGTTGTAGATCATGCCGGCGGTGCTCGCGTAGCTCTCGGGGGACCGACCGTCCTCGGCGGCCATGCTGCCGACGTACGCCGGGACCCACGTGGAGATTCCCCACCACGCCAACGTCGTCACCGTCGACATGATCGAGCCGAGGATGGTCAGCTTGCGCAGCTTCGGGTCGGTCATCACCTGCCGCAACGTGAACCGCGTGTAAAATCGGTCCTTTTCGGACAGTTCGTCGGCCGCGCGAGCACGCAGTTCGGACCGTCGTTTCTTCGCGCTCGTCCAGCGCTCCGATTCGGGCACCTTCCGGCGCAGCCACAGGGCGAACAGCGCGGGAAGCACACCGAGCAGGAACATGTACCGCCAGGAGTTCTCGCCGAGTGGCGCGATGAAATGCCAGCACGCCGAGGCGATGAAGAATCCCAGCCCGAGGCCGCATTGCATCAGGCCGGCCGCCTTCGCCCTGGCGTGCGCCGGCCACAGCTCCGCGACCAGCGAGGTGCCGGTACCCCACTCGGAACCGAGCGCTATACCGGTGAGCAGCCGCAGCACCAGGAACGACTCCCACGACCACGCGAGCGCGGAGAGCCCGGTGAACACCGAGTACAGCGTGATCGCGAGCAGCAGCACCTTTCGGCGTCCGAAGTAGTCCGCGATGATGCCACCGAGGATCCCGCCGACTCCCCAGCCGAACAGCGTCAGCGCGATGATCAGTCCGATGTAGAACGCCGGCTGCGTGTCGGTGTGCGGCGCGAGCTGATGCAGGGCCACACCGGCGGTGAGGATCAGTGCGTACGTCTCGAACCCGTCGAACAGCCACCCCAGGTTGGCAGCCACCAGCGCCCGCCACTGGCTGCGGTCCAGCAGCCGGTACCAGGATTGCGACTTGACCTCGGTGTCACTCATCGCCTCTCCTCTATGGTTCGCCGCGCATTCTGCGGCTCACGGCGTTGTCCGCACGGGTGACGACCCAGTTCACCAGATAGCCAAGCAGACCCGTGATGGTGAGCAACCCGTAGACCTGCGCGGAAAGGAAATTCGCCTGCGCCGCGCCGAGCACCGAGCCGAGCCCATCGACGCGAGTGACGATCTCCACGAGCAGCGTGATGATGAGCGCCAGCGGCGCCGCAACCCGCACGCCGAGCAATACCGCTGGCAGCAGCGCGGGGGTCAGGATCTTCGTCGCCCGGTGCCGGCGGGAAAGACCCAGCGTCCTTGGCACGTCCAGCAGCACCGGGCTCAGCGACCGGCGGGCGGACCGGCACGCCAGCAGGATGGGCCAGGTCGCGGGCAACACCACGACAACCAGCTTCATCTGGGTGGTGTAGCCGAGGATGAGCGTCGCCACGGGCACCAGCGACGCGGCGGGAAGCGCCCGCAGGAACTCGAGGCTCGGCGAGAGCGCCCGATCCGCGGGCCTGCTCGAACCGACCAGGGTGCCGACAATCGCCCCGATAAGCGTCGCCACGCCGAGCCCGATGAGAAACGTCAGGGAGGTCGCGGCCACGGCCGGCAGCAGCTCGTTGCCCTCGACCAGCGGCCGCACCGCCGCGAACCACTCCGAGGGCGGCGGGAAGTACGGTGAGTCCGGATCCCCGGTGAGCTGCCAGAGGACGAGCAGCGCGGCCAGTGGCAGCAGGCCCCGCAGCGGCGTGCCGCCCGTTCCGTTCTCCCCTGCCATCGTCAGCCCCCCTCCCCCGCCGCGTTCAGCTGGCCGCGGAACGCGAGCCGCGCCGCGACCATCAGCAGGGCATTCAGCACGATCCCGGCGACACCGACGACGAACACCCCGGCGAACATCTGCGCGGGCTGCAGCGCCTCCGCCTTGTCGACGAGCAGGAAACC
The DNA here is from genome assembly GCA_009379845.1 of Pseudonocardiaceae bacterium. Taxonomy (GTDB): domain Bacteria; phylum Actinomycetota; class Actinomycetes; order Mycobacteriales; family Pseudonocardiaceae; genus Tamaricihabitans. The sequence goes on along the minus strand of WHSZ01000023.1, from coordinate 45,440 downwards.
CAGCCCGGCCGGATTGCCCACCATCTCGGCGACCAGGGTGAGCACCAGCGAGATCGACAGGCCGAGGCGAAGCCCGACCACGATCTGCGCTGTCGCCGCCGGCAACCGGATCTTCCACAGCACCGCCGGGCGGGACAGCCGGAGCACGGCGCCGACCTCGATAAGCCGCTGTTCGGTGCGCATCCCGCTGATGGTGTTCAACAGAATCGGCCACAGCGCCGCGTAGCAGGCCACCACGATCTCCATGCGCGCCGAGAAGCCGTACAGCAGCACCGCGACCGGCACGAACGCGACGATGGGCAGGGCACGCAGCGCCTCGAGGCTCGCCATCGAGTACCGCCAGACCGGTCGCACCAGCCCGAGCACGGAACCGGCCGCCACCCCGAGAAGCCCGGCAAGCGCCCAGCCGCTCAGTGCCACGAACAGTGTGTGCGCGAGCGCGCCCTGCAGCTGTCCGGTCTCGATCAGCTCACCGAGCCCCACCACGACATCGCTCGGCGGTGGTAGGTACGCGAAGTCCAGCAGCCCGGTGCGTACCGCCAGCTCCCAGACGCCGAGCCCCAGCACGAACACCGCGGCCCCGACGGCGTTGATCCTGCCGCGCAATGCCTTGCTCGGCGGCACCCGCGACGCGACGGCGCTCGCCTCAGGCATGGTCGTGCTCACCCAGCCTCGCCCGCTCGCCGATGTCGTGCCCGAGGGCCTCGTAAACCCGATGCCGCAACCGGAGGTAGTCCGCGCTCTCCTTGGTCGTCACCTGATGTCGCGGGCGTTCCAGCGGGATGTCCAGTGCGAGACCGATCGCGGCGGGACTTCCGTCCAGGACCAGCACACGGTCGCTGAGATAGACCGCCTCCTCGACGTCGTGGGTGACGAACACGACCGTCGTCGCGGTGAGCTCCTGCACTTGCTGCAGCTGATCCTGCAGGGACGCCTTGGTCATGGCGTCGAGCGCGCCGAACGGCTCGTCCATCAGGAGCACCCGCGGGCGGGTGGCCAGCGCGCGGGCGATCTGTACGCGTTGCTGCATCCCGCCGGAAAGCCGCCACGGGTACTCGTCGGCCCGCTGCCGCAGCCCGACCATGATCAGCGCCTCGTCCACCCGCTCGTCGCGTTCGGCGCGGTCGCAGCCGGCTTCGATGCCGAGGCCGACGTTGCGCCGCACCGTTCGCCACGGCAGCAGCGAATGCACGTAGTCCTGGAACACGGTCACGACACCGTCCGCGGGCCCGGTGACGACGGAGCCGTGGCAGCGCACCGTCCCGGTGGTCGCCGGGAGCAGCCCGCCGAGCACCCGCAGCAGGGTCGTCTTGCCGGAGCCGGACGTGCCGAGGATCGACACGAACTCGCCACGAGCGACGGAGATATCCACGCCGCCCAGTACGTCGAGGGCGCCCGACGAGCCGGACAGCGTGACACCGACGCCCTCGCAGCTGATGCTGTCGGTGCCGTCCGTGCCATTGGTGGCACCGGGGCTGTCCGTACCGGCTGCGCTGCCGGTGCCGTGTCCGGTCGGTTCGCTGCTTCGAGTCATCGGCTCGACTCGCTCCCGTCTGCTCGCAGCCGCGCGCATATCCACGCGGAATCCACCACGGACCCGTACTTCATCTGGATGTCGAAAAGGTTGGCCGCGTGCGCGAACGCCGAACGGTCGAAGCAGGCATCCTCAACGACCAGCACGCGGTAGCCGTGCGATGCCGCGTCCACCACCGTCGCGCGCACGCAGCCCGACGTGGTCGTGCCGGTGATGATCAAGGTGTCCACGGTGTGCCTGTGCAGGTAGGTCAGCAGCGGGGTGCCGAAAAACGCGCTTGCTTTCGCCTTACTCAGCACGTACTCGTCCTCGCGGGGTCGCAGCTGCTCCGGAAACGGCGCCTCGTGGATGCGGGTGGCACGCTCCGGCTCCTGGCTGAGCGTGATCGCGCCGCCGACGAACCGGGCATTCTCGGGACTGCCGCGGGTGAGCACGCGGGGGATGCCGCGGCTTCGCGCGGCGTCGAGCACACCGCGGATCGCGGGCAGCCTGCGCCATCCCTCCGGACCGCATGCGGTCGGGTATTCCGGCCCGGGCTGCCCGCCGAGGAACGACAACGTCACGTCGACGACCAGCAGGCACGGACGCGGCCCCAATGCCGCCGGGGTACCGAACCCCGCGGCAATCAGGCGCTCGCGCTCGTCGTCCGGGACGACGCCGTCCCAGACAGCCGCGACAGCGTTGCCGGTGTCCATACCCGCCGTCACTCCTGCTTGGTGGCGAGCGGACCGAGGTCAACGTCACCGTGCAACTCGCCGACGTCTTGCATGGTTTTCAGCCAGATCTTGAGGTCGTCCGGGCGCACCTCGCTGGTGTAGGTGGGCAGCGTGGTGTTCTTAATGACCGGGTCCGGCAGGCCGGTGTATTCCTTGAGCACCTGCCGGGCTTTGTCCTCGTGCGCCCCGATGTAGTCCCGCGCGTCATCGAGTGCGGCGCGGAAGTCGGTGAGCACGCCGGGATGCTGCTGGGCGAACCGCTGCTGGGAGATCCAAAAGATCGCGGAGAGTTCGGGGGCCAGCTTCAGATAGGGATCACCCAGACTGGTCGTGTCGTTGTCCTGCAGCACCTTGGCCGCGAACGGCATGACCGTCTCCACCGCGTCGATCCGGCCGGATGCGAGTTGGTCCGCCTGCGCGGGGCCGTCCACCTCGACGATCTTTACGCTTTCCGGGTCGACGCCCTGCTGCTTCAGCCAGGCTCTCGTCGCGATGTGCACCGTTCCCGTCTCGGTGAGCACGCCGAGCGTCTTGCCTTCGAGTTGTGTGACGCTCGTGGTCCCCGCCTTCCGGGAGCCGATCAGGAACCCGGTCGGGTTGTCCTTGACATCGATCGTCGCGCCCGCGACCTGCGTAACCGCGATGCCCTGCTGGGCTGCGGAGATGACGGTGGTCGGCGCGGAGAGCGCCACATCGAAGGAACGGCCGAGCGTGCCGGGCACCGAGCCGATGTTCTCGATCTTGGTGAACTCCACCTTGAGGTTGTGCTTACGGAAGAAGCCCTGTTTGGCCGCGACTTGGGCAGGCAGCGCCGCCGCGTTCGAGTTGTGTGCGATGCGCAGCGTGCGGGGACTGCCGTCACCGGCCGCGTCGGTACCCGGCCCACCCACGCAGCCGGTCATGGTGATCGCAAGCAGGCCGGCAAGACATCCGGCTGCGAGACGGGTGAAGGCCATGGGGACTCCTCAACGGTGAGATGACCTCTATATAAAACTGTTCGTCCTGTGGAGCGGATAGTAAGAGCACCGGACGACGTCGGTCAAGGCCATCTTGAGCCACATTTAGGAATCTTGACACCCCTACCGGACACTCATACTGTCTCCTATATAGGATTTCTGATCTCTTATGGTGGTCCGAATGAAGCTTGCCTCCGAGTTCTCCGTGCCGGCGTCGCCGACCGAGGTCTTCCCGTTGTTCTTCGATCCGGACGCCATGCGGCGGTGCATACCCGGGTGCGAGGAGCTGGAACGGCTGGACGAGAGCACCTACCGGGGAAGACTGGTCAATGAGGTCGCGCATGTGCGGTTCTCGGCGGGCTTCTCCGCCGCCATCGAGTCGGTCACCGATTCCGACGTCAAGGCGGTAAAGGCGGTACTCAAGGGCGAGGACCGCAAGCTCGGCAGCTCCATCAAGATCGACGCCCAGCTGCGGATCCGCCCGGACGGCGACTCCTCACTCGTCGACTACGAGATGGACATGGCCCTGTGGGGCAAACTCGGCAGGCTCGGTGAGCCGATCATCCGGCGGCGCAGCCAGGAAGTGGAGCGCGAGTTCGCGGCTCTGCTGGCCGCGGCGTGTGCGCCCCAGCCGGTAACCGGCGAGCCGGAGCGGTCCACCGGCACAGCGGCCGTCCCGACTGTCGCGCCCTCACCGCCATCCCGTACCGCCCGCACCGTGGCTGTCGTGGCCGCGGTGCTCGCCGTGATCGCCGTACTCGCCGGAATGAGGCGAGGCCGGTGAGCCCGACGCTGCGCCGACCGAGAACGCTCGCCGAGGCATGCACCATGATGTCCACAGTGGACAACCCGATGGTGTACGGCGGCGGTACCGCGATCCAGATTCTGATCAAGCAGGGAATCCTGTTCGCGGACAATTTCGTGGATCTGGCGGGAATTCCCGGGCTCACTGAGATCACCGCAGACGCGGCCGGGCTGCGGGCGGGACCGATGGTCACCGCACGCGGCATGGAAACCGACGATCGGGTGCGCCGAGTCGCTCCGCTGGCCTCCACCGCCTACCGGCATGTTGCGAACCCGCGGGTCCGCAACACCGCCAGTATCGGCGGGAACCTCGCGCACGGCGACTACCGGCTCGACCCGCCGCCCGCGCTGCTCGCACTGGACGCCACGGTCGAGGCGACATCGGTGCGCGGCACGAGAAGCCTCCCGGTTCGACAGTTCTTCGTGGATTTCCAGCAGACCGCGCTGGCACCCGACGAGCTGGTCACGGCCGTGCGGATTCCCGCTCAGCCAACCGGCTCGGCGTACCGCTTCGTCAAGTACAGCAGCCTGAGCGCGAACGACTGGCCGTGCGCTTCGGTCGCCGTCCTGATAGCGGGCCGCGAGGTCCACATCGGACTGGGCGCGCTCGCTCCCGTGCCGCGGTACGCGTCGTTCGACGCGACGGGGATGACGGATCAGGCGGCGGTGGACGCGGCACTCGAGGTCATCGCACCGCTGCTCGATCCGATCCCGGACGTCCGGGGAAGCGTGCGTTACAAACGCAGGCTAGCCCAGGTCATCGTGGAAGACGCGGTCCGCGGCGCGTGGAAGGATCTCGACAATGCCTGAGACGCCAGAGAAAACCTCGCGGCAGGACTGGGTCGGCGGGCGAAGGGCACGCTACGACGCCCTCGGGCGGGTACGCGGTGTCGTTGGCCACGTCGGCGATCAGCCGGTCGGCACCTGCGCACACGTCGCGGTGCACCGCAGCACCCAGCCGCACGCCGCGATCCGCGCCGTACACACCGAGGAGGCCCTCGCCATCGACGGGGTGTACGCCGTGGTGACCGGGGCGGACCTGCACAAGCGGTTCGGCGAAGCCTTGCTCACCGGTCCCGCGTTCGCCGATCAGCCCGCGCTGGCCTACGACAAGGTGCGCTTCGTGGGCGAGCCGGTGGCCGCGGTGCTCGCCGCCGATCTGGCTACCGCGCGGGAGGCCGCCGACGCGGTGTACGTCGAGTACGACGAGCTGGACCCCGTCTACGACCTGGATACCGCGCTGAACGGTGAGTCCTATGTGCACGACGAGCTGCGCCCCTCGGCGGTGTTCGGCGATCTGAGGCATCTGGACGGGGTGCGCGACACCAACATCAACTACGAGTACCGGCTGCGGCACGGGAACCCGAACAAGGTGAGCGGCGCGCGGACGGTCCGCGGTGAGTTTTGGGCTCCCCCAACGCATCACGTGCCGATCGAGCTGCCCTGCACGGTCGCGTGGGTAGAGGGCGGCAGGCTCGAGATGCTCACCACGACCCAGACGCCGTCCTACGTCCGGCAGACCATCGCCGACCTGCTCGACCTGCCGCTGAGCCGGGTCCGCGTCACCACCCGGCCGCTCGGGGGCAGCTTCGGCGCCAAGATGTACGACCGGCTGGAGCCGCTCGCCGCGGCCCTCGCGTGGCAGTTCCAGCGCAAGGTCCGGCTCGCGGCGTCACGGGAGGAGGCGTTCCTGCTCACCACCCGGCACGGCGCCGCGATTACCTCGACGCTCACCGCCGACGCCGGCGGCCAGTTGTCCGCGGCGACCGCGGACGTCGCCTACGACACCGGTGCCTACGCGGATGTCGGGCCCCGCATCACCGCCAAGTCCGGCATGGTGGCGCCTGGCCCCTATCGCATCGGATCCGTCGATGTCCGGTCCCGCTGCGTCTACACGAACAAGCCATCCGCGGGGCCGTTCCGCGGTTTCGGCGTCCCACAGGTGACCTGGTCGCACGAGTCACTGATCGACGAACTCGCTCACGAGCTCGGCGAGGATCCCTACGCCTTCCGCCGCGAGCACCTGCTGCGGGAGGGCGACCTCGCGCCGATGGGTACCCGGATGCACAGCGCGGATTTCGTCGGCTGCCTTGACGCCGTGGCCGAAAGCATCAGCTGGGACACCCAACCGGACCGCGGCACCGGCCGGATCCGGCGTGGCCGCGGTGTCGCGGTCGGGGTCAAGGCCGTGCTGACCCCGACCATCGCGAACGCCGTGCTGCAGCTCAACCAGGACGCGTCGGCGACGTTGATGATCAGCACCGTCGACATGGGACAGGGCAGCGACACGATCATGGCCCAGATCGTCGCGGACGTGCTGCGGGTCGACAGCCGCCGGGTGCACGTGGTGCGAGCGGACACGGACGTGACGCCCTACGACACGATCACGGCCGGCAGCCGCTCCACGTACCACACCGGCAACGCCGTCCGCGCCGTCGCCGAGTCGATGCGCGTGCGGCTGCTCGCCCTCGCGGCCGAACAACCCGAACAACCCGAGCAACACGGACAGCCCGAACGGTCCGGTGTGGACACCGGCGAGCTCGACGAGGAACGCATAGCCGAGATCGTGCACGCGCACTTCGGCGCGCGCGGCGCGACACTGACAACCGAAGCGAACTTCACCTCCTCGTGGTCTCCCTACGACAAGGAAACCGGCCGCTCGGAGAAGGTCACCGAGCACTGGTTTGCCGGTGCCGTCGGGGTACGGCTCGCCGTCGACACCGCCACCGGGCGAGTACACCTCGAGCACCTCGCCGTCGCGGGAGACGTCGGCAGGGCCATCAACCCCGCGCTCGTCGAGCAGCAGCTCACCGGCGCGGCGATCATGGGAATCGGGCACGCGCTGTTCGACCAGCTGGTGCTCGACCAGGGGCAGCTTGTCAACGGCACGCTGCTCGACTACCAGCTACCGTCCATCCGCGACCTACCCGACGAGCTCACCCCGATCATCGTGGAGAGCCCGCACGACGACGGTCCGTTCGGGGCCAAAGGTGTCGGCGAGACCGGGATTCTCGCGGTAGCACCCGCGATCGGGAACGCGATCCGCGACGCCATCGGGCTCCGGTTCACGCGCCTGCCCATGACGCCCGAGGCCATCGTCACCGCACTGGAGTCCCGATGAACGAGATAACCCTGATCGTGAACGGCACGCCACACCGGACGCGGGTCAGCGACTCGGCGTTGCTGCTGGACGTGCTGCGCGAGCAGGCCGGCTGCACAAGCGTGCGGGAAGGGTGCGGTGTCGGCGCGTGCGGCGCGTGCACCGTGCTGGTGGGAGAAACCAGCGTGTCCAGCTGCCTGGCGCTGGCCACCCGCTACGACGGCGCGAACATCACCACAGCCGAGGGACTGGACGAGAACGACGACGTGGTCTCCGCGTTCGCCGACTGCGGCGCGGCCCAGTGCGGCTACTGCATCCCCGGATTCGTGCTGATGACCCGCGAGCTGCTCGCTGAGCACCCGCGGCCGACATCGGAGCAGATCACCGAGCACCTCGAAGGCAACATCTGCCGGTGCGGCACCTACCCCGAGATCCGCACAGCCGTCAGCACAGCCGCCGAGCGGAGGTCCCCGCGATGAAACTGTCCACAATAGACGAAGGTACCGGCAACCCGGTGCTGCTGCTGCACTCGCTTGCCCAGTGCGGCGAGGTGTGGCGGCCACTGATCGAGGCGCTCACGCCGCGCGCTCGCGTGCTGGCGCCGGACGCCCGCGGGCACGGCGGCTCGCCGTGGGACGGCACGCCGTTCTCCGTGGAAGACCTCGCGGACGACATGGCCGCGCTGCTCACCGAGCTCGACACCGGCCCGGTCGCGGTCGCGGGGATGTCGATGGGCGGCTGCGTCGCGATCGCGATCGCCGCGAACCATCCCGCGCTGGTCAGTCGCCTCGTCCTCGCCGACACCACCGCGTGCTACGGACCCGGCCGTGTTGAGACCTGGGAGCAGCGCGCGACGAACGCCGTGCAGAAGCCGCGCCGGCAGCAGACCGAGTTCCAGGTCGACCGGTGGTTCTCGGACGAGTTCCGGGAGCGACACCCGGACGAGGTCCGGCGCGTCGTGGAGTTGTTCGTGGACACCGACTCCGAGGCGCACGCCCAGGCCTGCCGGGCGCTCGGCGCGTTCGACGGCACTGGTCTGCTCGCCTCGATCACCTGCCCCACGCTCGTCGCGGTCGGCGAGCACGACTACGCCACCCCGCCGGAGATGGCCCGCACAATCGCCGACGGCGTCGAGAGCAGCGATCTGCTGGTGGTTGAGGAAGCGCGGCACTTCAGTGTTTTCGAAGTGCCGGAGGCACGCGCCCGGGTGGCGGCACACCTGCTCGGCGAGGACGGATGACGGCCATGCCCGAACCGCTGCTGAGCCTGCGTACCTGGCTGGAGAAGGTCGAGTCCATCGGCGAACTCCGGCATGTCAAGGGTGCGCACTGGGACGTCGAACTCGGCGCCATCGCGGAGCTGAGCTACCAGCGACCGAAGCCGATGGCGCTGCTGTTCGACGACATCGTCGGATACCCGAGCGGCAGCCGGGTGCTCACCGGCAGCACCGGATCGGCACGGCGGCTCGGTCACACTCTCCGGCTCGGCGATGACCTCGACGACGTCGGGCTGGTGGCGGCGCTGCGTGGCAAGCCGTCGCAGTGGAAGGCCGCGGCGGCCGACTTCCCAGCCGAGACCGTCACCGAGTCCCCGCTGCTTGAGAACGTCGTCGAGGGCCCGGACGTGGACCTGCTGTCGCTACCGGTCCCGCGCTGGCACGACCGCGACGGTGGGCGGTTCATCGGCACTGGCTGCTTCGTGGTCACGAGCGATCCGGAGAACGGCGCGATCAACGGCGGCTGCTACCGGATGGAGGTGCAGGACGAGGGCCGCAGCGCCACCGTCAACGCGGTACCCGGCAAGCACGGCGCGCAGCACATCCAGCGCTGGTTCGACCAGCACGGCCGCGCGCCGGTGGTGGTGTCCTTCGGGCACGACCCGCTGCTCCTGGTCACCGGCGGCACCGAGGTGCCGGCTGGGATCTCTGAACTCGACTACGCAGGCGCCATTCTCGGGCAGCGGGTGCCCGTGCTACGCGGAGAGCACACCGGCCTGCCCATCCCGGCCGGCAGCGAAATCGCGATCGAGGGCTGGCTGCGCCCGGACGACGTGCGCGACGAGGGACCGTTCGGCGAATGGACCGGTTACTACTCGGGCAGCCGCCGCCCGGCGCCGGCGCTGGAGATCGTGCGCCTGTACCACCGCGACGACCCGATCCAGCTCGGCGCACCCCCTGGCAAGCCACCGCACGACTACTCGTACATGCGCACCGCGATGAAGTCCGCGATGGTCGAGGACGCGCTGAACGCCGCGGGGGTAGCCGGGGTCCGCGGTGCGTGGGCTCACGAGGCCGGCGGCGGCAGGCTGTTCATCGTGGTATCCATCGAGCACCGGTTCGCCGGCCACGCCCGCCAGGTCGGGCACCTGGCCGCGCAGTTGCCAGCCGCGGCGTACATGAACCGCTTCGTGGTCGTGGTCGACGACGACATCGACCCGCGCGACCTCGGCGAGGTGGTGTGGGCGATGTGCACCCGCTGCGACCCCGCACAGGACATCGACATCGTCGCGGGGACCTGGGGCAGCAAACTCGATCCGATGCTGCTTGAGGGTGCCCCGCCGTACAACAGCAGGGCGGTCGTCGACGCGTGCCGCCCGTTCGAACGTCGCTCCAGCTTTCCCGCCGTGTCCACCGGTGACCCCGCCTACCTACAGTCGGTGTTAGATCGTTGGTCGGAAGTGTTCGAGCACTGACCCGAAGGAGCGCTGAGTGGCGAGTGATGTACCTGCGGTGGCGTCGTCGGTGCGCATTCTGGAGCGGCTGGCCGCCGAGTGGCCGGACGCGGTCGCGCCGCGAGACCTGATCAACGACCTGGGGCTCAATCGCAGCACCTGCTACAACATCCTCGCGACGTTGCAGCGCGCGGGCTGGGTCACGTCGATGGGCGAGCGATCCGGCTGGACGCTCGGACCCAAGCTGCTCACCCTCACCGGCGTCACCGACGACATGGCGGTCGGCGTCGCGCAGCAGGAGATCGACGAGCTGAGCAGGAGGCTCGGGTTCGTCGTGTTCGTCGCCGAGCCGGACGGTTCCGGTGGCTACGTGGTCGTCGCGAAGGGCGAGCGGCAGCTCGGTGTGCGGGTCACCGTGGGCGTCGGGGAGGACTTCCCGTTCTCCGCGCCCGCGATCATGCAGGCGTTCCACGCGTGGCTGCCCCGCGAGCAGGTCGATGAGGCGGTGGACCGGCTGGGGCTCAAGCAGTTCACCCCGCACACCATCGTCGACCGCGACGAGCTGCACGAGGCCCTCGCCAGGACCCGCCAGCGCGGGTTCAGCACCAGTCTGCAGCAGTTCGACATGGCGCAGAGCGGGGTCGCCGCGCCGGTTTTCGACCGGCGCGGTCGCGTCGCGCGGGTAGTGACCTCGCTGGCATTCTTCACGGAACTGCACCAGGACAACGTGGCACGCATCGGTGCGCTGGTCAGCGACTGCGCCGACCGGATAACGGCGCGCACGGGCGGGAGGAAACCGGTGAGGACCGATGACGGCTGACGACTCCCGCCGGCCATGGCTGGTGGGAGTGACGGGAGCGAGCGGAACGCCGTATGCGGCCGCGCTGCTGCGTGGCCTCCTCGATGCGGGTGAGGCAGTCGACCTGATGCTGAGCCAGGCCGCCCGGCTGACGCTGCTCGACGAAACCGGGCACAGCGTGCGCGACCGGCACTGGCGCACCGACGTGGCGGCGTGGATCGGGCGCGACGGGCCCGCGATGCGGTACTGGAGCGCGAGCGACCTGGCTGCCGGTCCGTCCAGTGGCTCCTACCCGACGAAAGGCATGATCATCGCTCCCGCCACGACCTCGTCCGTCGCCGCCATCGCGACGGGAGCCACCAGGAACCTCATCCACCGGGCGGCCGACGTCACCCTCAAAGAACGGCGGCGGCTGGTGCTGCTGCTGCGCGAGACCCCGTTCCGGCTGTCCACACTGGACAATCTGCGCTCGCTGGCCGCGGAGGGCGCCGTGGTCATGCCGGCCTGCCCCGCGTTCTACGCGGGGGCAAGGGACATCGATCAGCTCGTCGACTTCATGGCCGGCCGGGTGCTGGATCTGTGCGGCGTGCACCATGACCTTTACCGGCGATGGACCGGCACGCTCGGCCCGGCGGCAGGAACCGAACTCTGGGAAGCCGGTGCGGGCCGAAGCTGAGATGGGTAGCGGGCCGCAGCCGACCGGGCGCGCGCTGCGCCTCCTCCAGGTCGCATCGTTCGCCAGTTCGTTCGACCGGCTCGCGATCGCGGTGATGCTCGTGGTGATCGCCAACGAGCTGGATTCATCGGTGCACGCGGTGAGCCAGGCTGCGGCCGCCTACTTCTTGTGTTACGGCATCGCGCAGGTCTGCTGGGCCGCGGCCTCCGACCGACTCGGGCGGGTGCGAACTATGCGTCTCGCGCTGCTGCTGTCCGCGTTCGGCGGGTTCGTGTCGGCCGCGGCGCCGGACACGACCTGGCTGCTCGTGGCGCGCGGGTTCACCGGCGCGTGCTTCGCGGCCGCCATCCCGAGCGCACTGGTGTACATCGGCGACACCGTGCCGGTGCGGGTACGCCAGGCGCCGCTGACCGACCTCATGACGAGTACCGCCGCGGGCATGGCCGTGGCGACGGTCGCCGCCGGAGCCATCGCGGAGTTCACCAGCTGGCGGGTGGCGTTCGCGCTGACCGCTGCGATCGCCGCGGTGCTGTCGGTGGCGATGCGCGGGTTGACCGAACCCCCGATGGCCGCCCGCTCCCGCATCGGGGGTTCGCTGCGCATCGTGCTGACCGATCGGTGGGCGGTGCTGGTGCTGGTGCTGACCCTCGTCGAAGGCTGCGTGCTACTCGGCCCGCTCACCTTCCTGCCGGCCATCCTGCAGGCGAACGGGCTGGACGTGACGATGTCCGGCGCGCTCACCGCGCTCTACGGGCTGGCTGTGCTCGTCTTCGCGCGGCTCGTCAAGCGGCGTTCGCGCCGTACCGCTCCGGCGAGGCTGATCCTCATCGGCGGCACCCTCACGGCGCTGTGCTACGTGCTGCTCACCGCGACCCAGGCCGTCCTGCCAGTGGTTGCCGGCACCGTGCTGCTCGGTGCCGGGTGGGCGTTCATGCACTCGACCATGCAGACCTGGGCCACCGATGTGGCGCCGGGCGCGCGGGCGATGGCGGTGTCGCTGTTCGCGACGATGCTGTTCTGCGGCAGCGCGGTTGCCGCCGCCATCGCGGGGCCGCTGGTGGACGCGGACCGGTTCCAGCTCGTCTTCGCGCTCGCGCTGGCCACCACCGTGCCGCTGGTCGTGGTCGCGACCATAGGGCGTCGCCGCTACCCCCCGCGCCAGGCGTAGTCGTTCACGCGCCGGCGCGGGGGGTAGCGGTCAGCTCGGTGGCGTGGCGTAGCTGAACCAGCTCTCCGGCATCAGCGTGCCCCACGCCTGGCCCCGCTTGCGCTCTTCGGGCGTCCAGGTCACCGCCGGCCGGTCGGGCGCGAGCAGCAGGCGCCCGTCGGTGATGACCTCGATACGGTTTCCGCCTGGTTCGAAGGCATACAGGAAGCAGGTCTGCTGGATGGTGTGCTTGGCCGGGCCGGCCTCGATGGGGACGCCCGCGTCCAGGAAGATGTCGGCGGCGCGCAGCACGTACTCCCTGGCATCCACGGCGTAGGCGACGTGATGCAGGCGCCCGCCCACACCGGCCGGATCGATCCGCCCATACGCCAGGTCGTAGGACTTGGGCGTGACGTGCAGCCAGGAGCCGAGCTGACGGCCGCTGTCCTCGACGATGTGCTCGCTGATACGGAACCCTAGCTGGTCAACGAGAAAATCACTGTTCGCGTTGATGTCCTGGCACCAGACGTTGACGTGGTCGATACGGCGCACGCCGACACCGCAGGCCGGCATCCGCTGCGGCTGATTCTTCAGCGCCGGCGCCTGGTCCTCGTCCGGAACGTAGTACTCGGTGCCGTAGTACACCGCCATCGGGTGACCGTCCGGGTCGGTGAAGTGGTAGGCCGGCCCGTGCCCGGCGGTTCCGTCCCGCCAGCCCAACCCCCGGCCGGTCGCCTCGACGGCGGCCACCCTCCGCTCCAGTGACGCTTCGCTGGTGGCCCGCCACGAGATCGTGCCAGGGCCAGGATTGTCCGCCGCGGTCAGCTGCAGTGATGCCCGCTCGTAGTCGCCCCAGGCGCGGAGGTACACCGACCCGTCGGATCGGTCGACCTCGTCCATACCGAGCACCTCAACGAAGAACCGCACGCTCGCGGACAGATCCGGAGTCAGCAGCTGCACGCGGCCGAGATGGGCGACGTCGTAGACCGGCTCGGTCATCACCCCTCGCCCCAGATCTCTTGGGCGGTCTCCACGATCAGGCGCAACTTCGCCCACTGCTCGTCGGGGCTGAGATCGTTGCCTTCCTGGGTCGAGGAGAACCCGCACTGCGGCGAGAGGCACAGCTGATCCACGTCGATGTGCTTGGACGCTTCCTCGATGCGCCGCTTGAGGTCATCCTTGCGCTCGAGCGCGCCGCGCTTAGTTGTCACGAGCCCCAGGACGACCCGCTTGCCCTTCGGCACGAACCGGAGCGGCTCGAATCCGCCGGAGCGCTCGTCGTCCCACTCGCAGAAGAACCCGTCCACCTCCAGCCCGTTGAACAGCGCCTCGGCCACGTATTCGTAGCCGCCCTCGGCCGCCCACATGCTCTGGTTGTTGCCGCGACACATGTGGGTGGTGATCGAGAGATCGGCTGGCCGGCCTGCGAGGGCGCGGTTGATGTTGGCGATGTAGTGCTCGTGCTGGTGCTCGGGGTCGCCGCCGACCTCGGCGACATGCTGGCGCTGTGCCGGGTCGTTCATGTAGGCCAGGCTGGTGTCATCGAGCTGCAGGTAACGGCATCCGAGGTCGTACAGCAGCCGCACTTCCTTCGCGTAGGCCGCCGTGAGGTCGTCCCAGAACGCATCGAGTTCCGGGTACACCGACTCGTCGATCGCGGAGCGCCCGCCCCGGTAGTGCACCATGCTCGGCGACGGGATGGTCAGCTTCGGCGTGACTGCCCCCGCCGTGTTCCGCAAGAAGGTAAACGCATCGCCGAAAATCGTGTGCGGCAGCCGTATCGGGGAGACGACCCGAGCCGTGGGGGGTGCCCAGGTGTAGGACTTCGTTTCGTTGTGGAACTCGACATGGATGCCCCCGTCGTAGACCTTGTCCATGCCACCCAGCTGGTAGATGAAGTCCATGTGCCACGACTCGCGGCGGAACTCCCCGTCCGTCGCGGACCGCAGGCCGACCTCCTGCTGCTTCCGCACCACCTCACGGATCGCCTCGTCCTCGATACCACGCAGTTCGTCGGCGTCAATCTTTCCCGCGGCGAAGTCCTCACGGGCGCGCAACACAGCCGGCGGGCGCAGCAGGCTTCCCACATGATCGGCGCGGAACGGTGGACGACCGTTCGCGATCGGCTCGGTACTGGATTGGCCAGCGGTTGGTGCTTGAGCGCTGCTGGCGTCGACCATGGAACACGCCTCCTCGAAAGTAAGATGTACACAAGATTGTAGACAATCTTGCTGACGAATCAAGTCATGCGTATCAGTTCGGTTGGTCCCCCCCCAGGTAGCGGAAGGCGTTGCCGCACATGACATCCGCGAGCTCATCGGCGGGCAGGTCCAGTCCCCGGAGGGTCCGATTTGCCGGCTGTTCGCGCGGCATGGCCGGGAAGTCGGATCCGGCGAGCAGCCGGTCGTGCCCGAGCAGGTCCACGAGGTACCGCAGGGCGCGCTGGTCGAACACCATCGAGTCGTAGTAAAAGCGGCGTGCGTAATCCAGTGGCGACGGTCCGTCATCGGGTGCGATGGCGCGCTCGCGCACCGGCGGTTCCTCATTCCACGTCCCGCTCCAGAAGTACTGGGCGCGTGGCACCATGAGCGGGAAACCACCGGCGGCGTGGCTGAAGCAGATCCGCAGGTCGGGACATTTCGCCGCGGTGCCGCCGAGGATCATCGACGCCGCGGCCAGCGTGCCCTCGATGCCGACCACGTAGGTGCCCATCGCCGAAGCCGGCAGCCGATCGATCGGGGCAGGCATCGCGTGCACGAAGATCGGCATCCCGAGGCGCTCCGCCTCGGCGAAGAACGGCAGGAAACGCTCGTCGCCGATCGAGGCGCCCAGCACGTTGGAGGCGATCTCCACGCCGGGCAAGCCCGCGTCCCGGATCGCGGCCAGCTCCGCGGTGGCCGCGTCCACGTCCTGTAGCGGCACCATGCCGAACCCGACGAACTTGGCAGGATCGGTCCCGCACAGCGTCGCGGTGAACTCGTTGACGTGCCGGGCAAGGGACAGCCCGTCGCCGGGCGGCAGGTCGTAGCGAAGCAGCGGCGGCATCGGTGAGAGGACCTCGATGTCAACGCCGGATTCGCCCATCTCCTCGATCCGCCGCTGCGCGTCGAAGAACACGTCGCGGGCCCGGAACCGCATGCTGCCGAACAGCAGCCTCCGCGCGGTGTCGCCGTCGACGGGTTCCATCCGGGGGAAGCATTCCGGGGCATCCTCCGGATAGTCGCGTGGCAACAGGTGAGCGTGGACGTCGACGAGCACGGCTACCTCCGGTCTGTGCGTGTTGCGCTCAGGAATGCGGGTGGACGGAGACGTGCACGGCCTGCTCGCCGGGCACCTCGCCGGCGAGGGTCTCGATGGCCCGCGCGGTGTCATCAAGGCCGAACGAGTGGGTGTGCATCTTTTCCAGCGGGAACCGGCCGGACTCGATGATCGCGATCGCCTCCGCGTAGGCACGGGTGTCCACCCCGAACGCGCCGACCAGCGTGAGCGCCCTGTTGATCACCAGGTCGGTTGGCACCGGCACCTCGCGGCCGCCCTTGAGCCCGGCGAGCACGACGCGGCCACCGTGCCGGGCGGCGCGCAGCGCGTCGGTAACCGGCTGGGACGCCATCGGGGTCAGCTCGAGGACGACGTCGGCCATGGCGCCGCCGGTGATCTCCTCGACCCGCCGTACGGTGTCCTCGGCCTCGTCGCCGTCCACGACGATCGTGTGATCGGCGCCGAATTCGTGGGCGAGGGCGAGCTTGTGCCGGTCAGCCTCCAGCCCGGTGACGATGATCGTCCCTGCGCCCGCGGAGCGTGCCGCGATCACCGACGAGAGGCCGCGCTGGCCGGCGCCGAGCACCAGCACCGTGTCGCCCAGCTGAACCCCGCCGAGATGGCATGCCCAGCGCACGCCGGCGCCGAGCGGGTTGAACATCGCAGCCAGCTCGGCTGGCAGGTTCCCGTCCACCCGATGCAGCACCGCGCCCGGCGAGAGATAGAGGTACTCGGCGAATCCGCCCCACAGGCTTGGCTCCACGTCCAACCCTGTCACCCCGTGCCCCACTGTCCGATTTGGACACGACTGGTACCGCCCCGTCAGGCAGTGGTGGCACGATCGGCACGGCACGATAACCTCGAGCGCGACCCGGTCCCCTGGCCGGAGGCCCCAACGGCTCGCGGCGCGCTCGCCTATTTCCTCCACGATCCCGAGCGGCTCGTGGCCGGGCACCATCGGCAACCGTCCCATCGACATATGGCCCTTGTACATCTCCACGTCGCTACCGCAGATGCCGTTGGCCTCGACGCGCAGCAGGCCGTCGTCCGACCCGATCTTCGGCCTGGGGAACTCCCGCACCTCGATGTCGCGCGGACCGACTTGCACCGCGGCGCGCACCATCTCTGCCATCCCGATCAGCCCTCTCTGCTCAGCGGCGAGCCCAGGAAGCCGGCGGCCCCCGCGCCTTCGTGGCCGGCACAATGAAGGCGCGTCTCACGATGCCCCGTTGGCGATCAGCCCTGCGATACCGCTTCCACCTCGCGGAAGGCACGGGCCGGACGATGTCGGGCGGACGGGCGGGCTGGACGCCAAAGTCGGGCTCGTGCTAATGGACTGCTGTGCGGCGTTCGAACCTCGGAGGGGTGATAGGCGTTGGCGTCAGCTGTCCCGCGGAGCCCTGACATGGTGCGAGGCCTGCAAGAGAGGGTGGCGCGGGCCCTGCCCGCGGAGCACGTCGAGCACGTCGGCGGATGGTGGCTGCGCTACTCGGCCAGCCCCTCCTGGTGGATGGGAACGGTGCTGCCGCACGGCGACGCCGGTCGAGACGAGCTGGTGCGCATGATCTCGGCCGCCGAGCGGTTCTACGCGGGATTCGGGGTAGCGACGAGGTTCCAGATCAGCCCGGGCGCATGCCCCGCCGACCTGGACGCGAACCTGGCAGAGCGCGGCTATCGCTGGGAGAGTCCGATGTCCTTGCGGACGGCCTCGTCCGTGCACGTCCGGGCGCGGGCGGGCCTCGATGGGCCGAGCGTCCACCTGAACGAGACCCCGACGCCCGGGTGGTTCGAGGTCTGGTACGCCGTGCACGGCCACGGCATTGACCCGCGGATCGAGTGGGACGTGCTCGACAGGGTGAGGAAGCCGAGCACGTACGCCAGCGCCCTGGAGGGGAACGAGGTCATCGCGGTAGGCCGTGCGGTAGCCGATGCCGGCTGGGCAGGCGTATTCGGCATGGCAACCCTCCCGGAGGCGCGCGGGAAGGGCGCGGGCCGCGGCATCCTTGCCTCGCTGGCCGGCTGGGCGAGCGCGCACCGAGCAGACGGCATGTACCTCCAGGTCGAGAGCGACAACGACCCGGCACGTCAGCTGTACAACAGGATGGGTTTCACCGAGGTGTGCCCCTACCATTACCGCACCGAATCGCCCTGACCAGCGCCATGTGACTTCAGGTGTCCGCGGCGCAGCGGAAGCCGAGGTTGCCGCTCGAGCTGTCCGGGGTGTTGCCGGTGCGGGCGGCGACTCGGTAGCGGTTGCAGTAGGAGGCGTGACACAGGTACGAGCCGCCTCGCATCGAACGAGCCTGCTCACCGGTGTGGAACCAGTCTGCACACCATTCCCACACGTTGCCCGAGGTGTTGTACAGGCCGTACCCGTTGGGCTGGAACGCGTCCACCGGTGCGGTACCCGAGTAGCCGTCCTCAGCGGTGTCCCGGACCGGGAAGCGGCCCTGCCAGATGTTGCAGCGGTGCTGCCCGCCGGGGGTTAGCTCGTCGCCCCAGGGGTAGCGGGCTTGGTCGAGTCCCCCGCGCGCGGCGTACTCCCACTCGACCTCGGTCGGCAACCGCAGACCGGCCCATTCGCAGAAGGCCGTCGCGTCATGCCAGGAGATGTGCACCACCGGATGGTCCAGCCGGCCGTCGAGATCACTGGCCGGGCCTTCCGGATGGCGCCAGTACGCGCCGGCGACCCCGCACCACCACGGCGCCTGCTCCGGCCGTGGCGAGGACTTGCGTAGCTCGCCAGGCAGGAACTTCGCGAACACGTAAGTCCACCCGAACCGTTCCGCGTCCGTCTGGAATCCGGTCGCGTCGACGAACTCCGCGAACCGCGCGTTGGAAACGCAATACCGGTCGATCGCGAACGGCGCCACGGTCACCTCGCGGATCGGACCCTCACCATCGTCCGGAAAACCCTCGCGATCTTCGGTGCCCATCCGGAATGTCCCGCCGGGCAGGACGACCATGCCGCCGATATCACCGGCGCCCGATGTGGACTCGGCGAGCGAGACCGTCCGCGTTCCGTCCCGCCCGTTGCCGGGTGGTGGCGGGCAACAGCCAGACATTCGCGATCACCTCCTCCGTCCAGCCCGTCCACGGTAGCTGGCTCGCGATCGCGTCGAGCAACCGAACCCGGCCACACTCCTACGCCGTTTTACGTAGCTGGGCTGCGGTCCGGCGCTGACGACACGCGGCGCGGCGGACACAAAACTGGCGCCATGCGCTACTTTGCTCGGGGATGCGACAACCGCTCAACTGCGGTCATCGCATCCCCGTCCCGGCGTCGCCACCTTCGCCGCTCGTCGCGGCGTCAGCTCGATCGGACCTCAGCGGATTCCGGCTGCGGCCGCACCACCATGACAGGGCAATCGGCGTGGTGCATGAGCGCCTGGCCGGTGGAACCGAGTAGCAGTCCCCGGAAGCCGCCCCATCCCCTGCTGCCGACCACCACGAGCTGCGCAACCGTGCTCAACTCGAGCAACTTGCGGCGCGGCTTGTCATGCTCCACAACGGACTGCACGGATACGTTGGGGTACTTGTCTTTCCACCCGGTGAGGGACTCCTCGAGCACGTTCCGTTCGATGCTGTCGACCGATTCGTGGGAAACGAACCGCGCCTCGTCGATGACGTCGGCGACTGCCTCGTTGTCGTACCAGGCGTGCACCGCGATCAGCGGAACGCCACGCAGCGCCGCCTCCGCGAAGGCATAACCGAGCGCGGTGTCACATCGTGGGCTGCCGTCCACACCGACCACGATCGGCTGGTCCCCAGGGCGATTCTCGACGTCGTCTCCGCGCACGATCACCACCGGGCTGTGCGCGTGCGAGGTCGTCTGGGTGGCGGTGGACCCCACGGCCAGCCCGGCCAAGAACCCGCCGTGCCCGGTCGCACCCAGCACGACCATGAGCGCCGAGCGGGATGCCTCGATCAGCACCTCGGACGAGTTGTCGTTGTCGATCCAGGTGCTGACCTCGACGTCGGCTGCCTGCCTCGCGATCTTCTCCGCGTTCTCGAGCAGCGCTCGGCCACGCTCGGCGAGCTTCTCCCGCAGCTCGTGCGATGGCGGCCACGGCCCCATGTACTGGCTGGGAATCCCGAGCGCGTGCACGAGCAGCAGCCGAGCAGCTCGTCGAGCCGCCTCGCTCGCGCCCCAGCGCACCGCCTGTGCTGCGTGCTCGGATCCATCAACGCCAATGACGATCGGCGCGTCGGCGCCGGCGCCCGTCTCCGCAGTCATTTCTCCTCCAGGATTGTTCACTGCGGACGACGTTACGAGCCGACAACGCTGTTTCGACGCAGCCGCTTGCCCTCTATCCGAAGGACTTCCGTCCCTTGGTCCTCGTCACCCACACGGGCAGCCGGTCAATCCTTCGTCAGTACCGTGCTCAGCGCCGGGTCGAAGCTCACCCGCGTTCGCTCGCCCGCCTGCGGAGGCCGGCCGTCCAGCCGCACCCGCGCGAGCAGCGACACCGCCCCGTCCAGCAGCACTGTCCAATGCCCCGGACCGGGAGCGACCTGAGCGACCCGCATCGGCACGCCGGGCTCGTCGTCCCCAACCAGCCGCACGCCACCAGCGAAAACGGCGACCGTAGCCGGACCGGCTGGACCGTCGCAGCGCAGACCGGTTGGAGCCCTGTCCACGACCACGGCGCCATCCGCCTCGACGAACGCCTCGACGAGGTTGTCGTAGCCGACCAGCGCGGCAACGCTGGCATCGATGGGACAGCGGGTGAGGAGCTCGGGAGAGCCGATCTGATGCACCTGGCCGTCCACGAGTGCCACCACCCGATCCGCCAGCCGCATCGCCTCCTCAGGCCGGTGCGAAACGTGCACCACCGTGGTGGCCCGATCGGCGAGCGCCTGGTCGAGATCGGCGAGGAACGCCGAGCGTGACTGGGCGTCCAGACTCGCTGCCGGTTCGTCGAGCAGCAGCACGGCCGGGTCGGTGGCGATGGCGCGGGCGAGGCTGACCCGCTGCTGCTCACCCCCGGACAGCTCGGTCGCGGGACGTTCGGCCAGGTGCGCGACACGGAGTCGCTCGAGGGCGGCGAGCGCGAGTTCGGCCCGCCGCCCTCGCGGCACCTTCCGCCAGCGCAGTGGCAGTTCCACATTGCGCCGGACGGTGGTGGACAGCAGCGCCGGCCGTTGCGTCGCGTACCCCAACCGCCGCCGCAGGTCCACCCCGCCGTCGACGGTTCGGAGCCCGTCGACGGTGACCCGACCACGCTGCGGCGATTCGACTCCGGCAAGCAGGCGTAACAGTGTGGTCTTGCCGGCTCCGTTCGGACCGAGAACGCACAGTCGCGCCCCGCGTGCCACGTCGAGTTCGTCAACCCGCAGCACCTCGCGACCGGCCCGGACGTGCCGCAGGTCCCGCACGCTCAGCTCCGCGCCCATGCGGCACCCCTTCGCTGCACCGAAGCCAGCAGGCCGTTGATGACGAACGCCAGGCCGAGCAGGACGACGCCGTAGAAGATCGCGACCTCGAAGTCACCACGGGCGACGCTTTCCACGATCGCGGTGGTCATCACCTGGGTATGGCCGTGGATGTTCCCTCCGACAATGGTTGCCGCGCCAACCTCCGAGATCGCCGTCCCGAATCCGGCCATCGCGGCGGCAAGCAGCGAGAGCCGTGCCTCCAGCCACATGCGCAGCACCAGCTGCACCCGGTTGGCACCGAGCAGCCGAAGCTGTTCCGGTAGGTCCGGCGGCAGCATACGGAGCGCCGCCATGGTGATCGCGGTGATCAGCGGCGTGGCGATCAGTGCCTGCGCGATGATCATGCCCTGCACCGTGTAGATCAAGCCGAGATCGCCGAGCGGGCCGGTGCGCCACAGCAGCAGCGCGACCGCGAGCCCGGCGACGACGGTCGGAACCGCCATTCCGGTGTTGACCGCGGCGATCAGGATCCGCCTCCCGCCCACCCGCGTCAGCGCCAGCGCGGTGCCCAACGAGACGCCGATCAGCGAAGCGATGGCCGTCGCGGATAGCGAAACCAGCGCGGAGCGTGCCAGCACCTCGTAGAGCGACTCCTTCATCGGCCCTGCTTCATCGGTTCGGACTCATCGGTTCAGCACATCAGGGAAGAACAGCGGCTGGTGGTACCGGTTGACGGCGAACTTCGCGATCGCCCGCTGTGCGGGTTCGCCACGAATCCAGCGGGAGTACTCCCGCGCGCAACCGGTGTTCGTGCCGTCGTGGTTGACGACGATCACGTGGTAGCTGTTGTACAGCTTCTCGGTGCCCTCAAAGGCGATCTTGGACTGCAGGCTGTTGGTGGCAAGGAACGTACCGCGGTCGGAGAGCGTGTAGGCCTGCTTCTGGTTCGCGACGGTCAGGGTCTCCCCCATGCCCTGGCCGGTCTCGAAGTACCAGGAACCACCCGGCTTGATGCCGGCCTCCTGCCACAGCGACAGCTCCTTGGTGTTGGTGCCGGAGTCGTCGCCACGCGAGGCGAAGGGTGCCTTGCTCCTCGCCACCTTCTTCAACGCCTCGGCCGCCGTTCGCGCCTTGCCGAGACCGGCCGGATCGCCAGGTGGCCCGACGATGACGAAGTCGTTGTGCATGACCGGCTCGCGGCTGGAGCCGTGCCCGCCGGCCATGAACTTCTCCTCGTCTTCGGGTGAGTGGACGAGCAACGCGTCGGCTTCGCCCCGCTCGCCCATCTCCAGTGCCTGCCCGGAACCCACCGGCACGGTCTTCACGGTGCAGTCGCTGCGCTGCTCGAACATCGGGATGAGCTCGTCGAGCAACCCGGAGTTCTGAGTGCTCGTCGTGGTCGCCAGCACCATGGCACCACTGGCGCCCGCGGGTTGCTCCTCGCCGCCTGCCGAGCATCCTGCCGCCGCCATGGCCGCCACCGTCGCGACCGCGCCGAGCGCCATCCCGCCAAGATCAAGCCTCATCAAGCCGCCTCCCGCACATCTCCCGCACGTCGCAGGTCGTAGCCCGCCATGTCGGACACGCGATCCTGGAAAGATCCCGTGGTGAGCACGTCGAGCAGCGGCGTGATCAACCCGGCGGATTCCGGCCCGACGGCCAGTTCGAAGTCCTCCCACTCGATGGGCAGGAAGTCCGCGTCGACCGCATCGGCTACCGCGCGAACGGCCAGCCCGACATCGGCGGCCCCGGTGGCGACCGCGACGGCGACCCCGAAATGGGATTCGCACACCTCGCCGCCATGGCCCGGGGTGACGCCCTGCTCGCGAAGCAGCCGGTTCAGCAGCAGGCGCGAGCCGGTTCCGGGTGCCCGCAGGGCCAGCGTGGCGCCGTCGAGATCGGCGATTCCGGTGATGCCCAGCGGGTTGCCCTTCGGCACGACGAGACCCTGCACCCGGCTCCACAGATGGACGAGAGTCGCGGGCCGTCCGCCGAGGACGCGCCGCGCGAACGCGTCGTTGGCGCGGCCGGTGCGCACGTCGCGCAGGTGCACGGCGGCCGCGTCGACGGTGCCCTGAGCGAGCATCCCCAACCCCGCGACGCTGCCCCGGCCTGCCGGGGCACGCTCAACGGCCGGCCCGACAACGGACAGCAGCAGGTCGAGCGCGGGGTCGTCACTGCCGGACAACCGTGCCGCTCCGGCACCGCTGCTGGCCGTCATCGCGATCGCGCGCTCCGGCCCATCCCTCGTGACAACCGCGTGCGACCGCGGCGAGCCGTCGATAATTCCCGCCTCGCGCAGTGTCGCGTGGGCCCGCGCGGCCGTGCCAGGGGAGCAGCCGGCCTTCTTGGCCAGCTCGCGGACTGCCGGTACGGGATCACCAGGGACCAGCCGCCCGGCGATGATGTCGGCAGCCACCGCGGCGGCGACCTCGTGCACCTTCTGTACCTTCTGTATCACCGCGACAGGATACAGTCGACAGGAACCCGGCGACCAGGCTTTCGTCGCGCGGTTCGTGTCCCGGACAGCGACAGCATCGTCAGCATCGTCCGCGCCCTGGACTTCACCGGCTGACCACATCGACGGTGGGAAAGCCCGCGCCCGAGCGATGCGGCTCACTACGCTACGTGGGGTGAGCATCGAGCTGACCCTGCTGTCCCGGGTCGCCTACCGCGGCCAGGAGATCGCCGGCCAGCGGCTGCGGAGCCTGGTCGCTCTCCTGGCCGGAGACCTGCGCACCGGCTGCGGCTCGGCCCGGTTGGTGGCAAGACTCTGGCCGGACGAACAACCGGCGAAACCGACCAAGGCACTGCAGGTCCTCGTCTCCCGTGCCCGGACCCAGCTCGGCTCCGAGCTCATCGCCAGCACACCGACCGGCTACCGGCTCACGTTGAGCGAGAACCAGGTCGACGCGTCCGCCATCCTGCTCAGCGCATCGTCCGCCGCACGGCATGCCGGTGCCGGCGACCACGCCGCGGCCCTCGCTGTGGCCGACGAAGGGCTCGGTCTGTGGGACGGCCCCGCGGCGACCGACGCGGTGCTCGATGACCCGGTATCGGCCCTGCGAGCGGAAAGACGGTTGGCGTACCGATCACTCGTGCGCGTCCGGGCGCTGTCACTGGCTCGTCTCGGCCGCCGCACCGAGGCGGTCGATCCACTCACCGAGCTGGCTGCCGAACGCCCGCGAGACGAGGAGGTTCTGGCTGAGCTGCTGCGCTGCGAGGCGGCGACGGCCGGGCCGACGACGGCGCTCGCCCGGTACGAGACATATCGCCGCGAACTGCGCGACGAGCTCGGCGCCGATCCCGGCTCGGCGTTGCGGGCGACCTACCAGCAACTACTGCGGTCCACCGCACCGACCGTCCGGCAAGGCATCCCGCACGAGCCGAACCCGTTGCTCGGCAGGGAGCGGGACGTCGCGGCCGTTTCGGATCTGCTGCGCTCGCACCGCGTGACGTCGATCGTCGGCACCGGCGGCCTTGGCAAGACCCGGCTGGCGCAGGCCGTTGCCAGAAACGCCGAACACCAGGTCGTGCACCTCATCCAACTCGCGAGTCTCGCGGCCGAGTCCGACCGGTCCGAGGTAGCCGCGGAGGTCGCCTCGACGATCGCGGCCGGCGACGGTTGGGGGCCGGCCGCCCGGCACGCGACGCCGTTCGATCCACTCAGCGGCATCGTCCGTACGCTCGGCACCGGATCGGCCCTGCTGGTGTTGGACAACTGCGAGCACGTCGTCGAGGGTGTGGCCGATCTCGTCGGCGCGCTGGTGTCCACGACGCAGGACGTCCAGGTGCTCACCACGAGCCGGGCGCCGCTCGGGCTCTCGTCGGAAGCGGTGTATCCGTTGCCGGAGCTGAACCTCGCCACGGCGGCGGAGCTGTTCGAGCTACGTGCGCGGGCGGTCCGGCCGGACGTCGAGCTGCCGGCCCACGAGGTGCGCGAGTTGTGTGGCCGGCTGGACGGGCTGCCGCTCGCGGTCGAGCTGGCTGCGGCACGGGTACGGACCATGTCGGTCCCGGAGATCACCTGGGGATTGGCCGACCGATTCGGTTTGCTGCGCGGTGGTCCACGGGACGCGCCGGAACGGCACCACACGTTGTACGCGGTCGTCGACTGGAGCTGGCACCTGCTCGATCCGGCTGCCCAGGCGGCGATCCGGGCGTTGTCGATCTTCCCCGACGGGTTCACCGCGGATACCGCGCGACAGGTGCTCGACGCGTCCGACGTTCACCAGGTACTCGAACGGCTAGTCGACCAGTCCCTGCTCGATGCCGTCGACACCGATTTTGGTACCCGGTTCCGGATGCTGGAGACCGTTCGGGAGTTCGGCGCCGACAAACGCGAGCGGGCACAGGAGACCGGCGCGACGCTGGAACACTTCCTGGCTTGGGCACGGGACTTCGGCGCGGCATGCCACGAGGGCGTCTTCGACCCGCCGACAATGAGGCGAGCCCGGGAGGAGCAGGACAACCTCGTGCAGGCATTGCGGCTCGGCCTCGACCGCTCGGACGGCGCGACGGTTGCCGCGACCTTCGCAGTGCTCGGTTGGCTGTGGTTCGCCGAGGCGAAGTACAGCCGAGTCGCGCAGATCAGCGCGAAGGCGGCACGGGTGCTGTCGCACTTCCGCCCGGAGCCCGACCTCGTCGAGGTCACCCGGTCGGCGGCGGCCGCGTGTGCCGCGAGCGCCGTCCTGCAAGGCCCTATGGAGCTACGGTCGCTGGCCGTTCTACGCCGATTGCCGCCGGCCCCGCCGACGAACCCGACCCGGGCGCTCGCGATCCTGCTGGTCGCCATGCCGGACTTCGCCGGGTCGGACCCGGCGGCGCTGGATCGCTTGTGTGACAGCGCCGAGCCGTTGCTCGCCGGCTTCGCGAACGGCGCGGCCACCTACGTACGAGAGCAAGCCGGAGACCAGGCCGGTGCGCTCGCGGCCGCCGAACGGATGCTGGCCGCATTCGAACGCGAGCCGAGCCCGTGGCTGCTGTTCCAGGCGCACTCCAGGGTTGGCGAGCTGGCCTTGCTCCTCGAGGAGGGCGAAAAAGCGAAGCGGCACATGGAGCTGACGTTGCGGCTGGCGCAGGAGGTGATGCCCACTCCCCGCGTTGAGGACATCTGGGTCGGCGCGACTGTCGCCAACCTGCAATGCGGTGACCTCGACGAGGCGGAACACTGGTTCGCGAAGGTGTCGGGCAAGGACGAGTCGTTCGGAGCGGCCTCCTTCCTGCTCTGCGTGCGCGCGCAGCTGCTGCTCGCTCGCGGATACGTCGACGAAGGCCTGCGGGTGTTACGCCAGGCTGTGGACTCGTGGTGCTCCGAGCCGATTTCCGATTCGCAACCCAGGTTGGACGGATGGATTCTCGGCACCGACGCGGTTACTGTTGCCGCCCACGCTCAACACGATCGTCTGGACCTTGTCTCGGACAGCGTCAACTCGCTGCCTGGCCGGCTGGTCGAACTGCTAGAGCAACCGGTGGAGCAGCCGGTGTCCTACGGCCCTGAGCACCAGTTCTGCGGTTCGGGCCTGTTCGCGCTCGGCATGGTCGAGCTGGCCCGCGCGAGCGACGTGCGGATGGGCATACGGCTGGTCGCGCTGGCCGATCGATTCGGTTATGTGCGGGCGTTCCATCCGACCATGGCCTCAGCGCGCGCTCGCCGTACCGCCGCAGCCGCCGACAAGTCGGCGTACGCCGAAGCCGTGTCGTCGTACGCCGACCTGGATCGCCGGCAACTGCGGGCGGAAGCCCTGCGCCTGCTGCGCGCTACTTCGTAAGCAGGGTAAGGGTTTCCGGACCGGTGAACGCCGGTAGCGGCAGGAACGTCGGCGGGTTGTCGGGGTCAACCCGGAGCCCGTCGAACCTGTCAAGCAACAGGTTCATTGCGACTCTCGCCTCCAGTCGCGCCAGCCCCGCGCCAAGGCAGAAGTGCACGCCGCGGCCGAACGCGAGGTGTGCGCTGGACTCCCGACTCGGGTTGAACTCGTCCGGACGCTCGAACTGTCGCGGATCCCGGTTCGCGGCCGAGAACCACACTTGCACGAACTTGTCGCGCGGAATACGGCAGTCGCCGAGCTCCGCGTTGACGTTGGTCGCCCGTGCGGTCATCGCGATCGGACTGAGGAACCGCAGCGCCTCCTCGATCACAGCAGGAACCTTGGCGCGGTCATCCCGCATCTCGGCGAAGTGCCGCGGGTACCTGTCAAGGCACAGCATGGTGTTTCCCAGCAGCATCGTGGTGGTGATGAACCCGGCGGCCAGCAGCAGCCCCGCGAAGTTGGCCACCTGCGCGTCGGTCAGCCGGTCCCCGTCGACCTCGGCCTCGACGAGCTGGGTAAGCAGATCCTCCCGAGGCCGCTTCCTACGTTCGGCGGCTTGCTCGTTCATGTAGTCGGCGAACTTCTGCGTGGCCTGCCCATTGCCGGTGCCCTCTTCCGGCTGAACCTGGCTCATGTCGGCGGCTTGGGCGCCTATTTGCAAGATCTGGTTCACCATCTCGCGGAACCTGTCACGATCGCTGACCGGCACTCCAAGCAACTCGGCGATGACGATCACCGGGAACGGGTATGCCAGAGCGGTCACCATCTCGAACCGCTCCCCTTCAACCGCGTCGAGCAGTTCGGTGGCGACCTGGCGGATCCGTGGCTCCAGGTCCGCGACGGTCTTCGGGGTGAACGAGTGAGTGACGAGCTTGCGCAGCTTCCGGTGGTCCGCACCGTCCATCATGGTGAGGTCGCCCTCGCTGTACATGGACGCCTCCGGAGGAAAGAACCGGCTGGTGTCGGAGGCGAACGTCTCGGGGTCGGCGAGGACGTGCTGGGCCTCCGGATACCCGTACACATTCCACGCGCCGGTTTCCTCGTCGAACCGGACCGGCTGCTCGGGCTGCTGTCCGTGCAGCCAGAAGTGGTCCGGGTGGATGCCCCATCGGTCGGCCGGGTTGGTCATCGGTCACTCCTCTTGTTGAACAGGCTGCGGGACCAGAAGAAGCAGACGACCGTTCCGCCGACGCACCACCCGACGGTCTGCCACGCGCTGTCGCCGATCGGCGTACCCATCAGCAGTCCGCGCAGCGTCTCGATGATCGGCGTGAACGGTTGGTACTCGGCGAACCAGCGCAGCCAGGTCGGCATCGACTCGGTCGGGACGAATCCGCTGCCGAGGAACGGCAACAGCATCAGCGGCATCGGCATGTTGCTCGCGCTTTCGGCGCCCTTCGCCGCCAGGCCGAGCGCGACCGACAGCCAGGTCACGGCGAGGACGAGCAGTGTCAGGACGCCGGCAACCGCGAACCACTCGACCACGTTCGCCGTTGGTCGGAATCCGATCAGCAATGCGACACCGATGACGAGCGCCATGCCGAGCAGGGTCGTGACCATGCTGCCGATGACGTGTCCGGTCAGGATCGACGGCCGGAAGATCGCCATAGTACGGAACCGCGCGATGATGCCTTCGGTCATGTCCATCGCGACCGACACCGCCGTCGCCGTCGCGGCGCCTACCACGGTCAGCAGGACTACCCCGGGTGTCACATAGTTGACGTACGCCGCCCGGCCATCACCGGTACCGCCGATCCCGTTGCCCAACGTGCCGCCGAAGACGTAGACGAACAGCAGCAGGAAGACGATCGGGATGCCGACGATGAACAGCGACATGGACGGGTAGCGCAGCATGTGCAGGAACTGGCGGCGCAGCATCGTGCTCGAGTCGCTCACCGCGTACCGCAGGGTGCTCATCGTTCGGACTCCGTTCCAGTGAGGGCCAGGAACACGTCGTCGAGGTCTGGCGTGTGGATGGACAGTTCGTCGACCTCGACCGCGTTGGCGTCGAGCCTGTCAAGCAGATCGCGCAGGGACTTGACGCGGCCGTCGTTTCGTACGCTGAGGAGGAGCTCGTCGTCATCCCTGGACAACGTGTCGAGAACGCGCGCGGCTGTGTCGAGCGCCCACGGGTCGCCGAATCGCAGGCTGACGTGGCCGCCAGGGACCATCCGCTTCAGCTCGTCCGCCGTACCCTCGGCAACCAGCTTTCCGTGGTCGAGCAGCGCGATCCGGTCGGCGAGTTGGTCGGCTTCCTCGAGGTACTGCGTCGTGAGGAAGATCGTGACACCGCCAGCCACGAGTTCGCGGATGATCTGCCACATGGTGCGCCGGCTGCGCGGGTCCAGGCCGGTCGTCGGCTCGTCGAGGAAGATGATCCGCGGCTGTCCGACCAGGCCCATCGCGAGATCCAGCCGGCGACGCATGCCACCGGAGTACGTCGCCGCCGGCTTGCGTGCGGCGTCGACGAGGTCGAACTGCTCGAGCAGCCCGGCCGCTTGCCGCTTTCCCTCGGCCCGGTCGAGGTGGTGCAGGTTGGCCATCAGCCGTAGGTTCTCCTCGCCGGTGAGGAAGTTGTCGACGGCGGCGAATTGGCCGGTGACGCCGATCGCGGCGCGTACCGCATCGGGTTCGCGCGTGAGATCATGGCCCGCGACCTCGAGCTGGCCGGCCTCGGCGCGGATCAGCGTGGACAGGATCTGGACGGCCGTGGTCTTGCCGGCACCGTTCGGCCCGAGCAACGCGAAGATCGTTCCCTCGGCGACGCGCAGGTCTATCCCGTCCAGGACAACTTGGTCGCCGTACGACTTGCGGAGCCCGGTCGCGGTGATCGCCATTGGTGGTGGGCTGATCATCAGCTCCCCTTCACATCGACGCGGCCCCGGTGGCCGCGGCTTCGTCAAGAGGGTGCGGGTGGCCGGACTTACCGCGGTTTCATCGCGGTTTCACGCCGTTTCGGCTACCGATCGCCGGTCACGGCCTGTCGGTTGACATACGCGGATATGCAGCCGACACTGCATAAGCACGTTGGCGGGATCAGCCTCCCGCGTAAGAAAGGCGCAGATGCGGGACCCCACGAACAAACTGTCGGCCACCCTGCGGCAACTCCGCAAGGATGCTGGCCTGTCCGGCATCGAAGCCGCCCGTCTCGCGGGTCTAAGTCAGTCCAAAATCTCCCGCACCGAGACCGGCACGTTCATGCCGACTCCCGAGCAGGTTGAGGCGTTGTGCCGGACCTACAAGGCTTCGGCAAGTACACGGCGCGAGCTCGTTCGCATGGCTCGCGAGTTGCGCGAGGACCGCATATCGGCCAAGACCGTACTCGAGCGAGGCGGTTGGTACCTTCAAGAGCGAATCGGTCGGATCGAGGAAATCGCCGGCCGTATTCGCGACATCGCACCCGCAGGGGTTCCGGGTCTACTCCAGACCAGAGATTATGTGCGGGCGCTTTTCGGTAGATCGCTGTCGCCAGATGATCTGGAACGCACCATCGCCGCGAGGATGGGCCGCCAGCGCCTGCTGGCCACCGAACGCGAGTTCACGTTCCTACTTGCCGAGGGCGCGCTCAGATGGAACATGGGCAGCGCCGCAGTGATGGTCGATCAACTCGGACGCTTGGTCGAAGAGTCTCAGCGGGAGAACGTGCACCTTGGAGTCATCCCATGGACCACACCGGTCACCGTGCCACTGCTGCACACCTTCACGATCTACGATTCCCGCGCTGTGCTGTTTGGCACCCAGAGTGCGACGGCGCTCATAACCGACCCACAAGAAGTCTCCGAGTACGAACGCCACTGGTCCGAAGTAGAGTCATTCGTGTCGTACGGGGATGAGGCCCGCGCGATTGTTGATCGTGTCGCGGACGATTACCGCAGCATCACCTGATCAGACCGATCCGTGGCCGTGGCCAACCTCTACGCGTCGGTTGATTTATTCACTCATTACTGCATAATTGATTCGGGATCCACAACGAGAAAGGCCTCGCCGGGCGGCAACCCGACGAGGCCACAGCAGCAGTGATCCACAACGAAAGGAACTTCTGCCATGTCGATTCTATGTCGTCGTCCGGATGATTGGCACGCCGCGTACCGCACCCCAGAGCCGCCGTTCGGCAGCGAACAATGGATGCGTGGGCGGGGCGGCCAGCCGAACCTGGTGCACTGGATACCGGCGGGTCGCGGGTACGGACCGCACGAGTTCTATGCCGGGGGCGGATGGCGTGCCTCATGTGATGCACTCTGCCTGCCGCTGTGGGGCCTGGCGCAAGACGAAATCCTATCGCGCTACGAACGATGCCCCGAATGTTTACTGCGGTCCGGCCACCACACGGACTCTTGAGTTCACTCGTTCTCGATGAGCTGCTGGTTGAATTGCGTCAACGGCACTGGACGCTCGTGCGCTGGGGCGAGGCGAAGGCGCCGACACTGTTAGCCGCCATCCTGCGATGGAATACCTGCTCGGACGTACTAATCCTGCGGTCCGAAAACGACGCGACGGCGTTCCGCGCACCCGCATGGCCGGATTCCAACGTGTTCTCGCCCAGGAAGGTGTCGTACCAGTACCACGCGAATGCACTATGGACACTCAGGGCCATCCTTTCGCTTCCGGCTCCGGGGTCCGCCGAGGCGCCCCGTCTGATTGAGACACCGCACGCCAAATGCTCCATCCCCGATGACTTGCCGAGCCCGGTACTGATCCGCCCGCTGGCCCGCTTTCCCTGTGGCCGGTGAGACTCCCGGGATCCCAATATGGAGGCATATTGGGATCCCCGGGGCGCGGCGGGAACGACCGTGGTTACCGGATTCGACGGCCGGTTTCCGTGGTGCGGTAGCCACCGAGTGCTTCCACGGACGCCTGGAAGTCGGCGGACTCCAGCAGATTCCACAGCGGAGCGAGCAGCGGGTCGTCCAAGCCGCGGGCGTCCACCACGAGGTCGTAGGGCTCCTCGGCAACCGGCACGAAATCCAGCCCGAAGGCCTGCGCGGCGGCCATGATGCCAAGGCCGCAGTCCGCCCGGCCCGCGGCGATCGCGGCGGCGACGGCGAGGTGCGTCGGCTCCTCCCGCGCGTAACCCGCGATCGCGGTCGGCTCGATGTCCCGCTCCCGCAGCTCGTGATCGAGCAGCATCCGGGTACCCGCGCCCCGCTGTCTGTTCACATAGGACAGACCGCCTTCGGCGAGGTCCGATAGGCCGCCGATGCCCTTCGGATTCCCCGGCGGCACCAGCAGGCCCTGCTCGCGGTGCACGAGCCGTACCACCGCCAGCGAGCGTTCGGGCATCATCTCGTCGAGGTACGGCAGGGTGTACTCCCCCGTCGCGGGGTGCAGCAGGTGCGAACCGGCCACGTGACACAACCCGTCCCGCAACGCGACCAGCCCGCCGAGCGAGCCGACATTGGACGACATCAGGGTCAACGTCGGATCGGCTGCGCGCAACTCCGTGGCCGCGAGGTCGAGCACCAGGTCGTGCGAGCCGATCGCCACGATCGTCCGTTCGATCTCCGGCAGCTTGCGCAGCAGTCGCACCGACACGTGTTCACCGGCGAGGTGACCCTCCACGGCGGCCGGCACGACAAGCAGGCCGTCCGCGCGCACCAGGGAGGTCAGCACGCCGGCACCCCGCGGCAACGGGGTCGCCACGACCTGCCCGTCCACCGACCCGAGGCGCACCCGAACCCAGTCGTCCATGCCGAGGACGGATGGCAGCTTCCTGGCGAGCCGGGCGGAGACCTCCGGCCGATGCGGCGGCGCCGCTCCCTCGAGCTCGGCGAGCAGCGGTGCGACGAAGATGTCGAACGTCAACGCCGCCGACACCGGGTAGCCCGGCACTCCGGCGACCGGGGTGGCATCGACCGCTCCCAGCACCACCGGATGGCCCGGCCGCACCGCGACCCCGTGCACGGCAAGCGAACCGAGCTCGGCCACCACCCGCGCGGTGTAGTCGTCCCGCCCGGCGCTGGACCCGGCGACGACCATCACCAGGTCCGCGGTGGCCGCCGCGTCCCGGACCGCCGCACTGATCGTCGCCACGTCGTCGGGCTGAATCGCGCTCGCCCATGCCTCGCAACCGACCTCGCGCGCCTGCGCGACGAGCATCAGCGAGTTGGTGTCCAGGATCTCGTCCTGCTGCGGAGGCGAGCCGATCGGCACGATCTCGTCTCCGGTGGGGATGACGGCTACCTTCGGTCGCCGCCGGACGGTCAGCTCGGTGGCACCCGCGGCCGCCGCGGCGGCGACATCGACCGGCCGCAGCCGATGCCCCTCTGGCAGCAGCAGCTCGCCCGCGCTGACGTCCTCGCCGATCGAACGCACGTGCTGATACGGCGGGGTCGCCGCCAGGATCTCGGCGACATCACCGTCGCCCACGTAGTGCACGTGCTCGCGCATCACGACCGCGTCCAGCCCGTCCGGCATCGGGTCACCGGTGTCGACCACCCGGTAGGCGTTCGACGTGAGATGCAGCGGCGTGGTCTCGGTGGCACCACGGGTATCGGCGGCCCGGACCGCGATACCGTCCATCGCGGCGACGTCACCGACCGGGGACGAGCGGTTCGCCCACACCGGTACCGCGGTCACCCGCCCCACCGCGTCCTCAAGCGACACGGTGACCTCGTCGAGCCGATCGGGACAGCCCGCCGTGACACAAGCCCGCCGCCACGCCGCCATCGCGGCGGCCGCTGGCACATCGTTGACGAACGGGCTGTCGTGCACGGACGTCAACCTACCTGTACATCGTCACGGTCACGGTGGCCCGCTCGTCCAGTCCGGTCGCTGCCTCGGGGATCACCACGTACCCGTCCGCGCTGGTCAGCAACGACAGCAGGGCCGAAGCCCCGAACAGCGGGCTGGCAACACCTTCGCGCACCCGCACCTGTACGACGTCCAGCCTGCCGGCAGCCGAGGCGACCGCGCGCGACATGCTGGCCGTGGTGGTCGGCTCCGCTGGCGGGTGCGTGATGCCGCCGACCAAGCGCAGCACCGGAAGTCCCACCATCCGGAAGACGACCAGCGCGGAAAGCGGATTGCCGGGCAGCCCGATGATCGGCACGCCCGCCCGCTCGGCGAGCAGCGTGGGTTTGCCCGGCTTGATGGCGAGACCGTGACAGTAGAGACGCGCATCGCTGAGGGATTCGACCGCCGCCACGGTCTCGTCCCGCGCACCGACCGAAGAACCCGCCGAGATCACCACGACATCGCAGTCCCGGGTGGCCGCCTCCAGTGTGGTGCTCAGTGCTCGCGGATCGTCCGGCACGATGCCCCTTGGCGACGGTTCACCGCCCGCCTCGACGACAAGCGCGGCCAGCGCGGAGGCGGTCGCGTCCCGCACCTGGCCGGGGCTCAGTTCCGGGGTCTCCGGTGGCACCACCTCGTCACCCGTCGAGATGACGCCGACCCTCGGCCGCTCGCACACCTCAACCCTCCTCACCCCGGCGGCCGCCAGCAGGCCGAGGTCCTGGGCGCGCAGCGCTCGCCCGGCGGGGGCGAGCTCGGCGCCGATCGCGACGTCCTCGTCCGCCCGCACGATGCCGTCTCCGACCGCGATCGGCCTGGTCACCTCGATGACCTCGGGCATGGTGATCTGGGTGTGCTCCACCATGACGACCGCGTCGGCCTCCGGGGGGATGACGGCGCCGGTGGGAACCTGCACCGCCGAGCCGGGCCGCACCGCGACATCGGCCGCCGTACCCATCCGCACGCTGCCGATCAGATCGAAGTACGCCGGCAGGGCGTCGCTGGCGCCGTAGGTGTCCGCCGCCCGGACCGCGTACCCATCGACGGTCGATCGCGCGAACCCGGGCAGCGCCGCGCTCGAGGTAACCGGTGCCGCCGGGACCCGGCCAAGCGCCGCATCCCGGTCGACCTGCTCGGTGCCGGTGCGCCTGTCCGGCCGGAACCCCGCCAGCGCCTCCGAAACGGACAGCGCCGTGAAGAACTCCGTAGCGCTCAAGGAGAACTCATCCCGGTGGTTCCGCTGTGCTCTCGTCCTGCTGATCAAGCACGCTGACGACCGGCCCCATAGCCACCTGTCCCAGCCCGCAGATCGACGTCTTGCGCATCACGGTCTCCAGCTCCAGCAGCCGCTCACGACGCTCGTCGGTCAGCTCGCCGCCGGACCGCAGGGTGTCGGTGAGCAGCTCGTGGGCTTTGGTCGAGCCCGCCCGGCAGGGCACGCACTTGCCGCAGGACTCGTTGCGGAAGAACCGCAGCACGTTTGTCGCCGCGGCCAGCGTGTCGGTGCCCTTGGCGATCACCACCAGCGCCCCGGAGCCCAGCATCGATCCGGCGTCGGCGAGCGTGTTGAAGTCGAGCGGGGTGTCGAGCTTCGCCACACCAAGGAAGTTGGACGACGCGCCGCCGGGTTGTACGGAATCGAGCTCCGCGCCACCCGCGACACCACCGGCCAGCTCGATGAGGTCGCGGATCGTGGTGCCCATCGGTACGCAGTACACGCCCGGCTTCTCCACGTGCCCCGACACGGCGAAGAACTTCAGCCCGCCGCTGCCGTTCACGCCCTGGTCCTTCCACCAGTCGGCGCCACGCGAAACGATGATCGGCACGTCCGCGAACGTCTCAACCGAGTTCATCAGGGTGGGCTGGCCCCACAAGCCGTAGACACCAGGGAACGGCGGCTTGTTCCGAGGCTCGCCCCGATGTCCCTCCATGCACTCGATCAGCGCGGTCTCCTCGCCGAGGATGTAGCCGCCCGGCGAGGTGAAGATGTCGAGCGTCAGCCTGCGGCCGCTGCCGAGGACGTCGTCGCCGATCAGGCCAAGCTCCCGCAGGCGCTCGATTTCCGCGTGCAGTACGGCCTCTTCGGGGCCGTACTCGTGGCGGATGAAGACCCAGCCCTCCTCGGCGCCGGTCACGACCATCCCCATCAGCATGCCCTCGAGCACCAGGTGTGCCTGCTCGGCAAGCAGCTGGCGGTCCTTGAAGGTGCCCGGCTCGGACTCGTCCGCGTTGCAGATGGCGTACTTGACGCTGCCCTCCGCACCCCGCACCAGGTCCCACTTCTTGCCGGTAGGAAAGCCCGCGCCGCCCATACCACGCAGTCCCGATCGCTGCAGGTTGTCGATGACCTGTTCCGGCGTGATCGTCCCGGCCAGCAGCGCCCGCAGCGTGTCGTAGCGGTGCTCGACGTCGCTGTAGGGGTCGTTGGGCCAGCCGCCCTCCGGGCCGTATGCCACGGTCGCGCCGAGCTCGCTGTCGCCGTTCCGCCTGGCTTCCAAGCCGCCGCCGGCCTGCCCGTCGAGCAGGGCGGGGACGTCGTCGATCCGGCACGGCCGGTCGTCAACGGTCGCGGCGGGCGCGATGTCGCACCGGCCGGGGCAGGAGATCTCCGCGATCTCCACGTTCGCCGCGTCGCCGTACCGCTCGCGCAGCTGCGTGATCCGCTCCTCGGAACCCTTCAGCCAGCAGGTCAAGTCGTGGCAGAGCCCCACGCTGGCACCCTGCGGCGGCTCGGTTCGAAAGTGCGGGTAGAACGAGATCAGGCCCTCGATCTCGTAGCGGGGTCGCCGCTGCTCACGCGCCAGCGTTTCGAGTTCCTCCCTCGGCAGCCAGCCGTGCCGCTCCTGGATGGCCATCAGCATCGGGATCAGGCTCGGCCCCCGGAACTTGCCGGCGCGGGCTTCCACGCCGGGGACCTTCGCCTGCTGAGCCTCCAATGTCACGATGCGCTACCTCCGGCTGGAATGGGGGCCCGGTCCGCCACGGGCGCTATTCGCACGGCGCAGAACTTGAACTCCGGGATCTTGCCCATCGGGTCGATCTCGTCGATCGTCAGCAGGTTCGCCGCAGCTTCCCGGAAATGGAACGGGATGAAGACGTTTCCTCTCGCCTCCCGGTGCGAGACCTTCACGTTCAGCACGATCTCGCCACGCCGGGACGTGACTCTCGCGAAGTCGTCATCCTTCAGGCCGAGTTCGTCGGCATCATCGGGATTCAGGTACGCCTCGGCGCGCGGCGCGATGCTGTCCAGGGCGAACGACCGCCGCGTCATCGAGCCGGTGTGCCAGTGTTCCAGCAACCGCCCGGTGTTGAGCACATACGGATACTCCTCGGTCGGCAATTCCTTGCCGGGCAACCACTCGGCGGGGACCAGGTGCGCCAGCCCGTCGGCGGTGTTGAACCGCTCGTCGAACAGCACCACCGTGCCGTCGCTGTGCTCCGGGTCGGAGTTGGGGTAGAGCTTGCCGGTCGTGTCGAGGTTGTCGTAGCTCAGGTTGGCGTAGTCCGGCATGAGCGGGACCATCTCGTCGAACACCTCACGCGGGGACTGGTAGTTCCAGTCCAGCCCCAGCCGCCGCGCGATGTCCTGGACGATCTCCCAGTCGACACGGGCTTCGCCCGGCGGGTCGAAGACCTTGCGCCCGCGTTGCACCCGGCGGTCGGTGTTGGTGTAGGTGCCCTCCTTCTCGAGGTACGACGACGCGGGCAGGATGACGTCGGCGAACTCCGCGGTCTCGGTGAGGAAGATGTCCTGCACCACCAGGAAGTCCAGCTGGGACAGTGCCTGGCGGACCTTGTTGATGTTCGGGTCGGACAGGAAGGGGTTCTCCCCCAGCATGTACATCCCGCGGACGCCGCCTTCGAGGACCGATTTGATGATCTCCGTGACGGTGAGCCCCTTCTCCGGATTGAGCTCGGCGCCCCACGCCTCCTCGAACAGGACCCGGGACTTGTCCTCGCCCGCGGATTGGTAATTGGGGTAGAACATCGGGATCAGCCCGGCGTCCGAGGCGCCCTGCACGTTGTTCTGCCCGCGCAGCGGGTGCAGCCCAGTGCCAGGCCGGCCGACGTTCCCGGTGATGGAGCACATCGCGATGAGGCAGCGCGCGTTGTCGGTGCCGGTGGTGTGCTGCGAGATACCCATGCCCCAGTAGATGACACCGGCGTTGGCCTCGCCCCAGAGCCTGGCGACCTCGCGAATCTGCGCCACGTCCAGACCGGTGATCTGCGCGGCCAGCTCCGGCGGGTAGGCCTCGACGGTCTTGGCGAGCTGCTCGTAGTTCGTGGTGCGGCGCTCGATGAAATCGCGATCAACCAGTCCCAGCCGGATCACCTCGTGCATGATCCCGTTGTAGAGGGCCACGTCGGTTCCGGGCTTGAGCTGCAGGAAGTAATCGGCGTGGTCGGCGACCGTGCCGCTGCGCGGATCAACATAGATGATCTTCGTGCCGTTTCGCCGCGCCTGCTTGAAGAACGACGACGCCACCGGATGGTTGGCCGTCGCGTTGCTCCCGGTGATGATCGCGACGTCCGCGTTGGTGATGTCGCCGTAGGTGGTGGAAACCGCGCCGGAGCCGACGCCCTCGAACAGCGCAGCCACACTCGAGGCGTGGCACAGCCGCGTGCAGTGGTCCACGTTGTTGGTCCGGAAACCCGTGCGGATCAGCTTCTGGAAAAGGTAGGCCTCCTCGTTCGAGCATTTCGCCGAACCGAAGCCCGCGATCCCGGCTGGCCCGCTCTCCGCGAAGATCTCGCCGAGCCGGCGCGCCACCAGATCGAGCGCTTCCTCCCAGCTGGCCTCCCGGAAGTGCGGCAGCACTTCCTCGTAGGGCACAAGGCCGCCGGGCTTGCGGCCACGCCCGCGCTTACCGCCGTCGCCGTCCTGCTGCGCGTCCTCCTTCACGTCCGCCGAAAGCGGCCCCTTCGGGTAAGACTCGTCGATCCGGATCAACGGCTTGGTGAGCCGCTGCGGGGACGCCGCGTAGTCCCAGCCGTACCGGCCCTTGACACACAGCCTGCCCTGATTGCCCGGCTGATCGCGGCCCTCGGCGAACGAGATCGCGTTCCGCTCGCGGTCCACGTAGTAGGTCAGCGCGCAGCCGACGCCGCAGTACGGGCACACCGTGTCCACCGCGTCCAGCTGGGAGCGCGGCTGGATCGGGATGTTGTTGATCGGCTTGTTCGTCAGCGCACCGGTGGGGCACGCGGACACGCACTCGCCACACGTCACGCAGGACGAGTTCCCCATCGGGTCGTTGAAGTCGAACGCGATGCGCGTCGAGTATCCCTTGCCGCTGCGCCCGATGACATCGTTGCCTTGAACGTCGTCGCAGGCCCTTACGCACCGGTCGCACAGGATGCAGGCGTCGTGATTGACGGCGATCACCGGGTTGGACAGGTCGGTGCCTCGGCTCGGGCCCTTGAGCAGATCGTCGATCGTGGCGATGTCGTAGTTGTCCGCGAGCTCCAGAAGCTCGTTGTCGGCCGTGGTGGTCTGCTTTGGGTCCTCCTCGCGAGCCGGCTGGTCGGCGAGCAGCAGCTCGGTGAGTACCTCCCGGCTGCGTTCCACCTCCGGCGTGGAGGTGGAGACCTCCATGTTCGGTTCGCACGGGCGGATGCAGGATGCCGCGAAGGTCCGGCCACCCGTGTCGACCACGCACATCCGGCAGACGCCGACCGGGTCGTAGCGCTCGTCGTGACACAGCGCGGGGATCTCGACGCCCGTTTCCTTCGCCGCCTGCCAGATGGTCGTCCCTTCGGGGACGGTGAGTTGCTGGCCGTCGATGGTGAGCGACACGGTGCGCTGCTCGGTGGTGGCTGGAGCAGGGTGCGTCTGTGTCATGTACTCGGCTCCGTTCTCGAATCGGTCGACATTGCCAGCGGCCGACCATTGCTGTCCAGCCCGCGTTCCTGGTAGTAGGTGTCGATCATCGTGCGTAACCGCTCGGGAGGCAATGTCGCGGACCGTCCGGACTCCAGCGCGAGCGAACCATCGAGGAAACGCTCGGGCAGCCAGTCATCGCTCGCGGTCCATCCCTCCCGCAGGTTGTAGGAACGTTTGGCGAGCACGATGCGGCGAGCCGTCTCGTGCAGCTCGTCAGCGTCCACGTCCCAGCCGGTCACCAGGGAAAGCAGGTGTGCCCATTCCTCGAAGGGCTCGGTGAACACCCCGCGGAGGAACTTGCAGAAGATCAACGAGTCCATGATCGCCGCGCGGTCCTCGGTCTGGATGGCGGCCCGCACGTGCTCGGTCGTGCCGTGCACCCGGTCAAGGCCCGCTTTGAGATCCGCCTCGTAAGCACCCGACCGGTTGTGGTCGGCGCCGCGCGAGTTGACCGCGAGCCCCAGCGCCATCGACTGCATCGTGCGCGGCTCGTATCCAGGCATCTCCAGCCCCTTGACGTGCGGGGCGAATGCCGACGAGCCCTGCCCGACGATCTCGGACGCGCGCCGGGAGCCCTCGGCGAGCAGCTCCCCGATACCGGTACGGGTGCCGATCTCGTCCAACGCCCGCGCCAGCGCGTCACCATCCCCGAACCGCAGCCACGGGACGTCCAGCAGCTCGCGGTCAACACATTCCATGGCCCAGGCGATCGTGCCGCCGGCCGAAATGGTGTCCAGGCCGAGTTCGTCGCAGCGGGCGCTGGCGTCCAGAACGTGATCGGGATCCGATACCCCGCACATCGGGCCGAGCGCGAAGACGTTCTCGTACTCGACCCGCGCCTTCTTGCCGTTCTTCGACGCGTAGATGTGCTCGCAACCGATGCTGCACGAGGCGCAGCTGGACCTGGCAACCGATCGGCTCTCCGCGAGGTCCTCCGCGGACAGCTTGGCCGCGTCGGCGAATGTGGCTGTCTGGAAGTTCCGGGTTGGCAGCGTGTTGATGGCGTTGAAGGCCAGCAGGTTGGACAGCGTGCCCAGCTCCCGGTACTTCTCGGTTGCCGGCCCGAACGAGCGGTTGCGCAGGTCCTTCGCCGCCACGAGCACTGCCTCCCGGTCGGCAACGTCCACCCGCTTGCTGCCCCGCACCGCGACGCACTTGATGTTCTTGGCGCCAAGCACGGCGCCCAGCCCACCACGGCCGGCATGCCGCCCGTCGTGCGAGATGGTGGCGTAGCGGACCATCCGCTCGCCGGCCTGCCCGATACTCGCCGCCCGCCACCTGCGGCCGTGCTGCTCCCGGATCGATTCCTCGGCCTCGGCAGCCGACATGCCCCACTGCACCGCCGCATCGACGAGCCGCACCCCGTCCTCGTCGATCAGGACGTTCGTCGGCGCTTGCGCGCGGCCGGTGACCACGATGGCGTCGTGGCCGGTGAACTTCCCGGAGATCGCGAAGTGACTGGAGGACAGCGCATCGTTGAGCATGCCGGTCAGCGGGGACTTGGCTACCACCGCGAACTTGGCGCTGGTCGTCAGCGGGGTCCCCACCAGCGGGGAGAACACGAACGCCAGCGGCGCGGCGGGTTCCAGCGGGCCCGCACCTGCCGGGCTGAGCTCGGTCAGCAGCCAGGTGCCGAGGCCGGCACCACCGAGGTAGTCGCGTAGCACGTCGTCGGGCAGCGGCAATGTCCTCGTCGAGCCGTCCGACACGTCCACGACGAGCGCTTGGCCGCAGTAGCCACCAGGTGTCGCCCTCATGCGCTCACCCACCCGCGTCCGCGGACATGAAAGAAACGGTGTCCCCGGCGAGCAGGGGCCACTTCCCGTCACCACGGATCTGGTCCCCGTTGACGGCGGCCACGATGTGACCGTCGAAGGACAGCCCCACCTGCCGCGCGGCTTCCGCGAGGCTGGACGCGTTGACCCGGCGCGTTCCCCGCTCTCCGCCGCGGGTGGCCAGCACGCCGTAGCGCTCCACGACGATCTCGGGCTGTGGCCGGTCGTGCGCCGCCGAGTACTCCTCGGGCGTGTTCACGTTGACGACGGCGTCGAGGTCCGGGTCGACCTTGGCCAACCAGGGATCGGCGAGGAACTCGGCGTCATTGATCTGCCGGACGCGGCATTCCTCAAACAGATGCATCGGGCGCAGCCGCTGCGCTTCGAGAAGCTTGTTGACCCGGCCGGCGAGATCGGCGCGGTACCCGGCGGCCATCGGCTGGCGGTAGCCACCGACGTACGGGAGGACCACCTCGGGAGGCGCCTCCCATCCCGAAGCCGGATCGGGCTGGAAGCCGCGCAGCACCGCGCGCACGAAGGCCGCGTGCAGAAACGGCAGGTCCGTCGAGCACACGAATGCCGTCTCGGCGTGCTCCGCCGCCGAGGAGAGTCCGACGGCGAGGCCTTGCATCGGCCCGCGCCCCTCTTCGGGATCCTCGTGGACGACGACCCCCGGCTCCAGCTCAGGAAGCTCCTGGCCAGGAGCGCGCACCACGATCACCGGCCCGTCCACCGCACGCTCGACAACGCCGGTGACGTGCCTGAGCAGCGTGGAACCGTGCCAGCCGAGTGTCGCCTTCGGCGTCCCCATCCTGGAGGAGCGGCCTCCGGCGAGGACGACTCCCGCGGCTGGGTTCATACTGTAGACAGTATGCGCCATGTCAATACTCCTACTTGGCGACACGATCGCCAAGTGCCGCGAAATTCGCTTGTTGGTTCGAACCTGCACCTCAAG
The DNA here is from genome assembly GCA_009379845.1 of Pseudonocardiaceae bacterium. Taxonomy (GTDB): domain Bacteria; phylum Actinomycetota; class Actinomycetes; order Mycobacteriales; family Pseudonocardiaceae; genus Tamaricihabitans. Next base: position 3,242 of record WHSZ01000023.1, on the reverse strand, counting down.
TCTACGCAGCGTGGACACGGCAACAAACGCGCGAGGAGCCCTTCAGCGACCGGGGGTGACGATGCCGTACTCGTGGATCTTCCGGTAGATCGTCGCGCGGGAGATGCCGAGCAGCTTCGCGGCGCGGACCTTGTTCCCGTTGGCGTCCTCGAGGCCACGCACGATGGCGTCGCGTTCGACCGACTCGAATCTGTTGAGCGGCCGCCGGGTGAACGTGTGGTACTCGGCAGGCAGATCGCTCGGCTGGATCGTTCCCGTCCGGCGGCGCTTCGCGACCTGCTTGAGCACCCGGTAAAGCTGTGCGGTGTTGCCTGGCCAGCTCGCCCGCATGAGCAGGTGCAGTGCCGCGGGTGAACACGTCAACTCCCCGCCGTGCGAGAGCCTGCTGAGCAGCAGCGGAACCAGCTCGCTGAGGTCTTCGATGTGCCGGCGCAGGGGCGGAACACCGATGGTGCGCGGAAAGAAACCGAGCAGTTCGGCCAGCTCCGGGTTGGTCTCGGCGTCTGCGGTCAGCGTGACCGCGACCCACGGAGCGTCCGCCCCTTCGCGGTCCCGGACCTCTGCCAGCACGGTGGCCAGCGTGCCGGCAGCGTCGACGTCCAGCCGGTCGATGCGCCGGATCACCAGTGCGTCGACCGGATCGTCGATCAGCTCGCGCCGCAGGTCGTCGTGCCAGCTGCCGGTGCCGGCCGAGGCGTCAAGGGCGTGCAGCCGTCCCGCCGGACTCCGCCGCTGGTGTACACCCTTGGCCAGCGCGTACTTGCCGACACCTTGTTCGCCGGCCAACGCCAGCCACTCCCCCCGGCTGTAGCCTGCGTCGATATCGTGGCTGCAGCGCAGCCACAGCGGAGCCGAACCGACCACACCGGGCAGGAACATCGGCACCATCGGCAATTTGCGCTCGGCGCTCTCCTCCTCGGTCTCGATAAGTTTCACGGACAGCACCCCGCCGGCGACTTCGCCTTCCCGGTTGCCAGCTACCCGCCGACAGCTCATCCGGACCCTGCGGCCGCTGGACAGCGCAACGGTCTCGGTGGTGCGCCTGCCTTCGGCCAGTGCTTGCGTGGCATGCCCGAGCAACACCGACTGGTCGGCGGGATCGAGCAGCTGTCGAGCACTGTCGTTCATCATCACGACATCGTCGTTGAACGCGAGCACGATGCCGGTGGTACGCCGGCAGGCCTTCAGATACGACTGGAACAGCACCAATTCGCGGACATTGCTGTGGGTGAGCAGGGCCTGCCTGATCTGCTCGGCGGTGGTCCTCGCCAACGCGACCAGCAGCCCGCCGGCGTCCTTGCGCCAGCACGTCAGATCGACCGCGCCGATGGTCTTGCCGGAGATGGGGTGCTGGATGGGCACCCCGGCGCAGGCGAGGCTCTCCAGATGCTCGGCGTAGTGCTCGTGCCCGAACACGTGCGTCGGCCGGCCGTCCTCGAGCGCGGTGCCGATCCCGTTGGTGCCGACGAATCGCTCGCCGTAGCTGAAGCCGGGCACCAGCTCCACGCTCTCCAGGTGCCGGTGCAGGTCGGTGTCGCCGGTGTGCTGGGTGAGCACCACACCGGTTTGATCGGTGAGGATCAGACTGATCGGCTGCCCGTCGAGTTGATCGCGGAGTCGCTGCAGCACCGGCTCCGCACCGTCGATCAATGGCGAATCGACGTCCGAGGTATATGGCAGGTCGATCCGGTCGGCAGGCACCTGGAACTGCCTGGAACGCCACCACGAGGCCAAGATGGCCTCCCGCACCTGGTCGGGCTCCACGATCTCGGAGGTGAGGAACTGGACTCTGGTGCGCGCCAGCCCCTCGTCGTCAGCGGGAACAGCGGCCCGCCGTGCGGAAGTCACCACGTCGACCTCCCACCGCCGCACAACGTCTGTGTCGCCTGTCACAGCCTAAGCCGTATAAGGCTATGACGATGTCGCAAATTGAGACACGTTCGCGGCTTTCCCGGCTGTCTCATGGAAGTCAGAAAACCGCGGGAGGCGATCCCATGTCCGAGCACGGCGCATCCGAGGAAACATACAACCCGTGGACCATCGTCAACGTGGTGTTTCACCATCTCGTCGATCACGGCTTGCATCCCACCCTCGGGGACAGCGGCCATCCGGGTGAACCGGCCGCGGAATTGCTCCGCGCGCTCGGCATAGCACCAACACCCGAGGGCGACAGCCGGATCAACGAGAACGTCCGCCAGGAGCTCGCCGACCTGCGATCGACGATCCTGGACGACACCTGATCTCGCGCTTGGCGCTGTCTCATATTGAGACCCGCCTCGGCCGCGTTCCGGCCTGTAATCGTCCGTGTAGGTCCTGTGCCCACGCAGCCGGCGCTCGCCCAGGAGCGACGGGTAAGGAGTGACCATGAGCCGCCAGAGCGTGGCGAAAGCCCACCAGAAGATCCAGGAATTGTCCTGGGAACCGGCCTACCACGAGCCGGTTTCGCAGTACGGAACCGATTACACGTTCCGGAAAGCCAAGAAGAAGGACCCGCTCAAGCAGGTCCTGCGCTCGTACTTCCCCATGCAGGAGGAAAAGGACCACCGCGTGTACGGCGCCGAGGACGGCGCGATCCGCGGAAACATGTTCCGCCAAGTACAGGAACGCTGGCTGGAATGGCAGAAACTGTTCCTGAGCATCATCCCGCTTCCGGAGATCTCCGCCGCCCGCGCCATGCCGCTGCTGTTCCGCACCGTGCCGAACCCGGAACTGCACAACGGGCAAGCGATTCAGATGATCGACGAGGTCAGGCACTCCACGATTCAGCAGAACCTGAAGCGCCTGTACATGCAGAACTACATCGACCCTGCCGGCTTCAACTCGAGCCTGCGCAACTTCCAGAACGACTACTGCGGCACCATCGGCCGCCAGTTCGCCGAGGGCTTCATCACCGGTGACGCCATCACCGCGGCGAGCATCTACCTGACCATCGTGGCCGAGACGGCGTTCACCAACACCCTGTTCGTCGCCATGCCAGCGGAAGCAGCCGCGAACGGCGACTACCTGCTGCCGACGGTGTTCCACTCCGTGCAGTCCGACGAATCCCGGCACATCAGCAACGGCTACGCGACGCTGCTGATGGCGCTGTCCGACGAGAGCAACCACCAGCTGCTCGAACGCGACCTGCGCTACGCCTGGTGGAACAACCACGCCGTGGTGGACGCGGCCATCGGCACGTTCATCGAATACGGCACGAAGGACCGCCGCAAGGACCGCGAGAGCTACGCGGAGATGTGGCGGCG
>WHSZ01000008.1 GCA_009379845.1 Pseudonocardiaceae bacterium | reverse complement strand
TGGCCGCGGCGGCCGGGCATCGTTGTCGGCACGCGAGGAGGAACTCGCCGACCTTGTCGCGGAGGGCCTGAGCAACCGCCAGATCGCCGGGCGGCTCTACCTGTCCGAGCGCACCGTCGAGACGCGTGCCGCGCGCGTACGTCGAGCATCGCGAGGCCACGTAGCAGGGCGGGCGCTCCGATCGGCTCCTCTTCTCCGGGTAGTTGGCTGTCTGGTATCCGAGACACAACCGGGTGAGAAGGTGATGATGCGCCCCGCGTGGCCGGGTGCAATAGGCGGTATGCCACACGAGGTAGCGCTCGGCGCGTCGCCGCTGAGCAGGGAACAGGTGCTCGACGTCGTCCGCGACGGAGCCGCCGTGGGGTTCGACGCGGTCGCCGAGAAGAACCTCGCGAGCGCGCGGGCGCACGTCGAAGCGCTCGCCGAGGGGACACGGCCGACCTACGGCATCTCGACCGGCTTCGGCGCGCTCGCGACGAAACACATTCCCGCCGACCGTCGAACGGACCTGCAACGCTCGCTGATCCGGTCGCACGCGGCGGGCGCGGGGCCCCTGGTCGAGCCGGAGGTCGTGCGCGCGCTGATGCTGTTGCGCCTGCGCACCCTGACCACCGGGCGCACGCTCGGCGGCGTGCCCGCGCTGCCGACGGGCGCCGGTCACGACGCCGCCATCCTCGCCGCGCAGGTCCCTTCGGGGATGCTCTACGTCCGCAACCCGACGGGCATCAGCCACGCCCCCGAAGAGTTCGCGGAGGCCGACGACGTCGACCGTGGCGGCGCGGCGCTCGCCACCGTGCTGGAACGGCTATGCCAGTGACTGTGCCAGTGACAGGGTCGAGCACGTACTGGTGCGAGCACGCGTGGCTGCCCGGCGGGGTGGCCAGTGGCGTGCGGATCGACGTCGCCGACGGGCGGATCACCGTGGTGTCAACGGGCCAGCCGCGCACGGGTTCTGTTCGCGAAGGGCTCACCCTTCCCGGCCTCGCGAACGTCCATTCGCACGCGTTCCACCGGGCGCTGCGCGGAAGGACCCATCACGACCGGGGCACGTTCTGGACCTGGCGGGAACGGATGTACGCGCTCGCCGAACGGCTCGATCCCGATTCGTACTACCGGCTCGCGCGCGGCGTCTACGGGGAGATGGTGCTCGCCGGGTACACGAGCGTCGCGGAGTTCCATTACCTGCACCATGCGGCCGGTGGAACGCCGTACGCCGATCCGCACGCGATGAGCGCCGCGCTCGTGGCAGCCGCCGACGATGCGGGGATCCGGCTGTGCCTGCTCGACACCTGTTACCTCGCGGGCGGCTTCGACGTCGAGCTGCGCGGCGTCCAGCCGCGCTTCGGCGACGGAACTGCCGAGGCGTGGGCGGAACGCGTGACGGGGTTCTCGCCGCGAGCGGACCACGTCGTACTCGGCGCCGCCGTGCACTCGGTGCGAGCGGTCCCCGAGCGCGCGCTGTCCGTCGTCGCGGAGTGCGCGAACGGAAGACCGCTGCACGTGCACCTTTCGGAACAGCGCGCGGAGAATGAGGACTCGGTTCGCGCGCTCGGCAGGACACCGACCCGCGTGCTCGACGACAACGGCGTGCTCGGACCGAACACGACAGCCGTCCACGCCACGCACCTCACGAACGGAGACATGTCGACATTGGCCCGTTCGCGCACGCGGGCGTGCTTCTGTCCCACCACCGAGCGCGACCTCGGCGATGGCATCGGCCCGGCGACGTCGCTCGCCGAGCGCGGCGTGCGGCTGTGCCTTGGCAGCGACAGCCACGCCGTCATCGACCCGTTCGAGGAGACCCGCGCGCTTGAGCTGAACGACCGGCTCGCCGCCGAGGCACGCGGCCGGTTCGCCGTCGACGAGCTGCTGGCCGCCGCGACCGCGCACGACGCGCTCGGCATGCCCGACGCGGGACGGCTCGAACCGGGCGCGCGGGCCGACCTCGTGACCGTCGACCTCCGGTCCCCGCGCACGGCGGGCATCGAAGCCGACGGCGTGTTCTTCGCGGCCGGCGCGGCGGACGTCACCGACCTGCTCGTGGCTGGACGCGCGATCGTCCGTGACAGGCAGCACCGGCTGATAGAACGACCACACGCGGTGCTCACCGACGAGATCGAGAGGCTCTGGCGATCATGACGACAGCGGCGAGGTCGACGTTGCTCACCGGCATCGGCGAGCTGACGACAAGCGATCCCGCGCTCGGCACGCTGCACGACGCCGCGCTGGTGCTGGAGGGCGCCCGCGTCGCGTGGCTCGGCGACGCGGGCGCCGCACCCGCGGCCGACGACGTCGTCGACGTCGATGGCAGGGCGGTGCTGCCCGGCTGGGTCGACAGCCACACGCACCTCGTGTTCGCGGGCGACCGCACCGAGGAGTTCGAGGCGCGCATGGCGGGAAAGCCTTACGAGGCAGGCGGAATCGCCGTGACCGTCGAGGCGACGCGCGGCGCGTCCGACGCGGCGCTCCGCGCCAACCTCGCCCGCCACCTCGCCGAGGCGTACGCGCAGGGCACGACGTGCGTCGAGACCAAGACCGGCTACGGACTGTCCACAGTAGACGAAGAGCGGTCTGCACGCATCGCCGCCGAGCTCGCTGACGAGGTCACCTATCTCGGCGCGCACCTCGTGCCGCCCGGCCATGACCCGAACTCCTATGTGGACCTCGTCCGCGGCGAGATGCTCGACGCCGTCACACCGTACGTCGGCTGGGCGGACGTGTTCTGCGAGCGCGGCGCGTTCGACGAGCACGACTCGGCGAAGGTCCTGCGGGCCGCCGGGCAGCAGGGTCTCGGACTCCGGGTACACGGCAACCAGCTCGGCGAGGGGCCCGGCGTGCGGCTCGCCGTCGAGCACGGCGCCGCGAGCGTCGACCACTGCACGTACCTCTCCGACGCCGACGTCGACGCTCTCGCGGGCTCCGACACCGTCGCGACCCTGCTGCCCGCATGCGACCTGTCGACGAGGCAGCCACTCGCGCCCGCGCGCCGGCTGCTCGACGCCGGAGCCACGATCGCGCTCGCCAGCAACGCCAACCCCGGCAGCTCGTACACGACGTCGATGGCGTTCTGCGTTACGACGGCGGTGCTGCAGATGGGCCTCTCGGTCACGGAGGCGGTACACGCCGCCACCGCGGGCGGAGCACGCGCCCTGCGGCGCGACACCGGCGACGGCGCGGTCGGCACGCTGCGGGTCGGCGCGCGGGCGGACGTGCACGTGCTCGACGCGCCGTCGGCGACGCACCTGGCCTACCGGCCGGGCGTTCCGCTCACCTGGGCGGTGTGGCGCCGCGGCGAGGAGGTATCTCCGCGACGTCGTCCTACATGAGTCTCGAGCGTGGCGCGAGTGATCGATCGTGCCCGGCGGGTGCGGGGCCGCCGGGCAGTGTGCAGGCCGGAGGGTGTTCGCGGCGGCGTCGCCGCAACAGCAGCACGCGGACGTCGGCGCGGAGGACGACGGCCCATACGTTGACGTGCCATCCGGCCGTCGCGCGCCGGGCTGCTCGCCGTTTGGTCATGACGAGTCGCGTCGCCATCATCGTGGATTTCGGGGGCGGGGGAGGAGTCGCGCTTCCAGCAGCTCGCGGGTGTGGCAGGGGGAGGGCCGTCCGCATTCCACGCAGGTGGGATCCTGCGTGGATCGCGGACGGTGGGCGCTGTAGATCGTGCCCAGTGCCTCGGTGAGGGTGCGCAGCGCGGCGGGGGTCTGGGTCAGCAGCTGGGCCACGGGCCGCTCGTAGATCACCGCTGCCACGTGGCCGCTGGGCCGTTGGAAGGTGACGTGGCCGGATTCGTCGACCCACGACGCGATCGGCGCGTCGGTGAGCAGCCGGGCGAGGGCCTGCCATCCGTCCAGCTGCGTCCATACCGATGGTGTCGTGGGGTCCGACACGGCGCCGATACAACTTCGCAATCTGCTGGGTGATCATCACGTAGGCTCACTCCGTGTCTGAGGAGGAGGACGACGAGGGCGAGCGGCTTCGGCGCCTCCGGCGTCGCGCCGTTGGTCAGCGTGTGCGTCAGCTCCGGCGCGCCCGTGACGTGACTCAAGATGAGCTGGCGGACCGCTCCGGGATGAGTCGGGCGTGGCTGGCGCATTTGGAGCGCAGCGGGGGCAACCCGACGATGGACACGTTGTACGCGATCGCGGACGCGCTGAGTGTGCACGTAAGCGACCTGCTGGACGATCGCTAACCGCGTTCGTGTGGGGCGATCGGCGAGGCCGCGGCGACGTCTACGGTGCCGCTCGCACGGGTTTAACCATGGGCTGAACGCACCGCTTCCGTGTCATTCAATGCCGGTGCGTTGCTTGAGCGCCCCGACTTTCGTGTCGTACATGGAGAATAGGCCAAGCAACACCTGGGATCTGCCCGCCCAGGTCCAGATCCGTCAGCTGGTCGGTCACGTTCTGCTCGACGAGGTCACGGCCGCTGGTGGTGCGCTTGGGGAATGTTCAGCGCTGGTCGAGCCGGTTCACGATCGCAGTGAGGGTCTGCTGAATGTCGGCTAGCGTCACGGCCTGCCGTTCCTGCTCCTGCCGAATCTCACCCAGCTCGCGGCCATGCTCAGCCAGCGTGGTCGTGTGCGCGTCCGCCGTCTCCTTGATGTCCACCACGGTGTCCGCGATCGCGGTGAGGTCGCTCTCCGTGCGGTCGACACGGCGGGACAGGTCCGGCTGACTCATGCCGGGCAGTGTACCGCCTGGCGCCAGCTCGGCGCTTGGTTCACGCCTCGAACTTCCAGAAGGCGGCCCAGTGTGCGGGTGGCCATCGGCACCCATCCGCAGGCAGCTGAGCCTGTTGGGAAACGATCACGGCAGACGTGCGGCATTGTGCGCGCGAAGGCTACGAGCAAGAGCAGCCGTCGGAGTAGCGATCTACGCGCGGCGCGGCTGGCGTTCGTCATCGCCAGCAGCCCGCCGGGGGCTACCCGCGCTCGGTAACGGGCAGGCCGTCGCGATGGCGACGCATATCCTGCACGAGGCGGCCAACGCCGAGCCGTAGGGCATCACGCGCCGCCTCCACATATGCCGAGGAGGCGATCAGCAGGTCCTCCAAGCATGCACCCGGTTCGGTGTACGGGTCCTCGCACGCTTGGGATAGCGCGCTGCGCATGCACGGGAGCACTTCGGTATGCGTGGCCAGGGTCGGGCTCGGCGCCGAGTCAGGTGTTGGGTACTCCAGCCGCAACGCGCCGGTCAAGCGCTCCGAATCGAGCCGAGTGACCCAATCCCGCAGCTGTGCCACCGGAGTGTCCGTGGCGGTGGCGGCCGCCACGATCTGCGCGCGGGTCACCGCCTGGCCGTCCTGGATCCGCAACACCGTCCACAGCACCGCACCGGCCAGCGACGTCAGCGCACGCAGCGAGCGATACTCCAACGCCGCGTCCGCATCGACCAGAACGCCCGCCGCCTCATCGAGGTGCGCCACGCCGCGGCACCTGTTGCCACTCCACCTGGAAATGGCGATGGTCCGCGTCGCGACTCATCCAGCCTGTCAGCGCCTGAGCCGTCTCCCGCGCCCCCAGCACCGCCCGGTCAGCATCCTCCAGCGTCTGCAGCGCACGCAGCGCGTCCTCGTCGATCACGGGCACACCCGGAGTGTGTCATCATCCACCCCGCGCCGCCGGCGTGTGGTCTCGCGAGCCTGCTGGGCGTCGGCAGCTTACTTGTCTCTTTGCATCCGCGCGAGAACCTGGTTAGAGCCGTAGGCGGCTCGTGCGGCCACGGTCTCTACCAGCCCGTAGTCCTGCAAGTCGAGGCCCCAGACCTGCTCCATTACGTGGGTGATCGTGGCGGCCTGCACCGCTGGCGCCCACCGGGCGATCAGGTCCATCAGCTCGGGGAAGCTGTTGACCACCAGGAACGGCGAGGTGGTGTGTGGGTCACCTACCTCGAGCAGGTATTCGGTTGGCTGTTCCTTGTGGTAGCGCCGCCACGACTGCAGCCCCAGGCCCGCCTCGGGGGCGCCGACCGTCAGAAACGATTCCCACCCCTTGCGATTTCAGCTCCTCGGCCAGGACCGCCATGTTTGGGCAGTCCGCGAGCACGTCCGCCGGCTCCCACCGGCCGTCGTTGAGGTGCAGGTCTGGCGGTTGTGACGCAGTCACGGTAGAGGTCCCTCCTGGGCTGAGGTCCGGAAATGGTGCATGATCACAAGCCCAACGTGCGCATGTCGAGCAATCCGAACCGTATCGCCCCGCTGCATCACGGCCCAGGCAACGACACTAGGGACTGAATTCCCGTGAGCTGTATTGATCGTGTCGGTGCCTGCTCTAGCCTTGGGTTTCGTGGTTGATCCCAACAAGCCGCCGTCAGATCCGGACGAGATGGCGTGGCGGGAGCACCGTGAAGTCGCTCATGGGAAAGCCGAAACAGCCGAGGCGCTGGACAGGCGGGCCGACCGCGAGCCGGACAAGGCGCCGCAACTGTCGCCGAAAGGGGGTCTGAGTAGCAGCCGTACAGGATCATCCGCTAAGCACCGGAGGGCTGGTCGGCCTTGTTGAGGTAGCCGTAGATCGTGCTGCGGGGCACGGTGAACAGGTCGGCGATCTCGTGGACGGTTTTCTCGCGTGCGTCGTAGAGCTGCTGGGCGAGCTCGGCCTGATGCGCAGTGAGCTTCGGTCGCCGACCGCCCTTCTGGCCGCGGGCGCGGGCGGCCGCTAGGCCCTCGTTGGTGTTGGCCACGATGAGGTCGCGCTGGAACTCGGCGACCGCGGCCAGCATCCGGTAGACCATCCGGCCTTCGGCGGTGGTGGTGTCGATGCCCTGCTCCAGGAACCGGAACGCGACGTCGCGTTGCCGGAACTCGTCCAGGAGCGAGACGAGATGCGCGGTCGAGCGCCCGACTCGGTCCAGGCGGGTGCTGTCAATGTCCGCAGTCGCCTGCACGGATGTCTGAACTCGTGTGCACTACCTCTTGGTGTTTCGTCTTTCGGGGTGGGTGCTGGCTGGACGGCTCGGGGACGGGGGATGCTCTCGCTTCAACAGGACCGGATCCCGTTGTCCTGGTTCGGGAATTTCGTGACGTTGTGACAGGTTGTCCATGCGGACAACTGTCGGACCTGACGACACGCGCCTGCGTGGAGTTCCGGGCGCCGGCATTCAGGCACTGAGCGGCGGCACGGGCAGTCCGCCGGGAGGGCAAGGCATGAAGTTCGCAGTCAACTACTCCACCTCCCACTTCGGCGACGATCCGGACCGGATCGTCGCCTATGCGCGCCATGCGGAGGCGTGCGGATTCGAGGGCCTATACCTGCCTGAGCACCTGGTCCTGTATCCCGGAGCGCGGCTCCATAACGTTGAGGTCCCGCCGTCACTGCCGTTCCTCGACCCGCTCGAGACCCTCGCCTATGTTGCCGCGGCGACCGAGCGGCTCCTACTGGGCACGGGCGTGCTGTTGTTGCCGTATCGGCACCCGGTGGTGCTCGCCAAGCAGTTGGCGACCATCGATGTGTTGTCCAAAGGCCGGATGCGGTTGCTGACAGTGGGATTGGGCACCCTGCCGGAGGAGGCCACGGCCACCAACGTCGCTTTCCGCGCACGCGGACGACGTGCCGATGAAGCGATCGATGTGTTGCGCCTGCTGTGGGCGGGTGGCGAGGAGGGCGTCAGTTTCCGGGGTGAATTCTTCTCGTTCGACAACCTTGTGCAGTTCCCGAAGCCGTACCAGAGCACGACGCTACCCATCCACGTCGGTGGATCGAGTCAGGCGGCGGCACGCCGGGTCGGTCTGCGTGGTGACGGGTACTTCGCGGGTGGGATGGTGGTCCCCCAGGAACGCGCGGCCCAGTGGGAACTGGCTCGCTCGACGGCCAAGGATGCCGGGCGTGATCCGGATGGCCTCGAATACACCCGTTGGGGCGGAATCGACATGACCGACGAGCGGCTCGAAGCCTTCGCCGCGCAGGGCGTCACCCGCGTCGTCGTCAGCGCCACAGCCTCAGGTCCGAACGAACAACACGACGAACTGTCGCGATTCGCAGAACGCTTCGTTCTCGAACACCCGTGACCTGTCCGCCCAGTTGGAGTACACCCCAACGCCACGCATGCGGCCACGACAAAAGGCGTCAGGTTAGAGTCCAAAGACTGGATTTCTTGACGTTCCTGCTCGGTTCATAGAGTTCATGTCGCTGTCCGGAGCCGAATGCACAGATGTCCGAACTCCTCTGCACGTGCGGTAGAGCAGTCGTGGTCCAGAAATTCCGGCCGTCCGGTAGTGGCACCTCCCCTGTTCTACGGCCGCGTTCGTCATGGCCGAGGTGCTGTATCCGACTTTCCATCGGAGCGGCTGGCGCGCACAGCGCGCACCGTGGCCTGGATGATCGTCGACACGAACGTCAGAACGTCGTCGCACTGCCCGCGCACCGCTTCCATCCCGCGCGGCCGGCGCGACAGCGTGCCGACGTTCGCGACGCACTGAGCCGCTGGGGACACTGACACCCTCACCCGGCTCGCAGCGGATCTAAGGCCGCGAACCGGGTCAGCAGGGTTGCTTCGCCGGCTTGCCGTACTTCGAGTTCGTAGTCGTTCAGGTCGATGTCTTCGCCATTGTGCCGCCGGGCAGCGCCGGCGAGTAGGCGGTGCAGATGGCCCTCATCCGATGGATCGGCTTTGGCCGTGAAAGTACGGACTTCTTCACCCAGGCAGAGCAGGCGCAGGTCGAGCAGTGTGTCGCCCGTCGATACTGCGGCAGGTTCATCCCCGATGGGTGGCGTTGATTCTTCGGCGACCGGCTCGGCGGGGCGAATGATCACGGTCCGCCGACCTCGGCTTGCTTCTGCCAACCCCCAGGTCTTGAGCAGGCCGATAGCCCGGTGGGCGGTCGCTTCGGCCACTCCGTGTTGCTCGGCGAGCTGCTTGACGGAGGGTGCTAGGGACTTGTCCTCGCGCTCGCCGGCGAGGATTTCGTGGCGTAGCTGGGCCGCGATGTGTTCGTACGGTGCTTGCGGGTTGGCCTTGGCGCGTTCGGCGGGTGTGGGTGGGGGAGCGGGGCGTTCCGGTACTCGGGTGAGCAGTGTTGCGGAGGCGCGTTGGTCGGCTTCGGAGACCCAGGCGGCGTAGACCTTCAGGGTGGTGGTGCCGCCGCCGGAGTGTCCGAGTCGGCCGGCGACGGTGCGGATGTCGACGCCGGCGGCGATGAGTTCGGTGGCCGAGTAGTGCCGCAGTTTGTGCAGGGTGGTCTTGATGCCGAGTCGTTGGGCGAGGCGGTTGTATCGCTGCGTCACCGAGGCGGGTCGGAGGCTGGTTTTGCCTGCGGGGTCGAGGGAGAAGATGAACGAGGCGGGCGTGATGCTCAGCCTGAGCGCCGCGGCGCGTTCCGAGTAGCGCTGGCGGTAGTCGCTGAGCACAGCGACAGTCTCAGGATCGAGCGTGATATTGCGCCGTTGGTGGGTTTTGGTGTCCTTCTCCCAGATGTCGGTGCCGTCCTGGGCGATGTTCCGGTGGTAGGTGAGCAGCTGCCGGTCGGCGTCGAAGTGCCGCCAGCGCAATCCGCAGATCTCGGCTCGGCGAGGTGAGGTTGTCATCACGGTCCAGACGAGCGTGCCCCAGTCGAGGTCCTTCCACGCTTGGTTCAGGATCCGTGCGGCTTCCTCCGCGGTGGGGGGCTGCGGATCGGGTGTCGGTGCCGGGGGCGGGTCAGCTTGCGTCGCTGGGTTGGCGGATATCCACTTCCACCGGACGGCGCGTTCGAAGGCACCGGACAACAGGAAGTGGATCTTCCGCACCGTCCACGCCGCCAAGGGTTTGCACGTGTGCGGCTGGCAGCGCGTGTCGCATTCGTGCTTTCGAGGCGTTCGGTGGTCGGTGAAGCGCTTGTTGCGGCAATGCACCCGGCAGCGCAACAGCTCAGCGTAGAGCGAGTCGAGGATGTTGGCATCGATCCGGCCGACTTTCTCCTCGCCGATCAGCGGGCGAATGTGGCTCTTGGCGTAGCGCCGGAGGTTGCGTTTGGTGGTCTCCTCGACGTGCATCAGATCGAGGTGCTTGTCGAGCAGCTGGTTGACCGTGGCGTTGGTCTTTGGATGCCGTTGCTCGTTGACCTCATTGAGCATTCGGATCAGTGCGGCGTTCGCGCGGTCCTTGGCGTCAGCTCCGGCCGGAATGATCTCGGTCGGTCTGAACCGACGCTTTGTGACCGGGTCGATGCCGCCTTCGACCCGAACTCGGAGAGCGCCGCTCGGCAGCTCGTCGATGGTCCCCGCGGCCGGGCGTTTCTTGCCTCGTTTGGAACGCGTCATGGCCCAAGAATAAGGCCCCTTGGGTCATGAAATGGGTCATGCGAAGTGAGTTGGCGACGTACAAACCGCCACTGACCTGGGCGCCCTCGGCAGGATTCGAACCTGCGACACCCGCCTCCGGAGGGCGGTGCTCTATCCCCTGAGCTACGAGGGCTCATCGCGATCGCGACCGGGAAAGCGTAGCGCATGGGCGGCGGCTTCGAAGCGGGCGGGCTCCCAGGAACCGCCCACATTCCCCGGAGCCGCGCATGCCATGGTCGTAGCGCTACGATGGACCCCAAGTGAAGATAGCCTCACCTGTATTGCATACATGCGCATATCGCTATACTTTCCAGGATATGCGATCGGGCGGAGGCGATTGATGGGGCAGGGCCACGGGCACGGGGGCGCTGCTGCGCAGAGCGCCTCGAGCCGCTACCTCAGCAGGCTGATCCTGGCGCTCGCGATCGGCGCTGGCTTCATGGTGCTCGAGTTCGTGATCGGTATCGCGACCTCCTCGCTCGCGTTGATCTCGGACGCCGCGCACATGCTGACCGACGTCATCGGGATCGGCATGGCGCTCGCCGCGATCCTGGTTGGCAGGCGTGCCAGCAGCAAGGCCAGCCGAACATTCGGCCTTTACCGCGCGGAAGTCCTTGCCGCACTGGGAAACGCGGTGCTGCTGTTCGGCGTGGCCGGCTACGTGATCATCGAGGCGGTTTCCAGGATCGGCGACCCACCCGAGGTGCCGGGGCTGCCGGTACTGCTCGCGGCCGCGGCCGGCTTGCTCGCCAACCTTGTCTCGTTCGTGTTGCTGCGCAGCGGGGCAAAGGAAAGCCTGAACGTGCGCGGCGCTTACCTCGAGGTGCTCGCCGACCTGATCGGCTCGTTCGGCGTGCTACTCAGCGGCGCCGTCACACTGCTGTTCGGCTGGGTCTACGCGGACATGATCGTCGGTGTGGCGATCGGGCTGTTCGTACTGCCACGCACCTACACGCTGGCTCGCAGGGCCCTTCGCATCCTGTTCCAGCACGCGCCGGAGCGGGTGGACGTCACGGAGATCGGCGCGGAGCTCGAGCGTCTGCCCGGCGTGGTGGACGTGCACGACCTGCACGTCTGGACGCTGACCTCCGGAATGGAGGTGGCTTCGGCGCATCTGGCTATCCGGCAGGACGCGGAAATCTCCCGTGTGCTGGCCGCGGCGCAGCGGCTGCTCGTCGAGGACTACCGCATCGAACACGCCACCCTGCAGGTCGAACCGATGCACGCCACGGGCCGGTGCACCGAGCTCAACTGGTAGCTGCCCACCGCCGCCGTTAGTTGGGCGCGGGCAACGGTTTCGCGTCGCGCTGCTCCAGCATCGTGGTCATCAGGTCGATCTCGTTGCCCTGGCTGGCCAGCATGCTCCTGGCCAGCGCGCGCACCGCGGCGACGCTGGCGTGCTGTTTCGCGTACTCGGCCATCGGGACGCCGCCCTGATGGTGCCGGAGCATCAGCTGCAGGAAGAACACGTCCAGCTGCTTACCGGACAGCGAGCGCAGCTTGGCCATCTCCTGTTTCGACGCCATCCCGGGCATCGAGCTGCCGGAGCCACCGGAGCTGCCGGAGCCGGAGCTGGAGTCACCGCCCATCGCGCCGTGCCCGTGCTCATTACCGGCCGACCCGGACATCCACTTCATGTGCTCCGTGCTCAGCGCCTGCTCGGGCTGCCCCCACAGGGTCAGCCAGCCCTTCATCCGGCCGATCTGCCCGAGCTGTGTGCTGGCGATGTCGAACGCGATACCCCGGATGGTTTGATCCCGCGAGCGTTCCCGGACGATGTTGGCCATCGTCACCGCCTGCAGGTGATGCACGGACATGTCCTGGCTGAACCCGACGTCCACCGAACCGCTTTCGGGCGTTACCGGCTTGTCCACCACGGACCTGGTCAGCAGCATCCCCGCGGCGGCACCGATCAGCAGCAGGGCCACAGCGCTGGCCGCGATGATCGAGATCCTGCGCCAGCCGGCCGACGCCGATCCCTCGAAGCGCCCGGCCTCGCCGGCCGATTCATCAGGTTCGCCTTGTTCTTCGCCGGTCCGGTCGGTTGTCTCGTCGTCGGCCATTCGTTCAGCCCCCGGCCGGCGCCTGTTGCCCGCCGCCCATGTCCTGCTGCGCCTGCGGATCACCGCCGAAATTCATCGGCTTGGCCTCCGGCCCCGGCGGGGCGGCCGGCTCGGTCGGTGGATTGTTCGGGTCGAACCTGCCCGGTATAGGGCCGCAGGTCGCGTCCACCTCTGGGTACTGATACTGGTTGCGGCGCAATGACTTGATGAACTGATCGATGCGCTCGTCATCCGCGCTGCTCACCTTGAGCTGGTGTCCCCAGGATTGCAGCGAGATCGGCTTGTCCAGCCTGGGGTACGGCGAGAGCATGGTGAACTGCTGGCCTTCGGTGCGCTGCTTGAGCTTGTTCAGCGCCTGGCCCTTGACCTGGTCGGGGTTGTAGGCGATCCACACCGCCCCGTGTTCCAGCGCGTGCACCATGTTCTCGGAGCGCACCGGCTTCGGGTAGACGATGCCCTCACAGTCCGCCCAGACCTCGTCGTGCGGCCCGCCGAACGGTGGGCTCTGGTCGTAGGCAACCCGCTCATTGGCGGTGACATGCTTGCCGGCCGGGTATTCCTTCCGCACCACGCCGGCGATGCTCTCGGACGGATCCTGGTTGTCCTCGGAGACCCGGAACTTGTTGTTCTCCGAGATCTGTATGTACGCGTAGCCGAATACGCCGCCCGCCAGCAGGAGGACCGCGACGATCGCGATGATCGTTCCCCATGGTTTCGGTTTGCTGGCGGTCACCGCGGCGCGGGCCGCCTTGGTGGCGGACTTGGACCCGCCGCCTCGCTTCTTCTTGCCGCTGACCATCTCGCTACCCGCGTCTCAGTCGTGTTGTCCGGTCACCGCGCTGGCTCACCCGCGGAGATCCCCCATCACACCGACACCCTAAGCTGACGGTGTCTGATCCCAGTCAATTCTGGGGGATGGTGGCCGGACGGCTTCGGGCGGGTTTGGCTGCCCCGCGGGCGGCTCCCGACCAGGGCTACCTCGGCCCGTTAGGGCGGTCCGACTCGCGCTCCTTAGACTGCCGAAGGTGACCCCCGCTGCGCTTGCTGACCTGGTTCGTTCCGTCGCCGCCGACGTGCTCTCCAGTCGAGGGCTGGATGCCGGCGTGCTGCCGGACGTGGTGACCGTCGAGCGGCCGCGTAACCCCGCGCACGGTGACTATGCCACCAACCTGGCGCTGCAGGTCGCGAAGGAGGTGGGGCTGGCGCCGCGCGAGCTGGCCGAGGCGCTTGCCGAGCAACTCGGCGGCAGCCATGGGCTGGACAGCGTCGAGGTCGCCGGGCCGGGATTTCTCAACCTCCGGCTGGCCGCGGACGCCCAGGGCGCGATCGTGGCCGAAGTGATCGGCGAGGCGGAGCGCTACGGAACCGGTGACGCGCTCGCCGGCCGGACGATCAACCTGGAGTTCGTCTCGGCGAACCCGACGGGTCCCATTCACCTCGGCGGCGCCAGGTGGGCCGCGGCCGGCGACGCCCTCGGCCGGATCCTCGCCGCCCAGGGCGCGAGCGTGACGCGCGAGTACTACTTCAACGACGCGGGTGCGCAGATCGACCGGTTCGTCCGCTCGCTGATCGCGGCCGCGCAGGGCGAGCCGGCTCCTGAGGACGGTTACGCGGGTGCCTACATTTCGGACATCGCGGGCGAGGTGCTCCGCAAGCGACCGGACGCGCTGTCGTTGCCGGCCGACGAGCGCCACGAACTGTTCCGCGGCACCGGGGTGCGGCTGATGTTCGACGAGATCAAGAACAGCCTGCACAAGTTTGGCACCGACTTCGACGTCTACTTCCATGAGGATTCGCTGCACTCGTCGGGCGCGGTGACCGCCGCGGTGCGGCGGCTGACGAATTCCGACAAGCTGTATTTCGCCGAAGGGGCATGGTGGCTGCGGTCCACCGAATTCGGGGACGACAAGGATCGGGTGGTCATCAAGAGTGACGGCACACCCGCCTATATCGCGGGCGATCTCGCCTATCTGCTCGACAAGCGCGGCCGGGGCTTCGATCTATGCATCTATATGCTCGGTGCGGACCATCACGGCTACATCGCACGGCTGAAGGCCGCGGCCGCCGCCTTCGGGGACGATCCCGGCGTCGTGGAAGTCCTCATTGGACAGATGGTGAACCTGGTCAGCCACGGGCAGCCGATGCGGATGAGCAAGCGGGCCGGCACGGTCGTGACCTTGGATGATCTGGTCGACGCGGTCGGTGTGGACGCCGGCCGTTACGCCATGGTCCGCTCGTCGGTGGATTCGGCCCTGGACATCGACCTGGATCTGCTTCGTAAGCGCACCAACGAAAACCCGGTATTCTACGTGCAGTACGCACACGCCCGGCTCTCCTCGGTGCTGCGCAACGCCGAAGATCTCGGCCTTCGTGCGGACCGGAACGACGAGGTCGACTACGGGCTGCTCTCGCACGAGCGGGAGGGCGAGCTCATCCGTACACTCGGTGAGTTCCGCGAAGTGGTGGCCACGGCCGCCGCGCTCCGCGAGCCACATCGCGTCGCCAGGTACCTGGAGAGCCTGGCGAGCGCGTACCACAAATTCTACGACTCGTGCCGGATCCTGCCGCAGGGCGACGAGCAGCCCGGCGCGATCCACACCGCGCGGCTCCGGCTGTGCGCCGCGACCCGGCAGGTGCTGGCCAACGGGCTGGGGCTGCTCGGTGTGACCGCCCCGGAACGGATGTGAGATGAGAGCGCACCCAGCAGGACCACTACACGCGGATGTACTGCCGCACACCGACACCGCGGGAACCCGACCGTCCACACCGGAGGATCTGGACCGGTTGCACGAGCGGGTGTGGCCGCGCAGCGCGGACCGCGGAGCCGACGGCGCGGTGCGGATCGCCGGGGTGGACGTCCGCGAGCTCGCGGAGACCTACGGCACGCCGCTGTTCGTGGTGGACGAGGCGGACTTCCGCGCGCGCTGCGCGGAGCACGCGCGGGCGTTCGGTGACCCGACCCTGGTGCACTACGCGGCGAAGTCGTTCCTGTCCACGCAGGTCGCGCGGTGGGTGGCCGAGGAGGGGCTGAGCCTCGACGTGTGCACCGGCGGCGAGCTCGCCGCCGCGTTGCACGCGGGATTCCCGCCGCAGCGGATCACCTTCCACGGCAACAATAAGTCGCCAGCGGAACTGGAGGAAGCGATCGCGCGCGGTGTCGGCACGATCGTGCTCGACTCGTTCTACGAGATCGCGCGGCTGGAGGCGATCGCCGCTCGGTACGACGCCGTGCAGCCGGTGATGATCCGGGTGACCGTTGGTGTCGAGGCGCACACCCACGAGTTCATCGCCACCGCGCACGAGGACCAGAAGTTCGGTTTCTCGCTGGCGACCGGGGATGCCATGGAGGCGGCGCGCCGGGCGCTGAAGTCACCGACACTGCGGCTGAACGGGCTGCACAGCCACATCGGGTCACAGATCTTCGACGCGGACGGGTTCGAGGTAGCGGCCCACCGGGTGATCGGGCTGCTCTCGGATCTGCGTGACGAACTCGGCGCCGACGCGCTGGACACCGTGTCCACTGTGGACCTCGGTGGCGGGCTCGGCATCGCCTACGTGCCGCAGGACGACCCGCCGCCGCCCGAGATGCTGGCAGACCAGCTACACAACATCGTGGCCAAGGAATGTGATCACGCTGGGCTGCCGATCCCGCGGGTCGCGGTGGAGCCGGGCAGGGCGATCGTCGGGCCCGGCACGGTAACGCTGTACGAGGTGGGCACCATCAAGGACGTGGTGCTCGGCGTGGACAGCCAGCGGCGCTTCGTAAGCGTGGACGGCGGGATGAGCGACAACATCCGCTCCGCGCTGTACGACGCGGTGTACGACTGCCGGCTGGTTTCCAGGGGAAGCGAACCCGGCGCGGCGGCCACGCTTTCCCGCGTGGTCGGTAAGCATTGTGAATCCGGCGACGTCGTGGTCCGCGATTGCTGGCTGCCGGACAACCTTGGACCCGGTGACCTGGTTGCGGTCGCCGCCACCGGCGCGTACTGCTACTCGATGGCCAGCAGCTACAACTGGCTGCCCCGGCCGGCGGTTGTCGCGGTACGGGACGGCTCGGCTCGGCCGCTTCGCAGGCGCGAAACCATGGAAGACCTGTTGCGTCTGGAGGTGCAGTGAACGGGGAGGGCGATTCCGCGTCGGTGAAGGTGGCGCTGCTCGGTTACGGCACGGTGGGCACCGAGGTCGCGCGGCTGCTGCACGAGCACGCGGCCGATTTCACCGCGCGTGCCGGGGCCTCCATCGAGCTGGCCGGCGTCGCGGTGCGCCGCCCGGACAAGCATCCCGATGTGCCGGCCGAACTGCTCACCTCGGATGCCACCGCGCTTGTCGAGTCCGATGTGGACATCGTGGTGGAGATGATCGGCGGTATCGAGCCGGCCCGCACGTTGCTGCTGAACGCGCTGCGCGCCGGCAAGTCGGTTGTCACCGCGAACAAGGCGCTGCTGGCCGAACACGGGGCCGAACTGTTCGCCGCCGCGGACACCTCGGGGGCCGACCTGTACTTCGAGGCGGCGGTCGCCGGGGCGATCCCGCTGCTGCGCCCGTTGCGAGAATCTCTTGCGGGGGACCGGATCACCCGGGTGATGGGCATCGTGAACGGCACCACGAACTACATCCTGTCCGCGATGGACTCGACCGGAGCCGGCTACTCGGAAACCCTCGAGGAGGCGAGCAGGCTCGGCTACGCGGAGGCGGATCCCACCGCCGATGTGGACGGCTTCGACGCGGCGTCCAAGGCCGCGATCCTGGCCTCGCTGGCGTTCCACACCAGGGTCAGTGCCGCGGATGTGCACCGGGAAGGTATCTCCGAAGTGAGCTCCTCGGACATCGCTGCCGCGAAGGCGCTGGACCGAACGGTGAAGCTGCTCGCCATCTGTGAACGGGTGAACGGGGCCGAAGGTGGCGAGGCGGTGTCCGTGCGGGTGCACCCGGTGATGCTGCCGCGCCGCCACCCGCTGTCCAGTGTGGACGGTGCGTTCAACGCCGTTTACGTGGAGGCCGAGGCCGCGGGTCAGCTGATGTTCTACGGGCAGGGCGCCGGCGGGGCGCCAACCGCCAGCGCGGTGCTCGGCGATCTGATCGCGGTGGCGCGCAACCGGGTCGCCGGCGGGCGCGGCCCGCGCGAGTCCGCGTACGCGGCGTTGCCGGTCCGGCCGTTCGCCGAAACGTGCACCCGGTACCACATCAGCCTCGACGTGGCGGACCGTGCCGGCGTGCTCTCCCAGGTCGCGGCCGCGTTCGCGGCACACGACGTGAGCATCGCCGCGGTGCGCCAGCGGGGCCGGAATCAGGACGCCAGCCTGGTCGTGGTGACGCACGCCGCGACCGACGCGGCGCTACGGTCAACCGTCGATGAGATCGCCAAGCTCGACGCGGTACACGAGGTGGTCAGCGTGATGCGGGTGGAGGGCGGAGAGCCATGACGATCGTGCGGCGCGGCTGGCCCGGAGTCATCCGGGCGTACGCGGATCGGATCGAGCTGCCCGATGGGGCCGACGTCGTCACCCTGCACGAGGGCGGTACGCCGCTGATCGACGCGCCGCACCTGTCCGAACTGACCGGGTGCACCGTGTATCTGAAGGTGGAGGGGGCGAACCCGACCGGGTCGTTCAAGGACCGCGGGATGACCGTGGCGATCACGCACGCGCTGGCCACCGGGTACCAGGCGGTGCTGTGCGCGTCGACAGGGAACACCTCGGCATCGGCGGCGGCCTACGCGGCACGTGCCGGGCTGACCTGCGCGGTGCTCGTGCCGCAGGCGAAGATCGCGCTCGGCAAGCTGGCCCAGGCAGTGGTGCACGGCGCGCGCATCCTGCAGGTGGACGGCAACTTCGACGATTGCCTCGAGCTGGCCCGCAAGACCGCTGCCGACCACCCGGTGATGCTGGTCAACTCGGTCAACCCGGTACGGCTCGTCGGGCAGAAGACGGCGGCGTGGGAGATCTGCGACGTGCTCGGCCGTGCCCCGGACGTGCACTGCCTGCCGGTGGGAAATGCGGGCAATATCACAGCTTACTGGCGCGGCTACGGCGATTACTTCGAGGACGGCTTGCTGACCGCCACGCCCCGGATGTTCGGGTTCCAGGCCGCGGGGGCCGCGCCGCTGGTGCGTGGCGAGCCGGTGCGCGACCCGGAAACCATCGCGACCGCGATCCGGGTGGGCAGCCCGGCGTCGTGGACGAGCGCGGTCGAGGCCAAGGACGAGTCCAAGGGGCTGTTCGAGGCGGTCACCGACGAGCGGATCCTGCACGCCTACCGGCTGCTCGCCCAGCGCGAGGCGGTGTTCGTTGAACCGGCGTCCGCGGCGAGCGTGGCCGGGCTGCTGGCCACCGCCGAGGACGGTCGGCTGCCGGCCGGCTCGCTCGTGGTGTGCACCGTCACCGGGAACGGGCTGAAGGACCCGTCAACCGCGCTGGAGAACAACATCGAGATCGAACCGCTTCCGGTGGATCCGGACGCGGTCGCCACCGCACTGGAGCTCTCGTGACCGAGCCGCGTCCGGTGCCCGAGGGGGAGGCGGGCGTGAGTGCTGGGGCCGCGCGTGGGGTGCGCGTGACCGTGCCCGCGTCCACAGCCAACCTGGGGTCCGGCTTCGACGCGCTCGGCATGGCGCTCGGGCTGTACGACGTGGTCGCGGTGCGTTCCGGTGGGGGTGAAACCCGGGTCGAGGTATCCGGGGAGGGTGCCGAGCAGCTGCCGACCAGTGAGCGGCACCTGCTGCTTCGCGCGCTGCGTGCCGCCGGCAAGGAGGTCGGGCACGAGGCGGGAACGCTGCGGGTGCACTGCCGTAACGCCATCCCGCACTCCCGAGGGCTGGGTTCCTCGGCGGCAGCCGTCGTCGCCGGTGCCGCGGCTGGCTTCGTGCTGGCTGGAATAGATCCCACCTCGGATGCGTTCCATGAACGTGTGCTGAACCTTGCCGCACGATTCGAAGGACACGCCGACAACGCGGCGGCCAGCCTGCTCGGCGGGCTGGTGCTGGTGTGGCGGTCCGATGACGGCTTCCATGCCAGCAGGGCCGAACCCCATCAGGCGATCCGCCCGGTAGTCGCGGTGCCGCAGGTGCGTTCCGCGACGGCAGTGACCCGGGGGTTGCTGCCCGAGCAGGTCCCGCACTCCGACGCGGCGTTCGCCGCAGGTCGGGCCGCGCTCGCGGTGCACGCCATCACCGCGCGTCCCGAGCTGATGTTCCCGGCCACCGAGGACCGGCTGCACCAGGACTATCGCGAACCCGCGCTGCCGGAAAGCATCGCGTTGATCGACCGGCTCCGGGAGCGCGGCGTCGCCGCGGCGATCTCGGGCGCCGGTCCCACCGTGCTTGCGCTCACCACGGACGGCGTGCTCGGGTCCGACGTGGACACCAACGGGTTCGAGGTGCGTGAGCTTCCGGTTGATCGGGACGGGATACGCCTGGAGCCGCTGGCGTGACATGGGGTGTGGCATCGCACGACGCGCCAGGTGGGGGCGGTTGTTGCACCCCGAACCGGCTACGTCTACCCTCGGCAGTGTTCAGTCACCGCGCGCACGGGCGCCCGGTGTTGTTCCCAGGGGATCTTCCTTGGGCCACATCTTCTGCTGAGCTTTCGTCTCCGCGTCACTGGCCGGAGCCGATGCTGGTGGGCACCCGGGGGCCGTGGTGACCGATGAATCCCGTGCTGGCGGCCCTGCCATAGGGCGGGCCACTTGTGTGGTCCGCGATATCGTCGAGGTTCGTCGCACCGGATGAATAAGACCGTTCCGCATTCGAAGCGGGCGGTAGTCCGCTGATTCACGTTGGAGGCGTGAATCGGTCAGGAAGGACATGTGTGAGCAACACCGATCTATTGAGCGGCGAATCCGCGACCGCAGCCTCCGGGGACGCGTCCTCGCAGGAGAATTCCGGGGGTAAAGCACCTGCTGGTGGCGCGCCACCCAGGCGCCGTTCCGGACTTTCCGGCATGGTGCTCGCCGAGCTCCGGGAACTCGCCGATGAGCTGGGTATCAAGAGCACGGCCGGGATGCGCAAGACCGATCTGATCGCTGCCATCAAGGAGCATCAGGACAATCAGGGTGGCCGGTCTCGCCCCGAAACGCTCCCGTTGGACGGGGTAGACGACGCGCCGCCGCCAAAGGCGCCGAGCAGGAGGCGCGCCAGCCGGCCGACGAATGAGACGGCCGATGAGCCGGAGATCACCGACGCTCCAGCCAGCGTCGGTTCGGGCGAACAGACCACCTCAGAAGGAGGCGAGACGCCTCGGAACGGGGTAATGCAGGACTCCACGACGACCGAAGGCACCCGAAAGGCCGGCGGGAACGATCGCCGGGCCGAGTCGAGCACGCAAGCCACCGATCAGGGTGAGGCCCGCGAGGACACCCGGCAGGACGGCGGCGAGAAGCGCGACAACCGTCGGCGTCGCGGCGCCAACCGCCCGGCAGGCGGCCAGGACGGCGGCGCGCAGCAGGGTACCGAGCAGCGCGGCGAAGGCCGGGATGGCCGGGAGAACCAGCGCACCGGTCAGGGCCAGGACACCCGCGGTGGCCAGGACACCCGAGGTGGTCGGCAGAACGACCGTCAGCAGGGCGGCAGGCAGAACGGCGACGACGGTGACGACGGCGACGGCCGGCGTAGGGGCCGGAGGTTCCGGGACCGCAGGCGCCGGGGTGGCGGCCGCCCCGAAGGCGGCGGGGCGGACACCGAGATCCGCGAGGACGACGTGCTGCTGCCGGTCGGCGGCATTCTCGACGTGCTTGACAACTACGCGTTCGTGCGGACCTCGGGTTACCTCGCGGGGCCGAACGACGTGTACGTCTCGCTCTCGCTGGTCCGCAAGTACGGGCTGCGCAGGGGTGACAACGTCACCGGCATGATCCGGCAGCCGCGCGAGGGTGAGCAGCAGCGGCAGAAGTTCAACCCGCTGGTCCGAGTGGACACCATCAATGGGCTCGACCCGGAGAAGGCCCGCGGCCGTGCGGACTTCCAGAAGCTGACCCCGCTCTACCCGAATGAGCGGTTGCGCCTCGAGACCGAGCCACACCAGCTGACCACCCGGGTGATCGACCTGGTGATGCCGATCGGCAAGGGGCAGCGTGCGCTCATCGTCTCGCCGCCGAAGGCCGGTAAGACGATGATCCTGCAGTCCATCGCCAATGCCATCACCAAGAACAACCCGGAGTGCCACCTGATGGTGGTGCTCGCCGACGAGCGGCCGGAAGAGGTCACCGACATGCAGCGGTCGGTGAACGGCGAGGTGATCGCCTCGACGTTCGACCGCCCGGCCTCCGATCACACCTCGGTCGCCGAGCTGTCCATCGAGCGCGCCAAGCGCCTGGTGGAGATGGGGCACGACGTGGTCGTGCTGCTGGACTCGATCACCCGGCTGGGCCGCGCCTACAACCTGGCGGCACCGGCATCCGGCCGGATCCTGTCCGGTGGTGTGGACTCCACGGCGCTGTACCCGCCGAAGCGGTTCCTCGGCGCCGCGCGGAACATCGAGGGTGGCGGTTCGCTGACCATCTTCGCCACCGCGCTGGTAGAGACGGGGTCCACAATGGACACCGTGATATTCGAGGAGTTCAAGGGCACCGGCAACGCCGAGCTGAAGCTGGACCGCAAGATCGCGGACAAGCGGACGTTCCCCGCGGTGGACGTGCTGCAGTCGAGCACCCGGAAGGAAGAGCTGCTGCTCGCGCCGGACGAGCTCGCGGTGACGCACAAGCTGCGCCGGGTGCTGCACGCGCTTGACTCGCAGCAGGCCATCGACCTGCTGCTTGACCGGCTGCGGAAGAGCAAGACGAACATCGAGTTCCTGATGCAGGTGTCCAAGACGGCACCCGGTCAGGAAGAGGAGTAGCGAGTTACGGGCGCGCGGAGCCCGGTGGAATAGCCGTGCGCCCGGACGCGTTGCAGCCTTGAGCCAGCGCGTCTGGCAAAATCGTCCCAGTTCGGCACCGGTTCACCCCGCTGCTTCGGCTCGGGGACCCGGCGGCTAGGTAGAGAGGACACCACGTTGAAGAGCGGTATTCACCCCGAGTACGTCACCACGGAGATCACTTGCAGCTGTGGGGACACGTTCACCACGCGCAGCACCAAGTCTTCCGGCACCATTCACGTCGACATCTGCTCGGCGTGCCACCCGTTCTACACGGGTAAGCAGAAGATCCTGGACACCGGTGGCCGGGTCGCGAAGTTCGAGCAGCGGTACGGCAAGCGCAAGAAGTAGCTTCGCCGACGGCGTCCGTACGACGAACACGCGCGTGTTCGCGACGGGCGCCGTTTTCATGCGCGCGGTATCGCATTCACACCAACAAGGAGGCGAGCGGTGGACGCCGCAACTGAGCAGTCTCTGCGGCCGCTGCTCGCCGAGTACGCGGAGCTGGAGCAACGGCTGTCCGATCCGACGGTGCATGCCGATCAAGGGCTCGCCCGCAAGCTCGGCCGCCGGTACGCGGAACTGAAACCCCTTGTCACGACCATCGGCGAGCTGGAAACGGCGCGCGGGGACCTGGCCGCGGCGCGCGAGCTGGCTGGGGAGGACCCGGCGTTCGCGGCCGAGGCCGAGGCGCTCGCGGAGCGCGTTCCCGCGCTGGAGAGCAAGCTCGCCGAGCAGTTACTCCCGCGCGATCCCTACGACGCATCGGACGTCGTCATGGAGATCAAGTCGGGGGCGGGAGGCGAGGAGTCCGCGCTGTTCGCCGGCGATCTGCTGCGGATGTACCTGCGTTACGCCGAAGCTCGGGGCTGGCAGACCGAGATACTGGACGCCACCGACACCGAGCTGGGTGGCTACAAGGACGTCACCGTTTCGGTGAAGGGGCGCGGCAACACTCCGGAGGGTGTGTGGGCCCGGATGAAGTACGAGGGCGGTGTACACCGCGTGCAGCGGGTGCCGACCACCGAGTCGCAGGGCCGGATCCACACCTCTGCCGCCGGCGTGCTGGTCTACCCGGAACCGGAAGAGGTCGAGGCCACCGTGGACGAGAACGATCTGCGCATCGACGTGTTCCGGTCCTCGGGGCCGGGTGGGCAGAGCGTGAACACCACCGACTCCGCGGTGCGCGTGACCCACCTGCCGACCGGGATCGTGGTCTCCTGCCAGAACGAGAAGTCCCAGCTGCAGAACCGGCTGCGGGCGATCCGGGTGCTGCAGGCGCGGCTGCAGGCGATCGCCGAGGAGGAAGCGGCGGCGAAGGCGACCGAGGAGCGGCGCAGCCAGGTGCGCACCGTGGATCGTTCGGAGCGGGTGCGCACCTACAACTTCCCGGAGAATCGGATCTCCGATCACCGGGTGAGCTACAAGGCGTACAACCTCGATCAGGTGCTTGGCGGTGAACTGGACGGCGTGCTGGACGCGCTGAGCGAGGCGGACCGTGCCGAGCGCATCGCCGCGCGATCCGCCACCACCTGACGACTCCGCCCCGCGCGTCGCGGCAACCATAATAACGGTGTCAGAAAAGCATCGTGAGTACATAACGCGAAATTGGGGCACGGCATGGCAGGCTGGCCCCCGTGACACGACAGCCGTTGCGCCTGGCGATCCTGGAAGCCGAACGCCTGCTGGCCGAAGCCGGCGTGGAATCCCCGCGCACCGACGCCGAACTGCTCGCCGCGCACGTGCTCGGGGTGGAACGCGGCCGCCTGCCCCTGATCCCACTGGTCGACCCGCCGGTGGTGGACGCTATCGGGCAGCTGGTCGCCCAGCGAGCCAAGCGCATCCCACTGCAACACCTGACCGGCTGGGCCGCGGTCGGCGGCATCACCGTGGACGTCGGCCCCGGGGTGTTCGTGCCACGACCGGAAACCGAGCTGCTGCTCGAGTGGACGCTCACCAGCCTGCAGAACGTGCCCGACCCGCTGGTCGTCGATCTGTGCACCGGTTCGGGCGCGCTGGCACTGGCCATCGCGAACGCCAGGCCGGACGCCACGGTGTACGCCGTGGACAACGACCCGGTCGCGCTGTCCTGGGCGCGTCGCAACGCGGAGGCACGCACCGCCGAGGGGGACACCGCGATCCGGTTGTACTCCGGCGATGTCACCGACGGTGCCCTGTTCGCCGAGCTGGACGGGCTGGTGGACGCGGTGGTGTGCAACCCGCCCTACGTGCCGCGTGGCACCCGGGTGGCCCCCGAGGTGTCCGGGCACGACCCGGTGAACGCGGTCTACGCCGACGAGGGCGGGCTGGAGGTGATCCGTCCCGCTGTCAGCTGCGCGGCCCGGCTGCTCAAGCCCGGCGGGGTGCTCGCCATCGAACACGACGAACGGCACGGCCAGTCCGTGCCGGCTCTGCTGTCCGGCCGCCGGGTACTCAGCGAAGTCGACGACCACCCGGATCTGGCCGGTCGACCGCGCTTCGCGACGGCACGGCGCGGTTGAACAACAGGAGAACGCAACGAACTGGGGAAGGACTGGGGTATGCGCAAGATCGTGGTGGTCGTCGCGAGTGTGCTCGCGCTCGCGATCGGCGGGCAGGTGGCGCCGAGCGCGGCCGCGCAACCGGAATTACCGGGCGGAATGTCCCGCTTCGTGGTCTCCGTCGGTTCGCTGAGCGCCGACTCGCGGGAGAACTGGGTGCGGCTGGGGAGCTACTCGTTCGGCGCCGACGGCACGGTGACCGAGTCACATTTCCATTGGTCGCAACGAGACCGGGTGCGGCGCAGCTAAACCGGGGTATCGGCGAACGGGTGCGAGGCACGGGAATGCTAGGTGCAGACCGGCAACGGCTTCCAGGCGACGAGTTTCCCGCAACGGCTCGAGGGCAGCTACACGATCAACGGCTCGACGTTGCGCGTCGAGTGGTCGAACACCGGCTGGGAGGAATGGGAGCTCAGCGAGCCGATGGACGGCAAGCTCGCGAAGCTGACGTTCAAGGCCAGCTCGTACGGAGCGAGCCACGGTTTCGGCTACGGCAGCAACGCGCGGTGGGACCAGCGCGCGTCGATGGAACGGATCGCCGGTTTCGACCACACCACCCTGAAGCACAACTATCACCTCTGGAAGACCGACAACGGCACGCCGTACCTGGACGAGGGATTCGGCAACCCGTTCTGGCGCACCGAGTGGGCGCGGTGTGACGGCACCAGGTGCCTCGGCGGCAAGAACCCGGAAACCGAGTACTACCTGTCCACGGCCAACGATTCATCCACCGACCGGCGGGACACCATCTGGCATTGGCGCACCGAACTCGCGGACGGCCGCGGCGAGCACTGCTACACGGGCAATTCGCACGTCAAACCCATGCTGCAGATCGTCGACAGCGACGGCGGTTTCCACGGCTGGGTCGCGGTGGAGGCATCGCTGAGCCAAACCTCGAGTGGCACGGACGCCGACGACATCGGCGTCTTCGAGATCTCGGAGTTCTAGAACCCGAAATCCCAATTTGCACCCATACTGCGAAAAGGCGGGCCTGCCCCGAGGGGTGGGCCCGCCTTTTAACTCGAGGTTACTTCGCGAGCAGTTGCTTCCAGGTGCGGGTGTCGATGGTGGAGCGGATGGTCCTGCTGTGCTGCTTGGCTTCCAGCAGCACCTGGGCCGCCCGTGCCGCTTCGCCGCGGTCGCCCGGCCGCACGGTCGTGGCCAGCAGCGGCCAGCTGCCGGCCCCGATCAGCCCGGACTCCGGCCGGCGTGCCGTGTGGTTGCACGGCTCGAACTTGATCCCGTGCCGCCGCTCGAAGTCCGCGGCCGCCCGCTGGGTCGTCGTGCCGAACACCCCGTCGGCCGGGACGTTTCGGATGCCGTGGGCCCGCAGCAGGTGTTGCGCGGCGAGCACTTCGGCGCCGCGATCGCCCGGCTTGAGCAGCCGCCAGGTCCTCGGCTGGGTGACCTGCTGGCCGAGCCGGGCTCCGACCGCTTCGCGCAGCTCGGGCAGCCGGCCGTAGAGCACCTCGCCGGGGCACTCGGTGCTGTTGTAGTCACGATGGCCGAAGATTTCCGAAGCCGGGATGCCGAACTGCGAGCACATGTGGCTGACCAGCTCGACGAGCGAGTCCCACAGCGCCTGCGGCACGTCCACGTCGGTGTAGGTGCCTTCGTTCTCGATGCCGACGAGCTCGCTGTTGTGGCCACCGACGTGCGCGCCGACCACGTGCGTGTTCCCTGCGTTGAGGGAATCAACGCTGCCGTGCCGGCCTTCCAGTACGAAGCCGCCGCGAGAGTTGGTGAACTGCTGGCCGGAGTCGGTCCAGCCGTTGCCGTCCATGTGCAGGTTCTGGATGTCCTTGGCGACCTGGATCGCGTGTTCCTGCGATGTGTCGTCACTGTTGGTCCCGGCTGTGTGGTGCACGGTGACCGCTACCGGCGGTTGATCCAGCACCTCGATGGCGCCGCTGGGTTCCCGTGCCCCCCAGTCCGCGGTGCCGATAATTGACGGCTGGGCCTTGCCGCCCTTGCGGGTCGGTCTGGCCAACGCTCCGGCAGCGCCGGGTGCGGTCAGCCCGAGTGCGCCAACCGCGGTTACGGTGAGGCTGCCGCGAAGCAGGGTGCGGCGGCCAAGTGGGCGTGTGTTAAACGCCATCGCGATCTCCCTCGGCTACGGGGCGTGCTCCCACACGCCCAGATCGGTGATTGGCGTCGCTGAACGTATGCGTTCGTCGCGATATTAGGAAGGGCCATTTGGGCCATTATCGACATCTTTCTCGTCAAGTTTGTGAATTGGCCACCTTTCTGCTCGCGGACGCGTCGCCGCACAGGCTAATGCGTACCGCGACGGTCTGCTTACCGAGCGAAGTGGCGACCCCAGGATCCGTTCACGGCACGCTGTGCCAGGATCGTCACGTGAGCACGGTGTACGACTGCGGTCACCGCGAATCCCGGCACGACGGCCTGCTTGCCGCCGCCGGTGCGGTCCGCTCAGGGCGGCTCGTCGTGTTGCCGACCGACACGGTGTACGGCATCGGTTGTGACGCGTTCGATTCCGGCGCGGTTCGGTCGCTGCTGCGCGCCAAGAACCGCGGCCCCGAGATGCCCGTCGGCGTGCTGGTCGGGTCCTGGTCCACCATCGACGGCTTGGTGCTTGGCGTGCCGGAGCAAGCGCGCACCCTGATCGAGGCGTTCTGGCCAGGTGATCTCTCCCTGGTGTTGTCGCACGCTCCGTCGCTGGCGTGGGATCTGGGCAGCACGCGTGGCACCGTGATGCTGCGCATGCCGTTGCATCCGGTCGCGATCGAACTGCTCCGTGAGGTCGGCCCGATGGCGGTCTCCAGCGCGAACCGCTCAGGGCAGCCGCCCGCGGCCACCGCCGAGGAGGCTCGCGAGCAGCTGGGGGATTCGGTAAGCGTTTACCTGGACGGCGGCCCGACCGGCGAGCCGGTGCCGTCCACAGTGGTGGACCTCACCGGCGATCAACCGGTGGTCTTAAGGGAAGGCGCGGTGAGCACAGCCGCGGTCTCCGAGGCGCTCGGCGTGGAGGTCTCGACCGCCGGGTAGCGTGTGCTCGGCAAGCTGATCGACTCGTGAACGAGGCCGCACCGGGTGGGCAGTGCGCCGTGTGAGGATAGTGAGTGAACGCCCAAGTGAGCACGCTGCTGCGGGGACCGGACGTCGACGTGATCGCCTCCGAGGATCCGGAGATCACGGACGTCTCCGTGTGGGGGCACTTCTACGTGCGAATCGAACGGAACTAGCCGATCGTGGGCCAGGAGCCAGTGACGTTGCCACTCGCCGCCGAACCCGCCGCCATCCCGGCCGGGCTCCCGGTGCGGGAATTCCTCCTCGTCGCCTTGACGACGGCCGCGCTGACCTACCTGACCACCGGGCTGATCAGAAAGCTCGCCGTCCGCATCGGCGCGATCGCCACCCCGCGCACTCGCGATGTGCACATCGTCCCCATTCCCCGGCTGGGTGGGCTCGCCATGTACCTCGGGGTGTGCGGCGGCATGCTGCTCGCGCACCAGCTTCCGGTGCTGCGGCGGGCGTTCGACTACTCCTTCGACCCGGTCGCGGTGCTCGTCGGCGGCGGCGTGATCGTGTTGATCGGTGCGCTGGACGACCGGTTCGAGCTGGACTCGCTGACCAAGCTCGCCGGGCAGGTGACCTGTGCCGGGATCCTGGTGCTGTTCGGCATGCAGTGGTTCGTGTTCTGGTTGCCGTGGGGCGGCGAGCACGGCGGGATCGGTCAGGTGCTGGTGCTGGATCAGAACCAGGGTGGCCTGCTCGTGGTGCTGCTCGTGGTGGCGATGGTCAACGCGATGAACATGGTGGACGGGCTGGACGGCCTTGCCGCCGGGATCGGGCTGATCGCCGCGGCCGCGACCTGCGCGTTCTCCCTGAATTTGCTGGCCGAATCCGGTGGCGACGTGCTCAGCTACCCGCCCGCGCTGATCACGGCCACGCTCGCCGGCGCGTGCCTCGGCTTCCTGCCGCACAACTTCCAGCCCGCGAAGATCTTCATGGGCGATTCGGGGTCCATGCTGATCGGGCTGATGCTCGCCGCGGCAAGCACATCGGCCTCCGGGCGGCTGACCTACGCGCACTACGGCGGCCGGGACGCGCTCGCACAGCTGTCCCCGTTGCTGGTGGTCACCGCCGTGCTGTTCCTGCCGTTGCTGGACTTGCTGATGGCGGTGATCCGGCGAACCCGGCGCGGGCAGAGCCCGATGGCCGCCGACAAGATGCACCTGCACCACCGGCTGCTCGAGCTCGGCCACTCGACCCGGCGCGCGGTGCTGCTGATCTACCTGTGGGTGGCGGTGCTCGCGTTCGGCACGGTGTCGTTGACGATCTTCGATGACGTGTTCGCGGCGGTGTGGGGGATCGGTGCGGGGTTCCTGGTCGCGCTGCTGGTATCGGCGGTCCCTAGACTGAGGGCACGATGAGCGAAGACGACACCACCCCTGCCCCCGCGTCCATGCCGGACAGCCACGCGGCGAACGTGCTGCGGCTCGCGGACGCGATGCTGCGCTACGCGCTGCTCCCCGGCGCGATCGCGGCCGTGCTGGGGATCACGATTTCCGCCGTGCTCGCCGGGCTCCCCGGCGCACTCGGCGCACTGGTCGGTGCGGCGGTGGCCTTCGCCTCGTCACTGCTCACGCTGCTGCTGATGCGCAAGACGGCGGGGTCGAACCCGTACGTCGTGATGGCCGTTTCGCTCGGCGGGTTCGTCGGCAAACTGCTTGTGCTGTTCCTGGTGTTGATGGCGCTGCGCGGGGTGGAAGCGTTGCATCCGACAGCCCTCGCGCTGACCATGCTCGGAACGATCTTGGTATGGGTCGGGGCTGAGGTCAGGGCATTCCAGAAGACCAAGATCCCGACGATCATCCCGGCCTCGGACGGTCGCTAACCAGTACGGGTGTCCGGTAGCCGTTTGCGAACTGATACGGTGCGCTCGACGGAGCCGGATCGCCGGTTGCCAATCCGCGATGGATCACACGGGCAACCAGGATCCCGCTTCTGAGTACCTCAAATACGTCAGGTACGTTAAATCCTGATCGTGACGATTCCCCCGGCGGTGTGAACGCCGGCCGGGAGAACCGGAAGGAGCCCAGTTGGGCGCGCTGGTGCTGACGCAGGGTGGCGGGTTTCAGCCACCCGGGGCCGATAGCTTTGTCCTGCCGCCGATTGTCGGCGGGGTCACCAAGCCAATGGTGCTTGTGGTGCTTTCGGTGATCATCATCGCGGTGTACTTCACGCTTGCTACACGCAACCTGAAGATGGTGCCGGGTAAGGGACAATTCGTCGCCGAGTCGGTCTACGACTTCAGCAGGAACTCGATCGCCAGGGAGCAGATCGGTTCCAAGGACTTCCGCCCGTTTGTTCCATTAATTTTCGCATTGTTCACCTTCGTGTTGGTGAACAATATCTTCGGCATCATCCCGCTCGTGCAGTTCCCTACGATGTCGCGCATCGGGTTCCCGATTGCGCTGTTCATCACGGCCTACGTGGTCATTCACTTCGTCGGGTTCAGGCGGCACGGGTTCCTCGGCTACCTCAAGCACGTCATGTTCCCGCCCGGCGTGCCGAAGCCGATCTACCTTCTGTTGAGCCCTATTGAGTTCTTTCAGAAGTTCCTTGCGCAGCCGGTGGCTCTCGCCATTCGTGTTTTTGCCGCGATGTTCGCCGGGCACCTAATTCTGCTGGTGTTCACCCTCGGCGGCTCGTATCTGATAACCGAGGCGAGCGCTGCGTTGAAGCCGGTTTCGATCATCTCGTGGGCCTTCGCTATCGCGTTGACTTTCGTCGAGGCGTTGATCCAGGTACTGCAGGCCTACATTTTCGCGCTGCTGACCGCCAACTTCATTGGCGCGGCACTGGCAAGCGAACACTAAAGGAAGCGAAGAAGAGACCCCCGATCCGCACATTCGCGGACCGAGTTGAAAGGGAAATGCAAGTGAGCAACATTGTTCTTGCGCAGGGTGTGAGCGATCTGAACTCCGGCCTGGCAGCGATCGGCTACGGCCTCGGCGCCGTAGGCCCCGGTATCGGCGTCGGTTTGATCTGGGCGGCGGTCATCAACGGCACGGCGCGCCAGCCGGAGGCCCAGAGCAAGCTGATGGGCATCGCCTGGATCTCCTTCGTGCTCGTCGAGGTGCTGGCGCTGATCGGGCTGGTCGTTTACTTCATCGCCTCCGGTGGCTGAGTTAACCGCTCATCGCGTTGGGAGACGTTGTGGTGAATACGCAGATGGTGTTGGCGGCTGAAGGCGAACACAACCCGATCATCCCGGAGATCTCCGAGCTGATCCTCGGCTTGGTCGCGTTCGTGCTGCTGCTGTTCGTGCTGTGGAAGTACGCGGTGCCGCGGTTCGAGAAGCTGTACGCCGAGCGAACCGAGAAGATCGAGGGCGGCATCGAGAAGGCCGAGCGCGCGCAGGCCGAGGCCGAGCAGGCGCTCGAGCAGTACAAGGCGCAGCTCGCGGACGCGCGTGCCGAGTCGGCCCGAATCCGGGACGACGCCAGGGTCGAGGCAGAGCAGATCAAGGAAGAGCTGCGTGCCCAAGCCCAGGCGGAGGCCGATCGGATCGTGGCACAGGGGCACGCCCAGTTGCAGGCGCAGCGGGCTCAGATCATCGCCGAGCTGCGTGCCGATCTCGGCCGCAACTCGATCGAGCTGGCCAGCCGCATCGTGGGTGAGTCCCTCGAGGACGAGGCGCGCCGCCGGGGCACCGTGGATCGCTTCCTTGCCGAGCTGGACTCCGAGTCCACCGCCGGTGCGACCAGGGAGTAGGGCGAGATGACGCTGCATGCTGCCAGCCGGGAGTCCCTTGTCGCGGCGGAGGCTCGGCTCGACCAAGTGCTCGTGGATTCCGCCACCGACCCGGCCGTCGTCGGCGAACAGCTCTACGCCTTCGTCGAGCTGCTCGCCAGGGAGATCCCCCTGCGGCGGGCGGTCGCCGACGCCTCGTCCGAGGCGGAGGCACGCACCCAGCTGGTGCGCAGGGTGCTGCTCGGCAAGGTGGCGGACGCCACGCTGCACGTGCTCGACGAGGTCGTGGTGAACCGCTGGTCCTCGCCGCGCGAGCTGCTCGACGGCGTGCAGACGCTGGCTGGGGTCGCGCTGCTGGTCCGCGCCGAGCGGGACGGAACGCTCGGCACCGTGGAGGACGAACTGTTCCGGACCGGCCGGCTGGTGGCCGCGAACGCGGACCTGGAACGGGCGCTCGCCGACCACGCCGCACCTGCGGAGTCGAAGCGAACCCTGGTCCGCACCTTGTTCGAGGGCAAAGCCAATCCGGTCACGGTTATCCTGGTCGAGAACGTGGTTACGCTGATGCGAGGTCGTGGCCTGCTGTTCAACCTCGACGAACTCGCCGGGCAGGCGGCCACGCGTCGCGAGCGATCGGTCGCGCACGTGATCTCGGCGAGCGAGCTGTCCGAGGAGCAACAGCAGCAGCTGACCGAGCGACTGCAGCGGATCTACTCGCGGCCGATGGCACTGCACGTGGAGGTCGACCCAACGGTCGGCGGTGGCCTGATCGTGAAGGTCGGCGACGAGGTCATCGATGGCAGTTCGGCAGGCCATCTGGACTCGCTGCGCAGGCGGCTGGCCAGCTGAGCCGGCGGTACGGCAGCACAACGAACTTTGCACTTTGGCAGATGAGAACGAGAGCGGGAACGACATGGCGGAGCTGACGATCTCCTCGGACGAGATTCGCAGTGCGATCGAGAACTACGTCTCCAGTTACTCCCCGGACGTGAGCCGGGAAGAGGTCGGCATTGTCGCGCAGACCTACGACGGCGTCGCGTACGTGGAGGGCCTGCCCTCGGCCATGGCCAGCGAGCTGCTCGAGTTCCCCGGTGGGGTGCTCGGCGTCGCGCAGAACCTCGAGCCACGCGGGATCGGCGTCGTACTGCTTGGCGACTTCGAGAAAATCGAAGAGGGCCAGGAGGTCAAGCGGACCGGGCAGGTGCTTTCCGTACCGGTGGGGGACAACTTCCTCGGCCGGGTGGTGGACACGCTCGGCAGCCCGATCGACGGGCTGGGGGAGATCGAGTCCACCGAGCGGCGCGCGCTCGAGCTGCAGGCGCCGAGCGTGGTGCAGCGTCAACCGGTGAGTGAGCCGCTGCAGACCGGCATCACGACGATCGACGCGCAGACCCCGATCGGTCGCGGGCAGCGCCAGCTGATCATCGGTGACCGCAAGACGGGTAAGACGGCCGTTTGCGTGGACACCATCATCAACCAGAAGGGGAACTGGGCGACCGGCGACCCGAAGCAGCAGGTGCGCTGCATCTACGTGGCGATCGGCCAGAAGGGGTCCACGATCGCCGGTGTGAAGCAGACGCTCGAGGACGCGGGCGCGATGGAGTACACCACCATCGTCGCCGCGCCGGCTTCTGCTTCGGCCGGTCTGAAGTACTTCGCGGCGTACACCGGTTCCGCGCTCGGCCAGCACTGGATGTACCAGGGCAAGCACGTGCTGATCGTGTTCGACGACCTCACCAAGCAGGCCGAGGCGTACCGGGCGACCTCGCTGCTGCTGCGCCGCCCGCCGGGCCGCGAGGCCTACCCCGGTGACGTCTTCTACCTGCACTCCCGGCTGCTCGAGCGGTGCGCGAAGCTGTCCGACGAGATGGGCGGCGGCTCGCTGACCGGCCTGCCGATCATCGAGACCAAGGCCAACGACATCTCGGCCTACATTCCGACCAACGTCATCTCGATCACCGACGGGCAGTGCTTCTTCCAGTCCGACCTGTTCAACTCCGGACAGCGCCCGGCGGTGGACGTGACCACCTCGGTCTCCCGCGTCGGTGGTGACGCGCAGATCAAGGCGATGAAGACGGTCGCGGGGTCGCTGCGGATCGACCTGTCCCAGTACGAGGAGCTGAAGGCGTTCACCGCGTTCGCCTCCGACCTGGACGCCGCTTCGAAGGCCCAGCTGGACCGTGGTGGCCGGCTCTACGAGCTGCTCAAGCAGCCGGAGAGCTCGCCGATCCCGGTCGAGGAGCAGGTGGTGTCCGTGTTTCTCGGCACCCAGGGGCACCTCGACTCCGTGCCGATCGAGGATGTTCGCCGGTTCAACAGCGAGTTCGTCGACCACGTGCGGCGCAAGCACGAGGGCGTGTTCAAGGAGATCAGGGACACCGGTCAATGGACCGACGAGCTCGCCAACCGGGTGACCGAAGCGCTCGACGAGTTCAAGAAGGGCTTCACCACCTCGGAAGGCAAACCGCTGGTCGAGGCCGAGGCGGAAGCCATGGACGCCGAGAACGTCGGGCAGGAGACCGTGAAGGTCAACAAGCCTGCCCCGAAGAAGTGACCGGGTAGCCAGATGGCCGCGCAACTTCGCGAACTTCGCCAACGGATCCGAGCGACCAGGTCGATCGGCAAGATCACCAAGGCGTTCGAGCTGATCGCCACGTCGCGCATCGGCAAGGCGCAGGCTCGGGTGCAGGCGTCCCGCCCGTATGCGGACGAGATCACCAAGGTGCTCTCCGCGCTCGCCAGCGCTTCGTCCAATTTGGACAGCCCGTTCCTTGTGGAGCGGGAGAACCCGACGCGGGTGGCCGTGCTGGTGGTGACCAGTGACAAGGGACAGTGCGGCGCGTACAACGCCAACGTGCTGCGGGCGACCGAGGAGTTGCTGTCCCTGCTGCGGGGACAGGACAAGGACCCGCAGGTGTACGTGATCGGCCGCAAGGGGCTGGCGTACTACCAGTTCCGCCAGCGCCCGATCACCGGGCGGTGGAACGGCTTCTCCGAGCAGCCGCACTACGAGCACGCCGCGGAGGTGGGCGAGACGCTCGTGCAGGCGTTCATGGCGGGTGCCGATGAAGACGGTGCGGGAACCGGTGCGGAAGGCGTGCCGGGCGTGGACGAGGTGCACATCGTCTACACCCAGTTCAAGTCCATGTTGACGCAGACGCCGATGGCCAAGCGCATCGCGCCCCTCGAGGTGGAGTACGCCGAGGAGGGGGAGGCCACCCAGGCCGGATTGCTGCCAAGCTACGACTTCGAGCCCAGTGCGGATGCGCTGCTCGGCGCCCTGCTGCCGAAATACATCAACACGCGGATCTTCGCCGCGCTGCTCGAGTCGGCGGCATCCGAACTGGCCTCAAGGCGTGCCGCCATGAAGGCCGCATCGGACAACGCGAACGAGCTGGTGCAGACCCTCACCCGGGAGGCGAACCAGGCCCGCCAGGCCCAGATCACCCAGGAGATCAGCGAAATCGTCGGTGGCGCCGACGCACTCGCCGCCACAGGAAGTGATGACTAATGACTGCCACTACATCTGACGCTGCGCAGACCAACACCGTGACCGGGCGCATCGTCCGGGTCACCGGACCCGTGGTGGACGTGGAGTTCCCCAGGGACACGGTGCCCGAGCTGTTCAACGCCTTGAAGGTGGAGGTCGAGTTCGAGCAGCTCCGCAAGACCGTGACGCTCGAGGTCGCCCAGCATCTCGGCGACAACGTGGTACGCACGATTGCGTTGCAGCCGCAGGACGGTCTGGTGCGCGGTGCCGAGGTCACCGACACCGGCGGGCCGATCTCGGTGCCGGTTGGCGAGAAGGTCAAGGGCCACGTCTACAACGCGCTCGGCGAATGCCTCGACGAGCCCGGCTACGGCGCTGACCTGGAGCGCTGGTCGATCCACCGCAAGCCGCCGCCGTTCGATCAGCTGGAGGGCCGGACCGAGGTCCTCGAGACCGGCCTGAAGGTGATCGACCTGCTCACGCCGTACGTGCAGGGTGGCAAGATCGGCCTATTCGGTGGTGCCGGCGTCGGCAAGACGGTACTGATCAAGGAAATGATCACCCGCGTCGCCAGGAACTTCGGTGGTACGTCGGTGTTCGCCGGCGTCGGGGAGCGCACCCGTGAGGGCACCGACCTGTTCCTCGAGATGAGCGAGGACGGCGTCATCAACGACACCGCCCTGGTGTTCGGTCAGATGGACGAGCCGCCCGGCACTCGTATGCGGGTCGCGCTGTCCGGGCTGACCATGGCGGAGTACTTCCGCGACGTGCAGAACCAGGACGTGTTGCTGTTCATCGACAACATCTTCCGGTTCACCCAGGCCGGTATGGAGGTCTCCACGCTGCTGGGCCGGATGCCCTCCGCGGTCGGTTACCAGCCGACGCTCGCCGACGAGATGGGTGAGCTGCAGGAACGGATCACCTCGACGCGGGGTCGGTCGATCACCTCGATGCAGGCGATCTACGTGCCCGCGGACGACTACACCGACCCGGCGCCGGCGACCACCTTCGCGCACCTCGATGCCACCACCGAGCTGTCCCGCTCGGTGTTCCAGAAGGGCATCTTCCCTGCGGTCGACCCGCTGGCCTCCACCTCGACGATCCTGGAGCCGGGCATCGTCGGCGAGGACCACTACCGGGTCGCCCAGCAGGTGATCGGGATCTTGCAGAAGTACAAGGAACTGCAGGACATCATCGCGATTCTGGGTATGGACGAGCTGTCCGAAGAGGACAAGCTGACGGTGAACAGGGCGCGGCGCATCGAGCGCTTCCTGTCCCAGAACATGCTTGTCGCCGAGCAGTTCACCCAGGTGCCGGGGTCGACGGTGCCGATCGCGGAGACCGTCGAAGCGTTCGACAAGATCGTCAAGGGCGACTTCGACCACTACCCGGAGCAGGCCTTCCTGGGTATCGGCGGCCTTGAAGACCTGGAGAAGAAGTATCGCCAGATCACCGGCAAGTAGTCGTTACGGCCGATGGGTCCGAGTCCATAGTGGACTGCCGGTCCCATCCGTCTAATGGTACTGACCAATTGGGGTACAGCGTCTAGAATGGATGGGTACTCCGCTTGAGTGAGGAGGCATCGGTGGCCGAGATTGCCGTTGAGGTAGTCGCCGTGGAGCGTCGCCTCTGGTCGGGCAGGGCCAGTTTCGTGGTGGCCCAGACGACCGAGGGCGAGCTCGGCATCATGCCCGGTCACGAGCCGGTGCTCGGCCAGCTGGTCGAGGGCGGCATCGTCCGGGTGACCACTGTGGACGGTGAGACGGTCACCGCCGCGGTGCACGGGGGGTTCCTTTCCGTCACCGGTGAGGGCGTGAGCGTGCTGGCGGAGACGGCGGATCTCGCCGAGGAGATCAACGTCGAGGAAGCAAGGGCGGCGCTGACCGGCGAGGACGAAGCCGAGCGCGCGAGAGCGGCCGCGAGGCTCCGCGCCGCAGGACAGTCGGCCTGATCGCGGCGAGATGGGGAGCGGCCGATGATCGTAACGTGGATTCTCGGATCGCTTCTGGTGCTGCTGGTCGTGGTGCTCACATTGCTCGTGGCCCGCTGGTTGCGGGTGCTGCGGGTTGGCGGCATCAACGTGGCGCTGCGCTGGCGTGCGGACGACAGCGGGCGCGGCTGGCACCTGGGGATCGGGCGCTATCACGGTGACGAGTTCGTGTGGTTCCGGGTTTTGAGCCTGCGGGTCGGCCCGAACCAGGTGATCC
This sequence comes from Pseudonocardiaceae bacterium, assembly GCA_009379845.1. Lineage (GTDB taxonomy): Bacteria > Actinomycetota > Actinomycetes > Mycobacteriales > Pseudonocardiaceae > Tamaricihabitans. Next base: position 74,593 of record WHSZ01000008.1, on the reverse strand, counting down.
GCAGGGACGGGCTGGAGATCGCCGATCGTCGTGAGCCGTCGAGCTCCGAGTCGTACGCGATGCCGGCGGATTCAACGGTGCTGCGCTGCCGCCCGCTGCGCAGCGACGCGAGCGGCACTCTGGACATCGCGATGGGCCCCGAGGCGCTCACCGGCTTCCTGTCCTGGCTGGAATCAGCGCCCCCCGGCCGCAGGCTTCCCTGGGCCAGCTGACCCCGACACACCCAACTCGCCCAGTATGGATGCATATTGGGATCCCCCACATGCACGCCCATCCCCGCAATATGGATCCATATTGCGGGGATGGGGGCTAGCGGTCGCCGCCGGGCTGCCAGAGCACGTCGCCGTCCGGGTTTGCCAGCCGCGCCACGATGAACAGCAGGTCGGAAAGCCGGTTGAGGTACCGCGCGGTCAGCGGGTTGGTGTGCTCGGCGTCCGCCTCGATCAGCGCCCAGGCGGCACGCTCGGCGCGGCGCGTGATCGTGCGCGCCTGATGCAGCAGTGCCGCCCCCGCCGTGCCGCCGGGCAGGATAAACGAGTTCAGCTTTGGCAGCCGCTCGTTGAACTGGTCGCACCAGCCTTCGAGGCGCTCCACGTACGGCTCGGTCACCCGCAACGGCGGGTGCGGCGGATCCGCCACGATCGGCGTGCACAGATCCGCCCCCACGTCGAACAGATCGTTCTGCACGCCGCGCAGCACCGTGCCGAGCTCGTCGGGCAGCCCGCCGAGGGCGATCGCCACCCCGATCGCCGAGTTGGCCTCGTCCACCTCGGCGTACGCGCCGAGCCGCGGGTCGGTCTTGGGAACCCGCGAGCCGTCGCCGAGCGCCGTGCTCCCGCCGTCGCCGACCTTGGTGTACACGCGGTTGATCCGAACGGACATGCCGCCAGCCTATCGGTCGCCCACCACTGCGCTGGCCAACATAGCGCAGTTTGGAAACTTCTAACAAGACATCCATTTTTGTTTCCAAGCCCCGCAAGTGCCCTTCTTGAGTCGTTTTATCGTTGTATACCTGCTATTTTGCTGGATCAACAAGGATCCCGCGAGCCGTCCAACGGAGGTCGCCAGCCGCTCGATATTTCTCGATGCCCTTGATGTCGATCATTGGCTGCGCTATCCAATGTGGGAAATTTTCGTACCTAACCATCGAAGGAGGGCATTCGATGAAACGACTTCGCGTGGCCGTGACCGTGGCGTCGCTGGCCGCCGTATCCGCGCTCGCGTTGCCTGGTTCCGCCACCGCCGAACAGGCGCAGGACGCTCCGGGAGCGGCGGCGACCTACGCGCTTCCGCTGGACAAGGAGGCAGTGGCGCGGGACGAGTACGACGATCCGCACCACGACTACCCCGCCGTTGACCTCCCGGCCGCCGAGGGAAGCCAGGCCTACGCGTCCGTGGGCGGCACGGCAACCCCGATCGACGACTCGTCGTGCGGCTACGGCGTCCAGATCGAGGGTGAGGACGGCGCCGTGTACGTCTACTGCCACTTCCAGAGTCCGGCAACGGCCTCGGGCACCGTGGCTGCTGGTGATCCGGTCGGCCTGACCGGCAACACCGGTAGTTCCACCGGGCCACACCTGCACTACCAGATGAAGGTAGACGGGACCCTGCACTGCCCGCAGGAGCAACTGCTGGCGATCTACGACGGTGCTACCCCGCCCGCCCCTGCCGACCTGCCAACGAGCGGCTGCAGCAACTGAGGCGATCACCGATACCGCAGGGCGTCACACTCGTGGCGCCCTGCTTTTCGCTGGTACCCGAGCAGGCGGCATCATGGGGCGCTGTGACTGAGCATTTCGATGTCCACGGCGGCGCGCGGCTGGAGGGTGAGGTCGACGTCGTTGGGGCCAAGAACAGCGTGTTGAAGCTGATGGCGGCCGCGCTGCTCGCCGAGGGCACCACGACGCTGACCAACTGCCCGGAAATCCTCGACGTTCCGTTGATGGCTGACGTGCTGCGCAGCCTCGGCTGCGAGGTCGGCATCGACAGGGACAGCGTAATGATCAGCACGCCGGCCGAACTCAATCACCGGGCCGACTCCGCGTCGATGGGAAAGTTGCGTGCCTCGGTCTGCGTGCTCGGCCCGCTGATCGGGCGGTGCAAGCGCGCCGTGGTGGCGCTGCCTGGCGGTGACGCGATCGGGTCGCGCCCGCTGGACATGCACCAGAACGGACTGCGGCAGCTGGGTGTGCACAGCGAGATCGCGCACGGCTGCGTTGTGGCCGAGGCGAACGGGTCGTTGCACGGCACCCAGATCTGGCTGGACTTCTCGAGCGTCGGCGCGACGGAGAACATTCTCACCGCCGCGGTGCTCGCCGAGGGCACCACGGTGGTGGACAACGCCGCGCGGGAACCGGAAATCATCGACCTGTGCACCATGCTCACCCAGATGGGCGCGAAGATCGAGGGAGCGGGCACCTCGACCATCACCGTGCACGGGGTGGACGCCCTGCAGCCGACCACGCACCGGGTGATCGGGGACCGTATCGTGGGCGCGACCTGGGCGTTCGCCGCGGCGATCACCCGCGGCGACGTCCGGGTGCACGGCGTGAACCCGCACCATTTGGACCTGGTGCTCGAGAAGCTCCGCACCGCGGGCGCCGAGATCACCGTGTTCGATGATCCGAGCGAGCAGGGTTTCCGTGTGGTGCAACGGGATCGGCCCACCGCGGTTGACTTCGTCACACTGCCCTATCCGGGCTTCGCGACCGACCTGCAACCGTTCGCCATCGCGCTGTCCGCCATCGCGGACGGCACCTCGATGATCACCGAGAACCTGTTCGAGGCGCGGTTCCGGTTCGTGGAGGAAATGGTGCGGCTGGGGGCGGACGCGCGCACCGACGGGCATCACGCCGTGGTACGCGGGGTGGAAAGGCTGTCCAGCGCGCCGGTGTGGGCATCCGATATCCGCGCCGGTGTCGGGCTGGTGCTCGGCGGGTTGTGCGCGGACGGGATCACCGAGGTGTGGGACGTATTCCACATCGATCGCGGGTACCCGGCGTTCGTGGAGAACCTGAAGAGCCTCGGCGCCGTCATCGAGCGGGTGCACGGAACGCCGCAGCGCTGAGCACCGTCCGTCGCCGCCCCGGCGCGGTGCCCACCCGTGGATGTGCGGTGTACTACGGCACTGGGTCAGCGCCGTTACTCGCCAGTATCCTGGTCGGAAAGCGGGATTAACGGAGGTTAACCTTGCCGTATCCAAGCGATCAGGAGCGCGACCGTCCGTGGGTGATGCGCACCTACGCGGGACATTCGTCCGCCGCTGCCTCGAACGAGCTGTACCGCCGCAACCTCGCCAAGGGCCAGACCGGGCTGTCGGTCGCCTTCGACCTGCCGACCCAGACCGGTTACGACCCCGACCACGAGCTCGCCAAGGGTGAGGTCGGCAAGGTCGGCGTTCCGATCAGCCACATCGGTGACATGCGGCAGCTGTTCGACGGGATCCCGCTGGCCGAGGCGAACACCTCGATGACGATCAACGCCACGGCCATGTGGCTGCTGTCGTTGTACGTCACGGTCGCCGAGGAGCAGGCCGAGACGGAAGGCAAGGACTGGCACGAGGTGGTGGCCAAGCTGGCCGGCACCACCCAGAACGACATCATCAAGGAATACCTCTCCCGGGGCACCTACGTGTTCCCGCCGGGGCCAAGCCTGCGGCTGATCACCGACATGGTGACCTGGACGGTCGCCAACGTCCCGAAGTGGAACCCGATCAACATCTGCAGCTACCACCTGCAGGAGGCGGGCGCGACGCCGGTGCAGGAACTCGCGTACTCGATGTGCACCGCGATCGCGGTGCTAGACGCGGTGCGTGATTCCGGCCAGGTCCCCGCCGACAAGTTCGGCGACGTGGTCGGCCGGATGTCCTTCTTCGTGAACGCGGGCGTGCGGTTCGTCGAAGAGATGTGCAAGATGCGCGCGTTCGCCGAGCTGTGGGACCAGATCACCGGGGAGCGCTACGGCATCACCGATCCGAAGCAGCGGCGGTTCCGGTACGGCGTGCAGGTCAACTCGCTCGGGCTGACCGAGGCGCAGCCGGAGAACAACGTGCAGCGGATCGTGCTCGAGATGCTCGCCGTCTCGCTGTCCCGCAACGCGCGCGCCCGCGCGATCCAGCTGCCGGCGTGGAACGAAGCGCTCGGGTTGCCCCGCCCGTGGGATCAGCAGTGGGCATTGCGCATGCAGCAGGTGCTCGCCTACGAGACCGACCTGCTCGAGTACCAGGACATCTTCGACGGCTCGCCGGTGATCCAGGCGCGGGTGGACGAGATCGTGGCCGGTGCGCGCGCGGAGATCGACCGGGTGCAGGGGATGGGCGGCGCGGTCGCCGCCGTGGAAAGCGGCTACATGAAGACCGAGCTGGTGACCTCCCTCGCCGAACGGCGCCGCAAGGTCGAGTCGGGCGAGAACGTGATCGTTGGCGTGAACGCCTTCGAAACCACCGAGCCGAGCCCGCTGCAGGCGGAGGGCGCCAACGCGATCGAGACCGTTGACCCGGAGGTGGAGCGCGAGGCCATCGACGCGGTGCGGGCCTGGCGGGCGAACCGGAACGCCAATGAGGTGGACGCCGCGCTGAACACGCTGCGGGACGCGGCCAAGACGGACGCGAACCTCCTGGAGGCCACCCTCGGCTGCGCGCGGGCCGGGGTGACCACCGGCGAGTGGGCCGCCGCGCTGCGCGAGGTGTTCGGCGAGTACCGGGCGCCGACGGGGGTGTCCGGAGTCTCGCCCAACGAGGCGGGCGCCGAGCTGGCGCGGGTCCGCGAGCGGGTCAAGGCCACCGGCGACGAGCTCGGGCAGCGGCTGCGCATCCTGGTCGGCAAACCGGGGCTGGACGGGCATTCGAACGGCGCTGAGCAGGTCGCCGTCCGGGCCCGCGACGTCGGCTTCGAGGTGATCTACCAGGGGATCCGGCTGACCCCCAACCAGATCGTGGCGGCGGCCGTGCAGGAGGGCGTGCACGTCGTCGGGATATCCATCCTCTCCGGCTCGCACCTGGAGATCGTGCCCGCGGTGGTCGACGGGCTGCGTGCCGCGGGCGCGGACGACATCCCGGTGATCGTGGGCGGCATCATCCCGCAGCGGGACGCCACGGTACTGACCGGCCGTGGCGTCGCCAGGGTTTTCACGCCGAAGGATTACGAGCTCACCGAGATCATGGACGAGATCGTGACGGTGATCCGGGAAGCGAACGGGTTGCCGGCGTCCTGAGCAAGCACGCCCGTGTCCACTCTCGACAAGATCGCGAATCTGTCGCGTGCCTTTGACCGGATGGGGCGGAGGGCCTACCGTTCTCCCATCCGGGACGCCTTCCGGCGAGCCGGTCTGTCCCAGAGACACAGTTTGGGGGCGACCGCGGGTGTGTGCGGCGAATCTGAATCGACGGGGCTTCTTGCGTTCGACGGGCGGGGCCCTCGCGGTGGCGCTCGGCGGCGGCTTGGCCATCTCGGGCTGTAGCCAGGTCAACCTCTCTGCCGAGCCGAACGGCGGAACGCTGCTGGAACGGTTACGTGACAAGGGTGAGGTGCGGGTCGGTTTCGCCAATGAGGCGCCCTACAGCTTCATCGGCAGCGATGCGGAAATCACCGGCGAGGCGGCCGAGCTGGCCAAGGTGATTTTCGAACGGCTCGGGGTGCCTAATCTGCAACCCATTCCGTCCGAGTTCGGTTCGCTGATCGCGGGCCTGAAGGTCGGATTGTTCGACGTGATCGGTGCCGGCATGGCGATCCTGCCGGAGCGATGTGAGCAGGTGCTGTTCACCAATCCCGAATTCATCGCACCGGCGGCGTTTCTGGTGCCCAAGGGGAACCCGAAAGGCATCAAGACCTTCCAGGATGTCGCCAAGCAACAGGGTTTCCGGCTCGGCGTGCTGATCGGAGCGGTGGAACTGGACTACGCCACCGCGAGCGGTGTCCCGCGAAACTCCATCACGAACTACGCCAACCAGCCGAGCGGCCTGGAAGCCGTTCGCACCGGCCGAATAGACGCCTTCGCGCTGACCACGATCTCGCTGCGCGATGTCCTTTCCAAAAACCCCGGCGCGCCACTCGAGGTCACCGACCCCTTCACGCCGGTCGTGGATGGGCAACCGCAGCACACCGCCGGCGGGTTCGCGTTCTTGCCGGACCAGACCAATATCGTTCGGGAATTCAACAAAGAGCTCGCGGCCATGAAGCAGAGCGGTGAGTTGCTGAGGATTCTGCGACCGTTCGGGTTCACCCAGGCGGAGATGACGGATATGACCGCCACCCAGCTCTGTAACGCTCCAGCGGCCTGAGGGGAGTAGCCGATGTCTGGTGCACAGATTGGTTTGCTTGCCTTCGGGGCTTGGCAGACGTTGTTGCTGACGCTCGGTGGCGCGGCGCTTGGCCTGCTGTTCGGTTTCCTCGGCGGTCTCGCGCGGGTGAGCGATGTGAAGATCCTGCGTGCCATCGGATTCGTGTACGTGGAGTTCTTCCGCGGCGCCGCTGTGCTGGTTCTCGCGTTCTGGTTCGTCTACGCGTTGCCGATGCTCGGCTGGCAGCTCGAACCGCTGTTCGCGGGGATGCTGGCGCTGGGCCTGAACATCGGCGCGTACGCGGCCGAAGTGGTGCGCGGCGCGATCCAGTCCGTCCCGTCCAGCCAGTACGAGGCCGCGCTCGCGCTGAACTTCACGACGGGCCAGCGGATGCGGCGGGTGGTGGTCCCGCAAGCGGTGGTCGCGATGATCCCGCCGTTCTCCAACAACATCATCGAACTGCTGAAGGCGTCGGCGGTGGTGGCCGTGGTGTCGATTTCCGAGCTCACCTTCAACGGGCAGCTGATCTGGAGCGGAAACGGCCGGGCGGCCTCGGTGTTCGGCGGCTTGCTGATCATGTACGGGATCATGGCCGTGGTGTTCACTATCCTGATGCGACTGCTCGAACGCAGGGCGGCGCTTTCCGTCGGCCGGCAGCCGGATCCGGGTATGTGGAAGCGGATGCGGCGTAGGGCGGAGGTGTCGGCATGAGCTGGGACTGGGCGTACATCGGCGACATGATGCCGCTGCTGCTCGATGGCCTGCGCACCGCGCTGATCGCGACCGTGATCGGCTTCGTGCTGGCTATGGTGCTCGGCCTGGTCTTCGCGCTGCTGCGGCGCAGCAAGACGGCGTGGATCAGCGTGCCGGTCGGGTTCGTCGTGGAGTTCATCCGCAGCACGCCGCTGCTGGTACAGCTGTTCTTCCTGTTCTACGTGCTCCCGCAGATCGGCATCGAGATGTCGGCGCTGGTCGCCGGGATCGTGGGGCTCGGGCTGCACTACGCGACCTACACCTCCGAGGTGTACCGAGCCGGAATCGACGGCGTGCCGCCAGGGCAGTGGGAGGCCGCGACGGCGCTGAACCTGTCCACCCGCCGAACCTGGACAAGCGTCATCCTGCCGCAGGCCATCCCGCGATCCATTCCGGCGCTCGGCAACTACCTGATCGCGCTGTTCAAGGACGTCCCGCAGCTGGTCGCGATCACCGTCGCCGAACCGTTCACGGTGGCCCGCGAGGTGATCGCGGAGAGTTTCAAACCGTTCGAGGCCATCACTATGGCAGGCTTGCTCTACTTGATTGCCGCGTTCGTGCTGTCCTACTTCGGCCGGCTGGTCGAACGGCGCTACGGGACCGTGCGGGTGTGAGGAAGGACGGACACCGATGACCGAAGCAACCAGCGCCTCGCCGGTGCGTGACGACACGGCGAACGGCGAGTTCATCTCGTTTGACGGCATCGGCAAGCAATTCGGATCCAACGTGGTGCTGAAGGACTTGTCGTTCAACGTGGGTTTCGGCGAGCGGGTGTCGTTGATCGGCCCGAGTGGTTCGGGTAAGACCACGATCCTGCGCATGCTGATGACCCTGCTGCGCCCCGACTCGGGCACGATCATGGTGAACGGGAAGTACCTGTACCACGAGGAGCGAAACGGGGCGCTGGTGCCGGCAAGCGATGCGCACACCCGTCAGGTGCGCAGCAAGATCACCATGGTGTTCCAGCACTTCAACCTGTTTCCGAACATGCGGGTGCTCCGCAACGTGACCGAGGCGCCGGTGCACGTGCTCGGCCAGTCCAAGGACGAGGCCGAGGCGCGGGCGAAGGAGCTGCTGGACATGGTCGGGCTGGGTGAGAAGCTCGGCTCCTACCCCTCGCAGCTCTCCGGCGGGCAGCAGCAGCGGGTGGCGATCGCCAGGGCGCTGGCGGTTGACCCGGACGTGCTGCTGCTCGACGAGGTCACCTCCGCGCTCGACCCTGAGATCGCCGCCGAGGTGCTGGACGTGCTGCGGGACATCGCGAGGACCACGGACGTGACCATGCTGCTCGTCACGCACGCGATGAAGTTCGCGCGGGACGTGTCGCACCGGGTGCTGATGTTCAACGAGGGCAGGATCATCGAGGACCGGCCGCCCGAGGAGATGTTCAACGACCCGCGGCACGAGCGGACCCAGTCGTTCCTCCGGTCGGTCATCGACGAAACCTGAACCCCGCTGGCGTTGGGTACCCCTGCTGCTCAAATAACGCCGTCATAAAAACGGGATGAGTACCTAACACGGTCCATGGGCGTTAACGTCGGGCCATGGCAGCAGCGAGCGAGTACCAGCACGTCGTCGTGAAGCGGGACGACGATACCACCCGGATCACCATGAACCGGCCCAACAGACGGAACTCGCTGTCCTACGAGCACCTGGCGGAGCTCGTCGAGGCATTCACCGAAGCCGGCGAAACGGACGCGACCGGCATCGTGCTCGCCGGGGAAGGACCGGTGTTCTCCGCGGGACACGACTTCGGCGATGTCGCGACCAGGGACGTGCCGGCGCTGCGCGATCTGCTCCAGCTGTGCTGGCGGTTGATGCGCACCATCCAATCCGTGCCGCAGGTGGTGATCGCCAGGGTGCACGGGCTGGCCACCGCCGCCGGCTGCCAGCTGGTCGCCTCTTGCGACCTCGCGATCGCCGGCGAGTCGGCCGGGTTCGCGCTGCCCGGGGGCAAGGGCGGGTGGTTCTGCCACACTCCGGCCGTGCCGGTCGCCAAGACGATCGGCCGCAAGCGGTTGATGGAAATGGCGCTCACCGGGGACGTGGTGGACGCGGCCACGGCGGAAAGCTGGGGGTTGGTGAACCGCGTCGTTCCGGACGGCGAGCTTGACGCCGCGGTTGACGAGCTACTCGGCCGGGCGACAAGGGGCAGCAGGGCAAGCAAGGCGCTCGGCAAGCAGACGTTGTACGCCCAGCTGGATCGTCCTGAGGCGGACGCCTACCAGATCGCGCTCGAGGTGATGGCCGGCTCCGCGCAGCTGGACGGCGCCAAGGAGGGCATGGCCGCGTTCCTCGAAAAGCGCGCGCCGGTGTGGCCGGACTAGCGTGCACTCGATGGACTCGGTCTATCTCCGCCGGAAAACCACTGGCTGACCGAAAATCGTGCACACCCGCCGGGGCGCGGGCTAGGGTGCGGCCCGTGCGGAACCAACCGGAAGGCCGGACACCGGTCACGATCGGCGAGGAACTACTGCTGCTCGCGCTGGACGACGAGGAGGGCACCCGGCAGGGCGATGGCACCAAGGTCGGCTACGCCACCGTGGGCGCGCACCTGCTGGAGCTCACCATGGCGAGACGGCTTGACATGGAAGGCAAGAAGATCGTCGTCAGGGACCCCGGCCCGGTTGGCGAGCCCTCGGCCGATCATGTGCTGAACGCGCTCGCGGCGAAGAGCCCGCGCAAGCCGGGGGACTGGCTGTGGTCGCTTGCCACCAAGTCCGTCGAGGCCACCACGCGATCCCTTATGGACAAAGGATTCGTGCGGCAGACCGACAGGAAAGTGCTCGGACTGTTCACAGTGAAGCGCTACCCTGCCGCGGACGGCAGCGCCGAGTCGGACGCCCGCGGCCGGCTGGCAGCCGTCCTGCTGGGCGGGCAGCAGCCGGATCCGCGCACCGCGGCGCTGGTCGGCATGCTGCACGCGGCCGACCTCGCCAAGGTCGTGTTCCCGGACGCCGATCGCAAGGCGATCACCAAGCGGGCCAAGGAAATCGCCGAGGACAGCGGAAAGTGGGCGAACGACGCGGTGGCCGCGACGATCGAGGAGACGAACGTGGCGGTGTTCGCCGCCGTGCTGGCCGCCGTGGCGGTCACCTCCGTGAACACCTAGCGCCAAGGGATCCACATAGGACTAATGCTTCTTCTCGTGCAGTAGCAGCAATGTGTAGGCGGCGATGGACTGCGCGTCGGTGATGTCCCCGTCGCTGATCATCTTCTCGAAGTCGGTGCGAGGCATCCACATGGTGCGCATGTCCTGCTCGGTGTGTTCCCGCTCGGGGGAGCCCTCGGTCAGCTCGGTGGCCAGGAACGCCCTGCCGCGCTGGCTGGACATCCCCGGTGCGAGGTCCAGCAGGCCGAGCGTGGTCATCCGCCCTGCCCGCAGTCCGGTTTCCTCGCGCAGCTCCCGCGCGGCGAGGTCCTCGGCGGCGACGTCGGCCCGACCCGGTGCGGTGCCTTGCGGGAACTCCCAGCACCGCATCCGCAGCGGGTAACGGTACTGCTCGACAAGGTGCAGCCGATCCCCGTCCAACGGAACGATCAGCGCGTAGTCCGGCTTGTCGACAACACCGTAGATACCGGGTGAACCGTCGGCGTGCTGGATGGCGTCTTCCCGGACGCTCATCCAAGCGTTCACGTAAACCTCGCGACTGGCAACGGGTTCCACGCCGCTCATCCTGCCGCAACGGCGGCACCCGGTACCGCGCCCCCCGCTCGGTATACCGCAATATGGATCCATATTGCGGTATACCGAGGCGTGCAGGTATCCGCTAGATGATCACGCTGACGTGGTTCCAGTTCGGCTTCAGCCGCACCGGATCGCCGAAGGTGTTCTCACCATCCAGCGTGCCCTGGTACGGGAAGGCCACCACATCGTTCGATCCGGCGACCCTGGCGACCAGGCTCTCCACGCCGCCGCCGTCCAGATCCTTCATCGTGATGGCGTTGTACTGGTTCCAGCCCCGTTCCAGCGTTACCACCCTGCTCGAACCGTCAACCTGGGCCCACACCACCCCGTTCGGGCCCCTGGCGAGCAGTTCCGGAGTGCCGTTGCCGTTCAGGTCGGCTGCCTCGATCCAGGTCGAGTTCGGGAACCCGTCGGCGTACGGCGACGGCGCTTCCAGGCCGCCCTCGCCGTTGTTCGAGTACAGCTGGATCTGCCCGGTGCCGGCGACCCGACCGGCGACGTCGGCGACGCCGTCCCCCGTGAAGTCCTGGAAGACCAGCCGGTTCAGACCGTTCCAGCCGAATCCGAAGGAGACCGGCTCCTGGCCGAGCGGGTTTCCGTCGTTCCAGTCACCGCTGTGCGGGAACGCGACCAGCTCGCTGGTTTGCGGGTTACGGCCGATCGCGTCGGCGTTCCCGTCGCCGGTGACATCGGCGACGCCAAGCCAGTCGTACCCGTTCCAGCCCTCGCCGATGGTGGCTGGCGGCTCGGTGAAGGTGTTCTCCCCGTCGAACTGACCTGAGTGCGGGTAGACGAGCAGGTTTCCGTTGTTGTGCCTGGCGATGAGGTCGCCGAAGCCGTCCAGCGTCATGTCCCTCGTGCGCTTGCCTGGCTCGCCGTCCTGTGCGACGGCGTGTGGGGCCGCGAGGGCAACGGTGGCCAGCGCGGCCACGCAGCAGCCAAGCACGCGGGACAGCTTCGGTCTCCGGGATCTCGATCGGTGAGTATTCGACACGGTTTCCTCCCTGTATGTGCTATTGCGAATCCCTCCGGTGAGGCCGTTCCGGCAGGCGACAGCAGGGGAGTGGGGATACCCCGCTCGGCGGGGGTCGGTGCCGGGTGGGCGCTCGTGGACAACACGCCGCCCGTTGCACCCAGGTTGCCTCTGTCACACGCGATTCGTACGGGTGGTCCGCGTTGCCGGCTCGCTGTGACCTACGCTCGCGTCGTGCGTCTCGTTCTCGCTCGGTGCCAAGTCGACTACGTCGGGCGGCTCACCGCGCATCTGCCGATGGCCAACCGGTTGCTGTTGATCAAGGCGGACGGCTCGGTGTCCGTACACTCCGACGACCGGGCCTACAAGCCGCTGAACTGGATGAGCCCCCCGTGCTGGCTCATCGAGGACGGCAGCCTCTGGACAGCGCAGAACAAGGCAGGCGAGCGCCTGGTGATCACCATCGAGGAGGTGATCAGCGAGCTCGAGCACGAGCTCGGCGCCGAACCGGGGTTGGTCAAGGACGGCGTGGAAGCGCATCTGCAGGAACTGCTCGCCGAGCACGTCGGCACGCTCGGGGACGGCTGGTCACTGGTGCGCAGGGAGTACCCGACGGCCATCGGACCCGTCGACCTGTTGTGCAGGGACGCGGATGGTACGTCCGTCGCCGTAGAGGTCAAGCGGCGCGGCGAGCTGGACGGAGTGGAGCAGCTGACCCGCTACCTTGACCTGCTCAACCGCGATCCGCTGCTCGCGCCGGTGCAGGGCGTGTTCGCGGCACAGCAGATCAAGCCGCAGGCCCGCACGCTCGCCGAGGATCGGGGCATTCGCTGCGTGACCCTGGACTACGACGCGATGCGTGGCATCGAGCCGGACGAGTTCCGGCTGTTCTGATCTGATCGTTCTTACTGGTCCTACTGGTCTTACCGGTCCTACGGTGCCTCGTGCACGGTGCGCCGTGTCTCGTACCAGGTGTCGCCCGCGGGTTCGCCCGCCATGTTCCAGCTCCAGGAGCTGGTTGGCGTGATGCGGATGTAGTAGCCGGGACCCACCATCCCGACCCGCTCGAACGGTTGCTCGGCACGACCGTAGATCCGGATACCACGCGCGATGAACGGGTCGAGGGACACCATGTCATCGATCACCAGGGCGACATCGTGGTTTCCGGCCCGCACGTTGCGGAACTTCCGGGTGTTGGTGACGGTCGAGCCGGGACCGCCGACCCAGAAGAACGTTCCGTCGAATTCGAACGCGAGAGGAACCACATCTGGCTGCCCTCCCTCGCCCAGGGTCGCCACCCGGGCGAGCGGCTGCGAGCGCAGGTAGGCGATCTCGTCGTCGGTAAACGACATGGCGACATCCTCCTTGCTGGCCGGCTTCTCATCCGAACGGCCGATCCAGATAACGATGTTTGCTGATCCGGACAACCCGGGCTGGATCCATTCAACCACTTGCAACAGTGCGGTAATGTGCGCGCCTGTCCCCGATAGTGGTGCTTTTTGTTGAAAGATGTTTGGTGGAGGTGGCCAGTTGAACGTGCTGGCACAAGCGGATCTGCGCCTCGACGCCAATGCCATCGACTACGTGTTGCTGGCGGTGTACTTCGTGCTGGTCCTCGGTATCGGTTACCTGGCGAGGCGCCAGGTTTCCACCAGCCTTGATTTCTTTCTGTCCGGCCGGTCCCTGCCGGCCTGGGTGACCGGTTTGGCGTTCATCTCCGCCAATCTCGGCGCCGTCGAGGTAATGGGCATGTCGGCGAATGGTGCCCAGTACGGCATGCCGACGATGCATTACTTCTGGGTGGGCGCCATCCCCGCGATGCTGTTCCTCGGCATCGTGATGATGCCGTTCTACTACGGCTCCAAGGTGCGAAGCGTTCCGGAATTCATGCTTCGGCGGTTCGGCAGGGCCGCGCATCTGGTGAACGGCATCAGCTTCGCGACCGCGCAGGTCCTGATCGCCGGCGCCAACCTGTTCCTGCTCGCCAGCGTGGTCAACCTGCTGCTCGGCTTGCCGCTGTGGGTCTCCATCGTGGTCGCCGCCGTGATCGTGCTGTCCTACACCGCACTCGGCGGCCTGTCCGCGGCGATCTACAACGAGGTGCTGCAGTTCTTCGTGATCGTGGCCGCGCTGCTACCGCTGACCGTCGTGGGGCTGGTCAAGGTGGGCGGCTGGCAAGGCTTGGTTGACAAGGTTTCCGCCAGCCCCGGTGGCGGCGCCGAGCAGATGTCGTCCTGGCCCGGCGAGGCGATGACCGGGCTCGGCAGCAGCTTCTGGTCCGTGGTCGGCATCGTGTTCGGCCTCGGCTTCGTGCTGTCCTTCGGCTACTGGACCACGAACTTCGTCGAGGTGCAGCGCGCGATGGCCTCGAAGAGCATGTCGGCCGCGCGGCGTACGCCGATCATCGGTGCGTTCCCGAAGATGTTCGTGCCGTTCATCGTGATCGTCCCCAGCATGATCGCCGCGGTCAGCGTCGGCGAGCTGATCAGGGACAAGCCCGCACTGCTGGAAGGGGGCAGCGGCGAGACCGGGGTGACGTTCAACTACGCGCTCCTGCTGCTGATGCGCGATCTGCTGCCGAACGGGATGCTCGGTGTGGCGATCGCCGGGCTGCTCGCCTCATTCATGGCCGGGATGGCGGCGAACCTGAGCTCGTTCAACACGGTGTTCACCTACGACATCTGGCAGTCGTACGTGAAGAAGAACGAGCCGGACACCTACTACCTGAACATGGGCCGCTGGGTGACGGCCGGCGGCACGATCCTGGCGATCGGCACCGCGTTCATCGCGTCTGGCTACGAGAACATCCTGCAGTACCTGCAAGATCTGTTCGCGTTCTTTAACTCGCCGCTGTTCGCCACGTTCCTCCTCGGTATGTTCTGGAAACGGATGACGCCGCACGCAGGTTGGGCCGGCCTGGTGACCGGCGCGGCATCGGCGGGCACGGTGTGGGGTTTGGCGCAAGCCGAGGTGATCGGGCTGTCCGACCTTGGGGTCAGCATGGTCGCCGCGGCCACCGCTTTCGTGGTGGACGTGGTGGTCAGCGTGGTGGTTTCCCTTGTCACCGCGCCGAAGCCGGACGAGCAACTCGTCGGGTTGGTGTACTCGTTGACCTCGAAGGAGTCGCTGAAGCACGCCACCACCGGGGAAGACGCCGGCTGGTACCGCAGGCCGGGGCTGCTCGCCGGTATCGCCCTGCTGATCACCATCGTGTTGAACATCATCTTCGGCTGAGGAGGGGATCGATATGGCAACGGAACAGGATCCATCCACGTCCCGACCTCGCCGGGCCGGCGCGTTCGACGTGCGCATGATCATCGCGCTACTGCTCGGAATCTACGGCGTCGTGTTGCTGATCATGGGGATCGGCTTCACCACGGACGCCGAGGAGGCGAAGGCGGCCGGTGTGAACATCAACCTGTGGGCCGGGCTCGGGATGACCATCGCGGCGCTGGCGTTCGTTGGCTGGGCGCGGTGGCGCCCGATCCTGGTGCCGACCGAGGGGGAAGAGGGCACCGAGGACCACCCTTCGGGCAAGTAGTTCCCGGTTCGCCGCACGGCCGGCGCGCCGGGTCGCTACGGTAGCGCTCGTGCTTCGGCTACTGGTCGTGTCTCGGGTGAGGGGCGTGTCATGTCTCGGGTAAGGGGCGTGCCTCGCCGCGCCGGACGTGCGGTGCCCATGCTGGCGCTGGCCGTGCTGGTCGCGGCCGGCTGCGGTTCGGACGTCGATGCGACCAAGTCTGCTTTGCAGCGTTCCACCGTGCCGGTCGACGGACCGAGCGCGTCGAACCAGCCGAGCAGTGACGGCCCGGTGGACGAGGCGGCGCTGACAGCGGAGAAGCAGCGGCTGGTCGATCCGTGCCAGGTGCTGGACAAGGACACCCTTGGCCAGTTCGGCGAACCCGACGACAGCACTCAGAGCGGGTTCGACAGCTGCGCGAACTACATGGCGGACAAGCGTGGCGACGACCTGAACGTCACGCTGCGCCTCGGCTACGGCCTCACCAGTACCGAGACGGAAAAGGCGTCTTCGGATGTGGAGGGACTACCGGCCAACGCGAAGAAGTCGGAGGACGGGGACACCTGCTTCGTGACGGTCGTGACGTCGAGCGAGCCGCCGATGGGTATCCAACTGCAGGTCAGCTACGAGAGCGGGGACGCCTGCCGGGTGGGCACCACGGTCGGCTCGTCGGTGATCCAGCGGTTGCGGTCCGATCCGCCGAGATACCCGCGGCCACGCGGCACGCTGGTCGGCCAGGACCCGTGCGCGGTGCTGGACAAGCGGGCGGTTGCCGGCGTGATCGGGGATGGCGCCGACACGATGCTGGGCGGCCTGCACCGGTGCACCTGGAGCGCCCAGTCGACGTCGCTCACCGTCGATCTCCGCCGGGGTGTGCCGGCCGAGAAGCGATCGGGCGAGGACGTCGAGCGGGTCGACCTGGACGGCGTCCCGGCGTTCCAGGAGTCGAAGACGGACTCGTCGTACGCGCGCTGCAAGCTGACCTGGACACACCGGAAGGCTCCCGGCAACGACCCGGCCGCGGCGGAGGTCGTGAGCATCGAGTACTCCCGCTACTCGGACGAGACCGGCGGGGATCCGTGCGCGAAGCTGCGAGGCGCGGTCACGACGGCGATCGCCGCTCTTCCCAAACCGTGATCAGTCAGATACCGCAGATGCGGCTTCCGTTGAGGTGGCTTCGCGCGGTAGGAAGGCGACGTCAACCCAGACCGACGTGCGGGAGGCCGCGATGAAGAAGATCATCAACGATCCGTCGACCGTGGTCGCCGACGCATTGAGCGGATTGGCGGCAGCGCACCCTGAGCTACTGCGAGTGCAGCAGGATCCCGCCGTCGTGGTGCGCGCGGACGCCCCGGTGAGCGGCAAGGTCGCGGTGATCTCCGGCGGCGGCTCCGGCCACGAACCGTTGCACGGTGGGCTGGTCGGGCACGGCATGCTGGACGCGGCATGCCCAGGCGCGGTGTTCACCTCGCCCACCCCGGACCAGGTGCAGGCCGCGGTGGCCCAGACCAATGGCGGAGCGGGCGCGTTGCTGCTCGTCAAGAACTACACGGGCGACGTGCTCAACTTCGAGACCGCCGCTGAGCTCGCCGCGGCGGATGACGTCGACGTGCGCAGCGTGGTGATCGACGACGACGTTGCGGTCGCCGATTCGACGTTCACCGCGGGGCGGCGTGGTGTTGGCGGCACGTTGCTGCTGGAAAAGCTGGTGGGCGCGGCGGCCCAACGCGGCGCGAACCTTGATGAATGCGAGCGGCTCGCCAAGACCGTGGTGGACGGGGTGCGCTCGATGGGCATGGCACTGACCGCGCCGACCGTCCCGCACGTCGGCGAGCCGAGCTTCGAGCTGGCGGACAACGAGATGGAGATCGGTATCGGGATCCACGGCGAGCCGGGGCGAGAGCGGGCGCCGCTGGAGCCTGCCGATGCTCTGGTCCCTCGGTTGCTTGACGCGGTGGTGAGCGACCTGCCTTTCGAGCGCGGAGACCGCGTCATCCTGTTCACCAACTCGATGGGCGGCACGCCGTTGCTTGAGCTGTATCTCGCGCACGGCATCGCCGAGCGGTTGCTCGCCGATCGGGGCATCGTGGTGGAGCGCAGGCTGGTCGGGCCGTACGTGACAAGCCTCGAGATGCAGGGGATGAGCCTGACGTTGTTGCGAGTGGACGATCAGATGCTCGAGCTGTGGGACGAACCGGTGTGCACGCCCGCGCTACGGTGGGGAATGTGATGGGGTGTTCGGCCGATGATCTTGCCTCGGCGCTGGCCCGGTGCGCGAGCGTGATCGCGGAGCACCGGGACGAGCTGGTCGAGCTGGACAGGGTGATCGGCGACGGGGACCACGGGGAGAACATGAACCGGGGCTTCGCCGCGATCATGTCCAGTTTGGACTCCTCGGCGCCGGAAACTCCGGGCGCGGTGCTGAAACTCGCCGCCAGCACGTTGATCTCCAAGGTTGGTGGGGCGGCGGGACCGTTGTACGGTACGGCATTCCTCCGCGCCGCCACGTCCGTGGGTGATTCGTCCGAACTGGACGGTGATGCGGTGTACCAGGCGCTGTCCGCGGCACAGCAGGGCGTGGTGAGCAGAGGCAAGGCGGAGCGCGAGGACAAGACCATGGTCGACGCGCTGGCGCCGGCCGTCGAGGAAGCGCAGCGGGCGGCGGCTTCGGGCGGTGATCCTGCTGCCGTGCTGGACGCGGCCGCGCAGGCGGCCGACCGAGGGGCGGAGGCGACCGTGCCGCTGGTCGCTCGCAAGGGCAGGGCGTCTTACCTTGGCGAGCGCAGTGCCGGCCACATGGACCCGGGTGCCCGCTCAACGGCCCTGCTGCTGCGGGCGCTCGCCGACTTCGCCAGGGAGCCCCGATGACGGTCGGGTTGGTACTGGTCTCGCACAGCGCGGCGCTGGCCGAGGGGCTCGCCGAGCTGGCGACGCAGATGGCGCCGGACGTACCGGTGATCCCGGCCGGTGGGCTACGTGACGGCGAACATGTCCAGTTGGGCACCGACTACGACGAGGTGTGCGCCGCGCTGGAGCGCGCCGAGGACGGGGACGGCGTGCTGCTGCTCTACGACTTGGGCAGCGCCAGGATGACCGCGGATCTCGCGGTGGAGACGGCAGAGGGGACGCATCGCGCCGCCGTTGTCGAAGCGCCGTTCGTGGAAGGCACCGTGGCGGCCGCGGTGGCCGCCCAGGGTGCTGCCGATCTGGACGGGGTGCTCGGTGCGGCCGCCTCCGCGAGCGGCGGGCCGCAACCTCAAGAGCAGCCCGCGCCGCCGGCCGAGGACGGGCAGCGCACCGAGTTCGTGCTCGGCAACGAGGTGGGGCTGCACGCTCGCCCAGCCGCGCTGTTCGCCCGCAGCGTCGCCGAGCTGGACGCGTCCGTCGAGGTGCGCCTCGGGGAGCAGACCGCCCAGGGCAACAGCGTCCTGGGGCTGATGGCGCTCGGCGCGGTCAAGGGTGATCGCATCGAGGTGCTGGCCAGCGGCCCGCAGGCCGACGAGGCGCTGGCGCGAATCAGGCAACTCGTTGATCGGAATTTCGACGAGTAGTCCACGAATCACGCCCCGGTCAAAAGTCCTCCGGCCGCACGCCGTGACGCAGCGGCCGGCGTTGGCGAGAACCTCGATATGCCCGTGCGGCGCGCTCCGTGGTGGATCCCCGGCCGGTTGGACAGCAGCTTGTCCAATGTGGCCGGATCACGGATGAGAATGGCGCGGCCGGCTCGCTGTCGCCCGCTCCGGGATCCCGTTATCGGCGCCGTGCCCAGCAGGTTCCGGCACGAAAAGATAATCGCCCGTGACGCCATTGTTACGTGGCTCGGCAGCCGGCATTTCGGAACAAACCAACCACGCGCGGGCTGCCGGGCACCAGCGGTCGCCAGGATTGTTCGATGCCCGCAACCCGGGTGATCGTCCGAGAACCTGCGCCATTTGTGGGCACTCCGGTATCCGCCACCTGGACCAGATCGCCGGTAGCGTGGTGACCAGGGACAAGTCCCGGGGTTGCCGCGAGGCCGTGAGGGCGCACCCGCTAGTGTCTGCCCGAAGCTAACTTTTTCCGTTATGCCAACACAAGGTAGGTTGCCGCGCATGTCCGAGTCATCCCTGCGTACCCGGGATGCTCTTGGCCTGCTTCGCCGCCACTGGCTGATCACCGTGCTGCTGGGCATCGGCGCTTTCCTGCGGCTGCTGACCTGGTTCGCATACCAGCCCGCGATCCTGTTCGGGGATTCGTTCCGCTACCTGGACAACATCGGTGTGCACCATCCGGGTGGCCTGCACCCGATCGGTTACGACCTGTTCATTTTGGACGCTGTGACCGCCGTCGGCGGTCTGGCGGCGGTGAGCGCGGTGCAGCATGTCGCGGGAATGGCCGCGGCGTTCGCGCTCTACCTGCTGGCACGCCGGTATCACGCACCCAACTGGCTGGCCGCGATCGCCGCCGCACCGTTGCTACTGGACGGCTACCAGCTGCAGATCGAGCAGCTGATCATGTCCGACACCTGGCAGTCCGTTTTGCTGGTCTCGGTGCTGTGGCTGCTGCTCGGCAAGCGGCCACCTAACCCCGCCCTTGCCGGACTGGCCGGCGTGTTGCTCGGGGTCACCGCGATGTTCCGGCTGGTGGCGGTGCCGCTGGTGATCCCCGCGCTATGCTTCCTGGTGATCGCGGGTGGTGAGTGGCGAAGCAAGATCGGATGGCGGAAGATCGCGCTGCGCTCAGGGGCGTTGCTCGTCGGGTTCGCGCTGGTGCTCGCTGGCTACGCCACCTACTTCCACGCCGAGACCGGTGAGTGGAAGCTGAGCCGGACGACCGGCAACGTGGCGTACGGCCGCGCGGCTGCCGTCGCGGACTGCGAGCAGCTGGATCTGACCCGCCTTGAACGGCTGGCCTGCCCGGACGAGCCGCTCAGCGAGCGCAAGGGGATCAACTACTACGCGCATATCCGCGCCGACGACCAGTGGCGTGCCCGGTTCCCACCCGGCACCGACATCACCCAGGTGCAGGAAGACTTCGGCATGGCCACCTTGAAGGCCCAGCCGCTCAGTGTCGCCGGGGCCGTCATGAAGGACGTCTTGAAGGGCTTCGCGCCGGTGCGTACCCAGTCGTACAACGACGTGCCGCTGCACTGGTGGCAATTCCAGCGTGAGTACCAGTTCTACAGCCACGAAGACCTGACAAGGGCGTACGTCCAGAAATACGACGGGAGCCAGCCGACCGCCCGGCCAACGATCGCGACGGTGTTGCGCGCCTACCAGCTAACCATCGGGTACACACCGGGCACCCTGCTCGGCGTGTTCGGCGTGATCGCATTGCTTGCCGGTTTCGGGGTCGGCAGGGCGCGGCACACCGGGCTGCGTTCGGCCGCCCTGCTGTCGGTCGGACTCGCCTTCACCATCCTGGGCGCCTCGGCCATGTTCGAGTTCTCCTGGCGTTACCAGCTGCCCGCGCTCGCGTTGCTGCCGATTGCCGGGGTACTGGGTATCACCGCGTTCCGGCAGGCGACCTCCGCACCGCCGGAAGCTTCGAAAGACTCGAAAGACTCGAAAGACTCGAAAGACTCGAAAGACTCGAAAGACTCGAAAGACCCGGAAGCGCCGGAAGCGCGAGAAGCGCGGGAAGCGCCGGAAACCGAGCCCGAAGAGCAGCTGCCGGGGCCCGACGGCGTCCGCCTGAGGGACCACGTTTCGCCACCATCGCTAGATATTGAGCGTGCCTAAATACCGCGTTTAGCTCGCGAAACGCGAGGCTCGGAGTACCCGACGCCATGGGTGGCGAGGCTCACCGCTGCCCGGCAACCCGAAACGTGGCAGTATCGGGCGATATTACCCGTTGGTAGCACCCGTTAACCGGTCACGACCTCATGGAGGTGCGACGTTGGCACGCGAGATTTCCGCTGTGGGAGTTGTCGGTCTCGGCACGATGGGCACGGGCATCACCGAAGTGATGGCCCGTTCCGGGATGGACGTGGTAACCGTCGAGGTCGACGCGGATGCCTCCGCACGCGGTCGTGAGCACATCGAGCACTCCACTGAGCGCGCGATGAACCGCGGCAAGCTGGACGAGTCCGGGCGCGCGGAGCTGCTTGGCAGGATCAGCTACTCAACCTCGCTTTCCGACCTGGCAGAGGTCGATCTGGTGGTCGAGGCCATCCCGGAGCAGCTGGATCTGAAGGCGTCGGTGTTCGCCGAAATCGACAAGATTTGCGGGCCGGAGACGATCCTGGCGTCGAACACCTCCTCGCTGTCGGTTACCGAGATCGGGGTGCACACCTCGCGGCCGGGCAAGGTCGTCGGGATGCACTTCTTCAACCCGGCGCCGGTGCTCAAGCTGGTCGAGGTGGTGCGCACGGTAGTCACCGAACCGGATGTGGCCGAGGACGTGGTCGCCTTCGCGGAGAAGCTGGGCAAATCGCCGGTGGTGATCGGCGACCGCGCCGGATTCATCGCCAACGCGCTGCTGTTCGGCTACCTCAACCACGCGGTGCGGATGTACGAGTCGCACTACGCGACCCGGGAGGATCTGGACGCCGCGATGCGATTCGGCGCGGGTTACCCGATGGGGCCGCTCGCGCTGCTCGACCTGATCGGGCTGGACACCGCATACGAGATCCTGGAAACCATGTACCAGCAGTCGCGTAACCGGTTGCACGCACCCGCTCCGCTGCTCAAGCAGATGATTACCGCGGGGTTGCGCGGCCGGAAGGCCGGTCGCGGGTTCTACACGTACGACGGCCCGGATTCGCCGAACGTGGTTGAGGACGCGGAAACCCCGGCCACCCTGGCGGGAGACGCCTCGGCGCGCGAGGTGAGCAGGGTGGGCGTGGTCGGCACCGGCACCATGGCCACCGGCATCGCCGAGGTGTTCGTCAAGCGTGGTTACGACATAGTGTTGCGCGCGCGCAGCACGGAGAAAGCCGAAGCGGCGATCGGCAAGGTGCGCAAGTCCT
Organism: Pseudonocardiaceae bacterium; assembly: GCA_009379845.1. Lineage (GTDB taxonomy): Bacteria > Actinomycetota > Actinomycetes > Mycobacteriales > Pseudonocardiaceae > Tamaricihabitans. Next base: position 52,433 of record WHSZ01000008.1, on the reverse strand, counting down.
TGGAGAAAGCCGTTGTGAAGGGCAGGCTGTCCGAAGAGGACAGAGACGCCGCGCTCGGCAGGATCAAGCCCGCGGTGGAGTTCTCCGAGCTGGCCGATGTGGATCTGGTGGTCGAGGCGGTTGCTGAGGACCTCGGCATCAAGCAGGCGGTATTCAGCGCGCTGGACGAAGTGTGCAAGCCGGGCGCGGTGCTGGCGACCACCACGTCCTCGTTGCCGGTGATCGAGTGCGCCGCCGCCACCTCGCGGCCGTCCGACGTGGTCGGCCTGCACTTCTTCAACCCGGCGCCGGCCATGAAGCTCGTCGAGGTGGTCAGCACCATCTCCACTGCCACGGACGTCGCCAGCACCGCGAGCGCGGTGTGCGTCGGCGTCGGCAAGCACTCGGTGCGCTGCGGGGATCGGGCCGGGTTCATCGTGAACGCGCTGCTTTTCCCGTACCTGAACGACGCGGTGAAGATGCTCGAGGCGCACTACGCGACCGCGGACGACATCGACAACGCGATGAAGGTCGGCTGCTCGTTGCCGATGGGTCCGTTCGAGCTACTCGACGTGGTCGGCTTGGACGTGTCGCTGGCCATCCAGCGGACGCTGTACAACGAGTTCCGCGAGGCCGGCTATGCCCCTGCGCCGCTGCTCGAGCACCTGGTGACCGCGGGGCGGCTCGGTCGCAAGACCGGCAAGGGTTTCCGCGACTACTCGTGACCCATCGCCCTCCCGTGGGTACCTTGCGGTGTTATTGCGCCGCAAAATAGCCACGGGCTGGTCAGCCGCAGCCGCAGGCCCCGCCGCAGCAGCCACCGCCGGCGGGTGCGGGTGCGTCCGCGCGGCCGGCCAGCGACACCGTGGTGAGCAGCTTGACGGTGTCCGTGTGGCCGTGCGGGCACGGGGCCGGCGCCGACGACTCGCTCATCGGCCTGGAAACGTCGAATTCCGCGCCTGAGCATTCCCGGCAGCGATAGGTGTAGGTTGGCACGCCTCCTATTGTGACTGGTGTGCCTGACAAGAGCGAGGTTCGCGGCCATCTTGCCGACGTGACGCCGTCCATGCTCGCCGCGCTGGGCGTGGAACCGACCGGTGTGGACGGGCTGGCCAACCCGCTCGGGCTGCAGCCGGTCCGCCGCGCGTGCGTGCTGCTCGTGGATGGGTTGGGGTGGGAGTTGCTCGGCCAGCATTCGGCCGACGCGCCCGTGCTCACCGAGCTGGCCAAGCGCGCTGTCCCGCTGCGGGTCGGCGTGCCGGCGACCACCGCGGCGGGGATCGCCGCGATCGGCACCGGAGTGCCGTCCGGGGAGCACGGCATGGTCGGCTACACGTTCGCGTTGCCGGAGATCGGCGTGCTGAACACGCTCGGCTGGTGCACACACGGCGACGGGGAGCGAACTGATCTGCGGCAACGCGCGGTCCCGGAGCTGGTTCAGCCGCAGCGCACCACGTTCGAGCGTGCCGAGGCCGCCGGAGTCGCGACCAGCGTGCTGTCCTCCGCGGCGTACGCCGGCTCTGGGATGACGAGGGCGTCGCTGCGTGGCGGCACCTATGTCGGCGTGCACGCGATCGGCGATCTTGCCGCGGGCGTGCTCGAGGCGCTGCGGCCGGCGCCGAGTTTCTGCTACGCGTATCACCCCGATCTGGACATGCTTGGGCACCGGTTCGGGCCAGGATCACTGGCGTGGCGCATGCAGTTGCGGCAGATCGACCGCCTTGTTGAGTCCATTGTGGAGGATTTGCCCGGCGACTCGATGCTGGCTGTGGTCGCCGACCACGGCATGGTGGCGGTGGCCGACGACTGCGTCGACGCGGACGAAACCCCGGCGCTGTGGCACGGGGTACGGGCGCTGGCCGGGGAAGTGCGCATGCGACACGTGTACGCCGAACCCGGTGTGGAGGCGGACGTGCTGGCCGCGTGGCGGGAGACGCTCGGCGACCGGGCCTGGGTGCTCGGCCGGGACGAAGCGATCGCGCAGGGCTGGTTCGGCCCGCGGGTGACCGACGCGGTGCGCCCTCGGATCGGCGATGTGGTCGCGGCAATGCTGGGGCGGTTCGGTGTGCTACGCGGTACCGCGGAGCTCATCGAGTCCTCGCTGATCGGCCACCACGGTTCGATTACCAGCGCCGAGCAGCTCGTGCCGCTGCTGGTGGCCTACGGCTGATCGGGTTTGCGTGCCCGGAATCGCTGCTGGCCGTTTCGTACGGTGAGCTGGACGTCGGCGAACCCGGCCGTGGCGAGCCGCTCCGGCAACGTGTTCGGATCGATCGGGTTATAGGTATCCCGGAGGTGGACCAGCCGGCCTATGAAGCTGTGCACGCCGTCGCTGCCCGCGAAGGTGCCGCCAGGGCGCAGCAGCCGGTAGGCCTCGGCGAACAGCGCATCCTGCTGCCGAGACGTGGGAACGTGGTGCAGCATCGTGAAGCAGACGACGGAGGTGAATTCGCATTCCGGTAGGCCGGTCGCGGCGCCGTCGCCGTGGATGACGGTGGCCTGCGATCCGAAGCGTTCGTCCAGCCGCGCGGCGAGCTCGGCGCTCACCTCGACGGCGGTCAGCTTCGGCACGCGGGTGGCGAGTACCCGCAGGTTCGCGCCGTAGCCGGGGCCGATCTCCAGGGCGTGCTCGCCAAGTTCGACGTCGCGCAATGCCCACGGCAGCAGGTCGCTTTCCACGTATCGAGCCCAGCGCTGCGAGCCGCACAGCCGACGGTGAAACCAGTTCATAGCCATGCCGAGAACGCTAGGCAGCGGCTGCGCTGTCCGATAGACGTTAGAATGCCATCTCGTGTCGCATAGCGGTCACCTGATGGGTGCGGTGCCTCGCGGGCCCGGCGCGCTGGTGCTCGGTGAGTTCCAGCTGTCCGGGGGCAGCTGGTTTCCGTGGCACGTCCACGATCATCACCAGCTGGCCTGGGCGTCCAGCGGTGTCGCGGTGGTCAACGTGGCGGAGGCGCATTGGGTGCTGCCGCCGAGCCGGGCGTTGTGGCTGCCCGCGGGCACGGTGCACCGCACCGGCGCGTCTGGACGGACCGCGCTGCGGGGCGTTTACGTCGACCCCGGCCGGTGCCCGGTTTCGTGGGCGCGGCCTCAGATGCTCACGATCTCGTCACTGCTGCGGGAATTGCTGGAGTACCTCACCTCGGCTGAGGTCGGCGATGACGCTCGGCGCCGTGCCGAAGCGGTGGTGTTCGACGTGCTGGAACCGGTGGCGGTGACGCCGATCAGCGTGCCGATGCCGGACGATCCGCGAGCCAGGCTGGTTGCCGAGGCGCTGATCGCCGATCCGGCGGATCCGCGCAGCCTCGCGGCGTTCGGTCGCGCGGTCGGGGCCAGCGAGCGGACCCTGGCGCGGGTTTTTCTCGCCGAGTGCCGGTTGAGCTTCGGCCGCTGGCGCACCCAGGCACGGCTGCGGGCAGCGTTGCCATTGTTGGCGGACGGGATGCCGATGGACGGCGTGGCGCGACGGGTCGGCTATTCCTCGTCGAGCGCGTTCGTCGCGGCGTTCCGGCGTGCGGTGGGTGTGCCGCCGGGCCAGTATTTCGCGGGAGTCGGCTAGGCGCGTTGTCCGCCCGGCAGCATGGAGCGGGGCGCCACCTTGCGGCGTGCGGGCCGAGCCGAAGTGGTTACCGTTGGCTGGTGCCTCGACGTAACCGCACCCGCCGTGGTCGGTCCGACCCACCTCGGCCGGTCGGACCGACGACCGGTTTCCAGCGCACCGAATCCGGGCCGGACGGGGAGTGGATCGTGCGGCACATCGCCGGCGCGCAGACCACCAAGATGTACCGGTGCCCCGGCTGTGATCACGAGATCCGGCCCGGCACGCCGCACGTGGTGGCCTGGCCGGCCGAGGAGGACGGCTCGGTGGAGGACCGGCGGCACTGGCATTCCGGGTGCTGGCAGGCGCGCGGGCGGCGCGGTCCTACTCGCCGGCGATGATCGGCCGGCGCTTACCCCTGCCTGGGATGGCAGCTTCGCCTTGCCGGGCGCAACGGGCGGCTCCATCGTGGTCGTTGCCGATTCATCCGCTCAGGAGCGATCTGGATTGGACGCACCTTCCAGGAGATGACAACCAGTACGCACGGTCAGGCTCGTGTTCTGCTGCGTTCCGAAGGACAGCTCGCCGCCGTAAGAATCATGGAGTTTGATCTTATGTGTGCCAGGTTGATCGACAACGGTTTCCGGTGAACCAAATCCGTATTTTCTTCGCGATCGAGGTCACAACTGCCAGTGCTCGTGTCCACTTCTCGTCAGGCACGTTGGCCATGGTTCCGTACAGCGGTAGCGAGCGAATTCGAGCTTCCGATCCGATGTCCGGGAACTCTTTGGCGCACATGGAGTCGTCGCCTGACTCGTCTTTCTCGATCCATTTAGGAAGGAGCAGCTTGCCGGCTATTTCGTCGTCGAATGCGAGAGCGTGGAGCGCGCCACCGCGATCGGCGTGCGTTTCCTCGATGCCCGGTTCGCCGGGATCGAAGTGCGGCCGATCGTGCGGAGGTGAGCAGCTGCCGGCGGGGTCGCCGCAGGGGCTCGACGTGACGTGGCTGAAAGAACCCTCGGCGCCAGCCCGTTCGGAAGCATGCTCAGGGAAACCGGAAGAACGCCGAGAAGGCGCCTCCGTAGTCGCCTTCTCGGAACTTCCGGAACCCCAGCTTCTCCGCCACTCGAATGGCCGGCCCGTTACCGACACTCGTGATGATCACGATCGGCGTGCCGGGCACCGCACGCTGTGCCCATTCGATTACCGCGCGTGCCATCTCGGGCGCGTAACCGTATCCCCACGCGCTCGGGCGAAACCGGTAGTAGAGGTTCAGCGCGACCTCGTCCCCGAGGTGCAGGGTGCGCAGCCCGCCGAAGCCGATGATCTCGCCAGACGCGGGCAGCTGCACCGCGCAGTACCCGAAACCGTGTGCCGACCAGTGCTCCAGCCACCCCTCGAGGGTCTCGGGGACATCCTGATCGGTATGCGGCGTTGGGTTGTGCAGATTGGTCCGTGGATCGGTATGGATTTCCAGGGCAGCGGGCAGATCGTCCGCTCGTACCGGTCGCAGGATGAGCCGGTCGGTCCGCAGCTCGGACAGAATCGCGACCATGCCGCGACAGTAGGCGCACACACCGACACAATAGGCACGTGCCCACACCCATGAACGTCATCGACACCGGTTCCGGCCTGCCCATGGTTCTGCTGCACGCGTTTCCCGTGGACTCGCGGATGTGGGACGGCGTGCGCAGCGACCTGGCCGCGAACGTCCGCGTGATCACGCCGGATCAGCGCGGCCTCGGTTGGACCCCGTTACCGAGGGATGGGCGGCCGCCCAGCTTGAACGACGTCGCGGCCGACGTGATCGCGATGCTGGACCAGCTCGGGCTGGAGCGCGTCGTGCTCGGCGGCTGCTCGATGGGCGGCTACGTCGCGATGGCGATCCTGCGGTTCGCCCGGCGGCGGGTGGCCGGCCTGATTCTGAGCGACACCAAGGTGGGTGCCGACTCCGTCGAGCAGGTGGTGAACCGGCTCAGCGTGGCCGAACGCGCGGAGACCGAGGGCAGCAAAGGCTGGCTCGCTGAGAACATGGTGCCCAATCTGCTCGGCGATACCAGCCTCGCGGAGCGCCCTGGTGCGGTGAACGTGTTGCACGCGCTGATCGAAGAGCAGCCGGCCGCCGGCGTGTCATGGGCACAGCGCGCGATGGCGGTCCGGCGCGATGCCACCGAGGTGCTGCGCAACACCGCCATTCCGGCACTCGTGATGGTCGGTGAGCAGGACAAGATCACCCCGATCGCGGAGGCCGAGCGATTGACCGACACGCTCCCGTACGGGGAGCTGACCGTGCTGCCGCGGGTCGGTCACCTCCCGGCATTCGAGGATCCGCGCACGTTCACCGACACCGTGATGCGCTGGTTGTCGCGATTCGCGAGAAAGGGCTAGCGGAGCTCGTCCTCGTCGGCGTCCTCGAAGATCTCCTCGGGTGCGTACGCCGATTGCGGGCCGACGCCGAGTAGGTCCGCAGCCAGGCGTTGCCCCGCCTCGATCAGCCCCGGCGTCTCCTCGCCGGCGCGGCGCAGCACGGACGGCTTGAGTCGTTGATACCCGCGCACCGACACCGCCCGGCGCTGCCGCAGCGTGTATTTCGGATCGTCGCCGAGCGCATGGGCCATTTCCCGGTCGATCAGTACCGTCGCGGGGCGAGCCACCGAGGTCAGCCTGCTCGCGATGTTCACCGTCGAGCCGTACACATCGCCGTACCTGCCGAGCACCTTGCCGTAGGCAAGTCCGGCCCGCAGGGAGGGGAGCTGCTCGTCCCGTTCCGCCGTCTCGACCATGGTCAACGCGATCTCCGCGCCGTCGCCCGGCGAGTCGGCAAGGAACAGCACCTCGTCGCCGAGCGTTTTGACGATCCGCCCGTACCGCTCCGTGGCGACCTCCGCGGCCACCGTTTCGAACCGCTCCAGCATGCCGGCAAGCTCGGTGTCGCTGGCGTGCCTTGTCAGGCTGGTGTAGCCGACCATGTCGGCGAACCCGACCACCTCGGTCCTGGACACCAGGTTCTCTTCCGGAGCGACCAGGGCCCGACCGGCGTACGCGGCGAGGTGCCGCCGCCAGATGAAGTTCTGCATCTGCTCGAGCTGGGGCAGCAGCTGATCGATGAACCGGGCGAGTCGCCGATCGTTGGCCGCCAACTCCGGGTTCTCCGCGATAACGGTGCGCAGCAGGTGCACCTGCCATTCGGCGAGCCTGGCCAGGTGCTGGCCGAGCGCGCGAGCGGTGGAAACCTGCACCGAACTGTCCACGATCCCGGCCTGCGCCAGCGAGTCAGCGATCCGCAACGTTTCCACGTCGGCGTCGGTGAACAGCACATCGTCGTCGCCGGCGCTGGCGAATCCCATCGCGCGCCACAACCGCGAGGTGCGCTCCAACGGGACGCCGGCCTTCTCGGCGACCTGGAGCCTGGTGTACTTCCGTCGTCCGCCGAGCAGGACCCGCTCGATGCGCTGCTGCATCGCCGCACGGTCGCCGCCGGTGGTGTCCGTGGCTTCCTCTCCCGGTTCGTCGTGATTGCCCGGCCGCATCGGCTACGTGGTGTGCACGATCAGCACATCGGTCCGCGACCGGCGGGCGGCCTCGGACGGCACCGAGCCGATGATGCGGCCAGCCAGGCTGCGCAGCCCTCGGTTCCCGACCACAAGCAGGTCCGCCGAGCGGTCCTTCATCACGCCGAGCAGGGAGTCCACCGGCTTGCCGGAAACCACCACGGTGTCGATCTTGCCGGCGCCGGCCGCGCGGGCCCGCTCGGAGGCGGTGCGCACCGTGTCCTCCGCGGGGTTCGACCCGACGACCTGGTAGGCCACGTCGTCGCCCAGCTCGTCCATCGCCTTCTCCACCTCCCGGTCGTCGGCAGGAAAGTAGGCGCACGCGATCACCAGGGTCGCTCCCGCGGAGCCGGTGAGCTCAGCGGCCCGGTCGACGGCGTGATACGAGGAATCCGAACCGTCCGTTCCGACCACGACGGTTTGGTACACAGCCATGAACATCCTCCCGTGGACGTGGTGAGCCAGCATGCCGGTGCCGGCCTGACACTAGCGGGTGGTGCAGCGCAGCGCAGTGTCGTTATCGCACACCATTTCCGTTGCCCACGACGCCAACGGACCGTTCGCTCGGCTACCGGCTACTCGATCTCTCGGGTTCCGAGCTGGACTCCGTGGTCGCCCCGTCCGACGTCGTCGACGTGCTGGATTCCGCGGCGGAATCCGCCCTGGAATCCGTACCGGGGGTGGTGCCGCCGCGGGCGCTGGACCGGACCCGTGCGGTTTGTGGCCGAGGCTTTTCGACGCGGGAGGTTTGCGGCTTGGTCGGCGGGTCCGCGGCGTTCACCTCGCCCTCCGGCTGCTCTTCCGCCGTACCGTCGCCTTCCCAATGCTCCACCGGCGGCCCGGTCGGGCCGTGCTCGGCTGCGCTGCTCGACTCGGTCGGTGCGTCCTCCTCCAGCGCCGACGGCTCTTCCCGCGTGGCGGGTCGTTGCTCCTCGGGCAGCGGTTCGAGTACCGGATCGGAGTCGTCCAGCGCCGAGTTGGCCTCCTGCAGCACGCTGCGGGCCGAACGCAGCTGCCCGGCGATCCGGGAGCGCAACGACCGCAACGCCTCCACACGGTCGGCCGCGTGGTTGATCCGCCGGTTGGCCTCCTCGGTGGCGTCCCGCACCCGGCGGTGCGCCTCGTCGGTTGCCTCCTGCAGCCGCGCGTTCGCCTCGGTGATCGAGTCGTGCCGCCGCCGGTTGGCCTCCTCGGTGGAATCCCGCAGCCTGCGCTCCGCTTGCGCCTTACTGGTGGCCTGCTCCTGCGCGATCTGCTCGCGAATCTCGGCGGCTTCGTCGGTGGCTTCCCTGACCCGCCGCTCGGCCTCCGCCTTGCTGGTGGCCTCCTGCTCGGCCAGTTGCCGCATCGACTCGGTGCGCCGGGTGGCCATGGCGATCTCGAAGTCTTCTTCGACCTGGATTCGGCGCTGCTCGGCCTCGACGTCCGCTTTGTCGCGTTCTTCCTTGGCCGTCGTGACGATCTCTTCGGCCTTGGCACGCGCGTTCTCCAGCACCTCGCGGTGCTCTGTCTCCATCTCGGTGCGCCGCTCGTCGAGCTCGGTGAGCATCTTGTCGTAGCGGGCACGCATCTCGCTGGCGTCCGACTCGGCCTTGGCCCGGATGTGCCCGGCCTCGGCCTCCGCGCGAGCCTTGGTCTCGGTCGCCTCGTCCTGGGCGAGCCGGAGCATCCGCTGGAGCCGCTCGGAGAGCCCCTCGAGGGTGGTTGGCGGCAGGGAGAGCCGGTCGACCTGGCCGCGCAGGTCGTCGATCTCGGAGCGTGCCACTTCGAGCTGCCGGGCGAGGTCATTGGCCTGCGAGTACGCGGCGTCCCGGTCGTAGGCGAGCTGCTTGAGCTCACCGTCCAGGCGCTCGAGGTGTTCCTCGACCTGCGTCCGGCTGTAGCCGCGCTTCGTGATGTCGAACCCGGCACCGAGCGGAACGAGCTCGCGTTCGTCGCTTAACCCCATGTGGGTCACGGTACCTCGCACGGGTGCTCGCGTCGGTCAGCTCCCCGTGTTCGTTTGTTATACGCCGCGGAATCGGTTGATCGCCGACAAGTGACGTTCCCGCGCCTCCGGATCCCGCACGCCGAGCCCCTCCTCGGGAGCCAGGCACAACACGCCGACCTTGCCTTGGTGAGCGTTGTGGTGCACGTCCAGCGCGGCCTGCCCGGTATCGGCGAGCGGGTAGGCCTTGGACAGCGTCGGGTGGATCAGCCCCTTGGCGATCAGCCGGTTGGCCTCCCAGGATTCCCGGTAGTTGGCGAAATGCGAGCCGATGATCCGCTTGAGGTTCATCCACAGGTAGCGGTTGTCGTAGGTGTGCGTGTAGCCCGAGGTGGACGCGCAGGTCACGATCGTGCCGCCCCTTCGAGCGACGTACACCGACGCACCGAAGGTCTCCTTACCGGGGTGCTCGAACACGATGTCCGGGTCCTCCCCGCCGGTCAGCTCGCGGATCTTCGCTCCGAACCGCTGCCACTCCTTCTGATCCTGGGTGTGCTCGTCCTTCCAGAACTGGTAGCCCTCGGCGTTCCGGTCGATGATCAGCTCCGCGCCCATCTTGCGGCAGATCTCCGCCTTTGCCTCGCTGGAGACCACGCACACCGGGATCGCGCCGCCGTTCAGGGCGAACTGGGTGGCGTACGAGCCAAGGCCGCCGGAAGCACCCCAGATCAGCACGACGTCGCCCTGCTTCATGTCGGCGCCGTTGCGGGAGACCAGCTGGCGGTACGCGGTCGAGTTGACCAGGCCGGGGCACGCCGCCTCCTCCCAGGTGAGGTGCGCGGGCTTCGGCATCAGCTGGTTCGTCTTGACCAGGGACAGCTCGGCGAGCCCGCCGAAGTTCGTCTCGAAGCCCCAGATTCGCTGTTCGGAATCCAGCATCGTGTCGTTGTGCCCGTCCGGGCCCTCGAGCTCGACATTCAAGCAGTGCGCGACGACCTCGTCGCCGGGCTTCCAGGTGTGCACCCCGGGACCGGTGCGCAGCACCACGCCCGCGAGGTCGGAGCCGACCACGTGATACGGCAGGTCGTGCCGCTTGGCCAGCGGTGAGAGCTTGCCGTAGCGCCGCAGGAACTTGAACGTGGACAGCGGCTCGAAGATCGAGGTCCACACCGTGTTGTAGTTGATCGCGCTGGCCATCACCGCGACGATCGCCTCGCCGGGACCCAGCTCCGGGGTCGCCACCTCGTCCAGGTGCAGCGACTGCCGAGGATCTTTGTCGCGGCTCGCCATGCCGTCGAACATGGCGGTCTCGTCCGCGTGCACGGTCATTCCGCGGTAGCTGTCCGGTACGGGGAGATCGGCGAGTTGGTCGGCGCGGTCCGGCTCGTCGGCAATGATGGTGTCCAGGATCTTTCGCACGGCGAATCTCCAGGCGGCTCGGCTTCGGGCATCGCAATTGTCGAATGAGGCTACCGGCGGGTAACGCTGCGGTCGCAAGCGGTGTGAGTGAGGGCACGCAATGGGGTGGCAGAACACCGATTGCGTTTGACCGGCTGGCCAATCAAGGAGGATACTTTGTGTTGTCAGCCCGAGATCATCAGGATGTGACTCCCGCGGGACCCGCGGGTAGTCATGTTCTGCCTGATCTCTGTAAAACGGAGGTGGTTTCGATGAGTGATCTCTCGACAAGGCCATGGGTTCGCTGGCAGGACTGGGGCGAGGTCGTATTCGGTATCGTCGTCGCCCTGAGCCCGCTGTGGTTCGACACATCCACGGCAGCGTTGTGGACGATGGTCGTGCTGGGCGCACTCGTCGCGTTGGATGGGATCGCGTCGCTGGCCATGCCGGGGATGGTGTACTCGGAGTGGATCCAGATGGTGCTCGGTGTGCTGCTGTTCATCTCTCCATGGGTGATGAGCTACACCGAGATGACCGGGGCGGCCTGGACGTCGTGGATCGGCGGTGTGCTGATCGTCCTCGCGGGGGCGGCGGCGTTGCCCGCCGCGAACACCGCGCACCAGCGGGCGGCCGGCCAGCACTAACGGGCGTCGCACGCCGCTCGGATGGTCAGCCGAACGACGGGCGGACGCTGTGTTTACTTGGCCAGTAGTTTGAGGGCCCATGACGTGGCGCGCATAGCGTGGTTACGTTATGGGCCCCTCGTAATTTCGGCCCGCTGGTGCCCATGCCAAGGAGTTTCGGTGGCTCGGTCGCAGGATGACTCGGCGAAACAGGACGGTTTGGATCAGGATGGTTCCGCGCGTGAGCGCATCCTGATCGCTGCCGAGGAGCTATTCGCCGAAGGTGGTTTCGACGCAACGCCGACGTCTCGGATCGCCGAGCGCGCCGGGGTGCCGAAGGGGCTCGTGCACTACTACTTCCGCCGCAAGCGTGATCTCCTCGTCGCGCTCGTCGACCGGTTGCCTTCGGAGGCCATCGAGCCGTCGTCAGTGGTGGTGAAGGGCGACGTGGCCACCAGTTTGCGACGGTTGGTGGCCGAATTGGACGCTCGCCTCGAAGCCTCCAGGGTGCTCTCGCACCTGCTGTGGCGGGAGGCGGATACCCACCAGGCCGTGCGGGACGCGCTGCGGGACCGGTACCAGCGCATCGTGGCGCAGGTGCGCGCGGTGATCACCGCAGCGGCCGGCGCCGGCAGGCTCACGATGACCGACGTGGACAGCGCCGCCGACCTGCTCGCGCTCGCGGTGAGCTATCGCCACTCGGTCGCCCGGCACTCCCAGGAGAGCGAACGGGACGACGAGTCAACGGACGACATGCAGCGCGAGGTCGACTTCGTCGCGCAAGCGCTGCGCGCTCGTGAGTCTTTTTAAGGGTTATAGCACCCAACTGTGTTGAATGGCTCAACCCTGCGAGCAGGTCTCGCTGACTCACGAGCTGGTCGAGCCGGCAGGCTCGACCAGCTCTACCAACACGCCGCCGGCGTCCTTCGGGTGCACGAAGTTCACCCTGCTGTTCGCGGTGCCGCGCTTGGCCTCCGGGTAGAGAACCCGCAGCCCGCGTTCCTTCAACTCCGCGGTTACCGCGTCGATGTCCTGCACCCGGTAGGCCAGCTGCTGCAGGCCGGGCCCGTTGCGGTCCAAGAACTTCGCGATCGTGGAATCGTCGTTCAGCGGTGCGAGCAGCTGGACCGCGCTGCCCGAACCGGTGTCCCCAGGAGCGCGCAGCATCGCCTCACGCACGCCCTGCTCGGTGTTCTCCTCGGTGTGTACGGCTTCCAGACCGAAGGTGTCCCGGTAGAAGGCAATCGCCTGGTCAAGATCCGGAACGGCCACGCCAACGTGGTCGATGGCCGTGACGAAATGCCGCAGAGCTGCTGTCATACCGGCGAGTTTACGGGTCACCGGCGGTTACCAATACGTTTCAGCCACCAGCACCCCGGTGTAAAACTACTCACACGAACAGAAAGCTACCGAGCGGTATGGTCAGGAGTTAATCAGCGTTCGTCAGCTCGTTTGGAGGCGGCCTCATGTCCGGTTCGGTGATTGTGTCCGGGGCACGCACCCCGATGGGACGCTTGCTCGGCTCGCTCAAGGACTTCTCCGGTGCGCAGCTCAGCGGTGTCGCGATCAAGGCGGCGCTCGAGCGCTCCGGGGTCAGCCCGGAACAGGTGCAGTACGTGATCATGGGCCAGGTGCTCACCGCCGGCGCGGGCCAGATCCCTGCCCGGCAGGCCGCGGTGAACGCCGGTATCGGGATGGACGTGCCCGCGCTGACCGTGAACAAGGTCTGCTTGTCCGGCCTCGACTCGATCGCGCTCGCCGACCAGCTGATCCGGGCCGGCGAGTTCGAGATCGTCGTGGCCGGCGGCCAGGAATCCATGACCCAGGCCCCGCACCTGCTGCCGAAGTCCCGGTCCGGCTTCAAGTACGGCGACACCACCCTTGTCGATCACATGGCCTACGACGGCCTGCACTGCGCGTTCGACCAGGTCGCGATGGGCGCCTCGACGGAGAAGTACAACGCCCGCTACGGGCTGACCCGCGAGGAGCAGGACGAGTTCTCCGCCCGCTCGCACCAGCGCGCCGCGGCCGCGATGGACGGCGGCCGGTTCACCGAGGAGCTCGCGCCGGTGACCATCCCGCAGCGCAAGGGTGATCCGGTGGAGTTCAGCACGGATGAAGGAGTGCGCGCGGACACCACCGCCGAGGGGCTGGCCAAGCTGCGGCCCGCGTTCTCCGCGGACGGCACCATCACCGCGGGCTCGGCCTCCCAGATCTCCGACGGTGCCGCCGCCGTCGTGGTTATGAGCAAGGCGAAGGCCGAGGAGCTCGGGCTGGAGTGGCTGGCCGAGATCGGCGCGCACGGCGTGGTCGCCGGCCCGGACGCGAGCCTGCACGAGCAGCCGGCGAACGCGATCAAGACCGCGCTGGCCAAGGAGAAGACCGAGCTGCACGCGGTGGACCTCGTGGAGATCAACGAGGCGTTCGCCGCGGTCGGTCTAGTGTCAACCAAGCAGCTCGGAATCGACCCCGAAAAGGTCAATGTGGACGGTGGAGCAATCGCACTCGGCCACCCGATCGGCGCGTCCGGCGCACGGCTCGTGGTGCACCTCGCCCATGAGCTCAAGCGACGGGGCGGTGGCCTCGGTGCGGCCGCGCTGTGCGGCGGCGGTGGCCAGGGCGACGCCCTGCTTATCCGGGTGTGACACTGGAGTCCGTGCCACCCGCCGCGCCGATTTCCGAGCTGGTCCACCGTGCTCGCGATGGGCAGCCCCGCGCGGTCGGCCGGCTCATCTCGTTGATCGAGGACGGTCATCCGCAGCTGCCCGAGCTTGCCAGCGCGCTCGTGCCGCACACCGGGAACGCGCAGATCGTCGGATTCACCGGTCCGCCCGGCGTCGGTAAGTCGACAGCCACCTCCGCGCTGGTGTCGTCGTTGCGCGCGGGCGGAAAGCGGGTCGGCGTGCTGGCCGTGGATCCGTCCTCGCCGTTCTCCGGCGGCGCGCTGCTCGGGGACCGCATCCGGATGGGCGAGCACGCCACAGATTCCGGGGTGTTCATCCGATCCATGGCGACCCGCGGGCACCTCGGTGGGCTGGCGTGGGCCACGCCCCAGGCGGCCAGGGTGCTGGACGCCGCCGGCTTCGACGTCGTGCTGATCGAGACTGTCGGGGTTGGACAGTCCGAAGTGGACGTGGTGTCGCTCGCCGACACCACGGTGGTGTTGCTCGCGCCGGGGATGGGTGACGGTATCCAGGCCGCCAAGGCCGGCGTGCTCGAGATCGCCGACGTGTTCGTGGTGAACAAGGCGGACCGGGACGGAGCCGAGTCCGTGGTGCGAGATCTGAAACAGATGATTTCCCTTGGCCGCAAAGAGCTCGGCTCGTCGAATATGGGAGGGCCGAGCTGGCGTCCCCGGATCGTGCAGAGCGTCGCGTCCCGCGATGAGGGGATCGACGAGATCGTCGAGTCGATCAGCGCGCACCACGACTGGATGAACGAGTCCGGTGAGCTCGCGCGCCGCCGGCAGCGCAGGGCGAGCAGCGAGGTCGAGGCGATCGCCATCGAACGGCTCCGCGCCGAACTCGGCGACCTGCGGGGTGGCGACGCGCTTGACTCGCTGGCTGCCAGGGTGGTCGGCAGGGAACTCGACCCCTACGCCGCCGCCGACTCCCTGATCGCGGACCTGGGTCGCTGAGCCCAATATGCATCCATATTGCGGTCAGCTGGGCGCCATATCACGGTCGTTGAGGCGGGCGAGTACGGCTGGGAGTGCTCCGGTGTGCACCAGGCCGAGCCGCTGAGTCGCCCTGGTGAGCGCGACGTACAGATCGTTCGCGCCACGCGGCGACGCATCCAGGATCGCCCGTGGTTCCACCACCAGCACCGAGTCGAACTCGAGCCCCTTTGCCTGCTCCACGCTGAGCGTCACGACCCTGGCCGACAGATCGGGATCGGCGCCGAGCGCGGCATCCGGCACCTCCGATGCGATCGCCGTGCCTAGCTCGCGAACCCGGTCAGCCGGCACCAGTACGGCCAGTCGCCCGTCACCCACCCGCACCGCCTCCTTGCCGACCAGATCCGCAAGCTGGACACCGAGCTCGGCCGGATCGAGCGGCTGGGTCCACGGCTCGACCCCGGTGTGCCGCACCGAGCGGGGCGGCCGCAGCGTGGGGTCGATATCGGCGAGCACATCGGCCGCGACGTGCATGATCTCGCTGGGGGTGCGGTAGTTGACGGTCAGCTCCTCCAGCCGCCACCGGTCGGCGACGTATGGCGCGAGCGCCTGTTTCCACGACGCGCTGCCGGCCAGCCCGCCGGTCTGCGCCACATCTCCGACCAGTGTCATCGACCGGCTCGGGCAGCGGCGCATCAGCACCCGCCACGCCATCGCGGAGAGTTCCTGTGCCTCGTCGACTATCACGTGCCCGAACGTCCAGGTGCGGTCGGCCGCGGCACGTTCGGCCGTGGTATGCGGCGCGGCGCGCTCGTGCCGCTCGGCCAGCCGGTACGCGTCGAGCAGATCGGTGGCCATCAGGATGTCCGGGTCGGCGTCGTCCTCGAGCTCCATGATGTCCAGCACGCCCTGCGCGTAGTCGATCGCCTGGCGGCGCTGCCGTTCCTCGCGGGCCGCCGCTTCGGGGTCGTGTTCGCCGAGCAGCTCCGCGGCCTCGTCCAGCAGCGGCGCGTCGGCCGGGGTCCACTCGGCGGTCGGCTCCCGCAGCAGCAGGTCCTTCTCGGCGGTGGGAAACCCCGGCATGGCCGCCGTCAGCCTGGCTGGCGAGCAGAACAGATCGGTGAGCAACTGCTCGGGGGAGAGCAGCGGCCACAGCCAGTCGAGCGCGTCCCGCACGTTCTCGGATTCGCGCAGCTCGCGGCGAATGTCCTCGATATCGGCTTCCTCGAGCAGATCGGCACCCAACCGCTCGGCCACCTGGCCGGCGAGCGCGTTGATGATCTCCTGCTCGAAGAGCGGTCGTGCCTCGTTGTGCGCCCGCCGCGAGCGTCGCGCCTGACCGCGTGCCTGGACGCAGGTGCGCCGATCCAGCCGGAGCGTGTCCCGCTCGAAGACGATCTCCAGCGCGTCCTCGGGAACACGCTGCCGATCCCGCACCGCGGCCGCCAGCACCTTCGTCATGTCCGGCCGTCCCTTGATCTCCGCGGCTTCAGCGGATTCCCGGCCGCGCGCGGAAAGGCCAGGGTAGAGCTGGCCGACCGTGCACAGCAGCACGTCCGTTTCGCCGAGGGACGGCAGCACCTGGCCGATGTAGCGCAGGAACGTGGTGTTCGGCCCGACGACGAGGACACCGCGCTTGGACAGCTGCTCACGGTAGGTGTAGAGCAGGTAGGCGGCGCGATGTAGTGCCACGGCCGTCTTTCCGGTTCCCGGGCCGCCCTGCACCACCAGTACCCCGTTCAACCCGGACCGGATGATCCGGTCTTGCTCGGCCTGGATGGTGGCCACGATGTCGCTCATCTGACCGGTGCGGCTCGCGTTCAGCGCCGCGAGCAGCGCGGACTCGCCTGCCAGCCCGTCGTGCCTGCTCGGGTCGGCGTGTTCCAGATCGAGAATCTCGTCGTCGATATCGATCACGGACCGGCGTTGGGTCCGAATGTGCCTGCGTCGCCGGACACCGTCCGGTGCGGCCGCGGTGGCGAGATAGAAGGGGCGCGCGGCGGGTGCGCGCCAGTCCATCAACAGGGGCTCGTAGGCACCTTCTTCGTTGAATAATCCAATGCGCCCGATGTACTGGTACTCAAGATTCGCGTCGTGGAAATTGTCGTTATCCGCGTTGTCGAGATCCAATCGACCGAAGCACAACCCGTTTTCAACCGCGCTGAATTGGGATAGTTGATCGGTGTACATCGAGGTTGCGACGTCGCGTTCCCTCTGATGCTGATGATTGCTGCTCGTCTCCCGCAATACCTTGGACAGCCTCGTGGATGTCCGCTCCCGCAAATCGTCGAGTCGGCCATACAACATCGACACGTATTCTTGTTCACGCTCGATTTCGGCTGCTTTGTGACGATCGTCTTGACTACTCGACGAAGTTGACAAACCCGCCCCACCTTTGCTAAAATTCCGCACAGTCGGATACGTTTTCCGTAATTGCTCCGACAATAGAACATAGCAAGGTTCCTTCTTATTCCGCCACTTATGGATTCATTCGGGTGACCGCGCATTCGCCGGTCCGGGCGGGCGGCAATGCACGGCTGCCAGGTCGCCATCCACCGTCGTGGTACCGGCGGCATGCGGCAGCAGCACCGTGTCGCCCTTCGCGACCGGCACTCGATCACCGGCTTCGGTATGCAGCATCGCCTGCCCGGAGAGAATCACCAGCACGCCGAACGAACGCTCGAGCCGCATCCCCGGTTCGGCGTGCAGCCATTCGGCGCGGAAGAACGGGTCCGCGTGCCTGCCGAGCAGGTTCGTGCGGGCGCGAGAGCCGTTCGAGGAGTTCGAGCCATCGCCGGCCGCCCCGTTCGCGGAGCGATGCCGCAGTGAGCTCAGCCGGTGCTCCGGCCAGCCCGACCGATCGAGGCAGCGCAACGCGGTCCGGTAGCCGATGCCCAGGTGTCCCTTGTCCGGGCCGGCGAGGAAATCCCGCCATTCCAGCGTGACGGACAGGTCGGTGGGCTGCTGCAACTCCACGATGAACACCCCGGCTCCGATCGCGTGCGGCACCCCCGCCGGCACGAAAACCGTGTCACCGGCGGATACCTCGAGCGAGTTCAGCGCCCCGAGCATCGCGTCGCGGTCCTGGTTCGCCACCCACTCGGCGACGGTGTCCGCATCCTGATTTTCGCGGAATCCGAGGTGCACGGTGCCGCGCTCAGCCTCCGTACCGATCACCACCCACGCCTCGGTTTTCCCGCAATGCGACGAAAAGTGTTGGCGTGCGAAGGAATCGTCCGGATGGCAGTGCACCGGCAACCGCTGACCGGCGTCCAGCAGCTTGACGAGCAACCCGGTACTCGCGCCGAACGCCTCGACGTGCTCGGCGCCGAGCCAGCCGGTCGGGTCGGCGAGCACCGCGTCGCGAAGTAGCCGGCCGTCCGGCAGCACACTGAGCCCGTGCACCTCCTGGCCGAACATCGTGGTCGTGGACGCCACCCAATCCTCCGGGCCATATCCGGCCGCCTCCCGCGCCCCGCGGAACTCGGCGATCGCCGCGCCACCGCGATAGAACTGCGGCGGCTGGTTCGCGGGAAGCCGTGTCGGCGTGGGCGAGCCGGTGTTCATATCCTGACCTCCGCTGAGCCACGTGGTATCAGCCGAACCGGTAATACCACCTTGTGCGCGGGGGAAACGTCCCCCTGCATCCGTCCGAACAAACTCCGTGCGGCCGCTTCGCCGAGCGCGGCCGGATCGTGCGCGAGCACGGTCACCGGCGGCCGCACCAGATCCGCCAGTTCGAAATCGTCGAAGCCGATCAGTGCGGGGCGTCGCCGCATGCCAGCCAGCGCGCGCAGCGTGTGCACGGTCGCGCGGTTGTTCCCAGCCAGCAGTGCGGTCGCCGGATCGGCCGTGTCCAGAACCGAGCGCAGCGCCGCGGAAACCGTGTCCGGCGCCGGGGCGGCCATCGACACCAGCCGCTCGTCGTAGCGGGCGCCCGCGCGGGCGCAGCCTTCCCGGAACCCGCGCAACCGTTCCCGCGCGGTGTAGATGTCCGGGCTGTCGCCGAGGAACGCTATCCGGCGGTGCCCGTACGCGGCCAGGTGCGCGACGGCCTCTGCCGCGCCGCCCGCGTTGTCCACCAGCACGGTGTCCGCCACGATGTCGCCGGCCGGGCGGTCCAGGAACACCACGGGCGTGCCGGTGCGCATTTCCTCTGCGAGGTAGCCGTGCTGCGCGCCGGCAGGGACCACCAGCAGGCCGTCGACCTGTCGTGCGCAGAATTCGTTCGCCAGCTCCCGCTCGCGTTCCGGATCCCCGTCCGACGATCCGGTCAGCACGTGCCGGTGATGCGCCCTGGCGATCTCCTCGACCGCCCTCGTCACGCCGGAATAGAACGGGTTCGCGACATCCTCGAGGATCAGCCCGATCGTTCCGGTCGACGAGCCGCGGCGCAGGTTGCGCGCGCCGAGATTGCGCCGGAAGCCGAGTTGATCGATGGCGGCGTGCACCCGGCTTGCGGTGTCCGCGTGCACCCCGGCTTCGTCGTTGACCACGCGCGACACGGTCTTGATGCTGACGCCGGCGAGCCTGGCCACATCGTTCATGGTGGCTCGGCGCATCGCATCGGATCCCAGGTAGACAACGTTGTCAGCTCGGGCGCTGATTGGACACGGCGGATCCTGGGTTGTCAACCGCCCTGTTCGCGCGGACGGGCCGTGTCCGGAGTGAGCACGGTCACGCAGCACACTGGTGGGCACCGACACCCAGCGAAGGAGGGCTCGTGCTCGCGACACCAGCCGGCAGGTTCCGGGCTATCGCCTTGGCAGAAGCCGTGTCCTGGCTTGGCCTGCTTATCGGGATGTACTTCAAGTATCTCGGTGGCGGCGCGGAGATCGGCGTAAAGATCTTCGGCCCGATCCATGGTGCGATGTTCATCGGCTACGTGCTGATCACGCTGTGGGTGGTCAAACCGCTGCGCTGGGACGGGCGGATGACGGTGATGGCGTTGCTGGCCAGCATTCCGCCGCTGTGCTCGGTGCTGTTCGAGCGGATCGCCACCCGCAAGGGCCGGCTTGACCCGGTGGAGACAACCGCGGTCCGCTGATCTGCGGTAGCGGCAACGGTTCGGTGCTGTGCGTTATTTACCAAAAATAGGACGCACGCCCCGCCCCGTTCTGCTAACTTCGTTTTTTCGTGCGCAGCCAGCACCCGTGCTGGTCAGGGGGAAATCTCTAGCAATGTCGAGGTCTGTGCGCACGTTCACGATCGCAGGCCATCGAGCCGTAGAAGGGGGAAGACATTGAAGCGCAAGATCCGCGCCGCGGTGGCGGTCGTCGCCACGGCACTCGCTCTGACCGGTGTCAACTTGGTGACCGCCAGCCCGGCACACGCCGCGGCGAGCTGCTCAGCCGAGCAGCGCAATTCGGTTCCTACGCCCGGTTTTGACACCGATTTCTCCGTGAAAGTCTGCGTGGACGGAGCGGGCAGTGACACGAAGAGGGCTTACATCATCGTCGGCTGGACCGACGGTGGGGACAGCTCAACCGACGGGGATCGGAAGTTCGACAAGTTGCGGATCCACCAGAAGCTGGAACGTAACAACACCGCCTACGACAGCAACTCGTGCAGCATCGCGGGCAAGGTCAACCGGAACAGCTCCGGCGCGGAATCGTGCTCAAGCGTCACCTACACCTCGTCGGCACGGGGTGGTTGGACCGGTGGCTACCTCGAGTACGACATCGACCGGGACGGCAAGGGCTCTTTCACCTGGAGCCTGCACGGCTCCCCGGTGATCTCCTGAGCGGCAGTCCGCTACGACCAGCGGTGTCGCTCCGTTCGCGCTCGAGCCTCAACGGAGCGGCACCGTCGGACCGTGCGCGAAGCCGCGCGGCCGCGGCCACCGGGACGAGCCGTCCGCACCGGCATCACGGCGACCCGGCTACTCCGCGAAGTCGCCGACCGCCTTGCGGACCTTGGCCAGCAGATCGGTGAGCTGCTCGGTCTGCCGGTCGGTCAGTCCCTGCAGGCCGAAGTCCACCGCGGTGACCGCCTCGGTCGCGGACGCGCGCCGGGCCCGGCCCGCGTCGGTGATCTCCACCAGCGTGGTTCGCCGGTCGGTGGGATGCTGGATGCGCTTGACAAGATCGTCGGCCTCGAGGCGATCCACGATGTTCGTCACGCTGGTCGGATGCAGTTGCAGACGCTCACCCATGACGCGCATCGGCAGGCTGCCTCGCCGCGCGAACGTCAGCAGCACCAGCGCTTCGTACCTGGCGAACGTCAAACCGTGTGGCTTGAGCGCACTGTCCACGGCGGACTGGACGATTTGCTGTACCCGCATGATGCTGGTGACCGCCGCCATGGTCTCGGCCGGCCCGACGTGCTCGGACCACAGCTCGGCAGCGCGGGCGATCGGGTCGAATGGCAGCGTACGGGGATTCATGGGTACCGAAGCTACCAGCGAGTTCGGAATCGAAAAGTTCGAGGAGAGTGAACGGATGCTCGTGGCGTTCAGTGTCAGCCCGCTCGGCGAGGCGGAGGGCGTCGCCGAAGCGGTGGCCGAAGCGGTTCGGGTGGTTCGGGAGTCCGGGCTGCCCTGCGAGACGAACGCGATGTTCACGCTGGTCGAGGGCGAGTGGGACGAGGTGATGGCTGTGGTGAAGCGGGCGACCGAGGTGGTGCAGGCCAGCGCACCGCGGGTCAGCCTGGTCGTGAAGGCGGACATCCGCCCTGGCCACCAGAACCAGCTGCGGAGCAAGGTTGACCGGGTGGAGGAACTGTTGCGTCCCGGGGGCGGCGGCTGAGCTGAACGTTCGCCCGGGGACGGCTGAGCTGAACGTTAGTGCCGGGCGCGCCGGCTGAGCTGAACGTTCGCCTGGGGACGGCTGAGCTGAGCGTGACGGGCGGGCCCAGCGGTCAACCGAGCAGGCTTCGTGCCAGGATGGAAAGCGTGACACGGCCAGATCCACGCCAGAACGCCGCAACGTCCGCAGCGCTGTCCGGCGCCGTTGACCTTTCGTCGCTCAAGGCGCGTGCGGACGCCAACCGCCAGCAGGCCGACTCGCCGTCCTCGGCTGGGCAGCCAGGTGGCGGCCAGCCGGGCGCCTCGGTGATCGAGGTGACGGAGTCCAGCTTCCAAGCCGACGTGGTCGAGCGCTCGATGCAGGTACCGGTGGTCGTCGACCTGTGGGCCGACTGGTGCCAACCGTGCAAGCAGCTCTCCCCGATACTCGAACGCCTCGCGGGCGAGGCGAACGGCGCATGGGTGCTCGCCAAGGTTGACGTGGACGCCAACCCCCGGATCGCCCAGGTGTTCGGGGTCCAGTCGATCCCGATGGTGGTCGCGATCGCGGGCGGGCAGCCGGTCGACGCCTTCCAGGGCGCGCTTCCCGAGCCGCAGATCCAGCAATGGCTTACCTCGCTGCTTGACGCGATGCGGGAGAAACTGCCCGGAATCTCGGCAGCGGAGAATGCCGCGCCCGCCGCCGAGGAGCCCGAGGAGGAACCGGAGGACTCCCGGTTCACCGAGGCCGAGGCCGCCATCGAGCGCGGCGACTACGCCGCGGCCGAGGCGGCGTACCAGAACATCCTGGCCGCCGAGCCGGCAAACGAGCAGGCCAAGGCGGCACTCGCGCAGGTCCAGTTCGCCGGGCGCGCACTGGCACACGACCCGTCGGTCCTCGCCCGCGCGGACGCCGACCCAGGTGACGTGGACGCGCAGCTCGCGGCCGCCGAGATCGAGGTGGCCGGTCAGCGCGTGGAGGAAGCGTTCGACCGGCTGATCGCAGCGATCCGCCAGCTCGCCGGGGACGACCGGGACCGGGTTCGGGAACACCTCGTCGGGCTGTTCGAGCTGTTCCCCGCCGACGATCCTCGGGTCGCCACGGCACGCCGCAACTTGGCCAGCGCGCTGTTCTAGCCCGCGAGCATCCGTGCGTGCTTTTCAAGCCGCAAAGTACTCGCGGGCTGGTCAGCCGTACTTCTGGGTGCAGTCCTTCGAGCCGTTGGCGTAGCCGATCCGGAACGCCTCGACCATGCTGAAGCCGACGAAGTTCTGCTCACCTCGCACGTTCGCGGCGATCAGGCTGCGCGGGGACAGCATCTCCGCGATCGCCTCGTCCAGGTCGCCGGGTGACAACCGCAGCTGGTTCTGCTCCCCTTCGTGGGGTTCGGACGCGAAGCCGGCCCACGCCCCGGTCAGGCACGCTGTGCGCAGGCCGGCGTTCGCGTCGTCGAGCGAGGCGCCGACGGCCTGCTGCACGGACATGGTGTAGCGCGAACCGATCTCGGCGAAGGCGGCGAAGTCGCCGATGCCCCGGCTGTCATCCATGCCCTGCTGATTGCGCGCCGGTGGGGTGGCCAGCTCGTTCAGCTTGCCGGTGTCCATGGTGACGGTGTTCTCGTCCGGGCAGAAGGTCACCGGTTCGGTGGCCTGCCCATTGGCGCATTCGGCGCCCGAGGTGGTGAACTCCGGCGGCTGCGCACCGGTGTCCTCGAACGCCTTGTCCAAGCTGTCCTTGAGCAGGTCCAGATGCCGCCCGTTGACCGGGATGTTGCCCTGGTTGCGGTCCTGCTGGCTGAATGGCAGCTCGGTGATGCGTTGCTGGATCTCCTTGCCGTCCATCCGCGCGCACCGCTTGACTCCCTCGGTGAAGCCGGCCTGGAAGGCGTAGACCCGGTCGAACGCGCTGCCGTGCGCGCCCGGTTTGGTGAACACGTCGCCCGCGTCGTCCCGGATCTGGAACAGCGCGCCGAGGATCTGGTTGAGGCCCTCACCGGTGGAGATCCGGAAGTGCTCCGAGTTGTCCTCGGCCACCCAGCGGAAGAACCCGCCCGCGTAGCAGTCCGCCTGCTGCTCCTTCACGATCGTCTGCGTAGTGTTGTTGATGTTGCTCTTCTCGCCGAGCCGGAACTGCACCGCGTGCCCCATCTCGTGGGCCAGCACGGTAACCACGGCCATCGGCCCGAATTGCTGGTTCAGACCGGGCAGCAGGGTGCCCCGGTCCCAGGCCACGGTGTCGTCCAGCTGGCAGTAGAAGGCGTTCACCAGGCCCTTGGTGCTCTCCCCGCAGATCTGCACCGGTGAGGTCTCGGCGTCGTAGGAGACGATGCGCTTGATCGGCTTGAACTCCTCGTCGAAGTTCGCCGGCAACTGGGCGGTCCAGAACTCACTGATGTCCGCAAGCGCGTTGATCGCCAGCTGATCCATTTCGCCGTTGTCGGCGTTCTCCACGTCGAGCTGCGCGTCCTCCGCGCCGGCTTTGGGGCCACTCTCGAAGTGGGTGACCGGCAAGCCACCGACATCCCCGACGGTCTGCGCGGTGCCCTCCACCGGCTTCTCGGCACACCCGGCCAGTAGTGCGAGCGCCGCCACGGCCGCGGCCGCCAGCTTCGATCCCAAGGTGTGCCCTCCAGGTTTCGTTCCACTGGCCCCGACGGGGCCGCCCCGGCTCAGTTAAGTGCGCACCTTACTGGCAGCGCGTCACCGGCGTGGGCAGGTCGGCCGAATCAGCCGCGCGTGCAGGCCGACGGGCCGTGCGTCACGCCGGTCCGGAAGGTCGCGACGCGTTCGAAGCCGGTGCCGATGCCGCGCCCGGCGGCATCCCGTGCCGGGTAGTCGTGGGCGAGCAGCAGCTGCACAGCCTCGTCGAGGTCGCCGGGGGACAGCGCGAAGCCGTAGGTTCGCCGCAGCAGCGTCGCGGTGTAGGCGCCGGCCAGGCACAACGCGCCACGACTGGCTGACGGCCCGCGGATCGGCTTGCCGAGCGCCTTCAGGGCGCTCAACCCGTACCTGCTGGCGAGCAGCGTTCCGGTCGCGTAGTCACCGATGCTGGTGTGCAGCTCGCGTAGCGGGCCGGTATTGGCGAGCTGCACCGCGTTGGCACGGGGGCAGAAGGCCACCGGGCCCTGATCGCCTGACGTGCAGCGGGCCGGGTTGGGGCGCATCCGCACTTCGGGTGGCTGCCACTGCCGCCCGCCGTCCGAGACCACCCTGGCGAAGTAGCCGACCGCGTCCCTGCGCAACGAGCGGGTCAGCTCGCCGAACGGCAGGTTCCCTCCACGGGCCTGATCGTCCATGTTCATGAACTCCCGCTGCGTGAACGAGCGGGTGCGCGCGTCGATGCCGGCGCACAACTTGGGGCCCTCCCGGTAGCCGTCCTGGAACGCGGAAACCCGGTCGAAGGCGTCGCCGTGCGAGGACTCATCGCTTTGCGACGTGCCGATCGGATCGCGGAAGGTGATCAGCGCGCCCAGCGCGGAGTCCAGCTGTCGCGAGCTGATCCGCAGGTGTTTCGACTTGCCGTCGGTGATCCAGCGGACCGCGGCTCCGGCGTAGCAGTCCGCCATCGCCTCGATCACGATCGTGGGGTAGCGCTCCGGGTTGGCATTCTCCACCCGCGTGGTCAGGCCGGATTGGCGCTGTGCCGCGTGGCCCATCTCGTGTGCCAGCACCAGGAGCACCGCCGCCTCACCGAACCGCTCGGTCAGCACCGGAAGCAGCGCGGCCCGATCCCACGCCATCACGTCCTTGCCGGGGCAGTAGAACGCGTTGCCTTCGACATCGCTCGCCTGGTCCGTGCACGGCGGCGCGGGTGCCCGCTGGTCGGCCGTGTCCACCGAGTAGTAGCCACCGCGTAGCTCCCGCCACTGCTTGCCGAAGATCTTCGGGAAGGTCTGCCGCCAGTAGTCGGATACGTCGTTGATCACCGTGGCGGCCAGCCGGTCCGCGGAGCCGCCGTCGGTGCCCCGCACGAACGACGGGTCGATCCCGCCGCGATCGCCGTCCGACCGTTTGATCACCGTCCCGTCGTCACGGGCCTGGCCATCGATCGGGGTGGTGCACCCCGCGGCCGTGGCACAGGCTGCCAGCAGCGCGAGGACCGCGGATCGCTTCGACAAACGCACTCGACCAGTGTGCCGCGCGTGTCCCGCCGAGCGCTGGGGGTGAGCGGGCATTTCGCCGGTGGATCGTTCCGTGGATAGGGTCATCGGTCGTGAGAGCCGTACGTCGTTTCACCGTTCGAGCCGGTTTGCCCGCGCCGCTGGCGGAACTACGCACCCTGGCCACGAACCTGCGCTGGAGCTGGCACCCACCGACCCAGGACCTGTTCACCGGGATCGACCCCGAGCTGGCCGAGCAGGTCAGCGGGGATCCGGCCGGCATCCTGGCCGAGGTGCCAGCAGCCCGCCTCGAGCAGCTGGCGGCCGACGAGGCGTTCCTGGCTCGAACCAGGGCGATCTCGGACGATCTGCGCAGGTACCTGACCGCGCCGCGGTGGTATCAGCGCAGGCAGGACGAGCTGGCGCGGCGCAACGACGCGCGCATGCGGCTGCCGGAAGCGGTGGCGTACTTCTCCATGGAGTTCGGTGTCACCGAGGCGCTGCCGAACTACTCGGGCGGGCTCGGCGTGCTGGCCGGTGACCACTTGAAATCCGCCTCCGATCTCGGTGTTCCGATGGTCAGCGTCGGGTTGCTCTACCGGGCGGGCTACTTCCGGCAGTCGGTCTCGCTCGACGGATGGCAGGTCGAGCACTACCCGGTGCTCGACCCAAGCGGGTTACCGCTCGAGTTGCTCACCGACTCGAATTCCCGGCCCGTGTTGGTAGACGTCGCCATGCCGGGAAACCGGATCTTGCGTGCTCAGGTCTGGAAGGCGCTCATCGGGCGGGTCCCGCTGTTGCTGCTGGATTCCGATGTGGACGGTAACGACAACGATCTGCGCGGGGTCACCGACCGGCTGTACGGCGGGGACGCCAATCACCGGATCCGGCAGGAGATCCTGGCCGGGATCGGCGGGGTCCGGGCGGTGCGCAGGTACTGCGAGCTGACCGGGCACCCGGAGCCCGAGGTGTTCCACATGAACGAGGGGCACGCCGGGTTTCTCGGGTTGGAGCGGGTGCGCGAACTGGTGTGCTCGCACAAGCTCGAGTTCGAGCAGGCGCTGTCCTGCGTCCGAGCGGGCACCGTGTTCACCACGCACACCCCGGTGCCGGCCGGGATAGATCGGTTTCCCGTTGACCTGATGCAGCACTACTTTTCGGACGGCAGGCTGCTGCCGGGGGTGGACGTGCGGCGGGCGCTCGCGCTGGGCGCGGAGGACAACCCGGGGCTGTTCAACATGGCCCACATGGGGTTGCGGCTGGCGCAGCGCTCCAACGGGGTTTCCCGGCTGCACGGCGAGGTGTCCCGCAAGATGTTCGCGGCCCTGTGGCCCGGTTTCGACACCGAGGAGGTGCCGATCTCCTCGGTGACCAACGGCGTGCACGGGCCGACCTGGACGGCGCAGGAGATCGGCAAGCTGCTCGGCGAGTCCGAAGTGCCGGGCGGGGACAACGGCGTGGGGTTGACCGAACTCCGCCCGATCACCGACGCGCTGCTGTGGGAACTGCGCTGCGGGCTGCGTGAGCGGTTGATCGCGGAGGTGCGCAGGCGGCTGCGTACCGCCTGGCTGCACCGCGGCGCTTCGGCGCTGGAGCTGAGCTGGACGGATTCCGTTTTCGATCCGGGCGTGCTGACCATCGGGTTCGCCCGCCGGGTTCCCACTTACAAGCGGCTGACGTTGATGTTGCGCGATCCGGAGCGCCTCAGGGCGTTGCTGCTCGACCCGGAACGGCCGATCCAGATCGTGGTTGGCGGGAAATCGCACCCCGCGGACGAGAACGGCAAGGCGATGATCCAGCAGATGGTGCGGTTCGCGGACGATCCCGCCGTGCGGCACCGGATCGTTTTCCTCCCGGACTACGACATGTCGATGGCCCGGTACCTGTACTGGGGCTCGGACGTGTGGCTGAACAATCCGATGCGCCCGCTGGAAGCGTGCGGCACCTCGGGGATGAAGTCGGCGCTCAACGGCGGGTTGAACGTGTCCATCAAGGACGGTTGGTGGGATGAGTACTACGATGGCCACAACGGCTGGGCGATCCCGACCGCGGACGGGGTGAGCGACCCGGCGCGCCGCGACGACCTCGAAGCCGCGGCGCTGTACGACCTGCTCGCCGGCCAGGTGGCGCCGCTGTTCTACGAACGTCGTGACGACGGTGTCCCCGCTGGGTGGATGGCCATGGTGCGGCACACCCTTGCCACGCTCGGGCCGAAGGTGCAGGCGTCCAGGATGGTGCGGGAGTACGTGGAGTCCTACTACGCGCCCGCCGCGGCCGGCGTGGCGGTGGCGAAGGCGAACTCCTACTCGGGCGCGACCGAGCTGGCCGACTACCGGGCACGGATCGCCGCGAACTGGTCACTGGTCCGCGTCACGAACTGCGAGCTGGCGGCGGAGGATTCCGCCGGGCCGGTGATGGGCGACGTGGTCCGGGTACGCGCGAACGTCGAGCTGGCCGGGCTGTCGCCGTCCGATGTGGACGTTCAGGCGGTGCTCGGCAGGGTGGGTGACACCGACGAGATGCACGACGTGGTCACCGTGTCGCTGGAACCGGTCGGCGATGGCCAGTACACCGGCACGCTGGCACTGCCGCACGCGGGCTCGCTCGGCTACACGGTGCGGGTGTTGCCCCGGCACGAGCAGCTCGCCTCACCCGCCGAGCTCGGCCGCGTTGTGCTGGCCGGCTGAGCCGGAACCCGGAAACCACAATATGCCTCCATGTTGCGGGCACCCGCCGCGCCCAAATCGTTATATCGCCACCGCAACCGCCATACCGGAGGCGAGCGTGTCACCCGGACGGCGACCCGCGACAATGGCCGCGTGACGGAACAGACGCAGGGCGCGTGGGCCGACCCAGGTGACGATCTCGTCGTTCGGATGTCCGAGGTCGCTGTCCGGCGGGGTCGTAATGAGCTGCTCTCCGGGGTCAATTGGGACGTCGAACTGGACGAGCGCTGGGTGGTTTTGGGGGCGAACGGGGCCGGCAAGACGACGTTGCTGAGGCTGGCCGCTGCCGAGATGCATCCCACAACCGGTGCGGTGGATCTGCTCGGCGAGCGGCTCGGCCGGGTCGACGTCTTCGAGCTGCGGCCGCGGATCGGGTTCTGCTCCGCCGCACTCGCCGGCCGGGTGCCACCCGATGAGACGGTGCGTGACGTCGTGGTCAGCGCGGGTTACGCGGTACTCGGGCGGTGGCGCGAGGAGTACGACACGCTCGACCACAACCGTGCCGAGGAGCTGCTCGGTGTGCTCGGCATCGCGCATCTCGCTGAGCGGCAGTTCGGCACGCTGTCCGAGGGTGAGCGCAAGCGCACGCTGATCGCGCGCGCATTGATGACCGACCCCGAGATGCTGCTGCTCGACGAGCCTGCTGCCGGGTTGGATCTGGGCGGCAGGGAGGACCTCGTCGCCCGGCTGTCCTGGCTCGCACAGGATCCCGATGCACCGGCCACCGTGCTTGTCACGCATCACGTCGAGGAAATCCCGCCCGGCTTCACCCACCTGCTGCTGCTCAAGGACGGGCAGACGGTGGCGAGTGGGCTGCTGGAAGACGTGCTGACCAGCGAGAATCTATCCAAGACGTTCGGGCAGGAGCTGCGCCTCGAGCGCTCGGGGCAGCGCTACTTCGCGCACCGCGCGGCGTGATCCGCTAGACGTGCTCAGGGTCGCACGGTGACCTCGCTGGGCGTTACTACGACCATCGGGCTACCGCGCGGTAGCCTGCGCGGGGACAGCAGTTCGAGCACGTGAAGGAGGACAGGCCGTGAGCGAGTTCGTCAGGCTGGAAGTGGATGGTGGCGTAGGCACGCTCCGGTTGGACAGGCCGCCGATGAACGCGCTCAACAAGCAGCTGCAGGAGGAGATCAGGGCGGCGGCCGTGGAAGCGACCGAGCGCACGGACGTCCGATCGGTGATCGTCTACGGCGGCGAGAAGGTCTTCGCGGCTGGAGCCGATATCAAGGAGATGGAGGCCATGTCGCATGTGGATATGGCCGAACGGGCGCCGCGGCTGTCCTCCGCGCTGACCGCCGTCGCGGAGATCCCGAAGCCGACCGTCGCCGCGATCACCGGGTACGCCCTCGGCGGCGGGTACGAGCTGGCGTTGTGCTGCGACCGGCGGATTTGCGGGGATAACGTGAAGGTCGGCCAGCCAGAGATCCTGCTAGGCATCATCCCCGGCGCGGGCGGCACGCAACGGTTGTCAAGGCTGGTCGGTCCGAGCAAGGCCAAGGAGATCATCTACACCGGCCGGTTCGTGGAGGCCGAGGAAGCCATCGCGATCGGGATGGTGGACGAGGTGGTCGCCCCGGATGACGTGTACCCCACCGCGCGCCGCTGGGCGGAGCAGTTCTGCTCGGGGCCGGCGCGGGCGCTGGCCGCCGCGAAGGCCGCGATCGACGAGGGCCTTGACACCGACCTCGGCAGCGGGCTGAAGCTGGAATCGCACGTGTTCTCCGCGTTGTTCGCGACCGAGGACCGGGCCACCGGGATGCGCTCGTTCCTGGAAAACGGTCCTGGCAAGGCCACCTTCAGCGGGAAGTGAAGCCAGTGACCGAGGGACACGAGCCCGCAGCCAATCCGCACGCCAGCGCCGCCGAGATCGAGGCGGCGTGGGCGGACCCGAAACTGGCCAACATCCTCTACCACGACTGGGAAGCAGGCACCTACGACGAGAAGTGGTCGATCTCCTACGACGAGCGCTGCATCTCGTACGCTACGGACGTGTTCCGCGCGGCCGCGGGCGAGGAGGGCTGGCCGTATCCCACGGCGATGGAACTGGGTGGCGGCACGGGCTTCTTCCTGCTGAACCTGATGCAGGGCGGGGTGATCAAGAGGGGATCGGTCACCGATCTCTCGCCCGGCATGGTGGACGTCGCGCTGCGCAACGCCGAAGGGCTCGGGCTGGACGTGGACGGCAGGGTCGCCGACGCCGAGCGCATCCCATACGACGACGACAGTTTCGATCTGGTGATCGGGCACGCGGTACTGCACCACATCCCGGATGTTCCTGCCGCGTTGCGGGAAGTGCTGCGGGTGCTCAAACCGGGCGGCCGGTTCGTATTCTGTGGCGAGCCGACGAAGGTCGGCGATTTCTACGCCCGCCGGCTCGGCCAGCTCACCTGGTGGCTGGCCACCAACGTGACCAGGCTGCCCGCGCTGCGCGGCTGGCGGCGACCGCAGTCCGAATTGGACTCCTCGTCCCGCGCGGCCGCCCTCGAAGCCGTCGTCGACCTGCACACCTTCGACCCTTCGTGGCTGGAACGTACCGCGCTCGGCGCGGGAGCGGTCGATGTCCGGGCGGTGACGGAGGAATTCTCCGCGGCGCTGCTCGGCTGGCCGGTGCGCACCTTCGAGGCGGCCGTCCCGGACGAGAAGCTGGGTCTACGGTGGAAGCTGTTCGCCTACCAGGCGTGGCTGCGCCTTTCAGCCGTGGACAAGAAGGTGTTGTCAAAGGTGCTGCCGCGCGAGGTGTTCTACAACGTGATGATCACCGGGAGCAAGCCGCCCGCGCCGGTGGAGCTTTCGCGAGGCTAGTGGGTTACCCGTTCAGCGCCGACGAGGTCAGCTACCTGACCTCCGAGGCCGGTGCGGACGCGCTGCGCGGGTGTGCGCGGCTGCCGCTGAGCGCGGACTCCCGGCTGTCCGACGTGGCGGCCGCCCGCCGGATCGCGGGGGAGCGTTACGCCGCCGCGGTGCTGGAAACCGTGCTGCTGCGGCGCAAGGCCACCGCGAAGCTGTCCGAACTGTCCGATGTGGACGACTGGCTGTTCACCGACCAAGCGTTGCAGCAGGCCACCGCGTGGCCGGTCGCCGTGCACAGGGCCGCGCGGTTCACCGGCAGGGACGTGCACGACGTGACCTGCTCGATCGGCGTGGATCTCGCCGCGCTCGCGCGGGAAGCGAACGTGTGCCTCGGCTCCGATGTGGACACCGTGCGGTTAGCGATGGCCCGGCACAACGTCGGGCCAGGGCCTACCCTGCTGCGAGCCGACGCGCTGCGGCCGGTTTCGCGCGGCACGGCGGTCTTCGCCGACCCGGCGCGGCGGGACGCCGGCGGGCGGCGCCGGTGGCGCACCGACGACTTCCTGCCACCGCTCGACGACCTCGCGGGCACCTACGCCGGCCGCGAGCTGGCCGTGAAGTGTGCCCCCGGCGTTGATCGCGCGGCCGTGCCGTGGGCGCGCGAGATGGAGGTCGTGTCGCTGGACGGGCAGGTGCGGGAGGCCTGCCTGTGGGCTGGCGAGCTGGCCAGCGCGGGCAGTAGGGCCAGCGTGCTGCGTACGACCGGCACCGCGTGGACGATCACCGACGCCGAGCCGGACGACTGCCCGGTGCGCGAGCCGGGGGAGTGGATCGTGGATCCGGACGGTGCCGTGGTGCGCGCCGGGCTGGTGCGGCACTACGCGGCACGGCACGGCCTCGGTCAGCTGGACGAGCGGATCGCGTACCTCACGGGGGACGCGCCGCCGCCGGGGGTGCGGGCGTTCCGGGTGTTGGAGTACGGCAAGTACACCGAGAAGGCCCTGCGCGCGGCACTACGCCGGCACGGCGTCGGCCGGCTGGAGATCCTGGTCCGGGGGCTGGACGTGGACCCGAACACGTTGCGCCCCAGGCTGAAGCTCTCCGGGGACGCGGAGGCGACCGTGGTGCTCACCCGGATCGGGCGTACCCCGACGGTCTTCCTCTGCCATGCCCCACCTCCCCGCAATATGGATGCATATTGCGGGAGTGGGCCCGCATGTGGGTGACGCACGGTACCGGATGATGCCGGCATCTTGGGGTACGTCGGGAGGCGCGATGGGGGAGTCCGCGCGATGGGGAGTCCGGCAGCGCGCCCCCGAATTTCGCGCGCTGCCGGACCCGTTCCCCCTCATCCCCGGTCAGGCGTCGTTGACGCCTCGCTCCCGGAAACCCGCCATTCCGGCAGCAATCAGTGCCGCGGCCAGCACGGTGAGTATCACCAGCGGGGTCAGCCGGAGCTCATCCGCCGGCAACTGCGGGATGTGCCCGAACGGCGAGACGTTGTTCAGCCACTCCGGGAACTGCAGGATCTGCCCCAGGTACCCGACGATGAAGCCGTAGATCGGCACGATCCACGCGAGCGCGGCCAGCCGTGGCAGCAACCCGAACAGCGCGACCGCGACACCGGCGCAGACCCATAGCGCCGGCACGTACGCCAGCGAGGCACCGAGCAGCTTCGGCAGGAAGCTGCCGTCTCCCATGCTGGACGCGCCGCTGATCCCGAAGCCGAGCCCGGCGAGCAGGACCATGAGCACCGATCCGGCCAGCACCACGGTCAGGTGGCTGCCCAGCCAGCGAACCCTGGACAGCGGCGTGGCCAGCAGCGGCTCCGCCCGCCCAGCCGTTTCCTCTGAGCGGGCCCGCAGCGAGGCCATCACCACGTACACCGAGGCGAGGATCGCCATGATGACCATGATCATCGAGGCGAAGGACTCGGCGACGCTCACACCGCCGATATCCGCGATGGCGTCGTTGAGGACGTCGATGTTGCCGAGCATGCTCTCCGCGTCGCCGAGGATCGAGCCGTAGGACGCACCGAGCAGCACCATCGCGACGCCGAAACCGATCAGCAGGCCCCTGTGCAGCCGTAGTGCCAGCCCGAGGGGGTGCGTCAGCCTGTCGGATGCCGCCGCCTTGCCGGGCCGGGTCTGCCGCAGGCCGGCCCCGACGTCCCGGCGGGTGGACAGCTGGAACCCGACGGCCACGAGCACCGCGGCCAGCGCCACGCCGAGTAGCAGCGGCCACCAGCGGTTGTCCACGTACGCCCAGGTCCGCTGTGCCCAGCCGATTGGCGAGAGCCAAGAAGCCGCCTCGTTGCCGACATCGCCCGAGGCGCGTAGTACGTAGGCGATACCGACGGCCGCCAGCCCAAGACCGGCCGCGCCACGGGAGTGCTCGGTGATCTGCACCGTCACCGCGGCCACCCCGGCGAAGACCAGTCCCATCATGGCGTGTGCCGCACCGTAGAGCAGCGAGCCATCCCAGGTGATGCCCTCGACGCCGAGGCCGCCGAGGCCGAGCGCGATGAGCAGCGCCAGCACGACGTTGGCGGCGGCGACCACGACCAGCGCGGCCGTCATGTGGGCGTGCCTGCCGACGACGGTCGCCCTGATCAGCTCGGCCCTGCCGGTTTCTTCCTCCGCCCTGCTGTGCCGTACCACCAGCAGCACGCTCATCAAGCCGACCATGATGCCCATGAAGCCGAGCATCTGGTGGCTCATCATCGAGCCGAAGTTGTAGTCCTGCAGGTAGTGGCTGGGACCGGTCATGGCGAGGCCGGCAGGCGAGTTCATCGTCTGGGCTGCCGCCTGCCGGTCAGCGACGTTCGCGTAGAGGGTCTGGAAGCTGTTGGCGGTGGCGACGGTGCCGAACAGCAGCGCCGCGATCCACACCGGGAGCCGCACCCGGTCCCGGCGCAGGATGAACCGGATCAGCGTGCCGGTTCCGGCGAGGTCGCCGCCCGCGGCGACGCTGGGAGCGGCGCGTGGCGTTGTGGTGGCGGTGGTCATTTGGTGCTCCCGTTGGTGGCCTGGGCGAGGTCCTCGCCGTAGTGACGCATGAACAGCTGCTCGAGCGTCGGCGGCTGGCTGACCAACGACCGGATGCCGAGGCTGTGCAGGTAGCCGACGACGGTGTCGAGGTGCTCACCGTCCACGTCGAAGTGCACCCGCCCGTTCGTGTAGTCGATGTCGTGCACGCCGCCGATGTCGGCGAGGCCGTCGGCGGGGCGGGCGGTCTCGGCCATCACCGTGGTGCGGGTCAGGTGCCGCAGTTCGGAGAGCGATCCGGACTCCACGATGTGGCCGAGGCGGATGATCGATACGCGGTCGCACAGCGCCTCGACCTGCGCCAGGATGTGGCTGGACAGCAGCACCGTGCGGCCAGCATGCTTCGCCTCCCGGATGCAGTCCGCGAAGATCGTCTCCATCAGCGGGTCGAGGCCGGCGGTTGGCTCATCCAGGATCAGCAGTTCGACGTCCGACGCGAGCGCCGCCACGATGGCGACCTTCTGCCGGTTGCCCTTCGAGTAGGTGCGGCCCTTCTTCTTCGGGTCCAGGTCGAACCGCTCGCACAGCTCGTCGCGTCGACGACGGTCGAACCCGCCGCGCAGCCGGGCGAACAGGTCGATCACTTCGCCGCCGGTGAGGTTCGGCCACAGGCTCACGTCCCCGGGGACGTAGGCCAGCCTGCGGTGCAGCGCGACGGCGTCGCGCCACGGGTTTCCGCCGAGCACGGTGGCGGTGCCGGCGTCGGCG
The DNA here is from genome assembly GCA_009379845.1 of Pseudonocardiaceae bacterium. Taxonomy (GTDB): domain Bacteria; phylum Actinomycetota; class Actinomycetes; order Mycobacteriales; family Pseudonocardiaceae; genus Tamaricihabitans. Next base: position 17,697 of record WHSZ01000008.1, on the reverse strand, counting down.
CGCAGCAACCCGAGCAGTACCCGGATGGCGGTCGACTTGCCGGCGCCGTTCGGGCCGAGGAAGCCGTGCACCTCTCCGGTTCGCACGGTCAGGTCGAGGTGGTCGAGGGCTTTGGTCGGGCCGAAGGACTTGTCCAGGCCGGCCACCGAGATCGCGGTGTTCGTGGATTCGGTCATGGCGATTCCTTGTCATCGTCGAGTTGAGGGAGAGGCAGCGTCGAACCTTCGCCGCCGGTGCGTCGTGGCGCTGCCTCGTCGGCACGAGCGCTCCGGCAAGCGGGTACTGACTTGGGTGGCGCGAGTTGGCCGGGCTCGTGCGGTTGTGACGGCACCAGATGCCGCTACGGCGGGAAGGCTTATCGGGGCGGATCCGAGTCGGCCTTGCGTGCTCCCGCGTGCGAAGACGACAGGCGGCCAAGGCGATCCAGGGAGGCGTCCCGGGCGGCCATCAGCGGCGTGATCGTCATGATTCAAAACGTACAGCTGCTTCAGCATTTTGTGAAGTTAAGAAAGCGTATAAACTCTATCGGGTGGCTGGAGGCCGAGGAGGCGATGCGGTAGTGACTGACGTGGCAGCCGAGCGATCTATTCCAGACCGTGATTACGAGCAGGTGCAGCGCTTTATCGAGCGATTCGCCTCGATCCTCGCGGACTCTGGATGGGGACGGATGCCGGCCAGGGTGTTCGTCGCGCTGCTCGCCACGGATTCCGGCAAGCTCACCGCCGCCGAGCTCGCCGAGCTACTGCGGGTCAGCCCGGGTGCGATCTCCGGTGCGGTGCGCTATCTCGTGCAGCTGAACATGATCCGCAAGGAACGCGAGCCGGACGCGCGCCGCGATCACTACATCGTGCACGAGGACACCTGGTACGAGGCGACGGTGCGCAGCGAGCAGCTGATGGAACGCTGGAGCGGCGCCACCCGTGACGGGGTCGAGGCGCTCGGACGGCACACCCCGGCCGGCAGGCGGATGGCCGAAACGCTCGCCTTCATCGAGTTCCTGCAGGACGAGGTGCCCGCGCTACTCGAGAAGTGGAACGCGCAGAAGGCCGAGCTGCGGGAGCGCTTGGCCGATGAGGATGTGGCGACAACCGATGTGGCGTCATCCGGTGAGGCCGGCCAGCAGGAAAGCGCGTAGCGCGTCCGGGTCGGTGTCCAGCGCGATGTTCACCTCGCGCTGATCCTCGCCCGGGGTGGCTTCGCGGACCTCCTTGCGGCGCTGGTCGGCCACGGTCGCGCCGCGCGCCGGGCCGAAGGCGCATTCCACGTCGAGCGGGTACGGGGTGTGGCGGAGGATCCCCGGGGTGATCGCCTCCGCGACGGCGACCGCGTCGTGCAGCACCATGCCGTCGTGCCCGAGCGCCTTACGGTAGTACTCGCGGTAGTCCGGGGTCAGCGCGTGCAGCGCGGCGCCGATCGGGCCGGAGTCCCGCAGCTTGTCCAGCCACGCGGCGTCCACCGCGCAGCGCAGCGTCAGGTCCACCGGCACGAGCACGCAGGGCACGCGTTCCTCGACCAGTACGCGCCGCGCCGCTTCCGGATCGCTCCAGATGTTGAACTCGGCCGCGGCCGTGGTGTTGCCGCCGTGCATGCCGCCGCCCATGATCACGATGCGGTCGATCTTGGGTGTGAGCTCCGGGTAGGCGCCGAGCAGCAGGGCGATGTTCGTCAGCGGACCGACCGGCGCGATCGTGATGGGCTGATCCGCGGCGCGCAGCAGTTCGGCCATCAGCTGCACGGCGCCGTGCTGGTGCACGGAACGGGTGGGCTCGGGTAGCACGCCGGATCGTCCGGAAAGGCCGTCTGCGCCGTGCGCGTAGCGCGCCCGTTCCGGGTGCGGGTAGACCAGCGGCCGTTCGGCACCGACCGCGACCGGGACGTCCTCGCGCTCGCACAGCGCGAGCACCCGCCTCGCGTTGCGGGTGGTGGCCGGCAGCGGCACGTTGCCGTACACGGTGGTCACCGCGAGCAGCTCGACGTCGGGATTGAGCGCTGCGAGCGCGATCGCGAAGGCGTCGTCCACGCCTGGATCGGTGTCGATGATCAGCGGGCGCATGGGTTCATTAGATCGCAGCGAGATACCGTCTGGCGATATGACGTCCATGTGGGGATCCCCCGTGGTTCAGCGGTTTCGCTCGTGGCGTCGGCTACGGCACGATCCGCGGCAGGCGAAGTTTCTCACCAGGGACTCGTTGCGCTGGGTGCTGCGCAACCGCGCCTACTCGCCGTGGTATCTGGTGCGCTACTGGCGGCTGCTGCGCTTCCGGCTGGCCAATCCGCACGTGATCCTGCGCGGCATGGTGTTCCTCGGCAAGGACGTGGAGCTGCATTGCCGCCCCGGCTACGGCCGGCTGGAGATCGGCCGCTGGGTGCACATCGGGGACGGCAACGCGGTCCGCTGTCACGAAGGTTCGCTGCGGATCGGGGACAAAGCGGTGTTCGGCAGGCAGAACACCGTCAACTGCTACCTGGACATCGAGATCGGTTCGGCCACGCTGATCGCCGACTGGGTGTACATCTGCGACTTCGATCACGTGATCTCGGACGTGCACCTGCCGATCAAGGATCAGGGCATCGTGAAGCTGCCGACCAGGATCGGCCCGGACTGCTGGATCGGCACGAAAGTGTCCGTGCTGCGGGGCACCAGGGTTGGCCGAGGGTGCGTGCTCGGCGCGCACGCGGTTGTTCGCGGCGATATCCCGGACTACGCGATCGCGGTGGGCAGCCCGGCGCGGGTGGTACGCGACCGGATGGCCGACTACGAGGCGGACGCCGAGCGCCGGGAGGCCGTGGCCGACATGGCCCGCAAGGCGGCCGAGGCGTTGGAGCGTTCCGCAGAGAACCCGTCCGACTCCTACGACAGTGAGGAGCGCTGAGGCTCGCCGCGCTCGCGCCGCTCGGTGCTGTCGGTCCGCTCGGCTTCCTCGTCCTCGGCGAGGATCTCGGCCACCGATTTGCGCCCCTGCAGCGGCGTGCTCAACGCCCCGCCCGGCCTCGCCTCGCGCCAGGTGAAATACAGCCATCCGAGCAGCGCCATGGTGCCGAACGCGATCCACTGCAGCGCATAGGACAGGAACGGCCCGGACTCCAGTTGCGGCAGCGGCATCGGCCGCAGCACGCCCGGCTGGTTGGCGTCAAGCTGAAGGTATCCGGGGTTGATCTTTAGCCCGGTCGCCCGCGCGACGGTGGCCGAATCGATGGCGTACATCTGGCGGTGGCCGTCCGTGCTCGCGTTGGTGAAAGCGGCGCGGCCCTGCGGGTCCGTTTCGTCGCCGCGGACCCTGGCGACGAGCTCGACCTGCCCGCGTGGCGGCCCGGCGTAGTCGGGCACCCGGGTGCCACGCTCCGGACGGATGTAGCCCCGGTTGACAAGCACCACGTCACCGCTTGCCAGCCGGAACGGGGTGAGCACCTCGAACGCGGCCTCGCCGGCCACGGTGCGCAGCCGGGCGAGCGTCTCACCGCTCGGCAGGTAGCTGCCGCGCAGCCGCACCTGCTCCCACTGCTCGCCGGGGCCGGGTGTGCGGCGGTTCGGAAGTACCTCGCCGAGCGGTTTCGCCTGGGTGTCGAAGGACCGCTGCAGTGCGGCGTTCTGCGCGCTGCGCTCGTCGTGCCGGCCGAACTGCCACGGGGCGAGCAGCGTGTAGCACGCCGTGGCGAACAGCAGCACCACCAGCGTCAACGCCAGCCAGCCTGGCTGGAGCAAGAACTTCCACCGCACACGTCCACGGTAAGCGCGCTGCGCGGCACGACGCGGGCCAGGGGTGCCCGTCCACCGCAATATGCATCCATATTGCGGTGCGGGTGCGATCAGTGGTCCTCGCGCGACTCATCGCTTTGATGACCTGCCGCACTCCGTGTGACGAGCGCGGCCAGCTCCGGGGCGAGTTCGCGAATCTCGTCAAATGCTTGCGTGATCGACGTTTGCTGTCTATGAGACCCCGCCGCGACGGCGACAAGCGTTGTGTCTGGGAAAGCCGCACCGATGGCCCGTCGCAAACGTTCCGCCGACGCGCGCCAACTGCCTGGCAACTCCTGCTCCGAGGAGAGCGCGTTCGTCAATTCGTGCGACAGGCTCGGCAGTACGACGGCTTCGAGTGCCGCGACACGACGCGCCAGATCGACGCTTAATTCTGATTCGCCAGGGGCCGTGTCCCCGCTGAGCTCACGTTCAACGAGTCGGCGAATCCATGCGGTAGCCTTTATTCCCTCGGCCCCAGCCCGCGCCCGTACCTCGTCGAGTACCGACTTCGGCAGCCTGATCGATGTCGAGATCATGGGGTCATCAACGGTGTCGGTTTCCCATTGGCCGTGTGCCATCTCCTCGGCTGTACTGTGCTTGTCGTAATACTCCGCGAGCTCATTTAGTCTGCTCATCTCGATTACCTTCCCTTCCGCCGGAAGGTGCGGCGTTCGGCGTCGTCCATGTCGCGAGCTGTGACGACGTACCAACGGTCATCTTCCATTCGTTTAACACGATCATCAGGTAGCGGCCGGTGTCGGTTTGGCCGTAGAACAGCGTGGTGCCCTTCCTGCCCGGCTTCTTCCAACGGGCGGCGTATAGATGACCTGCTCAACCTCATCTGGTGTCACGTTATGGCGCGCGATGTGGTCTTCGTTCTTCTCCGTCCAGTGAAGCTCGCGCACGGCATACCGTAGCACGATGTACCCCGATGTAGCACGTCTGCCAGGTGTTGATTGCTACGGCGACGCAAAATACTCACGAACTGGTGGGGGCCGAGCGGGCCGCGGCGATCGTTTGCCGGGCGTAGCCGCCGCCGAACAGCACGGTGTGCACCAGCAGCGGGAACAGCTGGTGCAGCGGTATTCGGTCCCGCCAGCCCGAGGCCAGCGGTGTGACGTCCTGGTAGGCGTCCACCATCCGATCCAGCTGCGGGCAGCCGAACAGGTGCAGCATGGCCAGGTCCGTTTCCCGGTGCCCGCCGTGCGCGGCCGGGTCGATCAGCCAGGCACGGCCGTCGGCCGCCCAGTGCACGTTGCCGCTCCACAGGTCACCGTGCAGCCGCGCGGGAGACTCCTCGGGACCGGCGAGTTCGTCCAGCCGCTCGCAGACCTCGGTCAGCACCCTGGCTTGCCCGGAATCGAACGTGCCCTGATCGATAGCGCGCCGCAGGTACGGCTCGACCCGTTGCGATGCATAGAAATCCGGCCAGCTCTCCCGTGTTTCGTTGCGCATCGGGGCAAGGCCGATCCATGCGTCGGCCTTGCCGTCCGGAGGCGCCGCTCCGAACGCGGGCGCGCCGCTGTCGTGCAGCGTCGCCAAGCCCCTGCCGAGTTCCTCGGCGGTCCGCACGCTCGGCGCCCCGGATGCGACGCGTTCCATCACCAGCCAGTCATCGTCCTGGCCGTGCACCGCGGGCACCGGCGGACCACTCGGCTCGGCGAGCCAGCGCAGTGAGGCCGCCTCCGCCGCGCTGGCGCCGGCTCCGGCGCCGGCCTTGACGACCACCACCGCACCGTCCGCCAGCTCGACCTCGAACAGCGCGGCGCCCAGCTGGCTGGCACGCACCGCGCGCCTGCCGGTCAGCTCGGTCGCGACGTCCCGCGCCCGATCAGTCATGGCCCTGCACCCAGTCCAGCAATCCGGGCATCGCGGCCTCGATCATCGTGAGCACGTCGGTGAAGCCCGACGCCCCGCCGTAGTACGGATCGGGCACCTCGGCGTCGTCCGGCGAATCCGGGTCGAAGGAGCGCAGCATGCGCACGTCCGCGCCGCCCACCTTGCGCACCAGGTCGCGGTAGTGCCCGGCATCCATGGCGACGAACAGGTCCGCGTCAAGGTGCTCAGGCCCGATCTGGGCGGCCACGTGGTCGGTCGGGTAACCCCGGTTGGCCAGCGTCTTGGCGGCGCGCCGGTCGGCGGGCTCGCCGACGTGCCACGGCCCGACCCCGGCGCTGGTGATCCGTACCGAATCGGCGAGGCCCGCGCGCCGGACGTACTCGCCGAACACCGACGCGGCCATCGGCGAGCGGCAGATGTTCCCGGAGCAAACGAAGCAAACGTGCACACCGCGACGATAACGGCCGGGTCAGTGCCGGTGCCGCGGCCGGACTCCGGGCCGCGCGATCACGATCCGGCCCCGCGTGTCGGGCACCTTGACACGATCGTGACTGTCCGTTTTGTCTATCGTGACCCTCGACGAATAGAGGTAGTGGTGCCTGCGTTAGAGGCGGGGGCCTTCTACGTAGGGACAACGGCCGCGGCGGGCGATTTCGGGGTCGGCCCGCCGCGGCCACTCTACCGGCCACGTTGATCTTGTGCGCGGGGGTGCCGATCGGTCATCCGCCTGCCGGTGTCGCGCCTAGACTCACATTCGATGAGTGAGCCAACGGTCGAGCATGCCGGCCTGCGCCACCACGGTGACGTGGAAGCCACGCCTGGCCTGATCGACTTCGCCGTGAACGTGACCCGAAGCCACCCGCCACGCTGGTTGCACGACCGGCTGGCAGCCGCGCTGTGGGAGATCGCCCGCTACCCGGCATCCGGGCACGAGGCGAGGGCGCGGGAGGCGGTGGCCGAACGGCACGACCGAACGCCGGACGAGGTGCTGGTGCTCAACGGTGCCGCGGAGGGCTTCGCGCTGCTGCCCAGCCTGCGGCCGCGGCTGGCCGCCGTGGTGCATCCGTCGTTCACCGAACCGGAGGCGGCGTTACGTACCGCCGGCGTCCCGGTACACCGTGTGGTGCTCGACGAGGCGGACGGCTACCGGCTGCGGCCCGAGCTGGTCCCAGCCGACGCCGATCTGGTGGTGGTCGGTAACCCGACCAACCCGACCTCGGTGCTGCACCCCGCCGAGACACTCCGCGGACTGGCCCGCCGAGGGCGGGTGCTGGTCGTGGACGAGGCCTTCGCCGACGCCGTGCCGGGGGAGCCCGAATCCGTTGCCGCCGCGCGCGATGTTCCCGGGCTGCTGGTGCTCCGCAGCCTCACCAAGGTGTGGGGCCTCGCCGGATTGCGCGCGGGCTACGCGCTCGCCTCCGCCGAGCTGCTCGCCCGGCTCGGAGCGGGGCGTCCACAGTGGCCGGTGGGAACGCTGGCGCTGGAAGCGGTGTGCGCGTGCAGCGAGCCTGGAGCGCTCGCCGAGGCCGAGGAACGCGCCAGGCTCGGCGTCACGCACCGCGCCGAGCTCATCCGTGAACTCAACGGACTGCCCGGCGTGCACGTGCACCAGCCCGCGTCCGCGCCGTTCCTGCTGGTGCGCATACCGGGCGCGGACCGGGTCCGGCTCGGGTTGCGCGACGCCGGCATCGCGGTGCGCAGGGCGGACACCTTCCCGGGTCTCGGCCCGGATTACCTGCGGATCACCGTGCGCGCACCGGAGCAGACCGGGCCGCTGCTCGGTGCGTTGCGTACCGAGCTGAGCAGCGTGGAGGTCGCATGACGGCAGTGGTGTCGGACGTCGTCACGGCACTGGAACGCGCCTATCCGCCGGAGCTCGCCGAGCCGTGGGACGCGGTTGGGCTGGTCTGCGGCGACCCGGACGAGTCCGTGGACACCGCGCTGATCTGCGTCGACCCGACCGAGGCGACCGTGCGGGAGGCCATCGAGCGCGGCGCCGGGCTGCTCGTCGCGCACCATCCGCTGCTGCTGCGTGGCGTGCACGGCATTCCAGCCAACGACCCGAAGGGCCGCCTCGTGCACCGGCTGGTGCGCAACAACGTCGCGCTGCTGTGTGCGCACACCAACGCGGATTCGGCCGATCCCGGGGTGTCCGACGCGCTGGCCGAAGCGCTCGGGCTCTCCGTGACCGGCCCCTTGACGCCGAGCGAGAACGGGCGTACCGGGTTGGGGCGGGTCGCGGAACTGCCGGCGGCCGAGCCGTTCGCGGTGTTCCTGCGGCGCGTGGCGGATGCCGTGCCGGCAACCGAACCGGGCGTGCGCGGCGCGGGCGACCCCGACCGTCCAATCAGGACTGTCGCGGTATGCGGTGGCGCGGGGGACAGCTTCCTGGACGCCGCTATCGCGGCCGGGGTGGACGCGTACGTCACGGCCGACCTGCGGCACCATCCGGCGAGCGAGCACCTCGAGCGTGGCGCGAACGTCCCCGCGCTCGTCGACGTGACCCATTGGGCGAGTGAGTGGCCGTGGTGCGAGCAGGCCGCCCGCGTCATCCGTGCGGAGCTTGCCGGTACGGTCGATGTTCTCGTCTCCACCCGGCGTACCGATCCGTGGACGTTGCGGGCGGGCGGTGCGCCAGTCGATTCCGGGAGGTCCCCGCAGTGAAAGCAGAGCCAGCCGTACAGCGGCGATTGCTCGATCTAGCCGAGGTGGACGCCGAGCTTGGCCGTGTCGAGCACCGCAGGCGCAACCTTCCCGAGCAGGCCGAGATCACCGAGGCGGAGAAGGCGGTGCGGGAGAAGAAAGACGCGCAGGTCGCCATCCAGACCTCGCTCGGGGATCTGGACAGGGACGCCAAGCGGCAGGAAAAGGACATCGAGGGCGTTCGGGCGCGCGAGGAGCGGGATCGCAAGCTGATGGAGTCCGGCTCCGTGTCGGCGAAGCAGCTCACCGATGTCGAACACGAGCTCGCGACCCTGCAGCGGCGGCAGAACGCGCTGGAGGACGACCTGCTCGAGTTGATGGAGCAGCGGGAGGCGGTCGAGGCGAACGCGCAGCACGCGCAGACCGAACTGGACGCCGCGGAGCAGGCGTTGGCCGAGGCGCAGCGGCGCAGGGACTCCGTACTCGCGGATCTGGACAGCACCGAGTCCCGCAGGCTCGCCGAGCGCAAGGAGATCGTCGAGCAGCTTCCCGCCGACCTGCTCGACTACTACGAGCGCCAGCGCAAGAACAAGAGCATCGGTGCCGCGCTGCTCCGGTCCCGCCGCTGCGGTGCCTGCCGGCTGGAGCTGGATCGCAGCGCCATCGCGCGGATCGCCGCTGCCCCGGCCGACGAGGTGCTTGACTGCGAGGAGTGTGGCGCCATTCTCGTCCGCACTCCGGAGTCCGGTCTGTGACCGGGCCGCGCGAGGTCATCGTCGAAGCGGACGGTGGATCGCGAGGAAATCCGGGACCGGCTGGCTACGGCGCCGTGGTGCGCGCCGAGGACGGCACCGTGCTCGCCGAGCGCAGCGGCTTCCTTGGCGACACCACGAACAACGTCGCCGAGTACCAGGGCCTGATCGCCGGGCTGCGCGCGGCTGCCGACGTGGGCGCCGGCAGCGTCGAGGCGCGGCTGGATTCCAAGCTCGTTGTCGAGCAGATGAGCGGGCGCTGGAAGATCAAGAACGAGCAGCTGCGGCCGCTCGCCCTGCAGGCGCGGGACCTGGCCGCGCAGTTCGAGACGGTGCGCTACGAATGGGTGCCGCGCGCGCGTAACGCGCACGCCGATCGGTTAGCCAACGAAGCGATGGATGGCGCGCCCGGCCAGGATCAGTCGACGGCCGCGCCGAACTCGCCGGTGCGCTGGACCGGCGCGACCGGCGAGCCCACCAGGATGCTGCTGCTCAGGCACGGGCAAACCGAGCGCTCGGCGCAGCGCCGGTACTCCGGGCGGGACGACGTGCGGCTCACCGCGATCGGCGAGCAGCAGGCGTTACTCGCGGCCAAACGTCTGTCCACAATGGAGGGCTTGCCCGGCGCGCCGGTGATCACATCGCCGCTGTCGAGGGCGAAGCAGACCGCTCAGGCGGTCGCGGACGCGACCGGCGGCGAGCTCGTCGTGCACCACGGGTTCATCGAGACCGACTTCGGTAGCTGGGAGGGTTTGACGTTCCCGGAAGCCGCCGAGCGGGACCCCGAGGTGCACCGGCAATGGCTGGGGGATTCCTCGGTGCCCACGCCGGGCGGGGAAAGCTTCGACGCGGTGCTGCACAGGGTGCGTAAGGGCGCGGACGAGCTGATCGCCCGCTACCCGAGCAGCACGCTGGTCGTGGTCAGTCACGTGACGCCGATCAAGCAACTGCTCCGGCTCGGCCTCGGCGCGGGGCCCTCGCTGCTGTACCGGCTGCACCTGGACCTCGCCTCACTGTCCATTGTGGAGTTCTATCCGGACGGGCTGGCGTCCGTGCGCCTGGTGAACGATTCCTCCCACCTAGGCTCGTGAGTCTTTTTCGGTGCTATAACCCTTAAAAAGACTCACGAGGGGCGACCAGCTCCAGGGCTACCTGCAGTGCGAGGTCGGTGGACACGTCGGCGACCTGCGGTGCCCCGAACATCGGGGCGTTGCTGAGCAGGATCGCAACCAGGGCGAGCCGGGTACGCAGTTGCATGGCCGGGTCGTGCTCGTCGGCGCCGACCAACTGGAACAGCGCGGCCAACTTCTCCCCGAGCGAGTGCTTGACGCCGAGCTCCTTCATCGCCGGCATGTTCTGCTGGATGAACTGCATGATCGGTCCGAACCGGCCCTCGACGAGGGTGGCGAACCGCCGCAGCACCTCCTCGCGCGCCTGCGCGGGGCGCGGTTGCGCACGTCCCCATTCGAGCAGCTCGTCAAGCGAGCCGACCAGATCGTCGATGAGGCCGTGCACGATGTCTTCCTTGGTGCGGTAGTGGTAGTACAGCGCGGCCTTGGTGACCTCCAGCCGTTCGGCGATTTCCCGTAGCGAGGTCTTCTCGTAGCCCTGCTCCACGAACAGCTCGAGCGCCACCTGCTCGATGCGCTCCTTGGTGTCGCTGCGCCGCACCACCATCCCGTCCTTTCTGAGACGCGTTCAATTTACTTGACGGCCGGCTAGTTTTAGCTTACCTTACGGCTAGCCAGTTTACTTGCCGGCCGGCAAGTAAACTGGTGTTGCCTGAGCCTACCGGGCGGACGGACTCCACACACTTTCCCAAGGTGACACCATGACTACTACGGCTCCGGCTTTCACCGGGTCGCGCGCCAACCGGGGCAGCTGGTTGGCATTGGCGGTGATCGGGCTGGCCCAGCTGCTGGTCATCGTCGACATGACGATCGTCAGCATCGCACTGCCCGCCATCCAGCAAGAACTCGGCATGTCGGACACCGGTCGACAATGGGTGATCACCGGCTACACGCTCGCCTTCGGCGGACTACTGCTGCTCGGCGGCCGGCTCGCGGACCGGTTGGGCCGTAAGAACACCTTGATCGTCGGTGCGCTCGGGTTCGCTATCGCATCGGCCATCGGCGGCGCCGCGCCAAGCGCCGAGACGCTGATCGCCGCCCGCGTCGGGCAGGGCGCGTTCGCCGCGTTGCTCGCCCCGTCCGCGATATCGCTGCTCACGCTCATCTTCACGGCGCCGAGGGAGCGCGCCAAGGCGTTCGGGATCTTCAGCGCGATCATGATGTCCGGTGCCGCGCTCGGCCTGCTGGCCGGTGGGGCGCTGACGGAGTACCTGGACTGGCGGTGGTGCCTGTACATCAACCTGCCGATCGCGATCGTCGCGGCCGTCGCGGGCCGGTACCTGCTGCCGAACGTCGAGGCGCACCGCCGCACCAGGCTGGACTGGCTGAGCGGGCTGCTCGGCAGTGCCGGGATCGTGGCGCTCGTCTACGCCCTCTCCGAGGCGGCCACCAGCGGCTTCGGGTCCGGTCTCGTGCTGGGCCCGCTCGGCGTGGCTGTGCTACTGCTCGCCTGCTTCGTGCTGCGCCAGGCACGCGCGGCGAACCCGCTGCTGCCGTTGCGCGTGGTCACCGAGCGGTCCCGCGCGGCCGCGTTCCTGACGGTCGCCATCGCGGCGTTCGGCATGTTCGGCATGTTCCTGTTCCTCACCTACCAGATGCAGGCGATCATGGGCTACGGAGCGCTGCGGGCCGGTATCGCGTTCCTGCCGCTGGTGGCGGCCAACGTGCTGATGTCCACGCAGGTGACCGGGCGTCTCGCAGCTCGTACCGGGCCGCGGCCGCTGCTGATCACCGGACTCTTGCTGCTCGCCGCGGCGATGCTGATGCTGACCTGGCTGACCCCGGAAAGCTCGTACCTGGGCCTGCTGCTGCCGGCCGAGTTGCTGCTGGGCCTCGGCGCGGGGCTGGCCATGCCCACCGTGCTGAACGCGGCGACAACCGGTGTGGCTGCCAGCGAGTCCGGGGTGGCCTCGGCGTTCATCACGACCTCGCAGCAGGTTGGAGCGTCACTCGGTACCGCGCTGTTGAACACGATCGCAGCCGGCGCAACCGCGTCCGTGGTTGGCGGAGGCGTGGCCGCCGCGACGGTGCACGGGTTCGCCACCGCGAGCGGCTGGGCCGCCGGTATCCTGGCCGTCGGCGCCGTCGGGGTTGGCCTGCTGTTCCGGGCTCCCGCGCCAGCCACGGTCGCGCCGTAGCGAACGGCGGCACAGCGCACCGCTCGGGCGCCAGCGGCACGGCCGTACACTGGGCCCGGCGGACGAGTCGGCAGGACGGCCGCGACGGTGGAGGCGTCCACCGCCGAGGAAAGTCCGGACTCCACAGGGCAGGGTGGTTGCTAACCGCAACCCGGGGCGACCCGCGGGAAAGTGCCACAGAAAGCAGACCGCCTCGGGCCGCGCCGGCGAACGTCGAGCGCGGCCCGAGGTAAGGGTGAAACGGTGGTGTAAGAGACCACCAGCATCCCGGGTGACCGGGATGGCTCGGTAAACCCCACCCGGAGCAAGGCCAAGAGGGAGCCTCGTTGCTCCTGCGCAGGCGATTGAGGGTGACCCGCCCGATGCCTGCGGGTAGGCCGCTTGAGCTTGCCGGCGACGGCAGGCCTAGATGGATGGCCGTCCCCCTACGGCCGCCGTAGGCACCCCGGGTGTCGGCGGTGTTGCCGGCGGGGACAGAATCCGGCTTACATGTCGACTCGTCCGCCCAACCGGCGGCTGAACCCGCGAATGTGGAGCGCACGATTACCACAAAGTCGCCTAATCGGGGCAAAGTTGAGCGCCGCTGCCGGGCCATTTCAAGATTTTTCCGGGCCTTACTCTTAGCTCCGTGGTGCCGCCGATCGGGGCATGCTTCACTGGGGCGCACGGTGTTCGGTCGGATCAGCTGGCACCCAGGGTGAACGAAGGCTTGGCGAGTGGGTGAGGTGCCGTGCACGTTGCGGAGATCCGGTGATTTGGGTTCGCCCCGCACCGGTGCGGGGTGGTAACGACCGGGCCGGGAACCGACGTACTGTGCTGATTGGCAATGGCGCTTCACCCTACGGAGCGCGCTTTGACCACTACCCCTGGTGACAGCAACATGTTGTACTCAGTAACGACAGCCGGTGGTGCCGCGGCGTCGCGGCGCCCCCGGTCCGCAATACTCCTCGCGTTTATGGAGTACGGGATGGGGAGTTCGAGATGACCGCCTTCGCCCTTGAGGCACTCGCTCAGCAGGGCGAGCTCGGCACCGGTGGTGTCCGGGCTTGGATCCTGGACAACGCGGTGCCCTTGCTTCTGCTCGCCGTCGCGCTGCTGCTGCTCTGGTTGGGCGGCGGCAAGGGTGACAACGCCGGTGTGATGCGCCGGCTCGCGGGTGTCGTGGTCGCACTGGCGATCATCGGCCTCGCGGTCACGAACGCCGGCCCGCAGATCGGCCAATGGTTGGCCGGCCTGTTCCGTGGCTGACGACCGGTCGACCCTGGCTCAGGTGATCCTGCATTGCGGATAAGGACCGATGACGAGGTCTATCGGGTCGATGCCGTATGGCTCGGCCCGCCCAAGGCCACGTTTCCGTGGCGCGCGCGGTACGTGGCTTGGGGAGTGGGTGTTCCGATCTTCCTGCTCGTGATGACCATCGAACGGCAGCTCGGGTTCGGGTTCGGCTTCTTCACCACGGCGTGGGCTTTCGTGATCACGATCGCGCTGACCAGAATCATTTGCGCACGGATCAGCCACGAAAGGCCGTTGAGTGCGGTGTCCACCATGTGGTTACGGGAGCTGACCACGCCGAGGGAGCGTGCGAGCGGCACCGGTGGTGCGGTGAGCGCGACGCGGGTGCGGGTGCGCACGCAACGGCCACATCCCCGCCGGAAACGGAGTTGAGAAAGGAGCTGGGAGACGACCCACCGTCTCGTCGAAAGGCCGGCCGGGCCAGTACGGCGGATTCACTGACCAGGTCATCGAGGAAGGTAGGTAGGCGGTGTCCCGAAAAGGGCGCGGGCGGCGCAACCGACACAACCGCGAGCAGGGGCTGCTCGCGAGTTCGGGCGATGCGCCGCAGCCCCAAGCACTGCCCGACACGCAGGCGCGCAGGTCCACGAACAACGATCGTCGCAACCGTCGGCTACCCGGTGAGCAGGCGATTCCGAGCTACACACCGTCGATAGCGGCCCGCAGCATCGACGGCCACCTGCTGCGCACCGGTCACGAGGTGTACGCCTGGTACCGGCTCAGCTCGCAGCGCTGGTCGTTCCGCTCGGATTCGCAGCGGCGGGATCTGATCGCGGCGATCGCCGGCCAGTACGCGGAACTGCAGGGTCGCTGGATGCACCTGCGGGTGACCACCAGGCCGTACCCGATCCGGATGTGGGCCGAGGCGCACGTGCACAACGCGGTTGGCCGCCTGCCGGACTCCCCTGGTGCGCTGTCCTTCGACGATTACCTTGTCGGTGAGCAGCAGCAGCTTCTCGGCCGGTCGATGGCCGAGAAGGAGGTCTACCTCGGGGTCCAGGTGCAGACCCGGCGGGTGATGGACCGGGCTGTCGAGCGCGCAGCCCCGATGCTGCGCAAGATCTTCCCCGATGCCGTTGACGCCGAGCTGACCGCGCTGGATTCCGAGGTCGAGTATCTGGATCAGGTGGTCGGCGGTGCCGGCCTCGAGGGCAGGCCAGCGACGGCAGAGGAAATGTCCTGGCTGATGCATCGATCCTGCTCGCTCGGCCTGCCGGCGCCGCGCAACCTGCCGGCCGTGCCCGGTGCGGCGTGGGAGCCGGAGGATCTGGCCAGCTTCACCGACGCGGCCGATATGCACGCCGAGCCGTACGCCCCGACGGTCACTGTGCGTGGCCGCACCGGGTCGAACGCGGGAGTTTCACGCAACCTCGCGGTGCTCACCGTCGGGCAGATGCACGGGCTGCAGATCCCCGAGGTGGACGACCCGTGGGTGCAGCACGCGGACCGGCTGCCCGGCTCGGTCGAGTGGTCCGCGCGGATCTACGTGCGCCGCCCCGAGGAGGTGCAGGGCGAGCTGCAACGGCAGATGAACAAGGTCCGCTCGCAGGTCAAGCACTACACCGACGAGCACGAGCTGGAACCGCCCCAGTCCCTCGCCCGGCAGGCCTCCCGGGTGCTGGAGATCGACGACGAGATGACCACCGGATTCACCGCGCTGGCCACCAGGGTGCGGTCCTGGTGGCGGCTCGCGGTCTCCGGCCCGACCGAGCGGGACGCGCTGAAGCTGGCCCAGCAGCTGCTCGACCTTTACAAGCCGAAGGTCGCCATCGAGCATCCGGAGGCCCAGTACGCGTTGGCCCGCGAGTTCATCCCCGGCGAGCCGCTGGCCTCCGGTGCGTACCTGCGTCGCGGGTCGGTGGTGTGGGCCGCGGCCTCCGTTCCCACCGCCACCGCCGAGGTCGGTGACCGGCGCGGTGTGCTGCTCGGCGAGACGTGCACGGCAACCCGGCGCCCGGTGGCCTGGGATCCGTGGATGGCGCAGGAGATCAGGGATGGCTCCGGGCTGACCGCGATGGTCGCCGGGCTGGGTGGAGGCAAGTCCTTCCTCGGCGGCGGCATCCTCTACAAGGCGCTGCGCGCCGGCGCGTACTGGACCGTGCTTGACCCGTCCGGGCCGCTGGCCAGGCTGTGCGATCTGCCCGAGCTGCGGCCGTACGCGCGGCCGATCAACCTGCTCAACGCCGAGCCGGGGATCCTCAACCCGTACCGCGTTGTGCCGGAGCCGCGGCTCGAGCACTTCATGGACGAGGACGACCCGGAGCGTGCCTGGCGCAGGGAGAAGGCGCTGGTCGGGGCCACCCGCAGGCGCCTGGTGCTGGACGTGCTGACCGGAGTGTTGCCGTACGAGGTCGCGCGGTTGCCGCAGACCAGGATCGTGCTGCTGCGCGCCGTGCGGGCCGTCGGTGGGCGCGCGGACGCCGACCCCGGCCAGGTGTTCGAGGCCCTGCGCAGGGACGCGAGCGAGCACCACGAGCACGCCGTCGTGGTCGCGGATTTCCTCGACGAGATGCGCGAGCGCATGTCGCTGCTGATTCCGGAACGCGGCGCGGACCCGTACTCCGAGTCCCGGGACGACCGGCTCACCGTGCTCACCATGGCCGGGCTGACCCTGCCGAAGGACGGCGTCGGCAGGGAGCACTGGACCGACGCGGAGGCGCTGGGCGTGGAGATGCTCAACCTCGCGGCGTGGCTGACCCAGCGTTCGGTGTACGAGAAGCCGAAGGACCTGCGCAAGGGCGTGTGGATCGACGAGGCGTTCTTCCTGTCCGAGGTGCCGACCGGGCGGGTGCTGATGAACCGGTTCGCGCGGGATTCCCGGAAGTGGAACGTCCGGGTACTGCTGTCGTCCCAGCTTCCCGCCGACTTCCTGAAGATCCAGGGTTTCGTGTCGCTGCTGGACTCGGTGTTCGTCGGCAGGCTGGACGACGAGGACGCGCAGGCCGACGCGTTGCGGCTGCTGAAGGTGCCGGTCGGGGTCGGCTACGAGCAGGTGGTGGCCAGCCTCGGCCGCAGGCCCGGCGCGCAGCGCGGCCCCGTCGAGCGGGACAGGGAGCCACGGCAGTTCATCTTCGCGGACGGCGCGGGCGGGGTGGAGCGTATTCGCGCGGACTTCTCCGGCGAGCACCTCGAGCACCTGCGTACCGTCCTGGACACCACTCCGGACGCGCTGCGCGACACGGTGTACTCGGCAGGGCACGAGCCGCGGGCCGCCGAACCACCCGCACTGGACGCGGCGGATGGCGAGACCCACGCGGAGCGTGAGGCCGGCTCGCACGACGTCTACGTACAGCCGCGCGACGGCGAGACGGACTTCGAGTTGGCCGCCGAGCTGGAGATGGGCCTGACCGAAGAGCAGGTGACCGCCGACGCGGGTGGTGACGACCACGTGGACGGCGGCACCTCCAATGGCAGATCCCGCGATGCGGAGCCCGGTGACCACGAGCGCTCCGGAAAGAGCAGGGAAGACGCGGCATGGGTGTCGTGACGATCGCGCTACTGGGGATGGTGGTAGCCGTCGCGCTGCGCCGTGCGGCGCGACGGCGGGCAAGACCCAAGCCGGCCGCTTCCCGGGCGCGCCGGCGTCCCGCCTTCCTGATCGTTGTCGCGATCATCGGTGCCCAGCTCGCCCTCGCCCCTCCTGCCATGGCGCAGGATTGTGGGGAGGCGCCCAATCCGGAACGCCCCGGCTCCGGCATGGTCGGCGCACTCGACCCAGCCGAAGGTAACGGTGAGGATGGGTCCGCCTACATCGACTACGGCTACGCCGGAATGGTGTGGCACGTCTACGACGACAACTGCATGCTGTCGAAGAACATCACCGACCCGGATTCCACAATGGACACCTGGGCCGGTAATCAGCTGTTCAACATCGGCAAGAACATCGTCGGTGCCACCAACTCCCTGCATTACACGGTAATGGAAGGCGGGCTGCTGAACCCGCTGTACAACGCGGTCAAGACGGGCGCGGAAAAGGTTTACAACAACGTTTTCATGCAGCTCTTCGGAGTCGCCGCGCTTATCCTCGCGGTGTTCCTGTTCCGGCATATCTGGCGGGGTAACCTTCCGGCGATCAGCAGGCGAACCCTGTTCGCGCTTGCCGGCCTGTGGCTGGCCGCTTCCTCGTTCACGTTGCTGCGCTATTACGACGAGATCGACCGCGC
>WHSZ01000001.1 GCA_009379845.1 Pseudonocardiaceae bacterium | reverse complement strand
CGCCGGCCGGCCGCCCCCCGGATGGCCAGCGCGAGGCCCCGGACGGGCCGCCGCGCCGGGCACGCCGGGTGCCGCCGCCGGATCAGCAGAACCCGCCGAACCCGGCACGCGAGCAGAACCAGCCTGGCCCGGCCGTGCGGGGAGCGCCGCGCCGGGCGAACGGAGCACCGCGGCACGCCCGCCCGAACCCCGACCGCCAGCCTCCCCCCAGATGAGCCGCGAAACCGCAATATGGATGCATATTGCGGGTCATGGGTGCACCAGCTCCAGCTCGAGGCCACCGGACAGGCGGATCTCGCGCAGCGGGGTGCCAGCCGCGTCCAGGGTGCGCACCGTGCCGTCCGGGGCCCAGCCGGCGCGTTCGAAGAAGCTCAGCGACGCGGTGTCCGCCTCGGGGATCCAGCTGATCCCGCGCCGCGCGCCACGCTCGCGCAGTCCTTCGGCGGCGATGGCCAGCAGCCGGCCACCGTGCCCTCGGCGTCCCCAGCGGGGTTCCACCAGCAGGGTGCCGATCAGACCGGTATGCATCGCGTCCTCTGGCAGGTTGCCGTCCGCCAGCGCCGCCTCCGTCTCCGGGGCCGGCCCGGCAACGCAGAAGCCCACCACGAACTCGCCCTCGGTAGCCAGGTGCACGGTGGTTTCCGGATGCTCGATCGCGCCGGCCCAGGCGCGCTCGGCCTCGCCCGGATCCATCCCGGCCAGTGCCTGCTCCGGGAGCAGCTCCGCGTAGGCGGTGCGCCAGGTGTTCAGCTGGATGCGGGCGATCTCGGGAGCGTCGGACGGTTGGGCGGTGCGGACGGCGGCGTCGGCCATGGCCGCAACATACCGGCCGGCCCGGCACCGGGCCCGCGGGTGCGCTCTGCCGCATGCCGAGATAACCAGTCAAGTTTTGTCGGTGGTTCGTGCCAGAGTGGTGCTGTGACGAAATCATGGCTGGCATGGGCGGCGCTCGGGGTCGTGTACGTGCTCGGGGTCGTGTACGTGGTGTGGGGGTCGACGTACCTGGCGATCCGCTACCTGGTCGGCTCGCTGCCCCCATTGCTGGGGGCCGGCCTGCGGTTCGTGATCGCCGGCCCGCTGCTTGCCTTGCTGGTGCTGTCGTTCGCCGGGCGATCGGCGTTTCGGATGAGCCGGTCGCAGCTGGCCTCGGCCGCGCTGGTCGGCCTGCTGCTCGCCGGCGGCGGGCAGGGCATGCTCACCGTCGCGGAGACCCAGGTGGCGTCCGGGCTGGCGGCCTTGCTGGTGGCGTGCGTGCCGCTGTACGTGATCCTGCTGCGCAGGTTGACCGGGGAACGCCCGCCGCTGGTGACGCTGCTCGGCGTGGGGATCGGGCTGGCCGGGCTGGTGGTGCTGCTCTCCGGTGGAGCCGGTGGCGGCGGGGCGCACGGCTCGGAGTGGTGGGGACCGTGGCTGGTGCTGCTCGGTGCGCTGATCGCGGGGGAGCGGTTCGGCTGGGTGCAGCTGGCGGGTGGTGCACTGGTGCTGGTCGCGGTGATCGTGGTGATGCGTGCCGAGCAGCGAACGCGGCGCGCGCGCCACCACGGCCGTCACAACTCCGGCCACAGCCACGACCACCGCCGCGCCGCCAGTGTCGGACCCGGATGGAAACATGCCTGAACCGTGCAGACGATCAACCTTTCGGTAGCCCGCCGCACCGCGCTCGCCGCGCAGGGCTTCGCCGACCCGGAGCCGGCCGGCGAGCCGACCCGCCGGCACCTGCGGCGGGCGCTGGACCGTATCCAACTGCTGCAACTGGACTCGGTGAACGTCGCGACGCGCGCGCACTACGCGCCGCTGTTCAGCCGGCTCGGCCCGTACCCCGGCTCGCTGATCGACGACGCGGCGTGGGCGCACAGCGCCCGGCGCCCCCGGCTGCTCGTGGAGTACTGGGCGCACGAGGCCAGCCTGGTGCCGATCGAGGACTGGCCGCTGCTGCGCTCCGGCGCGAAGAAACCCGGATGGTGGCGCGGGTACGGGCGGATCGCGGAGCGTTCCTCGCAGCTGGTGGACGACGTGCTCGCGGCGGTCAAAGAGCTCGGCCCGGTCGGGGCGGGCACCCTGGAGCGGGAGCTGGGCGGGCCTGGCCGGCGTGCTCCGGGCACGTGGTGGGAACGCAGCGAGGTCAAGCGGGTCTGCGAGTGGCTTTTCGGGATCGGCGAGCTGACAACCGGGGCGCGGCAGGGCTTCCAGCGGCTGTACGACCTCACCGAGCGGGTGCTGCCGGCCGAGGTGCGGTTGCGCGAGGTGGAGCCGGACGAGGGGGCACGCCAGCTGGTCGGGAAGGCGGCCACCGCACTCGGGGTGGCCACCGAACCCGATCTGCGCGACTACTACCGCCTCACCCCGGAGCACAGCCAGCGTGCGGTGGCCGAACTGGCCGACGCGGGCGTGCTCGAGCCGGTGCGGGTACGCGACTGGCGGCACGTCGCGTACCGGCACGCCGAGGCCCGCACCCCGCGGCGGGTGCGGGCCCGCGCCCTGCTGTGCCCGTTCGACCCGCTGATCTGGGAGCGGGACCGCACCGAGCGGCTGTTCGGGTTCCGCTACCGCATCGAGATCTACGTACCCGAACCGCAGCGGGTGCACGGCTACTACGTGTTCCCGTTCCTGCTCGGCGAGCAGCTGGTGGCCAGGGTCGACCTGAAGGCCGACCGGGCTGACGGGGTGCTGCGGGTGCAGGGTGCGTTCGCCGAGCCGGACACCGACCACGCTCACGTGGCCGCCGAGCTCGCGGCGGAGCTGCACACCATGGCGGACTGGCTCGGGCTGGACGGCGTGCGGGTGGCACAGCGGGGTGATCTCGCGGGCGCGCTGCGCGCTAGCGCCGCTACCCGCGCGAGCTGACGATCACCACGTCGCCGGTGCCACTGCGGCCACGGATCCGCAGCGCGGCTTCCTCGTCCGGTGTTTCGTCGGCCACGTCCAGTTCGCTGCGGACCTTGCCGGCTCCCGAGGACAGGTCGATCTCGGCGTGGGTGCCGGACCGGATCCCCACCCGGATCTCGCCCGACCCGCTGATCAACTCCAGGTGATCGCGCACCGCCTCGGTAACCGTGACATCGCCGCTGCCGGTGCGCGCCATCACCGCGGCAGACACCGTGCCCAGTCGCACGTCTCCGGTGCCGCTGATGATCGTGGCCGACCCGTCCAGCGACGACGCCTCGATGTCGCCGCTCCCGGTGCGGGTACGCATCCGGTCGCCGCCTTCGCCGAGCCGCACGTCACCGCTGCCGGTGCGCACCGAGAGCAGCCCGTCCGCACGTTCGACCGTCACCGCGCCGGAACCGGAGGACGCGTCCAGCTGCCCGGCCGTCCCGTCCACGGTGATGTCCGCGCCCCCGGTGCGTACCTCGACGTTGCTGCCGCGCGGCGCCCGCACGCTCACCGCGAGCGGCACATTGCGCAGCGGCAGCGCCTTCGGCGTGCGCACCACGAGCCGTCCCGCGGTCATGTCGATCCTGGTCTGCCGCACCGCCTCCGAGGCGTCCCCCGGCACCGCCCCGCCGACCGCGTCGGCCACCGGAGGGAACTGCTCGGTGACCCAGCTGAGCAGGCTGGACAAGCCTTCCGCCCACGGGGCGCCGGCACCCGGCTCGTGGCGTATCTCGACGTGCACCCCGTCCTCGTCTCCGAGGGTCACCTCGACCCGCCCCGACCCGGTCGCCAGATCCAACTCCACGGCGCCGTCGACGGTGAAATCCTGCTGGCGCACCACTTCGGCCCGCGCCTCGGCGGTGCCGTTCGTTGTGCCGTTCGTTGTGTCGTTCGTTGTGTCGTTCTCGGTCATCGGGGCACCTCAGCCTTCCACCCAGCCGTGCAACCGGGAACCGCCACCGCGGCTCCACGGCCCTTCCCCATGCGATCCGGGCCACCCCCAGTCACCCCACGGGCCGCCGTGCTCCCACGGCCCCGGGCGACCACCCCGCCCGCGCGGGCCGGGACCCCGACCACGCGGGCCGTGGCGCCCCTTGCCCTGCAGCGCACCCTGTACGGCCTGGGACACGAAGCTGTTCAGTGAGACGCCCTGTGCCGCGGCCGCCTGCTCCGCCTGGCCCTTGAGCTCCTCGAACAGCCGGAGCGTGATGCGGCTGATGTCCCCGCCGTCCGCGGGCGGCGTGGTGGCCGGCTCGTCTTCCGGCGTGTCGTCCGGTCGCACGTGGGGTGCGGTGGGGGTGACCACGACCCGGACTTCCCTGCCGTCCAGCCGGACGTCCACGACGTGATCGTCCAGTGAGGCGGTGACCTCGGCCGCGAGGTCGGATAGCGCGTTCATGATCGCCAGACGCGCGGCGGGCTCGAGCGCCGCGGACAGCATCGCGGCCGCCCGCCTGGTCTGCTCGTCCCCCGCGGAGGCGGTGGTGGTGAGGTCCTCGCGGAGCGAGGACACATACGTTGTCAAGTCCATGACACCACAGTGACGTCACTAGTGACGCCTGTCAAGGAACGAATAGCGTCAAGGCAATGTCAAGACGGTGTCGCGGGGCCGGCGGATAAGGTTTGTCAGCAGGGGCTGGCAAGCTACCCCGCAATATGGATCCATATTGCGGTCCGGGAAGGGGTGCGTGTTCGTGGTCGAGACGGTGTCGCCGCAGGTGAGGTTGATCGCCAAGACCGAGTTCTTCCCGCCGGACGACGTGGCGTGGGAGACCGATGCGGACGGCGGTCAGGCGCTGGCCGAGTTCGCCGGGCGGGCGTGCTACCAGTCCTGGCGCAAGCCCAATCCGGCCACCGCGACGAACGCCGGCTACCTGCGGCACATCCTGGAGGTCGGGCACCTCTCGGTGCTCGAGCACGGATCGGCCACGTTCTACATCACCGGCATCTCCCGCTCGCTGACCCACGAGCTCATCCGGCACCGGCACTTCTCCTACTCGCAGCTGTCCCAGCGCTACGTCCCGGAGCGGGACGCCGCGATGGTCGAGCCGGACGTGATCGCCCAGGACCCGGAGCTGCACGCGAAATTCCTCGAGGCGTCGCAGGCCAGCGCCACCGCGTACAACGAGCTGCTGGAGGGATTGCAGCAGCGGTTCGCGGACGAGCCGAACGCCACGTTGCGACGTAAGCAGGCCCGGCAGGCGGCCCGCTCCATCCTGCCGAACGCCACCGAGACCCGGATCGTGGTCACCGGCAACTACCGCGCCTGGCGGCATTTCGTGGCGATGCGCGCCACCGAGCACGCCGACGTGGAGATCCGCGCGCTTGCCGTGGAATGCTTGCGACAGCTGCAAAAAGTCGCGGAGAACGTGTTCGCCGACTTCACCATCTCCGCGTTGCCGGACGGCTCCGAGGTGGCATCCAGCCCGCTGGTCACCGAGGGCTGACGCACATGAAGAGGCTCGTGCTCGACCTGCGCCCCGATGAGTACGCGGTGTTCAGACGGCCACCCAGCGTGGGGGTGCCGGCCGAGCTGTTCGAGCTCACCGAGCCGGCGTTCGTCTCGATCAGCAAGACGCCGGAGGAGATCTCCGTGGTGTGTCCCGCCCGGCATGCCGACACCGGGCCGGACACCGAGACCGGCTGGCGGGTATTCACCGTCCGTGGCCCGCTGGAGTTCACGCTGACCGGGATCCTGGCCGCGCTCACCGGTGAGCTCGCCGCGGCCGGCGTGCCGCTGTTCACCGTGTCCAGCTTCGACACCGACCACATCCTGGTGAAGGCCGACGATCTGGACCGCGCGACGAACGCGCTGCGTGAGGCGGGCCACGAGGTGCATGCCGACGCGGCAGCTTGACCGATGAGGGAACCACCGGCCTGCCACGCGCGGTCGTACTTGGGGACCGAGCAGGAGGAGTCACGGTGACACAACCCCCGCCAGAGTACGGATCGGTGACGCAGCAGGCTGCCGACCACACGACGCAGCCGGCGCGGCCCCGCGTGATCGCCGGCCGCTACGCGATTCTCGGTGAGATCGGGCGCGGCGGCATGGGCGTTGTGTGGCGCGCGGAAGATCAGGTGATCGGCCGGCACGTCGCGGTCAAGGAGTTACGCGTAGCGGGCGAGGGGTCGGCCGACGACGCCGCGGTGTTCACCGAACGCGTGATGCGCGAGGTGCGCACCGGCGGGCGGTTGAACGACCCGGCGGTGGTCACCGTGTACGACGTGATCGCGGAGGCCGGCGCGACCTACATCGTGATGGAGCTGGTGCCCGCGCCCACCCTGTCCGACCTCGTCAGGCAGCGCGGCCCGTTGCCGCCGGAGCAGGTCGCGGCGATCGGCGAGCAGGTGCTCTCCGCGCTGCAGGCCGCGCATCAGGCAGGCGTGGTGCACCGGGACGTCAAGCCCGGCAACGTGCTGGTGCTGGACAACGGGCGGGTGAAGCTCACCGACTTCGGGATCGCGCAGGCCGTCGACGACCCGCGGCTGACCACCTCGGGCATCCTGGTCGGCTCCCCGGCGTTCATGTCCCCGGAACGCGTGCAGGGCGCGGAAGCCACCCCGGCCGCGGATCTGTGGGCGCTGGGCGCGACGCTGTTCTTCGCGGTCGAGGGCACCGTGGCGTTCGAACGCAGCACCACCGCCGCGACGTTGCACGCGATCATCAACGAGGTGCCGTACCTGACCCGGTGTGGCGGCCCGCTGGCGTCGGCGATCAGTGGCCTGCTGATCGGCTCACCGGAGGCGAGGCTCTCCGCGGCGCAGGCCCGTGGGCTGCTGCAGCTCGCGGCGAATCAGCCGCCCCCACCGTCCGCGAACGCGAATCCCCAGCAGACCGCGCTGTACCAGGGCCAGCCGCATGCCCAACTGGCCAGCCCGCAACCGGCACCGGCCCGCCGCCCGGGCCGCCCACTGATCATCGCCGGCTCGGTGCTCGGGGTGGCGTTGCTGGTCGGCGGCGTGTTCCTGGGAAACTGGTTGTTCAGTCCCGGCGCGCCGAGCAGCGCGATGGACGAGACACTCACCTTCGGCGACGGCGGCCAGATCCCGCGGTTCAGTTACAGCGATTCGTACCAGGGAGACTGCTTCACCGGGCAGCTCACCGAGGGCCGGCGGGTCGACTCGAGCAGCCAGACCGACGACTGCGACGATGTGCACGATTTCGAGGTGTTCTACGCCTCGGGAACACTCGACGTGCCGGATGCGGGCGACACGTTTCCCAACCCGGACTACCCGGGTGAGGACGCTCTGGCCCGGTACGGCGAGTCCTGGTGTGCGATGTACTTCCACTCGAACCAGGTTTCCTGGCGGAACAAGGAAACCGAGCTGCGGTTCCGCGCATTGATCCCGACCGAAGCCAGCTGGAAGGCCAAGGCCGCGGATTCGGACAGCGGCGGGTCCCACAATGTGTACTGCGCGGCCTATCGCGCGGACGGCAATCAGTTCGAAGGATCGGTGCTGGCCAGCACGGAGTGACGAGGTAGCGTCGGACCCATGACGCCTACCTGCCCAAGCGCAGCGCCCGGCCGGCCGTTCGGGCGCGTGCTGACCGCGATGGCCACCCCCTTCGACGCCGAAGGGGCACTGGATCTGGACAAGGCCGCTGAGCTGGCCAACCATCTGGTGGAGCTGGGCAACGACGGGCTGGTGCTGAACGGCACCACCGGCGAGTCCCCGACCACCACCGACGCCGAAAAGGCCGAGCTGACCCGTGTCGTGGTGGATGCCGTTGGGGACAAAACCACCGTGATCGCGGGCGTCGGCACCTACAACACCGCACACAGCGTGCACCTCGCCCAGCAGGCCGAGAAGGCGGGCGCGCACGGGGTGCTGGTGGTCACGCCGTACTACTCCCGACCGCCGCAGGCCGGGCTGCTCTCGCACTTCACCACGGTCGCGGACGCGACCGAGTTGCCCATGATGCTCTACGACATCCCGCCGCGCTCGGTCGTGCCGATCGCGGTGGACACGCTGCGGAGGCTGGCCGAGCACCCGAGGATCCTCGCCGTGAAGGACGCCAAGGGCGACCTGATCGCCGGCAGCGAGGTGCTCGCGAGCACCGACCTGGTGTACTACTCCGGCGACGACGGGCTGAACCTGCCGTGGCTGTCCATCGGCGCGGTCGGCTACGTGAGCGTGATCGGGCACGTGGTGGCCAACCGCCTGCGGTCGATGCTGGACAGCTACGAGGAGGGTGAGGTCACCGCCGCCAAGACGATCCACAATGGACTGATCCCGGTGCTTCGGGCGTTCAGCAGGGTCGGCGGGGTGATCTTCGTGAAGACCGCGCTCCGGTTGCGTGGCAACGACGCCGGCGATCCACGGCTGCCGCTGCCCCCGGCCACCGAGGAGCAGGTCGAGGCGATCGCCGGCGACCTGGCCGAGGCTGGTGTGCCGCTGGCGGAGTCGCCGCCTTCGCACCTCGCCGCCGCCAGGGTCGCCCGGCACGACGCCGCGGCCGCCTACGTCACACCTACCACACACACCAGTACGGGAGCGGTGCATCCGTGACGGTTACGGGCGGAGACGAGGCGCCCCCACCACTGCCTGACGGCGGCCTGCGGGTCGTCGCGCTCGGCGGAATCGGCGAAGTCGGCCGGAACATGACCGTGTTCGAGTACGCCGGCCGGCTGCTGATCGTGGATTGCGGGGTGCTGTTTCCGGAAGACGAGCAGCCCGGCGTGGATCTGATCCTGCCGGACTTCCGTGCCATCGAGAATCGGCTGGACGATATCGAGGCGCTGATCCTCACCCACGGGCACGAGGATCACGTCGGCGCGGTGCCGTTCCTGCTGCGGATGCGGCCGGACCTGCCGGTGGTCGGCTCCAAGTTCACCCTGGCGTTGCTGGCCGCGAAATGCCGTGAGCACCGGCAGGATCCGGCGCTGATCGAGGTTTCCGAGGGGCAGCGCAGCAAGCACGGGAACTTCGAGTGCGAGTTCTTCGCGGTGAACCACTCGATCCCGGACGCGCTCGCGCTGGCGATCCGCACCCCGGCGGGCACCGTGCTGCACACCGGGGACATCAAGCTGGACCAGCTGCCACTGGACGGGCGGCTGACCGATCTGGCGGGGTTCTCCCGGCTCGGCGACGAGGGTGTCGACCTGTTCTGCGTGGACTCGACGAACGCCGACGTGCCCGGGTTCGTGGTGCCGGAGCGCGAGATCGGCCCGGTGTTGCACAACGTCATCGCCGGCGCGACCCAGCGGGTGATCGTGGCCTGCTTCGCCAGCCATGTGCACCGCGTGCAGCAGGTGCTGGACGTGGCGGTGGCGCACGGCCGCCGGGTGGCCTTCGTGGGGCGCTCGATGGTGCGCAACATGGGTGTGGCTGCCGATCTCGGCATTCTGAACGTGCCGGCCGGGTTGCTGATCGACATGGACGAGGCGAGTTCCTTGCCGGAGGGCGAGGTGCTGTTCGTGTCCACCGGTTCGCAGGGCGAGCCGCTGTCCGCGCTGTCCAGGATGGCGCGCGGCGAGCACCGGCAGATCGGCATCCTGCCGGGGGACACCGTGGTGCTGGCCAGTTCGCTGATCCCTGGGAACGAGACCGCGGTGTTCGGCGTGGTGAACGGGCTGGTGCGGCTGGGCGCGAATGTGGTGCACCAGGGCAACGCGAAGGTGCATGTCTCCGGCCATGCGCCGGCCGGTGAACTGCTGTTCCTGTACAACGCGGTGCGGCCGCGCAACGTGCTGCCGCTGCACGGGGAGTGGCGGCACCTGCGGGCCAACGCGGAACTGGCCACGCTGACCGGGGTGCCGCCGGAGCGGGTGGTGATCGCCGAGGACGGCGTCGTGGTCGACATGGTGGACGGCAAGGCCCGGATCACCGGAAGGGTCGAAGTCGGGCACGTCTACGTGGACGGGCTGTCCGTGGGCGACGTCGGCGAATCGACCCTGTCCGATCGGCTGATTCTCGGCGAGGGCGGGTTCATCGCGATCAACGTGGCCGTCGCGCACAGCACCGGCCGGCCGGTGGCACCGCCGACCATTTCGGGGCGCGGGTTCTCCGACGATCCGAAGGCGCTCGAGGCGGTGGTCCCGCTGGTGGAGATGGAACTCGCGCGCACGGAGGCGGAAGGCATCGTGGACACGCACCGCATCGCACAGGCGGTGCGCCGGGTGGTCGGTCGATGGGTGGCCGAAAAGTACCGCCGCCGCCCGATGATCGTGCCGACGGTCATTCCGGTGTGAGTTCACGCGCTCGGCCGCGGGCCACGGCCAGCGCGCAGACGACCGCGAGGATGGTTTTGATCAGCTGGCGGCGTGCGCGGCGTCGCTCGCGTTTGGTTGGGTGGCACATGTGCTGCCTCCCTGGGTTCGGCTAGGCCATTACCCACGAGCTTGCGCCGTCCCGGCCGATCCGTCCTCGTGCCGATGGATGAGCGGGCTGCCGGTTTGGACGTCGTTGGGACATGCCGCTGCCTGCCAGGACACCCGTCACGTGCCGCCTTCGCCTGGCAGGGGTTCGGCGGCCACGGCAGGTCCTCGGGTGCAACGCTGCACGATCAGCGCGCCGGTGAGCAGCACACCGGCCCCGACCAGCTGCCCCGCGGTGAGCGCTTCGCCGAGCAACACCCACGCGGCCACGCCGGCCACCAGCGGCTCCGTCAACGCCAGCACGCTGGCGACGTTCGGCGGCAGGTGGCGTAGCGCGACGATCCCGCTGAGGTAGGCGAGCACCGTGGACAGCAGCGCGACGGAGATCAGCAGCATCCACACCGGTGGCTGCCACGGCCCGAAATCCGCCGTGCTGCCGAGCACCTCGGCGCGCACCGTCCACGGTGGACCGGTCGCGGCCACCGCGAGCGCGCCGATCACCATGCCCCAGGTGACGAGGCCGAGCGGGGAGGTGGTGTGCGCGCCGCGCTCGCCGAGCAGGAAGTAGCCCGCCGAGCAGACCGCCGCGCCGATCCCGGCGAGCAGGCCGAACGCGTCCAGCCGCAGCCCCTGCCACACCTGCGCCACCATCGCCAGCCCGGCGATCGCCATCCCGGTGCCCAACCACATGAGGCCGGGCAGCACGGTGCGCCGCACCAGCCTGACCCACAGCGCCACCAGCACGGGGGAGAGGTACTCGAGCAGCAACGCGATCCCCACCGGAAGCCGTGCCACAGCGAGGAAGTAGCACAGCTGGACGCCGGCGACACCGAGCAGGCCATAGCCGAGCACCAGGCGCCACTGCTCGCGGGCCACGCGCAGCGCGCGGGGACTGGCGAGCCCGACGCCGAGCAGCAGCACGAGTGCGGCAAGGCCGATCCGGGCGGTGGTGACCTGTTCGGCGGTCATGCCGGCCTGCATCGCGGGTTTGGCGATCGGCCCGGAGCTTCCGAAGCAGAACGAGGACGCCAGGATCAGCGCCGTGCCCCGTCCTGGGTGCGCGTACGTGCCAGGTGCCCCGGTTGTGGTTGCCACGCCCGCGAGTATGTCCGCCCGCGATCCCGGTTCCGCCGTGGATCAGGATCCCAATCGCTCCAGCAGGGCCGGTAGGTCGGCGAAGCTGTCCAGCACGTGATCGGGGTCGGCCTCGGCGGCCGCATGGGTTTCCGGTAAGTACTTGCCGGTCCTCACCAGCACGCCGGTGATGCCGCGGCGCTGGGCGGCCAGCACGTCGGCATCGATGTCGTCACCGATCATCAACGCTTGATCCGGTGCTATTCCCAAGCCCGCGACGGCGGTGTCGAAGAACGCCGCGGATGGCTTGCCGACCACCTCAGCACGCACCCGCGCGGCGTGCTCCAGCCCGACCAGGAATGCCCCGGTGTCGAGTCGCAGGCCGGCGGATGTGCGCCAGTACAGGTTCCGGTGCATGGCGATCAGCCTGGCGCCTCGCCGCAACTCGCCGAAGATCCGGTTCAGCGCCGGGTAGTCGAACTCCTCGCCGGCGCCGCCGACGAGGACGACGTCCGGATCGTCCTCAACCAGCGTCACGTTGCCGAGGTCCTCCCGGATGTCGCCGCTGTTCAGCAGCAGGCACCGGGCGCCGGGGTGGTGTGCAGCCAGGTAGGACGCGGTGACGGTTGGCGCGGTATGGATGTCTTCCGGGTGCACCGGGAAGCCCGCTTCGGTCAGCGCGCCGGCGATCGACGCCCGGGTACGCGAGGTGGTGTTGGTCAGCAGCGCCAGCGCCACGCCGGCGTCCCGGATCTGGCGGAACGCGGGCACGGCCCCCGGCAGCGGCTGCCACGACACGGTGAGCACACCGTCGATGTCGATCAGGACGCCACCAATCCGGCCCATTGGCACACGGTAACGGCGGGCTCGCCGCACCGCACCGATCATCGGGTCGGCCCGGACAAGCCAGCCGGGTGGCGCGCCGCGCCCGGGTAGCAGTGGGCGCGGCACGCCGTCCTGGCACGCCTAGCCGGTGACCAAGCTCAGCCCGAACGCGTTCAGCGCCGGGTTGACCGGTTGGAAGTAGGTCGTCCCGCCAGAGCTGCAGTCGCCCGACCCGCCGGAGGTCATGCCCTGCGCCTGGTTACCGCTGATGAAGGAGCCGCCCGAGTCGCCGGGCTCCGCGCATACGTCGGTACGCGTCAGGCCGTTCACGGTGCCCTCGGGGTAGCTCACGGTCTGCCCCTTCGCCTGCACCGTTCCGCAGTGCCAACCGGTGGTTGACCCGGAACGGCAGATCGACGCGCCCTCGGACGCCTCGGTGGATCCCGCGACGGTCACCGTGCCGCCCGAGTAGTCGTTGACGGTCGGGGTGGTCTGCGCGCTCGACTCCACCCAGGCGTAGTCGTTGCCAGGGAAGACCGAGCCGGCGACGGTACCGGTCGGGTTCGAGGTCGAGGTTCCCTCGTCGCCGCAGTGCCCGGCCGTGACGAAACCGCCGTTCACCGAGAATCCGATCGAACACCGCGAACTGCCTGTGGTGTAAGCGTTTCCGCCGACGATTTGCTCCTGGAACAGCCGTGGCCGTTCGGCCGATTCCACGATCCGCACGGCGGACGGATCGGCGCCCGACGCCGTGACGAACGCCTTCGCCGCCTCGGCGGAGCCCGGCTGGACGGTCAGCACGACGGAGTTCAGCGACTCCTTCGTGTACCAGCCGCTGACCGCATTCGGCGCGGTTTTCGCGTGCTCGTTCAACGCGGTGCTCACGGCGTCCAGCTCGGCCACGCTGTGCTCGACCACTTTCGCCTCGGCGCCGGCCGCCCGGACACTGCCCGCCCGTGCGGCGTCGGTGACGTGCACGACCAGCTTGCCGCTCGACGTGTCGAATACAGCCCCGCCGTAGGACTCCCCGAGGCTGCGGCTCAACGACCGCTCGAGCTGCGCGGCCTCGGTTTCCTGGGCGACCCTGGCCTTGGCCTGCTTCGCGGTCAGGTCGAGGTCACGTTGCATCGCCGCCAGCATGTCCGCCGAGGCGACGCTGGGGGAGGCGGATGCGCCTTGCCCGGTGGGTGCGGCGGCCGCTCCCGGCACGGTTAACGCGGCCGCGATTGCCGCAGTGAAGATCGAGGCGCCGGCGGCCCGGGCCATCCCTCTGCGATTCATCAGGTGTCTCCTCCGTCAGGTGCAGGGAAACCCGCGGGTAGACATGTGCTTCTGGCACGGGCCCGCGGGACCTAACAGGAGTTGTCCAGTGCGAGCGGCAACGGGCGGGCTGGCATCGTGCTCCGGACAGGGCGGCGTTCACGACAACGTCGGCCCATGCCCGTTCCTTTCCTCGACGCCCTCGACGAGGTCCGGTCGAACGAATCGAAACCGTTAACTCTGGCTAACCCCTAGTGGGTGACCCTAGATTGGGGGATTTGAACGGGAACCCGCCACTTGGGGTAATTTTCTCCCGCCCGCCGCCGGTCACGGCTTCCAGGGACTGCGGCTGTCCGTTGGGCGGGTGGCGTCGTGAAAGCGAGGCTCCTCCAGCTCGCCGGCGCGCAACGGAACCATGCCGGCCGCGATCGCCCGCATGATCCGCGCGTGCGCCCGTACCGCATCGCCGGGACGCTCGACGGACAGGTCGTCCAGGCCCACCGGCTCCCCGAAGTGCACCTGGAACCTCGGTTGCCGCCACATCGAACGCACCCCGGATCGCAGCAGCGGCTTCAGATCGTCGAACGACGTGACCGTCTCGGTGCCCCAGCACACCGCCTCGTGCGCGCCCCACTGGCTCACCGGCAGCACCGGCACCCCGGCCGCGAGCGCCATCCGCGCGGCCCCGGTCTTGCCCCGCTCCGGCCACAGCCCGGGATCGTGGCTGATCCGCCCCTCCGGATAGACCAGGATCGGGTCCCGTGTCGAGTGCAGCGCCCGCACCGCCCGACCGAACGCCTCGGCGACGTTGTGCTTGCCCCTGTCGACCCGCAGGTGCCCGCTGACGCGCAGCGCTGGCCCCATGATCGGGGCGTCGAGCAGCCCCGCGGTGAGCAGGAACCTTGGCGTGATACCGATCTCGCGGCAGGCGGCGATCAGCACGAACGCATCGAACACCCCGATGTGGTTCGCGACCATTAGCAGCGGGCGACCGCGCAGCCGTTCGGGCACGGTGCCGGTCACGTGCAGCCGTCCGAGCAGCCCCACCAACCCGCGATCAAGGGCCATCATCACTCGCCACAGCGTCGTTCGCCGCACCAGTGGAGCCGGAGGTGGGCTGGCCCCGGGGCGGCGTGTCGACTCGGCCGAGTCGTCGTCGCAGACCACCATGGAGCAAGAGCATGGCATGGTCGGCTACCAGTGTCCGCGACAGGCACCGGCACGGCTGCCACGCTCGCAGGATGTTGCTCGTGTGACGCGAGTGCTTCCTGGGATGAATGTGTCGTGACCGTTACCCTAGAGAATATGGCGGGCCGGACTGTGACCTCGGGGAGTAGCCAGACGCGCGCCGGCAAGGGTGGTTCCCGGTCGGCGGGTGGCTCCCGCGGTGCCAAATCCGGTTCGTCGCGCTCCCCGGCCCGCAAGCCCGCGGCCCGCAAGCCTGCTGCGCGCAAGAGCCCGCCCCGGCGCTCTCGCCGCGGTTCGACGTTCGGGCAGGCGGTGCGGGGCGGCTGGAACCTGCTGGCAAGGGGGACCGGTGGGCTGGCGCGGACGCTGGGCCGCACCCGTGACCTCGAGCCCGAACATCGCCGGGATGGCCTGGCCTTCGCCTACATCGCGCTCGGTCTGGTCATCGCGATGGGCTCGTGGTGGCAGGCGGCGGGACCGGTCGGCCGGTGGGTGGAGATCGGCGCCCGGCACGCGGTCGGTGCCGGCGCGGTGGCCCTGCCGATGGTGTTGCTGGTCATCGGCATCGTGCTGATGCGCACCGAACCTCGGCCGGAGACCAGGCCGCGGATGGTGATCGGCTCGCTGCTGTTCGTGCTGGCGCTGCTCGGGCTGATGCACATCTTCACCGGAAGCCCGGAGTCGAACCTGGACTGGATGTACGCAGGCGGAGCCGTGGGCTACGGCTCCGGCGGCATGCTGGCCAAGGGCGTCACCGCGTGGGTTGCTGTGCCGCTGCTGATCCTGGTGCTCGGCTACGGCGTGCTGGTGTTCACCGGAACGCCGGTCAGGCAGATCCCGACGCGGCTGCGCGAGTGGGGCATGGACCCGGCCGACGAGCTCGAGCGCCAGCAGCCGGCCAACGAACCCGAGCCGGAAAACGATGTGCGGCTGCGTCGTCCGTCGCGCCGCCGGCAGTCCAGCATGAACGACGAGGCCGGCGAACAAGCCGCCGAGCAGGCCCCGGCCGAGCCGAAGCGGCCACGCCCGTCGGAGGTGCAGGCGGCCGAACCGCCGGCCGAGGCGAAGAAACCGAGCAAGGCGGAAAGCGCGCCGATCGTGGTGCGGGCCGTGGAGGGTGACTACACGTTGCCGCCGCCCGACCTGCTCGCCGGCGGCGACCCACCCAAGTCGCGCAGCAAGGCCAACGACGTGATGATCGAAGCGATCAACGGCGTGCTCGATCAGTTCAAAGTGGACGCGCAGGTCACCGGCTTCACCCGGGGCCCAACGGTGACTCGCTACGAGGTCGAGCTCGGCCCCGGCGTCAAGGTCGAGAAGATCACCGCGCTGACCAAGAACATCGCCTACGCGGTGGCCACCGACAACGTGCGCCTGCTGGCGCCGATTCCCGGCAAGTCGGCCGTCGGTATCGAGGTGCCCAACTCGGACCGGGAAAAGGTGCTGCTCGGCGACGTGCTGCGCTCGTCGACCGCGGCCAAGGACAACCACCCGATGCTGGTCGGCCTCGGTAAGGACATCGAGGGCCACATGGTCACCGCGAACCTGACCCAGATGCCGCACCTGCTGTGTGCCGGGTCGACGGGTTCCGGTAAGTCCAGCTTCGTTAACTCGATGCTGGTGTCGTTGCTGGCCAGGGCCACCCCGGAAGAGGTCAGGATGATCCTGATCGACCCGAAGATGGTGGAGCTGACGCCGTACGAGGGCGTTCCGCACCTGATCACGCCGATCATCACGCAGCCGAAGAAGGCGGCAGCCGCGCTGGCGTGGCTGGTCGAGGAGATGGAGCAGCGCTACCAGGACATGCAGGCCAGCCGGGTACGGCATATCGACGACTTCAATGCCAAGGTGCGTTCCGGGGACATCACCGCACCGCCTGGCAGCGAGCGGGAATACCGGCCGTATCCGTACATCCTGGCGATCGTCGACGAGCTCGCCGACCTGATGATGACCGCGCCGCGCGACGTGGAGGACGCCGTCGTCCGGATCACCCAGAAGGCGCGAGCCGCGGGGATCCACCTGGTGCTGGCCACCCAGCGCCCATCGGTGGACGTGGTCACCGGGTTGATCAAGACCAACGTGCCGTCCCGGCCGGCGTTCGCCACGTCCTCGCTCACCGACTCGCGGGTCATCCTGGACCAGCCGGGAGCGGAGAAGCTGATCGGCATGGGTGACGGGTTGTACTTGCCGATGGGTGCCGGCAAGCCGGTCCGCATCCAAGGCTCGTTCGTCACCGACGGCGAGATCAGCAAGATCGTCTCGTTCACCAAGGAGCAGGCCGAGCCGGAGTACACCGACGGCGTCACCGCCGCGAAACCCGGCGAGCAGAAGGAAGTCGATCCGGATATCGGTGACGACCTCGAGGTGTTCCTGCAGGCCGCCGAGCTGGTGGTCACCTCGCAGTTCGGCTCGACCTCGATGCTGCAGCGCAAGCTCCGCGTCGGGTTCGCCAAGGCAGGCCGGTTGATGGACCTGCTGGAAACCCGCGGCGTGGTGGGCCCGTCCGAGGGCTCAAAGGCGCGCGACGTCCTGGTGAAACCGGACGAGCTACCGGCGTTGATCCAGTCGATTCGGGGCGGCCCGCCGCCGGAGTCCGATTCGGCGGAGTGACGCGGGTGCTCAACCGGCCGCTCGCCGGGCGCCGGGCACCTCGGCCTTGCGCACCTCGGCCTTACGCAACGCGTCCGCGGTGCTGGTCGCGCTGGCACCGAACTGGCGAACCGCGCGGTAGTAGGTCCACGCGGTGCCGTTGCATGTGTAGTTTCCGGCGCAGATGACCTTGAGATCCGCGTAGAAGTTGTCGTCGATCGTCAGCCGGGTGTCCTCATTGAACCGGCCTTGCCTCTTGTAGTTGCGGTAGCCGAAATCGTGCCGGTAGCAGGCGGGCGTGAAATCGAAGCCGAGCGGCTCGTCCGGGGACCACGAGCACGCGTCCGAGGCCCAGTCCAGCTGGTCCGGATATGGGGCCGCGCTACGGATTTCCACGAATTCGGGCAGCGATGTGGTGAACAGGTAGTCGTCGGTGACTTCCTCGATGGTTTGCCCATGGGCGGATCCCGCTCCGAGCAGCAAGCCGCCGAGAACAGCGAAGACGGTACAGACGGCGCGGAGGGCGCTGACGGTGCTCGGCATACGGCGGGTGGACCGGACCTCAGACATCGTGACGCTCCCGGAAAGACGTTCAGCAGGGATCCAGATTCGTCGACGGTGATCGAGTTCCGGCACCGCCGTTCGGTGAATTTCTTACCTGGTTCGGGTGAATTGTGTGCGATCGATTCGGCGTCACAGCTGGAGCAGCATCCGGCTGTTGCCAAGGATGTTCGGTTTGGCGTACGGCAGGTCGAGGAACTCCGCGACGCCGCGGTCGGCTGATCGGCGCATTTCCTCGTACACCTCGGCCTCGACCGGAGTGCCCTCGATCTCCGTGAATCCGTGCTTGCCGAAGAACCGCGTCTCGAAGGTGAGCACGAATAGCCGTGGCAGGCCTAACTCCCTGGCGACATCGATCAGCTGCCGCACGATCGCGTGACCGACGCCGGATTCCCGGATCGCCCGATCCACCGCGACGGTGCGGATCTCCGCGAGGTCCTCCCAGAGCACGTGCAGTGCCCCGCAGCCGACGACGGCGCCGTCCAGTTCGGCGACCCAGAATTCCTGCACGTCTTCGTAGAGCGTGACCAGGTCCTTTTCCAGCAGCACGCGGCCGGCGTACTGATCCACTAGGGCCTTGATCATCCGCACGTCGCCGATCCGCGCGCGCCGCACCTTCAGGCTCTCGATCACGTTGGTTGAGCCTACTTGGCGCCAGATCAAGCCTGCGTGCTGCTAGTCGTCCAGCTCGGCTTCGGCCTGCTCGATGACCGCGAACTCCTCCTCCGGTGCGTTCGCCACCAGCCGATGCCGGCTGTAGAACCAG
This sequence comes from Pseudonocardiaceae bacterium, assembly GCA_009379845.1. Classification (GTDB taxonomy): domain Bacteria; phylum Actinomycetota; class Actinomycetes; order Mycobacteriales; family Pseudonocardiaceae; genus Tamaricihabitans. The sequence continues at coordinate 292,780 of WHSZ01000001.1, read as the reverse complement.
AAGTACCCGATCGCGGCCAGGAAGATGCCGGCGGTGATCGCCGCGGCGAGTTCGTCCACGAAGAAGGTGGCGACCACGGCGGCCAGCGCGAGCACCAGCGCGATGCCCGTGGTGACCACCCCGCCCGGCGTGCGGTACGGCCGCTCGAGGTCCGGCTCCCGCACCCGCAGCACGATGTGCGAGACGTTCAGCAGCACGTAGGACACCGTGGCGCCGAATACCGCGATATTGATCAGTAGCGCGCCGTCCTGGGTGATCGCGGAGAGCGCGAACCCGAGGGTGCCAGGCACGATCAGCGCCAGGTACGGCGTCTTGCGCTTGCCGGTGACCGACAGCCAGCGAGGCAGGTAGCCGGCCCTGGACAGCGCGAACAGCTGCCGGGAGTACGCGTAGATGATGGAGAAGAAGCTGGCGATCAGCCCGGCGAGTCCCACGTAGTTCACGATCTGCGCGAGCACGTTGTCGCCGCCGTATGCGGCACGCACCGCGTGCGGCAGCGGGTTGTCCGCGGTCCGGATCGCCTCCGAGCCGGCGCCGCCTGGTGCCACCACCAGGATCAGTGCGGCGAAGGCCAAGAGGGTCAGCATCCCGGCGATGATGCCGCGCGGCATGTCCTTGGTCGGCTCGCGAGCCTCCTCCGCGGCGAGCGGAACTCCTTCGATGGCAAGGAAGAACCAGATTCCGTAGACCAGCGCGGCGAGCACCCCGGCGATGCCGAACGGCAGGAAGCTACTCGCGCCCACCGCATCGGTCGGCACGATGTCGAACAGGTTGTCAACGGAGAACTGCGGGATCATCCCCACCACGAAGGCGATCAGCGCGAGCACCGCGATGGCGGTGATCGCGAACATCACGCGCAATGCCTCGCCGACGCCGCGCAGGTGGATACCGATGAAGATCGCGTAGCAGCCGAGGTAGATCGGCCAGCTGTTGGTGAGACCGAAAAGGCCGAGCGTCTCCACGTAGCCACCGATGAACACCGCGATGGCGGCCGGCGCGATGGCGTACTCGATCAGGATCGCGGTGCCGGTGGCGAATCCGCCGAGCGGGCCGAGCGCGCGGCGGGCGAACCCGTACCCCGCGCCGGCGACGGGCAGTGCCGAGGCCATCTCGGCAAGGCCGAACACCATGCAGGTGTACATCAACGCCATCAGCACGGTGGCGATCAGCAAGCCACCCCAGCCACCTTCGTCCAGCCCGAAGTTCCAGCCGGCGAAGTCCCCGGAGATCACGTAGCTGACACCCAGCCCGGCGAGCAGCACCCAGCCTGCCGCGCCGCGCTTGAGCTGCCGATGTTCCAGATACCGCGCGTCAAGGCGCTCGTATTCGACCTTGGCGCCGTGCCGTTCCGACCGAGCCACCACTGCTCCGTTCGCTGAGAACCACAAAGGAATGGGAACAGTCCTTTACCCGACAGTGCAGAGTGGTCCGGGTCACGCGGTTGTGTCAATACTCTGGCCGCTTGACAGGAGTCGAGTTGATGGTTTTGATACCCAAAGGGCCAAATGTATACCTTTGGATCACCGTGACCGACGGCGAACGAGCGCGCCCCGATCCGGGAGGAAACGCCGCATGGGTACATCGGAGGGCATGCTCAGCGTGCCGCGGCTGCGGGAGCTTGTCGACGCCGGAACGGTGGACACCGTGCTGGTCGCGATGACCGACATGCAGGGCCGCCTGCAAGGGAAGCGCTGCTCGGCTCGGTACTTCTTGGACGAGGTGCTCGCGCACGGCACCGAGGCGTGCAACTACCTGCTGGCCGTGGACGTGGAGATGAACACGGTGAGCGGCTACGCGATGTCGTCATGGGATACTGGCTACGGCGATTTCGTGCTCCGGCCCGATCTGGACACCCTGCGGCTGATCCCGTGGCAGGAGGGCACCGCCGGAGTGCTGTGCGACCTGGAATGGGTGCGGGGCGGGCCGGTCCCTGCCTCGCCGAGGCAGGTGCTGCGCCGCCAGCTCGATCGCCTCGCCGAGCGGGATCTGACCGCCTTCGTCGGCACGGAGCTGGAATTCATCGTGTTCGACGACTCCTACGAGCAGGCCTGGGAGCGCGGTTACCGGGATCTGCGTCCCGGCAATCAGTACAATGTGGACTATTCGATGCTCGGCACCGCGCGGCTGGAGCCGATGCTGCGCGATATCCGCAACTCGATGGACGGCGCGGGGTTGTACACCGAGTCGGTGAAGGGGGAGTGCAACCCCGGCCAGCACGAGATCGCCTTCCGGTACACAGATGCGTTGTCCACATGCGACAACCACAGCGTCTACAAGACCGGCGCGAAGGAGATCGCCGCGCAGCACGGCAAGAGCCTGACCTTCATGGCGAAATACAACGAGCGGGAGGGAAACTCCTGCCACATTCACATCAGCCTGCGCGCCGCGGACGGAACCCCGGTGCTCGCCGGGGACGGGCCGAACGGCTTCTCCCCGATGATGGAGCGTTTTCTCGCCGGCCAGCTGCACGGCCTGCGCGAGCTGGCGTACTTCTTCGCTCCCAACGTGAACTCCTACAAGAGGCTCGTGCCGGGCAGTTTCGCGCCTACCACCGTCGCGTGGGGCCAGGACAACCGCACCTGCGCGCTGCGGGTGGTCGGGCACGACGAGTCGCTCCGGGTGGAGAACCGGCTCCCCGGCGGGGATGTGAACCCGTATCTCGCCGTGGCCGCGCTGATCGCCGCGGGGCTGCACGGGCTCGAGCGGGAGCTGCCGCTCGAGCCGGAACTCGCCGGGAACGCGTACGTCTCGGACAAACCGACGGTGCCGAGCACGCTGCGGGACGCGGCCGGGCTGCTCGCGGACAGCAAGCTCGCGCGGGATGCGTTCGGCGAGGATGTGGTCGCGCACTACCTCAACGCGGCACAGGTGGAGCTGTCCGCGTTCGACGCCGCGGTGACCGACTGGGAGCGGGTGCGTGGCTTCGAACGGCTCTGAGCGGCGAGCGCGGCCGCTGATCGGTATCACCACCTACCTCGAGTGGGCGCGATACGGAATCTGGCACACCGAAGGGCCGGTGCTGCCGCGCAGTTATGTGGACGCGATGACCGCGGCGGGTGGGGTACCGATGCTCGTGCCGCCGGTCGGCGACGGCTACGCCGAGATCGTTGCCGGTCTCGACGGGCTGGTGCTGTCCGGCGGCGCGGACATCGCCCCGGAGCGCTACGCCCAGCGAGCGCACCCGAAAACGGTGAACATCCGCCCGGATCGGGACGCCTTCGAGTTCGGGCTGCTGGCCGCCGCGCTCGATGCGGGCCTGCCGGTTCTGGGGGTATGCCGTGGATTCGAGGTACTCAACGTGGCGTTCGGCGGCACCCTGACCCAGCACCTGCCGGACGAGGTTGGCCACACCGCGCACCAGCCGGCGCCCGCGGTGTTCGGCACCGTGCGCGTCACGCTGACCGAAGGCAGCATGCTGGCTGGCATCCTCGGCGGCGATACCAAGGGACGCTGCCATCATCACCAGGCGATCGGCGAGCTCGGCGCCGGGCTGACCAGCGTGGGGTTCGCCGAGGACGGCACCATCGAAGCGGTGGAGCGCACCGACGCCGCGTTCGTCTGCGGTGTGCAATGGCATCCGGAGGAAGACCTCGGTGACGTCCGCTTGTTCGCCGCGCTGGTGGATGCCGCACGCAGATACCGGGCGGGAGACCACGAATGAACCCACCCACAGCGTCCTTCAGCACACAGAGGGGGTGGCATGACGGGGACGGTTGAGGTGATCAACCCGGCGACCGAGCGGGTGGTGCGGGAGGTATCACTGGCGTCGGCCGACGAAACCGATGCCGCGATCGATCGTGCGCACGCGGCGTCGCCCGCCTGGCGCGACATGGCGCCTGCCGACCGGGCCAGGCTGCTGCGCCGGTTCGCGGACGCCGTCGACCGCGACATCGAGCACCTGGCAGGGCTGGAAGTCGCCAACTCGGGGCACACCATCGGCAACGCGCGCGGCGAGGCCGGCAACGTGCGCGACGTGCTCGAGTACTACGCCGCGGCGCCGGAACGGTTGACCGGCAAGCAGATCCCGGTGCCCAGCGGGGTGAACATCACGTTCGCCGAACCGGTCGGCGTGGTCGGCGTGATCGTGCCGTGGAACTTCCCGATGCCGATCGCCGGCTGGGGATTCGGCCCTGCGCTCGCGGCGGGAAACCCGGTGATCGTCAAACCGGCGGAGCTGACCCCGCTCACCGCCATGCGGCTGGCCGAGCTGGCCCGCGAGGCGGGCATCCCTGACGACGTGTTCCAGGTGCTGCCGGGCAAGGGATCCGTTGTGGGGCAACGGTTCGTGGCGAACCCGAAGGTGCGCAAGGTGGTGTTCACCGGATCCACCGAGGTCGGTAAGCAGATCATGGCCGGCTGCGCGGACCAGGTGAAGCGGGTGACCCTCGAACTCGGCGGCAACAACGCGAACATCGTGTTCTCCGACGCCGATCTGGAGCGCGCGGCGACCACCGCGCCGTACGGCGTGTTCGACAACGCAGGGCAGGATTGCTGCGCGCGCTCCCGAATCCTGGTGCAGCGCGATATCTACCACCGTTTCCTCGAACTGCTCGAGCCCGCGGTGCGCGGGGTCGTTGTCGGCGATCCGGCGGACGAGAGGACCGAGATGGGCCCGCTGATCTCCGCCGCGCACCGCGAGCAGGTGCGCTCCTACCTCCCGGCAGAGGAAGCCGTCGCGTTTCGCGGCAGCGCGCCGGACGGGCCCGGATTCTGGTTCCCGCCAACGGTTCTGGCTCCCATCGAACCGACCGAGCGCGCGGTGGCCGAGGAGGTGTTCGGACCGGTGGTCGCGGTGCTGCCGTTCACCGACGAGGACGATGCGGTGCGAATCGCGAACGACACGGACTACGGGCTGTCCGGATCCATCTGGACGCGCGATGTGGGCAGGGCGATGCGTGTCTCGCGCGGGGTCGAGGCAGGCAACCTCTCGGTGAACTCGCATTCCGCGGTCCGCTACTGGACACCGTTCGGTGGGTTCAAACAGTCCGGGCTCGGCCGTGAACTCGGCCCGGACGCCGTGCAAGCGTTCACCGAGACCAAGAACGTGTTCATCGCAACCGAACGATAGGCAGGTACGACAATGACGGTGCCACAACGGTTGGACGGCCGCGTCGCGGTGATCACCGGGGGAGCGGGCGGGATCGGTCTCGCGTCGGCTCGCCGGATGGCGAGGGAGGGCGCCAAGATCGTGATCGCGGACCTGGACACCGACGCCGGCAAGGCGGCGGCCGAGGAGGTCGACGGCACGTTCGTGCGGGCCGACGTGACCGACGAATCCGACGTGCGGGGCATGTTCCAGACCGCGGTGGACACCTACGGCTCGGTGGATATCGCGTTCAACAACGCCGGCATCTCGCCGCCGGATGATGACTCGATCCTGGACACCGGGATCGATGCCTGGCAGCGGGTGCAGCAGGTCAACCTCACCTCGGTCTACCTGTGCTGCCAGCAGGTGATCCCGCACATGCGGCGCCAAGGAAAGGGATCGATCATCAACACCGCGTCGTTCGTCGCGGTGATGGGCGCGGCCACCTCGCAGATCTCCTACACCGCGTCCAAGGGCGGGGTGCTGGCGATGAGCAGGGAACTCGGCGTGCAGTTCGCGCGCGAGGGCATCCGGGTGAACGCGCTGTGCCCGGGGCCGGTGAACACCCCGCTGCTCGAGGAGCTGTTCGCCAAGGACCCGGAGCGCGCCGCCCGCCGCCTCGTGCACGTGCCGATCGGCCGGTTCGCCGAACCCGAGGAGATCGCGGCCGGCGTCGCCTTTCTGGCCAGCGACGACGCTTCCTTCATGACCGCGTCCACGTTCCTGGTGGACGGAGGGATTTCCGGTGCCTACGTGACGCCACAGTGAGCGCACCACGGAACGCACCACGGAACACGGCGAACGCGGGCGAGGCGCTGTTTCGCGCGGTCCGCGCCGGCAACGCGTTCGAGGAGACCGTGGAGCGCCTGCTGCAGGCGATCAAGCTCGGCGTGGTGGTACCCGGCGAGCGGTTGCCGGCGGAGCGCGAACTCGCGGCTCGGCTGAACGTGAGCAGGGTGACCTTGCGCGAGGCGATCCGCGCGCTCGCCGACGCCGGGTACGTGGAATCGCGGCGCGGCCGCTACGGCGGGACGTTCGTCACCAAACCGCCCGCCTCAGATGGTGGCCACAAGCCCGCGGACGGCAACGAGCCAGCCGAGACGGTCGCCGGCGAGCTGGAAGACACCCTGACGTTGCGGCAGGTGCTCGAGGTCGGTGCCGCGGAAGCGGCGGCGGCGCGCACGCTCACCCCTGCCGAGCGCCGGCACCTGCGGGCCCGCCTCGCCGAGACGACCGACGCGAGCATGGCCGACTACCGCCGCAAGGACTCCCGGTTGCACCTGGCCATCGCCGAGGTCAGCGCCTCGGCTTCGCTGACGACCGCGATGGCCGACGTGCGGATGCGGCTGAACACGCTGCTGGACGCGATCCCGCACCTGGAGGTGAACATCGAGCACTCGAACCGTCAACACGAGGCGGTCATCACCAGCATCCTCAGCGGGGATCCGCAGGGTGCGCGGCAGGCGATGGCCGAACACGTGGACGCGACCGCGGCCTTGCTGCGCGGATTCCTGGGGTGAGCGAGCTGCGAGGCGCGGGTATTCGAGTTCGGCGGTTACCCTGAACGCGTGCCATATTCCCGCTTACCTCGCCGTGTCGCCATGGTCACGCTCGGCTGCGCGCGCAACGAGGTCGACTCCGAAGAGCTGGCCGGCCGGTTGGCGGCGGGAGGGTGGGAACTGGTCGACGCGGACGGCTCCGACGCGGACGTCGTGGTGGTGAACACCTGCGGCTTCGTGGAATCCGCCAAGAAGGACTCGGTGGACACGTTGCTGTCCGCCTCGGACACCGGAGCCAAAGTCGTCGCGGTCGGCTGCATGGCGGAACGCTACGGCGCCGAGCTCGCGGACAGCCTCCCCGAAGCGGACGCCGTACTGGGCTTCGACCACTATCCGCGGCTCGCGGAGCGGCTGGACGACGTGGTGGCCGGCGAGCGGATCGCCGCGCACGCCCCGGTCGACCGGCGCACCAAGCTGCCGATCACGCCGATACAGCGGCAGGAATCGGAGGTCCCGGTGCCGGGGCACGGCTGGGGGCCGCGGGTGCTGCGGACCCGGCTGGACTCCTCGCCGGTGGCGTCGTTGAAGATCGCGTCCGGCTGCGATCGGCGCTGCTCGTTCTGCGCGATCCCGTCGTTCCGCGGCTCGTTCGTCTCCCGCCACCCTGACGACGTGGTTGCCGAGGCGGCCTGGCTGGCCGAGCGGGGCGCCCGCGAGTTGTTCCTGGTCAGCGAGAACTCCACGTCCTACGGCAAGGATCTGGACCGCGAGCTCGGCGGCGCGAGGGCGCTGGAGCTGCTGCTGCCACGGCTGGCCGAGGTGCCGGGCATCCAGCGAGTCCGGGTGTCCTACCTGCAGCCGGCCGAGACCAAACCGGGTCTGCTCGGTGCGATCGCCAGCACCCCAGGGGTCGCGGACTACTTCGACCTGTCCTTCCAGCACGCCAGCGAGCGGGTGCTGCGCAGGATGCGCCGGTTCGGCTCAACCGAGTCGTTCCTGGCGCTGTGCCGGCAGATCCGCGAGCTTGCCCCGGCGGCCGGCATTCGCACCAACGTCATCGTGGGCTTCCCCGGCGAGACCGAGCAGGACGTCGCCGAGCTGGAGCGCTTCCTGACCGGGGCGCGGCTGGACGCGGTCGGGGTGTTCGGCTACTCCGACGAGGACGGCACCGAGGCGGCGGGACTGGACGGCAAGCTGAACGCCGACGTGATCACCGAGCGGGTGCGACGGGTATCCGCCCTGGTCGAGGAGCTGACGGCGCAGCGAGCCGAGGACCGGGTTGGCGAGGAGGTTGCCGTGCTGGTCGAGGGCACCGACCCGGGGTGCGTTGGGCGCGCCGCGCACCAGGCGCCGGAGGTGGACGGCGAATGCGTGCTCTCCGGCGCGGATGGGCTCACCGTGGGGGATGTGGTACGCGCTCGGGTGGAGGCCGCCGACGGGGTGGACCTCGTGGCACGCCCGCTCGAGGTGCTGGCAGGACAGGCAGTCCGGTGAACGCGCCGGATGACGCCGGCGCGGACGAAGGCAGGCGGGCGCAGTCGGGCACGGTGCCGGCCATGAACGTGGCCAACGTGATGACCATGTCCCGGCTGCTTCTGGTGCCGGTGTTCCTGCTCGCGCTGTTCGTGGACGGCGGGCAGTCGACGGGGTGGCGGCTGGCGGCGGCGCTGCTGTTCGCGCTGGCCTCGTTCACCGACCAGGTGGACGGCTGGGTCGCCCGCAAGTACGGGCTGGTCACCGATTTCGGCAAGCTGGCCGACCCGATCGCGGACAAGGCGCTGATCGGTTCGGCGCTGGTCGGGCTGAGCGTGCTCGGCGAGCTGCCGTGGTGGGTCACCGCGGTGATCGCGGTCCGCGAGGTCGGCGTGACGTTGCTGCGGTTCTGGGTGATCCGGCACGGGGTGATCCCGGCCAGCCGGGGAGGCAAGGCCAAGACCGTCGCGCAGATCGCGGCGATCGGGCTGTACCTGCTGCCGCTGCCGGGCTGGTTCACCCCGGTCAGCGCGGTCGTGATGGGGCTCGCCGTGGCGTTGACCGTGGTCACCGGGCTGGACTACGTGGCGCGCGCGATCCGGTTGCGGTCCCGGTCGGTGCGCGGGTGAGCGTGATGCTGCTGGACGCGCTCGGGGTACCCGAGGACCGGATGGCCGGCCTGATCGCACGGCTGAGCGCCCGCGGCCAGACGGTGGCCTGCGCCGAATCCCTGACCGGCGGGCTGGTGTGCGCCGCGTTGACGGCCATCCCGGGTTCGAGTGCGGTGGTGCGGGGTGGCCTGGTGGTGTACGCGACGGAGCTGAAAGCCACCCTGGCCGGTGTCGACGAGCGGCTGCTCGCCGAGCACGGGGCGGTGCATCCCGAGGTGGCCGCGGCGCTGGCGCGGGGCGCGCGGCAGCGGTGTGCCGCGGACTTCGGCGTCGGGCTGACCGGTGTGGCCGGGCCGGATCCGCAGGACGGTGTGCCGCCCGGCACCGTGTACCTGGCGGTCGCGGCGCCGCACGGGCTCACCTCGACCACCCTGCGGGCGCCGGGGGACCGGCACGCGGTGCGTTCGGCGGCGCTCGTCGGCGTGCTCGACCTGCTGGACAGCGCGTCGGACGTGGGGCGGACGGACGTGGGGCGGACGGACGTGGGGCGGACGGACGCGGGGGAGTAGCGGCACCGCTCAGCGTTTCGCGGTCACCCGGAACACCGGGTAGCCGGGTGCGATCCGGCGCAGCTCGTCGTCTGAGGCGTCCGGACCGATGCCGTCGAAGAACACGCCCACCTCGAACTTCCAGCGCTTCAAGTAGGCGCGCAGGATGGCGGGCTTGTCGTCGTCGGCGAGTTCCGTGGGGGTGAACGTGTCGATGCGCCGGCCCACCCGGAGTTGGCCCTCGCCAGCCGCGCGCAGGTTGCGCGCCCACTGGGTGTGTCCGCGCGGCGCGACCAGGTAGCGCTCGCCCTCGTAGCTCAGCAGATTCACCGGGTTCGACCGCCACTGGCCGCTGGTGCGGCCCCGGACGTACAGCACGCGGCTGCCCCACACCCCGATGCCGAGGCGGGTCAAGGCGCCGACCACCCGGTTGAAGGAGTTCGTGGACTTGCGGGGCTTCATGTAACGGGGTTCGACGCTCATGGTTTCTCCTCGGTGTGAGCAGTGCTCTTGAATAAGATCAGTGAACCCGACTTGGACGGATTTTGGCAAGAGCAGTGCTCACATAATTGGTCGCTGCTCTCAGCATGTGGCAGACTGCCGACCATGAGCGCCATCCGGACGGTCCGGGATCGGGCAAGGGCCGAGCTGACCAGGGAGATCAAGAACGAGGCGCGGCGCCAGCTCGCCATCGAGGGCGCCAATGCCTTGTCGCTGCGGGCCGTGGCCCGCGAGCTCGGCATGGTTTCCTCGGCGCTGTACCGCTACTTCCGTAACCGCGACGAGCTGCTGACCGCGCTGATCGTGGACGCATACAACGCGCTTGGGGAGATCGCCGAGTCCGCCTTCGCCGCGGTGGCGGACACCGACGTGCGCGGACGGTGGCGCGAGGTCTACCGGGCGGTGCGGGCCTGGGCCAGGCGACACCCACACGAGTACGCCCTGATCTACGGCTCGCCGATCCCCGGCTACCGGGCACCGCAGGACACTGTCACGCCGGCCAGCCGGGTGCCGCTGGTGCTCATCGGTGTGCTGCGGGACAGCTGGGCGGCAGGCACCCTGCGCGCGGGCTCGGGTTGGCCGCCCCCGTCTACCACGCTGTCCGCGCAGATCGAGCGGCTGGCCACCTCGGTGGCCCCGGAGCTGCCCGGCCAGGTGCTGGCTCGCGCTGTGATCGTGTGGACCCAGCTGTTCGGCATGCTGAGCTTCGAGCTGTTCGGGCAGCTGGTCGGCAGCGTGGACCCGAGCGACGATTTCTTCGAGCACGCCATCGAGCAGATGGCCGATTTCGTCGGGCTGCCAGCCGACGATGCGGGTGACGCCGGGCGATAGCGGCTGCCAAGCTATGTGGATGGGACGCAGGCTGGTGGTCCTCCGGCACGCCAAGTCGGCGTGGCCGGAGGGAGTGCCCGATATCGAGCGGCCGCTCGCCGGGCGGGGTCGCCGCGACGCGCCGGCGGCCGGCAGGTGGCTGCGCGAGCACCTCGGCGAGATCGACCTGGTGGTGTGCTCGCCGGCCACCCGAGCGCGCCAGACCTGGCGGCTCGTCGCCGGCGAGCTGGCTCCCGAGCCGGAGTCGCGCAGCGATGACCGGCTCTACGGCACGTCGACCGAAGCTCTGCTGACCGTGCTGCGGGAGCTGCCAGCCGAGGCCCGCTCCGCGGTGCTCGTCGGGCACAACCCCGACCTGGAGGACCTGGTTGAGCTGCTGACCGGGAGCGCGCAGCAGCTCAAGACATCGACGATCGCCGTGCTGACCGGTTCGTCCAGCTGGTCCGAGGCCGGGCCAGGGTGGGCCGAGCTGGAAGCACTCAGCACACCACGCGGCTGAGTGCCGGTCAGGACACCGGCAGTTCGGCCAGTCGCGGGACGATCGGTGCGCACGCCCGCTCGATCCACGCGGCCGGCGCATCCCCCGGTGGCGTCACGATCACGGTTTCGATGCCGAGCTTCGCGTACTCGGCCATCTCCGCGACGAACTTGTCGAACTCGCCGCTGTCCAGCAGATCACCCACGTAGAGCATCGTCTTGCGGATGCTCGCCTCGTCCCGCCCGAGCGTCGCGCAGTGCTCGCGCAGCACGTCGAGCTTGTGTGCCACATCGGCGGGAGAGGAGCCGAACAGGTTGCAGGCATCGCCGTACTGCGCGACCAGGCGCAGGGTTTTCCGCTCGCCGCCGCCCCCGATCAGGATCGGCGGATGTGGCTGGCTGATCGGCCGCGGCATGCACAGCGTCTCGGCCAGTCGGTAGTGCCGGCCATCGAACGGGCCGTTGTCGTTCTCGTCCCACATCTGCCGGCAGATCCGCAGCGTTTCCTCGAGCCGCTCGAATCGTTCGGAAATCGCCGGGAACGGCACCCCGAGCCCGCGATGTTCCCGCTCGTACCAGGCGGCGCCGATGCCGAGCGCGGCACGCCCGCCGGACACCACGTCGAGCGTGGCGACGATCTTCGCGAGCAGCCCTGGATGCCGGTAGGTCACGCCGGTGACCAGCAGCCCGAGCTTGGTGGACGAGGTGTGCGCGGCCAGGTAGCCGAGCGTGGTGTACCCCTCCAGCATCGGATCCGAGGCCGGTGCGTGCTGCTCCATCTGGAAGTAGTGATCCATCACCGACACCCAGCTCACCCCGGCCGCTTCGGCCGCCTCACCCACCCTGGCGAGCTCCGCGCCGATGCCGGCGGGTCCCGAGCTGACGTTGAACGACCAGTTGTGTACGCCGAGCCGCATCGCATCCCCTTCGAGTCGTGGTGCCTCAAACGCTAGAGGCTGGAGTGCACTCCAGCGCAACCGCGGTCCCTGGTGCACGGGGTTGCACAGGGCTAGGGGAACAAATTGGGTCGCCATGCCGTTCGCTCTAGGCGGACACGGTGCCAATCCGCTGCGAACCGTCGTGCGGCCTCGGTACCGTGAAGCCATCGACGTGAGAAGGGAGGCGCGCGATGACCGTGCTGTTGCGCGAGGCGATAGGCGACCGGCTTCGCCATGCCCGCACGAACAAGGATCGCACCCTGCGCGAGATCTCGCGCGCCGCTCGAGTCAGCCTCGGCTACCTCTCCGAGGTCGAGCGAGGTCGCAAGGAAGCGTCCAGTGAGCTGCTCGCCGCGATCTGCGAGGCGCTCGACCTGCCGCTCGCGGAGCTGCTGACGAACGTCGCCACCGACGTGAGTGCGTTGAGCAACGTGGACAGCGCCCTTCCCGAGCGCGAAACGCGGGGCTCCGGCCGATCCGGCGACGGCCCAGCGCCGGCGGCTTCCGAGCATGACAGCGGCGATGTTCCCGCTCCGGCGGAGGCCAGCGCGGCGGGCTCCGCGGCGATGTCGAACGCGGTGCTCACCGCGCCGGTGTCGAACGCCCACGGTCTCGCGGCGGGAATGAACCTCGCCGCCGGCCTGCCGTGGGACAGCGAGGCGCTGAGCGCGGCGCTGCTCGGTCAGGAGCTGGCCGGCCTGCGGCTGTCCCCGGACACGCTGCCGAGCCTCGGCGGCACCCTTGGCGGGCCGCGCGGCACCGTGATCGTCGCCGCCTGAGAGGCCGTACCGTACGACCCGTGCCCGGCCTTTCGTATGCTGGCGCCAGGCGAGAGCCGGGTCCCTGGCTGAGCCATAGCGCGCGGCGGGGCAGTGAGCGGGTCAGGAGGTCGGCAGGTGGTCACGATCATTGTCATCGCGGTGCTGGTTGTGCTCGCCCTTGGCGCGGTCGCGCTGATCCCGTTGATGAACGCGAGTACCCGCAAGGGCAGGCTGGCCACCCCGGCCGGCCCTACGCCGTTGCCGGGCAGCCCCGCGGAGGTGTGGTGCGCCCGCGGCGAGCGGGTGCTCGGTGAGCTGCGCGCCAAACTCGCCGAAGCCCCGGCACTGGACACCGTCTCAGCGGACGCCTCGCAGGTGGTCGCGGAGCTGCGGATGATCGCGGGGCAGGTGGCCGAGCTGGACCGGGGGCTCGCCCAGATCCCCACACCCGAGCTCGAGCAGCAGCGCGACCGGCTGGCCGGGCAGCTCGGCGCCGCATCGCCCGGCGAGGACATCGCGGCCACCAGGGACGAACTCACCCGTTCGTACCAGGCGGTGACGGCACGGCTCGGCATCGCGCAGCGGCAGCGCGTGGCGCGGGACGCGCTGCTCGCCCGCATGGAATCCGCGGTTCAGGGGCTCGAGCAGGCGCGAGACGAGGTCGTGGACCTTATCGTGGAAGGGGCACGGACCTTGCCGGATACCGGCACGGACGCCCGGCTGGAGCTGTCCGAGCGGCTCACCGGGCTGCGGGCCGGGCTGGCCGAGGTACGGGAGCTGACCAACCCGGACGTCGATCCGCCGCGAGGAGGAGGCGAAGATCGGGGCCAACCCTGAATTCCCCCGGGGTCACCTGGAAGGTCACGCTCTCACCTGACACGATGGAACCCACGCCGAGTACTTGGCCGTTGATGGACCAGGGCTGGGGACAGGCAGTAGACCGGGTCTGAATCAAGATCAGCAGAACGAAGAAGGCAGGCGGAGGAGATGGCCAACCCGTTCGTGAAGTTCTGGAAGTACCTGATGGCGGCGTTCTCGACGAAGATCGACGAGAATGCCGACCCGAAGGTGCAAATCCAGCAGGCCATCGAGGATGCGCAGCGGCAGCACCAGGCGTTGTCCCAGCAAGCCGCTTCGGTGATCGGTAATCAGCGCCAGCTGGAGATGAAGCTCAACCGGCAGCTCGGTGAGGTGGAAAAGCTGCAGTCCTCCGCTCGGCAGGCGCTGGTCCTCGCCGACGAGGCGCGCAAGAACGACGACGAGAAGAAGGCGACGGAGTTCGAGAACGCCGCGCAGGGCTTCGCCACCCAACTGGTCACCGCCGAGCAGGGCATCGAGGACCTCAAGACGTTGCACGACCAGTCGCTGCAGGCCGCCCAGCAGGCCAAGCAGGCGGTGGAGCGCAACTCCATGGTCTTGCAGCAGAAGCTGGCTGAGCGCACCAAGCTGATGTCCCAACTGGAGCAGGCGAAGATGCAGGAGCAGGTCTCGGCGTCGTTGAGCCAGATGTCCGAGCTGACCGCCCCTGGCAACACGCCGTCGCTCGAAGAGGTGCGCGACAAGATCGAGAAGCGGTACACCACCGCCCTCGGCTCTGCCGAGCTCGCGCAGAACTCGGTGCAGGGGCGCATGATGGAGGTACAGGCGTCCACCACCGAGCTGGCTGGCAACAGCAGGCTCGAGCAGATTCGCACCTCGATGCAGGGCGGCGACGTGGCAGGTGAGGTGACCGACGGTTCGTCCGAGTCGAGTGCCGCACCGGCCAAGCCCAGCCCGAACATCGAGCAGGAAATCCAGCAGCGGGTGCAGCAGGAACAGCAGAAGCAGGCCGGGTCGGCCTGAAGGAGCGGCGACGGTAAGTCGGCCGGGGGCGGTGTGTGATGGATCGGCGCAAGGATGGCTTGCCGCAGCTCGGACAGCTCGGTGAGTTGATCGAAAAGCACGTCGGCAAGCATCTGGATTCACAGGTCGTCGGTCAGGTACGGGAGAAGTTCGAGCAGTGGAACGACCCGGCCGCGCGCCTTGAGCGCCGTCGCCGGCGGGCATCGCGACTGCTGACCCTGTGGATCGTGTTGATCATGGTGTTCGGCACGCTCACGGCTCTTGGCTTCGCGGGCGCCGTCGGTGGTGACGAGCAGAGCATCACGCTCGGCTCGTCGGCCGCCGCACTCGCCGCGGCGATCGTGGCGGTGCTGAGCGTGCGTACCGGGTTGCGGCTGCGCAGGCTGAACCGCACCAAGCCGCCGGCCCGCCCGGCCGGCCCACCGCCGCTGCCATCCCGGGATTCGGTCGCGCGGGAACCGATGGAACGGCTTGCCGAGGCGGAAAGCTCGTTCGCGGAGCTGGTCGAGCAGCTGGCCGGCGCCGGCCAGAACGGGTCGCTGGTTCCGGAGTCCTCGGTGCTGGACGCGCGGAACACGGCTACCGATGCGGCCAGCGCGCTGCGCGACCTCGCCGACCGCATCCAGGCGATCGAGCGGGCGCGAGAAGCGGCCCCGCAGCGGGAGCGGGCCGCGCTGGGGGAAGCGATTCGCACCCTGCAGGGCCAGCTGGACAGCGGCTTGGAGGGCTACGGCAGCCTGGTCGCCGCGGCCGGCCGCGCGGTCGCGGAGAGCAGCGGCCACCTCGAGCAACACCAGCAGCAGCTCACCGAAGCCACCGACCACCTGGCCGGCCTGGCCATCGCGGTCCGTGAGCTCTCCGCCCACAACCGCTGACCCACCCGTTCCTCCAGCCCTGCCCGCAGCATGCATCCATGTTGGCCGGGTGGGCGCTAGGAGATCGGGCGGTCGGTGGGGGCGATGGGTGCCGGCAGGACGTCCCGCCCGGTCAGGTACTGGTCCAGGCCTGCCGCCGCCGCCCTGCCCTCGGCGATCGCCCACACGATCAGTGACTGACCGCGCCCCATGTCGCCGGCGCTGAACACGCCGTCGACGTTGGTCATGTAGGACGCGTCCCGTGCTACGTTGCCGCGCTGGTCGTACTCCACGCCCAGGTCGGTCAGCAGCGGACCCTTCTCGGGGCCAACGAAGCCCATCGCCAGCAGCACCAGTTCGCAGGGCAGCTCCTGCTCGGTGCCCTCGACCGGCACGAACTTGCCGCCCTCGTTACGCACCTCGATCAGCCGCAACGCGCGCAGCTTGCCCGCGTCGTCGCCGAGGAACTCCTGGGTGTTCACGGAAAACAGCCGCTCGCCACCCTCCTCGTGCGCCGAGGAGGTCCGGTACGTCATCGGATACATCGGCCACGGCTGGTGATCCGGCCGGGACTCCGGCGGCGTCGGCATGATCTCCAGCTGGGTCACCGACTTCGCGCCCTGGCGGTGCGCGGTGCCGAGGCAGTCCGCACCGGTGTCGCCCCCGCCGATGATCACCACGTTCTTACCCTCCGCGTTGATCGGGGAGCGCTCGAGGTCGCCCTCCCGCACCCGGTTCGACGGCGGCAGGTACTCCATCGCCTGGTAGACACCCTCGAGCTCGCGGCCGGTGATCGGCAGGTCCCGCCACGCCGTGGCGCCGCCGGCGAGCACGACCGCGTCGTGATCGCCGCGCAGCCGCTCGGCGGTGACGTCCACGCCCACGTCGACGTTCGCGTGGAACTCGGTGCCCTCGGCGCGCATCTGCTCGAGGCGCCGATCCAGCCGCCACTTCGCCATCTTGAACTCGGGGATGCCGTACCGCAGCAACCCGCCGATCCGGTCGGCGCGCTCGTAGACGGACACTGTGTGCCCGGCCCTGGTCAGCTGCTGCGCCGCGGCCAGCCCGGACGGGCCCGAGCCGATCACCGCGACCTTCTTGCCGGTCAGCGTGGTCGGCGGCTCGGGATGCACCCAGCCTTCCTCCCACGCCCGGTCGATGATCTCGATCTCGACCCGCTTGATGGTGACCGGGTCGTCGTTGATCGCCAGCACGCAAGCCGATTCGCACGGCGCGGGGCACAGCGTCCCGGTGAACTCCGGGAAGTTGTTCGTGGCGTGCAGCCGCTCGATGGCCTCCCGCCAGTCCTGCCGCCAGACCAGGTCGTTCCATTCCGGGATCAGATTGCCGAGCGGGCAACCCTCGTGGCAGAACGGGATACCACAGTTCATGCAACGACCGGCCTGTGCTTCCAGCCGGTCGTGCTCGAACTCCTCGTAAACCTCCCGCCAATCACGCAGCCGCAGGTCGACGGGGCGTGACCGTGGGGTTTGCCTGGGGGTGGTGAGGAAACCCTTCGGGTCAGCCATGCGCCGCCTCCATAATCGCTTCGTTGACGTCCCGGCCGTCTCGCTCGGCGGCGGCCCGCGCGTTCAGCACGCGCTTGAAATCCTTCGGCATGATCTTGCCGAACCGCTCGACGGCGATGTCCCAGTCGGCGACGAGTTTCCGAGCGACCTTGGAACCGGTTTCGGCGTGGTGTCGCTGCACCGCGTCCCGCAGGAACGCACGGTCCTCGTCGTCGAGCGGATCCAGATCGACCATCTCGGTGTTCACCCGGTCCACGGCGAGATCCAGCACGTAGGCCAGGCCGCCGGACATGCCGGCCGCGAAGTTCCGCCCCACCGCGCCGAGTACCACCACCCGTCCGCCGGTCATGTACTCGCAACCGTGATCGCCGACGCCTTCCACGACCGCCAGCGCGCCGGAGTTGCGCACGCAGAACCGCTCGCCGACCACGCCGCGGATGAACGCCTCACCGGAGGTGGCGCCGTACAGGATCACGTTGCCCGCGATGATGTTGTGCTCGGCGATCAGCGACGCGTCCGGGTTCGGCCGCACCGTCAGCCGGCCGCCGGACAGACCCTTGCCCACATAGTCGTTGGCGTCCCCGTGCAGCCGCAGGGTGATCCCGTGCGGTACGAAGGCGCCGAACGACTGCCCGGCCGAACCGGTGAACGTGATGTCGATCGTGTCTTCCGGCAGGCCGTCGCCGCCCCAGCGTTTGGTGAGCGCGGAGCCGAGCATGGTGCCGACGGTCCGGTTCACGTTGCGGATCGGCAGGTCCAGCCGCACCGGTTCCACCTCGTCACCGGCCTCCGGGTCCAGCAAGCCCTCGCACAGCTGGATCAGCGTGTTGTCCAGCGCCGCGTCCAGCCCGTGGTCCTGGTCGGTGACCCGGTGCCGGGGCTCGCCGTCGGCCAGCTCGGGCACGTGGAAGATCGGCGTCAGGTCGAGACCCTTCGCCTTCCAGTGCCGCACCGCCTCGCGGGTGTCCAGCAGCTCGGCGTGCCCGATGGCCTCGGCCACCGAACGGAACCCAAGCGCGGCAAGGTGTTCGCGCACTTCCTGGGCGATGAACTCGAAGAAGTTCACCACGTACTCGGCCTTGCCGTTGAACTTCTCGCGCAGCACCGGGTTCTGCGTCGCCACCCCCACCGGGCAGGTGTCCAGGTGGCAGACCCGCATCATGATGCAGCCGGAGACCACCAGCGGCGCGGTGGCGAACCCGAACTCCTCGGCGCCGAGCAGCGCCGCGATGATCACATCCCGGCCGGTCTTCAGCTGACCGTCGGTCTGCACCACGATCCGGTCCCGCAACTTGTTGGCCAGCAAGGTTTGCTGGGTGTCGGCGAGCCCGATCTCCCACGGCGCACCGGCGTGCTTGATGGACGACAGCGGCGAGGCGCCGGTGCCGCCGTCGTGCCCGGAGATCAGCACGACGTCCGCCTTCGCCTTGCTCACTCCGGCCGCGACCGTGCCGACCCCGACTTCGGAGACCAGCTTCACGTGGATCCGTGCCGCCGGGTTGGAGTTCTTCAGGTCGTGGATCAGTTGCTTGAGATCCTCGATCGAATAGATGTCGTGGTGTGGCGGCGGGGAAATCAGCCCGACGCCGGGGGTGGAGTGCCGGGTCTTGGCGATCCACGGATACACCTTGCCGCCCGGCAGCTGACCGCCCTCGCCCGGCTTGGCTCCCTGCGCCATCTTGATCTGCAGATCGTCCGCGTTGACCAGGTACTCGCTGGTGACGCCGAACCGGCCGGAGGCGACCTGCTTGATCGCGGAACGCCGCAGATCGCCGTTCGCGTCCACGCTGTACCGGTCGGCGTCCTCACCGCCCTCGCCGGTGTTCGACTTGCCGCCGAGCCGGTTCATCGCGATGGCCAGAGTCTCGTGCATCTCCTTGGAGATCGACCCGTACGAGATGGCGCCGGTGGCGAACCGCTTCACGATCTCCGAGACCGGCTCGACCTCCTCGATCGGCACCGGTTCCCGCTCGCCCTCGCGGAATCCGAACAACCCGCGCAGCGTCATCAGCCGCTCGGCCTGCTCGTCAACCGCGCGGGTGTACTCCTTGAAGATGTCGTACTGCCGCGACCGGGTGGAGTGCTGCAGTTTGAACACCGTTTGCGGGCTGAACACGTGCGGCTCGCCCTCCCGCCGCCACTGGTACTCGCCGCCGACGGCGAGCGAGCGGTGCGAAGGGCGAACGCCGTCGGCCGGAAACGCCGTCCGGTGCCGCTCGGCGACCTCCCTGGCCAGCTCGTCGAAGCCCACGCCGCCCAGCCGGGAGGTGGTTTCCGCGAAGCAGCTGTCCACCACGTCAGGGCCGAGCCCGATCGCCTCGAAGATCTGCGCGCCGGTGTACGAGGCGACGGTGGAGACGCCCATCTTGGACATCGTCTTGCGCACACCCTTACCCAGCGCCTTGATCAGGTTGCCGGTCGCGTCCTTCGCGCTGACGCCGGGGATGTTGCCCTGCTCGGCGAGCTCCTCGACGGTGGCCATCGCCAGGTACGGGTTCACCGCGGAGGCGCCGTAGCCGATCAGCAGCGCTATGTGGTGCACCTCGCGGGCGTCGCCGGATTCCACGACCAGGCCCACCCTGGTGCGGGTCTTCTGCCGCACCAGGTGGTGGTGGACCGCTCCGGTCAGCAGCAGGGACGGGATCGGGGCATGCGCCTCGTCCACGCCCCGGTCGGACAGCACGATCAGCCGTGCCCCTTCCGCGATCGCGGCGCTGACCTCCGCGCGTATCTCGTCCAAGCGGTGCACCAATGCCTCGCCGCCACCCCGCACGTCGTAGGTGCCGTGCACCGTGACGGCCTGGTATTCGGGCAGATCGCCGTCGTCGTTGACGTGCACGATCTTCGCCAGCTCATCGTTGTCCAGCACCGGGAACGGCAGCACGATGCGCCGGCACGAATCGGCGTGCGCCTCGAGCAGGTTCGGCTCGGCGCCGAGCTGCGCTTCGAGCGAGGTCACCAGCTCTTCCCGGATCGCGTCCAGTGGCGGGTTGGTGACCTGCGCGAACAGCTGGGTGAAGTAGTCGAACAGCTGACGCGGCCGCGCGGAGAACGGCGCGAGCGGCGCGTCGTTGCCCATCGAGCCGATCGGCTCCGCACCGCTGTCGGCCATCGGGCGCAGCAGCACGTTCAGCTCTTCCTCGGTGTAGCCGAACGCCTGTTGCCGGCGAACGAGCGAGGAGTGCGTCGGAACCTCACGCTCGCGTTCCGGAAGCTCGTCCAGCCGCAGGATGCCGTTCGAGACCCACTCGCCGTACGGGTGCTCGCCGGCGAGCTGCCCCTTGATCTCCTCGTCGTCGATGATCCGTCCCTCGGCGGTGTCCACCAGGAACATCCGGCCCGGTTCCAGCCGGCCCTTGCGCATCACCCTGGACGGCTCGATGTCCAGCACGCCGACCTCGCTGGCCAGCACCACAAGGCCGTCCTCGGTCACCCAGTACCTGGCGGGGCGCAGGCCGTTGCGGTCGAGCACCGCGCCGATCTGAGTGCCGTCCGTGAACGCCACCAGCGCGGGGCCGTCCCACGGCTCCATGAGCGTGGAGTGGTACTCGTAGAACGCGCGGCGCGACGGATCCATCTCGTAGTGGTTTTCCCACGCCTCCGGGATCATCATCAGCACCGAATGCGGCATGCTGCGCCCGCCGAGGTGCAGCAGTTCCAGTGCCTCGTCGAACGTCGCCGAGTCACTCGCGCCCGGCGTGATGATCGGGTAGATCCGCTCGAGCTCACCAGGGATCAGGTCGGTCTCCAGCATGCTTTCCCGCGCCCGCATCCAGTTTCGGTTGCCCTGCACGGTGTTGATCTCGCCGTTGTGCGAGAGGAACCGGTACGGGTGCGCGAGCGGCCAGGACGGGAACGTGTTGGTGGAGAACCGGGAGTGCACGAGACCAAGCGAGCTGGTGATCCGCTCATCGGTCAGGTCCGGGTAGAACCGAGGGAGCTGCGACTCGGTCAGCATGCCCTTGTAGACCAGGGTCCGCGAGGACAGGCTGGGGAAGTAGACGTCCGTCTCGTGCTCGACGCGCTTGCGCACGCAGTACGCGTAGCGCTCGAGGGCGAGCCCGGTGATGGGGGTGCCGTCGGACGATTCGCCGGGTTGCACGCTGAGGAACAGCTGCCGGAAGGCCGGCATGGTGCTCGCCGCGATCCGTCCCACGTGCTCCGGGTTGGTCGGCAGGTCACGCCAGCCGAGCACCCGCATGTGCTCCTCGGCCGCGATCCGTTCGATGGTCGCGATCGCCGCCGCACGTGCCTCGTCGTCGGCGGGCAGGAACGCCGTTCCGACCACGTAGCCACCGGGCTCGGGCAGCTCGAAATCCACGACCTCCCGGAAGAAGGCGTCCGGGATCTGGAACAGGATGCCGGCGCCATCGCCGGTGTCTGGCTCCGCGCCTCGCGCCCCGCGGTGTTCCAAATTGCGCAGCGCTGTCAGCGCCTGCCGGACGATGTCGTGCGTTCTCCGGCCGGCGAGGTCCGCGACGAACGCGACACCGCAAGCGTCGTGCTCGTACTTCTCGTCGTAAAGCCCCTGGTGGGGCGGCTGATGTACGCGGCGCGTATCAGTCACCGGACCTCCCGTGGTCTTAGCTGCACCCGGTACGCATGCCCACGACATTGGGGGCCGGCCGAGAAACGGTACCTGACCACAACGCGCTCACCCGATATTCAACGGATCACTGACACCGGAAGAGTAGCCGTGCTTATACACACAGTGACCTCGGTTCCGTGATTCACGCGCGTGTCGTCTGCGTTCCTCGCGGGTTAAATTCTTGATTCTAGTCGTGTTGCGCAAGGGTTTGCGGCGGCGATCTGGCTTGTGGCTAGTCTCGCTCGGCCAATACTCGGTTGATTTGGCGAATCATCGCTGGTCCTCGGTAAACAAATCCAGTGAACAGCTGGACCAGGCTCGCTCCCGCGTCCAGCAGCCGTTCGGCTTCGTCCGCGCCGAAGATTCCGCCAACACCAATGATAGGCAATGTGCCTTCGGTTTGCCGGTTCACGAAGGACACGATTTCGCAAGCACGAGCGGCCAATGGGCGGCCACTCAGCCCGCCGTCTTCGGTGCCGAGATACGTATCACGATTGGCCAATCCGTCTCGGGAAACCGTGGTATTTGTCGCGATAACGCCATTGAGCTTGTGGTCGTTACATACTTCTAGTAGCTCGGCAATCGCGTTGTTGGACAAATCTGGGGCTATCTTCACGAGCAATGGTCGGCGATACCCGTGTGCGCTGGCCAATCCGGCGGAAGTGGCGTGCAGTTCGCCCAGTAGTTCGGCCAGCGCGGCCCGGTCCTGCAGTCCGCGTAGGCCGGGAGTATTGGGGGAGCTGACGTTTACCGCGAAGTAATCACCGTAGGGGTAGAGCGCCCGCAGCGACGCCTGGTAGTCGGCGACCGCGTCCTGAAGCGCGACCGCTTTGGACTTGCCGATGCTGATGCCGAGCGGGATACCCAGCGGGCCGGTGGCCCGCAGGGAGGCGGCCAGCGCGTCGGCACCGGCGTTGTTGAAGCCCATCCGGTTGATGATCGCTTCGCTGTCCGGTAGCCGGAACAGCCGCGGCTTGGGGTTGCCCGGCTGCGGGAGTTTCGTCACGGTGCCGACCTCGACGAACCCGAAGCCGAGCGCCGGCCAGGCGCGCAGCGCACGCCCGTCCTTGTCCATTCCCGCGGCGAGCCCGACCGGGTTGGGAAACCGCAGCCCGAAGACGTCGGTGGGCACCGGGACCGCGTAGTAGCGGCGCAGCGCGGCCAGCACGGGTGGCACGGATCCGAGCTTGGCCAGCGTCGCGACGCTACGCTCGTGCGCCACTTCGGGATCACCGCCTCCGGTGGCGAACAGCGCGCGCCGGACGAGCCGCTCGTAGATCACGGGTACATCGTGCCCGGTGCGATAACCAGGCGAAATTTGGCTGTCGGGTCTGGCATCGGCCAATTGGCGGAGGTATTCTCCTGCGCTGTTCCTTCAAATGGCGGAGACCCGGAGGGATATATGCGGTGCGCGCCAAGGCCATAGCCGGCGAGCAAGTTCGCCTCGCAGCCGGCGCCTTCCTCGGCGCGACCGTCGCGGCGGTGTTCTCCGTGGGGCTGACCACGACATCCGGCTCGACCGAGCCGGTTCCGGCCGGTCCTGGCCAGGCTCCGTCGTCGGTTCAGGCCCCGGTGAACGGCCCGGCCAGCTCGTCCGCCCGCCCGACGGCACGGAAGCAGACCCGGCCCACATCCAGTACGTCCCGCTCCCCGGCAGCCACCACGAGCACGGGGAGCCCCACGACGGCGACCGAGGCGCCGGCGCCGACGGGTACCGGGGATACCGCGACCGTGCCCGAGCGGCCAGGGCCGGAGCCCACCGGCACCACCTCGCCGCAGCCCCCCGCGCCACCACCGCCCGCGAAGCCGCCGGGACCGAAACCGGTACCACCCACGTCGTCGCCACCACCGACGAGCACGTCGCAACCCTGCCGGTGGCCATGGCCCTGGTGCTAGCCCCGAGCTCGCGGTGGGGCTATGTCGCGGAAGGCGTGGCGCTGGGGCCTGGACCGGTCTGGCAGCGCGGGCAGAAGTACGCTTCCCTCGGTTGGCTGCCGGAGCCGTGTTTGGCGCGCCGAACCGGGCCGCCGCACCGGAAGCAGCCCTGCCGCCCGCGCCCGTACACCCAGTGCTCGCGGCCCTTCTCCAGCTGCCCGGTGGTGCTCTGTTCCACCCGCCATGCGTTGGCGAACAACAGCTTTCGGCACAACTCGACGGACTCGCGAACTTCTACTCCGGACAGCTCGCCGATCGGTGTCCACGGGGTCCGGCCGAGCAGGAAGCAGACCTCCGTTGAGTACAGGTTCCCCACGCCGGCCATCACCCGCTGATCGAGCAGCGCGGCGCTGATCTCCCGTTCCGGATCGGCCAGGATGGCCCGCACGGCCGTTTCCGTGTGGGTGTCCGTCCACTGTGGATCGAGCAGGTCGGGGCCGAGGCCTTCGACCATCCGATGCTCGTTCTTGGTGTCCAGCAGGCGGAGTTCGTGCAGGTGGAACCCGACCGCGAGGCGATCGGCCGTGCCGAGTATCACTCGCGCCTGGTGTGCAGGGCGGCGCCAGCGTTTACCCTGCGGGATGATCTGCCACAGTCCGTCCATCCGGAGGTGGTTGTGCAGGCTGAGCTCACCCGAGAAGCGGATGAACAGGTGCTTGCCGACCGAACGCACGCCGCACACCGTGCGATCGACAAGTTCTACTGTGGACAGACTCGGGTGGCGTAATTCCGCGCGTACCAACGGTTTCCCGGACAGCGCATCCTCGAGTCGATGCGCGGTCCGGAACACGACGTCGCCCTCCGGCACGGCGTCAGGCCAGCCACTGGTCGGTGTCGTCCTCGTCGTCGACGACCAAGCTGTGCCGGCGTGGGCGCAAAGTCTTGGCCAGCAACATGTTGAAGCCCATCGCCACCTCCCTCGCTCCGGGGGTCGGCCACTGGTGGATGGGCATGCAGGCGCCTTGTGCCTGCTGCACCGCGAGCCGGTCGGGTAACGCGGTGGACAGCACCAGCGGACCGAACGTCTCGCGTAGCTCCTGCCACCGGAACGTGTGCTCCCGGGAATGCGAGCGCACCCGGTTGATCACAACTCCCAGGGTCTGCAGTCGCGGATTGTGCTCCTCTCGCACGGTTTCCACCGCCTCGTACGCGCGCTGCACACCGGAAACCGCGAACAGGTTCGGCTCGGTCACCAGCAGGGCGCGGTCGGCCGCGACAAGCGCGGAACGGGTGAGCTGGCCGAGCGAGGGCGGGCAGTCCAGCAGGATGAGCTGGTAGGGCAGCTCGCCGTGGTCGACGAGCTTGGTCAGTTCGGTC
This sequence comes from Pseudonocardiaceae bacterium, assembly GCA_009379845.1. Taxonomy (GTDB): domain Bacteria; phylum Actinomycetota; class Actinomycetes; order Mycobacteriales; family Pseudonocardiaceae; genus Tamaricihabitans. The sequence continues at coordinate 267,990 of WHSZ01000001.1, read as the reverse complement.
AGAGCCCTGCCGAGGGTGTTGAGTCTCCTGGAACCGGGGTCGGGGTGGTTCAGCATTTCCACCTCGTCCGAGCCCACCAGTACGTCCAGGCCCTCACCCCAGTTGCTCGGCCCGATCGCCGAGCACAGCACGGACCAGCGCGGCGCTTCCAGGACGGTTGCCAACGTGCCGTCGGTTTCCTCCGGGTCGAGCGCGGATGTGGCGTTGCACTGCGGGTCCAGGTCCACGACGAGGGTCCGCACGCCACGGCGCAACGCGGCGGAAGCGAGTCCGAGTGTCACCGTTGTCTTACCGACGCCACCCTTGAGGCTGAGCACAGCAACCGTACGCACGCAGGCGAGCTTACGTCGTTCCGGTGATGGTCTGGACAGTTGCGTGGATCGTCCGGATCCGCGGCGTGGTCATCCGTGCGAGCGCGATGGCGGACACTAGGGTGAGGGCCCATGCGGAAGGACGCCGTACACCGGTCGCTCGACGCCGAGCTCGCCGCGATGCGCAACCGGGGCACCGAGTCCCCTCGGGTGCTGGACGTCGGTGGCGGCAGCGGGGTGTGGGCGGTACCGCTGGCGGCCGCGGGCTGCACGGTCACCGTGCTCGAGCCGAACCCCAACGCGTTGGCCGCGCTGCAACGGCGGGCAGCCGACGAGGGCGTAACGGCCCGGATCACGCCGGTGCAGGACGACAGCGACGCGCTGGGCACGGTGATCCCCGAGGGGCAGGCCGACTTGGTGCTCGCGCACGGGCTGCTCGAGGCGGTGGACGATCCCGCGGCGACGATGTCGGCGCTGGCCGCGGCCGCGAGCCACGGCGGGGTGGTGTCCGTGCTGGTCGCGAACCGGTACGCGGCGGTGTTGCACCGGGCGATGGCTGGCCACCTGGCGGACGCCCGGCTGCTGCTGGCCGATCCGGCAGGGCGAGCGCCGGACGACGTCGAGCCGATGCGGCGCCGGCTGGACAGCGACGGGTTGTGCCAGCTGTTCGAGGCCGCTTCGCTGCACGTCGAGGTGCTGCAGGGGCACGGTGTGGTGTCCGACCTGGTGCCGGGCTCGGTGCTGGAATCCGGCCCGGACACCGTCGCGGCGCTGGACGAGCTGGAACTCGCGTCCGCGACCACCCCCGCCTTGCGGAACGTGGCCAGCCGGCTGCACGCGCTCGGCCGCAAGTCGCACTGAGGCCACCGGCGTACCCGGGCTGGACTGTCGGGAGGCTGGCGTACCTTATGCCAGGGGAGGCGTGCCTGGGCATGTGATCGAGGCACGTGACCGGCCGATCGGCCATGAGGGAGCGGGGTGGTCGCCATGGGGCGCAGCGGCGACCTGCCACGCGGCCTACTCGACCGCTACCTCGCGCGCGGGGACAGCTGGCCGGACGACACCGGATGCCCGATCTTGCACGTCGACATGGACGCCTTCTACGCGTCCGTGGAACTGCGCAAGCGTCCCGAACTGCGGGAGCGCCCCGTCGTCGTCGCCGGCGGCAGTACCCGTGGGGTGGTGCTGTCCGCGAACTACCCGGCCCGCGAGTTCGGGGTGCGTTCCGCGATGCCGGCGGCACGCGCGAAGCGGCTGTGCCCCCGAGCGGTGTTCCTGCCGCCGAACTTCCCCGAGTACCGGGAAGCGTCCGAGGCGGTCAAGGCGATCTTCGCGGAGATCACCCCGCTGGTGGAGCCGCTCAGCCTCGATGAGGCGTTCCTCGACGTCGGCGGGGCGCTGCGCAGGCTCCGCAGCACCTCGGGTGCGATCGCGCGGCAGATCCGTGGCCGGGTGACCGAGGAGCTCGAGCTCACCTGCTCGGTCGGCGTCGCGCCGACGAAGTTCCTCGCGAAGCTGGGTTCCGGGCTGGCCAAACCGGACGGCGTGATCGTGGTCCCGAGGGGACAAGAGCTGCGCTTCCTGCACCCGCTGCCGGTGACCGCGCTCTGGGGCGTCGGCAAGCGAACCGCTGAGCAGCTGCGCGAGCTCGGCCTCGAGACCATCGCGGACGTCGCGGCCACCCCGTTGCGCCGGCTGCGCCGCAGCCTCGGCACCGCCACCGCCGAGGCGCTGTACGCGCTGGCGAACGGCCAGGACGAGCGTGCCGTGGTGCCCGATGCGGCGGAGAAATCGATCGGCGCGGAGGAAACCTTCGAAACCGACCACCACGATCGCGAGCTGCTCAAGCGCGAGCTGCTGCGGCTGTCCGAACGCACCGCGGCCAGCCTGCGCTCGCGCGAGATGCACGGCCGGACGGTGTCGATCAAGGTGCGCTACGCCGACTTCACCACGATCACGCGGGCGCGCACCCTCAGCGTGGCCACCAACCTGGCCCGCGAGGTGTACGCGACCGCCAGCGCGTTGCTGGATGAGCAGGTGCCGCCCGGTGCGGTTCGGCTGATCGGGGTCCGTGTCGAACAGCTCACCTCGGAAGCCGACTTCGCCGAGCAACTCACACTCGGGGCGCCGGATCGTGGCTGGCGGGAGGCCGAACACGCGGCCGACGAGGCGCGCGCCCGGTTCGGAACCGCCGCTATCCGTCCCGCCACGCTGCTCGGCGGGGACAACGAACGTGGGAACGCCGGCGGGGACAACGGGCGTGTGGACAACGACGGCGCGGACAACGAGGGCGCGGGCGGCGACTAGCTGCCCGGGCTCAGCCGAGCAGCAGCCGAACGGTCAGCTCCAGCCGGTTCGCCACGTCGGTCGCCGAGGCACGCCGCGTCACCCAGGCGACCAGATTGGACAGCCACACGTCCCCGATCACCCTGGCGATGGCCAGCTGGTCCTCGGTGGGGTTGCCGTCCTCGGACATTGCCGTGGCGAACATGTCGTCCATCAGCCGGCCAACGGTGTCTACCTCGGCCGCGGCCGAGGCGTCGGCGAACATGAACGCCCTGGTCATCGCCTCGGTCAGGTGTGGATCACGCTGCAGCGCTCTGGTGACCCGGCTGAGCACGAACAGCAGCCGCTCGTTCGGGGTGTCGCCGGGGATCTTGGCGCGCTGCAGCTTGTCCTGGGAACGCTCGAACTCCCGCGCCAGGCTGGTCACCAGCAGGTGGATCTTGGAGGGGAAGTACCGGTAGAGCGTGCCGAGTGCGACGTCGGCCCGCTCCGCCACCGCGCGCATCTGCACGGCCTCGTAGCCGCCTTTGGAAGCCAGCGCCAGGGTGGCGTCCAGGATCCGCTTGCGGCGGTCACGCTGCGCGGCGGAGCCGAGCTCGCCGTCCGCCAGCACGTTCAGCGCGTTCGAGCCGGACGAGCGGGTGTTCGGCGTTGCTGCCATCGACAACTGCTCCCTGACGGTCGTGTGCCTGACCGGAACGTGTTCCGGCTACTGCCTTCCAGCTTACCCAACGACTTGCCAGGGTTCGCTCACTGGGCGGTGGCCGCTCTTGCGGGAAAAACTGAAACACGTTCTATACTCTCGAGTCAACGGGAGGTGGCATGCCGATCGCGATTACCGCCGAGCAGGTGGCGCTTCAGCAGTCGATCCGAGACTGGGCAGCCAGGGCGAAGCCGCTGGACACGGTGCGCGCACTGGAGCCAGGGTCGGGTACCGGCGCGAGCTCCCGCGAGCACTGGAACGGCCTCGCCTCGCTCGGGCTGTTCTCGATCGCGATCCCGCAGGACGCAGGCGGCGCGGGCGCCAGGATCACCGATGTGGCGGCCGCGCTGGAGGCGCTCGCCGGCGGCCTGGTGCCGGGCCCGATCCTGCCAACGGTGCTCACCGGCCTGGTACTTGCCGACTGCCCGGACAGCGCGGTGGCCAAGGAACTGCTGCCCGGCATCGCGGCCGGGGAGCGCGACTGCGCGGTCGCCCTGGACACCGCGGCGCTGCACGCGCGGGAAGACCCGGACGGCGGGCTGCTGCTCTCCGGTGTGGTCGAACCGGCGCTCGGTGCGCACGACGCGAGCCACCTGCTGTTGCCTGCCACTCACGACGGTGCGATCACCTGGTGCGTGCTGGATGCCGCCCAGCAGGGCCTCACCGCGAGAGCGGTTGACGGTATGGACTTTTCCGCGCCACTGACCAGGATCGAGCTGGACGACGTCGCCGTTCCGCCCGGCAGGCGGCTGGCCGGCCCGGTCCGAATCGACGCCCTGGTGGCCACGCTGGCCTCGGCGGAAGCCGTCGGCATCGCGTACTGGTGCCTGCACACCGCGACCGGATACGCCGCGACGCGGGAGCAGTTCGGCCAGCCGATCGGGTCGTTCCAGGCGATCAAGCAGCTGTGCGCCGGGATGCTGTGCCGGCTGGAGCAGATCTCCGCGCTGGCTTGGGACGCGGCCACCGCCGTGGACACCGAACCGGCCGAGTATCCCCTTGCCGCGGCGTCCGCGGCGGCGCTCTGTCTTGACGCCGCGGTGGACAACGCGAAGGACTGCGTTCAAGTGCTCGGCGGGATCGGCTTCACCTGGGAGCACGACGCGCATCTGTACCTGCGCCGGGCGTGTGCACTGCGCCAGCTGCTCGGCGGCGGCGCGCGATGGCGGCGCCGCGTGGCGGAACTGGCGCTGGCCGGGCACCGTCGCGGGTTCGGCATCGACCTGGACGCCGAACAGCCGGAAGCCGGCGCCTGCGACCGGGCGGCGATCCGCGAGCTGGCACGGGAAATCGCCGCGCTGCCGGCCGATGAGCGGCGCGCGCGGCTTGCCGAGTCCGGATACCTGGTGCCGCACTGGCCACGGCCCTACGGTCTCGCCGCGTCGGCACACACCCAGCTGGTGATCGATGAGGAGCTCGGCAACGCCGGCGTCACCCGGCCCGACCTGATCATCGGGGCGTGGGCGGGCCCGACGATCCTGCGGTACGGAACGGATGCGCAGCGGGACCGGTTCGTACCGGCCACACTGCGCGGTGAGATCACCTGGTGCCAGCTGTTCAGCGAACCGGGTGCCGGCTCGGATCTGGCTTCGCTGCGCACCAGGGCGGAGCGGGTCGAGGGTGGGTGGCTGTTGCACGGCCAGAAGGTGTGGACTTCCCTGGCGCACCAGGCCGACTGGGCGATCTGCCTTGCCCGCACCGACCCCGATGTAGGAAAACATCGAGGTATCACGTACTTCCTCGTGGACATGGGCGCGGCGGGTATCGACGTGCGCCCGCTGCGCGAGATCACCGGCGAGGAGCGGTTCAACGAGGTCTTCCTGGACGGCGTATTCGTGCCGGACTCCTGCGTGGTCGGTGCGGTCGGCGACGGCTGGCGGTTGGCGCGGGCGACCCTGGCCAACGAGCGGGTAGCGATGAGCGCCGTCGCGGGCCTCGGCGAGTCACTGGAACACGTTCTCGCGCTGGCGACCGAGTCGGGGCTGGCGGGCGAGGACATTGTGCTCGACCGGCTCGGCGCGCTGGTCGCGGAGGCGCACGCGACGTGCCTGCTCGACCTGCGAGCCACCCTGCGCAGGCTCGGCGGGCAGGACCCAGGTCCGGAATCCAGCGTGCGCAAGCTGGTCGGGGTCTGGCACCGGCAGGCCGTCGCGGAGGCGTGGCTGGAGCTGTTCGGCCCGCGAGCGGCGATCTCGGGCCGGCCAGCATCCGATGCGGCACACGAGTTCCTGCTCACCCGCTGCTTGAGTATCGCGGGTGGCACCACGCAGATCCTGCTGAACGTGGCGGCAGAGCGAATCCTTGGCCTGCCGAGATGATCACCCCCGGTTCCGGGCACGGTAGCGCCGCGGCTTGCGGCGGGTTCCGGGCTTCGATCACACTAGAACAAGTTTCAGTACGGCGCGGCGACCCTAGGAGCACCGGTGGATTTCAGCCTCGATGACACGCAGCGCTCCATCGCCGAACTGGCCGCCGGCGTGCTCGCCCGCGAGCTGGATGCCGATCGGACGGCCGAGGCGTACGGCAGCGAGCTCGGCTACTCCGACACCGCGTGGAAAGCCTTGGGGCAGGCCGGATTGCTGTCCCTCGCGGTACCCGACTGGCTCGGTGGCGAGGGGCTCGGCGTGATGGAAACCGCGCTGGTGCTCTCCGCGGTCGGCCGGCACGCCGCACCGCTGCCCGCGCTGGCCACCCTGGCGATGGGGGTGCTGCCGGTCACGCGACTCGGCACCGAGGAGCAACGGGCGGAACTGCTGCCGGAGGTGGCCTCCGGCGCGCGGGTATACACCGCCGCGCTACGCGAACCGTCCATAGCCGACCCGGTGGCCTGCCGTACCAGCGCCACCCGGAACGGTGCGGAGCTGGTGGTCTCCGGCACGAAAGTCGGTGTGCCGCACGCCGAGTCGGCACACCGCGTCCTGCTGCCCGTGCGGATCGTCGGCGACGGGCGCGGTGTGCTGCTGCTCGACCCGACCGCGGACGGGGTGTCCATGGTGCGTACCCCCAGCTCGTCCGGGGCGCCGGAGTTCACCGTGCGACTGGACGACGTCCGGATCCCGGCGAGCGAGTTGCTCGGCGGCGGCAGCGACGGGGTCGCGGTGGCCGAGTTGTCCCGGCTCGCCGTGGCCGGTGCCTGCGCGAGCGCGGACGGGGCGCTCGCCGCGACCCTCGAGCTCACCGCGGAGCACCTGCGCACCCGCGAGCAGTTCGGTAAACCGTTGGCCACGTTCCAAGCCGTGGCACAACAGATCGCGGAGGTCTACAGCTGCGCGCGGGCGCTGCATCTCGCCACGTCCTCGGCATGCTGGCGGCTCGGCGCCGGCCACGAGGATCCGGACGATCTGAACGTCGCCGCCTACTGGCTCACCGAGGAGGTCCCGGTGGCCATGCACACCTGTCACCACCTGCACGGCGGGATCGGCGTCGACATCAGCTACCCGATGCATCGGTACTACGCGGTCGTCAAGGATCTCGGCCGGCTACTTGGCGGCACGGAGCACCGTCTCGATCGACTCGGCCTGGACGTCGCGGGCGCGGAGGCGGGGCAAAGCTGATGGACATCGAGCTCAGCGCCGAGCAGCGAGAACTGCGGGCCGAACTGCGCCGCTACTTCGGATCGGTGCTCACCGAGGCCGAGCGCGCGGAGATGCTCACCGAACGGCATGGCGCGGTGTACCGCGAACTGGTGCGCAGGCTTGGCCGGGACGGCTGGCTCGGTGTCGGCTGGCCAACCGAATTCGGTGGCCATGGCTTCGGCCAGCTGGAACAGCAGATCTTCGTGAACGAGGCGTCCAGGGCCGACGTGCCGCTGCCGTACGTCACGTTGCAGACCGTGGGACCGACCCTGCAGGAACACGGAACCAGGGAGCAGCAGGAGTTCTTCCTGCCGAGGATCCTGGCCGGGGAGATCCACTTCGCGATCGGCTACACCGAGCCGGATGCCGGCACCGATCTCGCCGCGCTGCGCACCAAGGCGGTCCGGGACGGCGACGACTACGTCGTCAACGGGCAGAAGATCTTCACGACCGGTGCGCACGACGCGGACTACATCTGGCTAGCGTGCCGCACGGATCAGCAGGCGCCCCGCCACAAGGGCATCTCCATCCTGATCGTGGACACCAGCGACCCGGGGTTCTCCTGGACCCCGATCATCACCTGCGACGGTGCGCATCACGTCAACGCCACGTACTTCTCGGATGTTCGCGTTCCGGTCCGAATGCGAGTGGGGCAGGAGAACGACGGCTGGCGGCTGATCACCACGCAGCTCAACCACGAGCGCGTGATGCTCGGCCCTGCCGGGCGCATCGCCGCGCTGTTCGACCGGGTGCACGGCTGGGCGGCCGTCCGCCGCACGCCGGATGGCGAACCGCTACTGTCCAAACCGGACGTCCGAAGGGCGCTGGCGCGCACCCACGCCTGCCTGCGGATCAATGAACTGCTGAACTGGCAGGTCGCAGGGCACGACGGTCCGGTGGACGTCGCGGACGCGTCCGCGACCAAGGTCTTCGCGTCCGAACGGGTGCAGCGCATCGGCAGGGAGCTAGAGGAAATCGTGGCCCTGCACGGCGATCCGTCCGATCCGGACACCGAGAAACTGGCGCGCTGGCTGGACATTCAGGCCAAACGGAACCTCACGATCACCTTTGGCGGTGGGGTGAACGAGATCCAGCGCGAGCTGATCGCCAAGCTCGGGCTCGGACTGCCGCGGGTGCCGCGGTGAGAGGAGGGCAGGTGAGCGACCCGATCACCGAGACGGCAAGGCGAATCGCCGCCGCCGGCGAGAGCGTGCGTACACCGGCACGAGACCCGGTGAACCGCCCGATGATCAACAACTGGGTCGAGGCGATGGGGGATGCCAACCCGGTGTACACCGATCCGGACCGCGCCGCCCGTTCCGTCCACAACGGACTCGTCGCGCCGCCTGCGATGGCGCAGGTGTGGACCATGCGGGGCTTGCACGGCCAGCGGGCGGCCGACGACCCGCTCGGCGTGATGACCAAGGTGCTGGAGGACGCCGGGTTCACCTCGGTGGTCGCGACCAACTGCGAGCAGACCTACCACCGCTACCTCCTGCACGGCGAGCAGGTGACGGTCAGCGCCCGGCTGGAGAACGTGGTAGGGCCGAAGAATACCGCGCTCGGCGAGGGCTACTTCGTCACCACGAGCAACACCTGGTACGTCGGCGACGAACCGGTCGCCGAGATGCTGTTCCGGGTGCTGAAGTTCCGGCCGTCGCGGCGCCCCGAGGAGCCGGCTTCGCCGACCACAGCCGAGTCAGGCACGTCGAGCGAACCCGTGATCCGCCCGGTGATCGGCAAGGACACCGCGTACTTCTGGGAAGGCACGTCAATCGGAGAGCTGCGGATCCAGCGGTGCGGCGGCTGTGGTCTGATGCGGCACCCGCCGGGACCGATGTGCCCCGAGTGCGGCGCGACCAATCCGAAGTTCCTGGTTTCCCACGGGCTCGGTGAGGTGTACAGCTACGTCGTGCACCATCACCCGCCGATGCCGGGGAAGGCGCTGCCGTACGTGGTCGCACTCGTGGAGCTGGACGAGGGCCCGCGGATGTTGGGGGAGCTGACCGGAATCGCACCCGAGGAAGTACACATTGGACTGCCGGTGGAAGTGGCTTTCGTGCGGGTGGACGACGAACTGACCATGCCCACCTGGCGGCCACGCACCGAAGGGAGCGGACGGTGAGGATGCCGGCTACGTTGCTGGCCAGCGAAGTGGAGATCGGCTCCGCGTTGCCGGAGCTGGCTATCGAGGTGACACCGACGTTCGTGGTGAGCACCGCGATCGCGACTCGGGATTTCCAGGACGTGCACCACGACAGGGATTCCGCGGTGGCTGGCGGTTCCAAGGACATCTTTCTGAACATCCTGACAACGACCGGACTGGTACAGCGGTTCGTCACCGCCTGGGCCGGACCGGATGCGCTGGTACGTGGGGTGGCGATCCGGCTCGGCGTGCCGTGCCACGCCTACGACACGCTGACGTTCACCGGCCGGGTGAGCGAGCGGATCACCGAAGGCGGGGAGGACCGGTTCGTCGTCGAGGTGGTGGGCGCCTGCGGAGCGGGCGAACACGTCACCGGCACCGTCCGGATCGCGCTACCGGGGAAGTTGCCAGGGGAGGTGGCGCCATGACCGGATCGCTGTCCGGGGCGGCCGCGATCGCCGGTATCGGCGCGACCGAGTTCTCCAAGGATTCCGGTCGCAGCGAGTTGCAGCTCGCCGCCGAATCGGTACGCGCCGCGCTTGCCGACGCCGGCCTCGATCCATCCGATGTGGATGGAATGGTCACGTTCACCATGGACGCCAACTCGGAAATCGCGGTGGCGAGGGAGCTCGGCGTTCCCGCGTTGAGCTTCTTCAGCCGGATCAACTTCGGCGGTGGGGCGGCTTGCGCGACCGTGCAGCAGGCCGCCATGGCGATCGCCACCGGGATGGCCGAGGTGGTGGTGTGCTACCGCGCGTTCAACGAGCGCTCCGGGCAACGGTTCGGCCGGGTGCAGACCGCGGCGGCGCGGCAGCCGACCTCCACCGGCTTGGATAACGGCTGGCATTACCCGATGGGCTTGGCCACCCCGGCCGCCACCGTGGCCATGTTCGCTCGGCGTTACATGCACGAGTACGGCGCGACGACCGAGGATTTCGGGCGGGTCGCGGTGACCATGCGCCGGCACGCCGCCAGCAACCCGAACGCGTGGTTCTACCAGCGCCCGATCACGCTCGAGGAGCACCAGGCTTCTCGCTGGATCGCGGAACCGCTGCACCTGCTGGACTGCTGCCAGGAGAGTGACGGCGGGGTGGCGATCGTGGTGACCAGCGCCGAGCGGGCCCGAGACCTGCCGCACCCGCCTGCGGTGATCGCTGCGGCGGCGCAGGGTAGCGGTCCGGATCAGTTCGTGATGAACAGCTACTACCGCGACGATCTGACCGGCCTGCCCGAGATGGGCGTGGTGGCACGGCAGCTGTGGCGCCAGGCCGGGGTCGGGCCACAGGATGTCCGGCTGGGCATCCTGTACGACCACTTCACCCCGTTCGTGTTGGTGCAGCTGGAAGAACTGGGGTTCTGCGAACGCGGCCAGGCGCGCGAGTTCGTCGCGGACGGCACCATCGGGCTGGACGGCCGGCTACCGCTGAACCCGCACGGCGGCCAGCTGGGTGAGGCCTACATCCACGGCATGAACGGCATCGCCGAGGCCGTGCGCCAGATCCGCGGTAGCGCGGTGAACCAGCTCGAGGACACCGAGCACGTGGTGGTCACGGCCGGCACCGGCGTGCCAACCAGCGGCCTCGTGCTGGCGCGCTCGTGAGTCTTTTCAGGGGTTATAGCACCCGAAAAGACTCACGACCTATTCCTCGCCGAGCAGGAGCGTCGGCAACCACAACGAGAGGTCCGGGAACGACACCAGCAACGCGAGCAGCACCACGTCGGCGATCAGGAACGGCTTGATACCGGCGAATCCCTCTTCAACCGGAACTTTCGCCACCCCGCTGACCACGTAGACGTTCAGCCCGAGGGGCGGCGTGATCAGTCCGATCTCGACGGTCTTGACGAAGATGATCGCGAACCAGTACGGGTCGAACTCGAACGACTCGATGAGCGGGAACACGATCGGCAGGGTCAGCACCTGAATCGCGAGCTGATCCATGAACGCGCCGAGCACGATGTACACGGCGAGCAGGATGATCAGCGTGACGTACGGGTTGACCGGCAGCTGCCCCACCGCGTCGACGAACATCTGCGGGATCTCGGTTGCGGACATGAACCGGCCGAACACGAACGCCCCGACAATGATCAGGAAGATCATCGACGTGGTGCGCGCCGCCTCCTTGGCAGCGGAGAACAGTTCAGGGAAACGCAACCGCCCAATGACCACGCCGATGAGCCCGACGCCGAGCACGCCAACGGCCGCGGCCTCGGTCGGGGTGTACAGGCCCACGTAGATGCCGCCGATCACCAGCAGGATCACCGCGATGATCGGTGTCGCACGCAACGTCGCGCGGCCCTGCTCGGCGAGCGCGAATCGCGGGCCGCTCGGCAGGTCGTCGGGGCGCTTGCGGGCGATGACCGCGATGGTGCCCATCAGCACCGCGGCGGAGGCGATACCGGGCACCACGCCGGCCGCGAACAGCCGGGCCACCGAGGTTTCGGTCAGCAGTGCGTAGACGATCAGGGTGATGCTCGGCGGGATCATCACCGCCGCGGTGGCCGACGACGCGATACAGGCCAACGTGGTGCGCTTCTGGTAGCCGTACCGCTCCGCCTCGGCGATCGCCACCTTGCCGAGCGCGGCGGCGTTACCCGTTGACGAGCCGGATGCGGCCCCGAGCAACGCGCCCGCGCCGACCATGGCCATCGCCAGACCGCCCTTGACCCGGCCGACAACGGTGTAGACGCACCGGAACAACCGCTCCCACAGCCGGCCGTGGCTGCCGAGCGCACCCATGAACACGAACAGCGGGATGGCCAGCAGCACGAAGTTCGCGCCTTCCCGGTACAGCGATGTGGACAGATACATGAACGCCGCTTCCGGGCCGAAGCCGAGCACGATGCCGAGCAACCCGGAGATCAGCATGGCCAGGCCGACCGGAGTGCCCGCGACGAGCAACCCGACGAGTCCGATGAGGCCGGCCAGAATGCCGAGGGTCATGACTCATCCCTCCCTTGAGCCGGCCGTCTCATCCTGCTCGACGGCCTCGACCGTTTCGGAGCTCAGCCATGCCCGGCCCTTCTCGACGATTCGCATGGCAAGCAGCAAGAGCCCAAGCAGGATCACGATCCGGTAGGGGTAGATGTCGAAGGTCCACAGGCCGACCGTGGCCTCGTTGGTCACGAAGGATTCGATCGCCGCACCGAGCGCGGCGTACGCGGAGACCAGCAACGCCACGAAACACACGAAGAGCACCGCCGTATCGATCCCGGCGCGCAGCCGAGGCGGCAGGCGTTTGACGAACACGGTGATCCGGATGTGGTCGGCCGAGGACATCGAGAGGTACACGAGGGCGATCATCAAGCAACTGCCGATCAGCTCGTTGCTTCCGGGAATCGGCCGGTTCAGCACGTGCCGGGAGAACACCCCGGCCAGCACGATCACCGTGATCGCGATCAGCGTGACCGCGGCCAGCCCGAGGGCGGCGGCGTGCAGCCGATCGGCGATCGCGCGCGGACCGCTCGTTTCCCGTCGCATGGACTCTTGTCGCATGGGTTCCTCTCTCCGGCAGAGGTGACTCGCGAGATTCGCCGGGCAGGATCAATTGCCGATCTCGGCGCGCAGCAACCGTTTCCACTGCTCGATGGAGCGTTCGACTTCGGCTCGATCCATGCCGTCCCCGACGAGCTGATCGACCCATTCGCTCTCGACGGCGGCGATCCGCTTCCGGAACCGCTTGCCGGGCTTGGCGTGATGCACGCGGATACCCTGCTTCCGCCACTCGGCGAGGTCCTCGGTGATCTGCCTGCGCAGCTCGGCCGCGGTGGCCGACACGGTCGCGTCGCCCGCCCGGTTCAGCACCCGTTGATCCCGGGGCGGCAGGCTGTTCCAGGTATCCAGGTTCATCCCGTAGCACACCGGAAAGCCGCCGAGGTTGAGATCCACGATCGCCGACTGGATCAATTCGTAGAAGGAGTAATCCTTGACGCTGGTGACCGAAAGGGACAGTCCGTCGATCACGCCGCGATTGAACGCATCGTAGGCCTCGCCGGCGTTGAGGTCTATGGACGTCGCGCCGGCCGCCCGGATGGAGAACGGCAGTATGCTGCCCGCCGCGCGGAGTTGCTTGCCACGAATGTCGTCCATGGAATCGATGGACGGATCGGAGAACTGCATCTGGTAGTTGGACAGGGTGAAGCAGAACAGCGGTTTGATGTTCCACTCCCGGAACGTTCTGCGCATCACCGAGTTCGTCCGCACGAACGTCCAGAAAGCCTGGGAGGCCCCGACGACATCCCTGTCCCGGTACAGGCCGGGGAGTTGGGGCACGTACATCATCGGGTTCTGGCTGCCCATGTACAGCACGTTGCCGACATCCGCGGCGCCCGCCCGCACCGCGTGGTGGATGTCCTCGGCGGCCGCGAGTTGTTCCGAGGTCCGGTAATCGAATCGCAGCCTGCCGCCGGAGCGCTTCTCAACCAGCTTCATGTACGGCTGCACGCCAGCGACGCCGATGGAGTGGGTGTCCGAGTAGAAATCCGCCACCGTCAGCTCGCGCGCGCCCGACGACGCGGCCTGTTCGGGTGCGCATGCCGCGCTCGCGAGTAGCCCGATGACGGCGGTGGACAGCTGCAGGGTGCGCACGAGCCGCATGCGACCTCCTTGTCGCCACCGTGCCCCGGCGTACAGGTTCATGATGTGGAACGTTTGTACCGTGTAGTGATGTGGATTGATACACGAGCGTTCCGAGAACGTCAAGGCGCTGCTAGGAGCGATCCAACGGCGCGTCGGCGTGGAACACTTGTATCGTCAAGTGACGTATTCGAGGAGGCGATGTGCGACGTCCGCAGTCCGACGGGGTTCCGGTTCGCGCGGTGAGCAGGGCGATGCAGCTGCTCTCCGGATTGACCACCGGGCCGCAACATCTGGCGACGCTGGCCGCCAGGGCCGAACTGTCCAAGGCGACGGCGTCCCGGTTGCTGGCCACCCTGGAGATGGACCAGCTGGTGATCCAGGACTCCAGCACCGGCCAGTACAGCCTCGGGCCGGGGTGTTTCCAGTTCGCCGAAGCGATCAGCGGTGGGGCGAGTGGGCTGGAACTGGTTGCCAAACCCGAACTCGACCGGCTGCGGGAGGAATCCGGGGAAACCGCCACGCTGCACGTACGCATCGGTGGCCAGCGCATCTGCGTCGCCGAGTTGCCGAGCCCGCACCCGATCCGCTACACGGCGGGGATCGGTGCGGCGGCACCGATTCACACCGGCTCCGCCGGCAAGGTATTGCTGGCTTTCCTCGACGACACCGGACGTGCCGAGCTGCTCCGGTTGATCACGCTCGAACCGCGCACGCCGGCGACGATCACCGATCGCTCGGTGCTGCAGGGCGAGTTGGACCGGGTCCGCGTGCAGGGCTGGGCGGAAAGCTACGGCGAGCGGATCGACGGCGCGGTCGCGGTCAGCGCGCCGGTTTTCGACGGCAACGACCGGATCCTGGCGGCGCTGAGCGTGCTCGGACCCGCGTCCCGGTTGAACTCCAGCCAGATCCGTGGCCTGGCGCCGCTGGTCACCGAGCAGGCCGGGCAGATAACCGGGCGGTTGCGGCAGATCTCCAACGAGGTGCTGTCCTCCTCACCTGGTGAGTAATTCGTTCCATGGTATGGTAGATTCTTCCCGCGCTGTGATGTGGCGACCGGCTGGGAGTGATCTCCGTTGATCGAGGATGTAGAGGTCGTTGGCGCGGGTATGCACCGCTTCGGGCGGTTTCCGGAGTTGTCGCTCAAGGACCTGGGGCGGGTGGCAACGGTGCGCGCACTCGATGATGCCGGCCTCTCGCTGCGGGACGTGCAAGCGGTGTACTCGGGCAACAGCCTTGCCGGGTTGCTCACCGGGCAGGAACAGATCCGTGGCCAGACGGTGGTGCGGGAGCTGGGCATCGAGGGCGTGCCGGTGATCAACGTGGAGAACGCCTGCGCCAGCGGATCCACCGCCTTCCGTGAGGCGGTCGCGGCCGTCTCGGCCGGGATGGCCGAGGTCGTGCTGGTGCTCGGGCACGAGAAGATGTTCGTCGGCGACCGGGCGAAGAGCCTCGAGGCGCTGCGCTCGGCGGCCGACATCGACGTGACCGGCGGGCTCGGGTTGCAGTTCACCGCGATTTACGCGATGCGGCTGCGCCACCGGCTGGACGAGGGCAGCCTGCGGCTCGCCGATCTGGCCGGCGCCACGGTGAAATCGCACGCGGCGGGCGCCAGGAACCCCTATGCGCAGCACCGCGACGAGGTGACCGCGGATCAGGTGCTCGGCAGCAAGATGATCGCGGACCCGTTGACACTGCTGATGTGCGGCTCGATCAGCGACGGCGCGGCCGCGGTGGTGGTGGCCAGGCGGGGTACCGTCGCAGCGGCCGGCCGCCCCCGGGTGCGGGTACGGGCCAGCGCGATGCGGACCGCGCGATCGGCGCGCGCGGACGGCGAGCCGTCGGTGGCGACCGAGACGGCGGACGCGGCGTATCAGCAGAGCGGCCTCGGGCCCTCGGACCTCGATGTGCTCGAGGTGCACGACGCGATGGCGCCTGGTGAGCTGCTGTACTACGAGCAGCTGGGCCTGTGCGAGTACGCCGAAGCCGGCCGGTTGCTGGACGACGGGGTGACCAGCCTCGGCGGAAAGCATGTGGTCAATCCGAGCGGCGGGCTGTCCTCGCGGGGACATCCGGTTGGTGCTACCGGCGTCGCGCAGCTGGCCGAGCTGACCTGGCAGCTGCGCGGCGAGGCGGGCCCGCGCCAGGTCGAGCACGCGCGAATCGCGCTGGCACACAACAGCGGTGGCTGGACCGACGGTGACTCCGCGGTGTGCAACGTGCACATCCTGGAGGCCGTGGCATGAGTGATCTGCTGCGGGCCCTGGACGCGCGACCCACCGGCGAACGCGCTCGTATCGACTTCGATGCCGGCGGATTGGTCGGCACCCGGTGTACGGGCTGCGGCTGGGTGATGTGGCCGGAGCGGGCGGGCTGTGCCCGGTGCGGCGAGGTCGACCTGGAACGCTACGCACTGCCAGCCGACGGCGTGCTGCACACCTGGACCAGGGTGTGGGTGCCGGCGGAAGGCATCGAGCCGCCGTACGTGCTCGGGATGGTGCGGCTCGGCGATGTGCGGGTGTTCGCGCACATCCGCGAGCTGACCGACGAGCTCACCGTGCCCGCGCCGGTGCGCATCACGGTGTGCGAATCGGCGCACCCGCAATTCTGGTTCACCCCGGCGGGGCGATCGTGATGGATCTCGCGTACCTGCTGCGCCGCGGCATCACCGAGCACGCCGGCCGGCCCGCGGTGTCCTCGGACGTGCGTGCCGTGCGGTACGGCGAGCTGGACGACGACGCGCGGCGGCTGGCGAACGCCTTGCTGGGCATGGGCTTGCGGCGTGGTGACCGGGTCGCCGTGCTGCTGGACAACCGGCTCGAGTACCCGATCATCGACGTGGCGCTGGCCTACGCCGGGCTGGTGCGGGTGGCGCTGAACGTGCGGCTGCAGCCGACGGATTTCCGTTACATCATGGCGGACTGCGGGTCGCGTGCACTGATCACGCAGGCCCGGTTCGACGAGACCGCCGCGGAACTGGTAACCGAGGCCGGCGCGCGGTGGATCAGGCTCGACGACGACCGCGAACGTCCGGACGGTGCGCACGATTTCCGCGCGCTGCTCGAAGGTGCCCGCGCCGAGATACCAGAACTTCCGGATATGTCAGAGGAACTGGCGTGGATCTCGTATACCTCGGGCACCACCGGGCGGCCGAAGGGCGTGATGCTCAGCCACCGCGCCCTCGTGCAGGTGGCCATGAACATCATGCTTGAGCTCGGCAGGGAGACGACGTCCGGTTCGATCCTGCTCGTGCAGCCGCTTTCGCACGGCGCGGGGTACTTTGTGTTGCCGTACCTCGCGTGCGGCGGGCACGTGCACGTGCGGCACGGGTTCGACGCGGAGGAGGTGGTCGAACTCGGCAGGCGCGAACGGATCGGCACGCTGAAGCTGGTGCCCACCATGTTGCTCGACATGCTGGAGGTGCCGAGCGCTCCCGCGTTCCGGAACATCATCTACGGTGCCGCGCCGATCTCGGAAAGCCTGCTCGGCCGGGCGATGGACCGGTACGGTCCGGTGCTTTCCCAGCTGTACGGGCAATCCGAAGCGCCGATGACGATCACCTGGCTGGACAAGTCGGACCACCGGATCGGCGAGCCGCAGATTCGGTCCGCCGGGCGGGCGTGGCGCAGCGTGCGGGTCGACGTCCTTGACCCGGAAGGGCGGACGCTGCCGCCCGGTGAGCTCGGCGAGATCGTGGTGACCGGCCAGCACGCGATGACCGGCTACTTCAACAAACCGGAGCTCACCGCCGAGGTACTGCGGGACGGGCGGATCTGGACACGGGACATGGGCCTGCGCGACGATGCCGGATACATCTACCTGCGCGGCCGGCGTGACGAGATGATCAACTCCGGGGGCTTCAACATCGCGCCGAAGGAGGTCGAGGATGTCGTCACCCAGTTTCCCGGGGTCAGGGAGGCGGCGGCCGTCGGCATCCCCGACCCACGATGGGGGCAGGTCGTGCGGGTGTACGTCGCGCCGGAGGCGGGCACCAGCCTCGACGAGGACACGCTCATCGAGTTCTGCGAGCCGAAGCTGGGATTCCGCCGCCCGCGTTCGGTCGTCGTGGTGGCCGGCCTGCCGCGCACCTCGTACGGGAAGGTCGACCGGCTGCGGTTGCTCGCGGGGGACCTGGCTGCCGGTGAGGTGCCCAGATGACGGCTGACCCACACACCGGAGAACCGGTGCGTACCAACGACTCTGAGGTACCGATCCACCGGCACTACGGCCCGCTGCCTGCCGAGCCGAGCCTGCGGGAGTGGATCACGACGCGTGCCGGGAACGGTCCGCCGTACCGGCCACGGGCCATGGTCTACACCGGCCAGGGCAGCCCGGAGATGACCGCCGAACGCGTTCGGATGCTGCAGGACGTGGGCGCGGAATCGGTGCTGCTGGCCTGCGATCTGCCGGCCCAGCTCGGTTTCGACCCCGACCACCGGCTGGCCCGCGCGCAGGTGGGGCGCGCCGGTGTTTCCTGCGGAACGCTCGACGACCTGCGGACCATCTGCGCACCGCTGGACCTCGAGAAGCTGGACAGCCTCGGGATGCTGGCGAACAGCGTCGGTCACGTCGGGTTGCCGATGGTGCGCGAGGTACTCGCGGAGCGCGGCGCCGAGCACGTCCGGCTGGTGATGCAGAACGATCCGCTCAAGGAGTTCACCGCGCGCGGTACCGAACTGTTCAGCCCCGAGCAAGCCGTGCGTATCGCCTGCGACACGGTCGGCTACGCGATCGAGGAGGGGATGCCCGGCTACGCGATGGCGGTGTGTTCCAACCACTACGATGTCGCCGGCGCCGGCCCAGTGCGCGCGCTGGGAATCGCGCTGGCGAACGGCATCACTTACCTCGAGGAGTTGGTGCGGCGCGGGCACTCCGCGGTCGAGGCCGCGAAGCGGATCATGCTGTTCGTCAACGAGCGCAGCGATCTGTTCGTGTGTGCGGCGGTTTTCCGGGTGGCGCGCGCGTTGTGGGGCGAGATCCTGCGCGAGCGGTTTTCCGTGCGGCCGGACGAGATTCCGCCGGTGGCGCTGATGGGCTACGCGCACGGGCTGGAGACCAGCAACGAGCCGCTGGTGAACGTGCCGCGGTGCACGTTGAGTGTGGCCGCCGCGACGCTCGGCGGGGTGGATTACCTGTGCGCGGCCTCCTACGACGAGGCGCTGCGGGTGCCGTCGACCGAAGCGGCGGCGCTGGCGGTCCGGACGCTCCGTGTGGTCGGCGCTGAGCACGGCATCACCGCGTCCATCGACCCGCTCGCCGGTGGGCACAAGTTCACCGACGTCGAAGCCTGGGTGCGCGAACAGGTCGTCCGCGAGCTCGACCGGATCGAGGAGCGCGGCGGCGCGCTCGCCTGCCTGTACAGCGGCTACATCGCCGAGCTGATCGACGAGCGGCGCGGTACCCGGCAGCGCCAGCTGGACTCGGGCGAGCGGGAGTTCATCGGGGAGAACACCGCCGGTGCGCCCCGGTGGCAGGGGTTGTTCGCCGGATCCACCGAACCCGTGCCTGGCCTGGACGTCGTGGAAGGTCAATTGCGCGAGCGGGTCCGCAAGCACAAGGAGCAGCATGCCGGTCCGGCGCTGGACGGCACGCTGGAGCGGGTCCGGCTGGCCGCGCGCGGCACCGGCAACCTGCTGCCACCGTCGGCGGAGGCGCTGCGGGCCGGCGCCACGATCGAGCAGATCATCGAGGCCACCCGGAGTGGGTTCCGGGAGGCAGGATGAGCAGGCGGCCTCGGGTGGTGCTCGCCAAGGTCGGGCTGGACGGGCACGACGTCGGTGTGCTGCTGATCGCGAAGCACCTCACCGAGGCCGGCATGGAGGTCGTGTACCTGGGCAAGCGGAACCTGCCGGAAACCATCGTGGCCACGGCCGTCGCGGAAGACGCCGATGTCGTCGGGGTGAGTTCACTGAGCGGCGGGCTCGGCGAGTTCAGCGTGGAGGTCGTGCGGCTACTCGCCGAGCAGGGCGCGGACATCCCGGTGATTACCGGTGGCATAGCGGAGGACGACGAGATCGGGTGGGCCATCGACGCGGGCGTACGGCACCACTTCGGCCCCGGCGAGCCGATCCAGCACGTGGTCGACACGTTCTACGGGCTCACGAGCCGAGCGTGAGGACCGCGTCGGCCAGCCCAGTCCGATGCGGTCGTCGGTGCGGTGGGGACCTAGTGTCCTCTTGTGACTGAACCTTCCTCACACCTCGATGCGACAGCCGATGCCTACGATGCCGTCGCCGTCCGGTACGCCGAATTCGCCCGCGATGAGCTCGACGCTCTTCCGCTGGATCGCGCGGTGCTCGCCGCGTTCGCTGAGCTCGCACGGACCGCTGATCCCGGACCCGTCGCCGAGCTGGGATGCGGGCCTGGACGGGTGACCGCGCACCTGCGGGACCTGGGGCTGGACGTCTTCGGTGTCGACCTGTCGCCGATGATGGTCGATCTCGCTCGCGCGGCATACCCGGACCTGCGGTTCGACGTCGGTTCCATGGACGCCCTGGACCTGGCCGACGGCAAGCTACCCGGCATCGTCTCCTGGTATTCGGTAATTCACACCCCACCGCGGGAGATGCCGTCGTACTTTGCCGAGTTCCATCGGGTACTCGCGCCCGACGGCCACCTGTTGCTCGCCTTCTTCGAGTCAGAAGGTGAGCCGACTACAGCGTTCGACCACAAGGTGGCGACGGCGTACCGGTGGCCAATCGACGACCTCGCGGGGCTGGCCGGCGAAGCCGGATTTATCGAAGTCGGCCGGATGCTGCGTGAGCCGCGCGCGGAGGAACGGTACCGCCGGGGTCATCTGCTGATGTGCACAGGGAAGTAACTCGGGTGACCGCGTGCCGCGATTGTCCGCATCAAATCGACGTCGCGGCCGCGATGGCCGCGGCGATCGCCAAAAACAGCGCACTGACGATGAGGGTGGTCGCCGCTCGAAGCATCTTGAACTTCTTGGCTCCGAGCTGAGCAACCACGAGCAACCGTTCCCGATGCCAACGGTGAGGATCAGCCGCGATGCGGGTGAAGTGCTGCACGAGCTCGGCATCCGTCATCGACTCGTAGGTGGCGAAGCCACTCCCTCGCAGTCGTGGCCGCACATTCCACAACAACACCAGCAGCGCCAAAGCCAGCAGCGCCAACGCGGCCCAGGACACGAGACGGGCCGTCAGTGGCGTCGAAGCCTGCGGCAACACGGCGAGGCCAACGGTAAGGATCGGACTGAACACCGCCAGCAGGATGCTCGTCTTGGTCTCCGTGCGTCCCAGTGTTGCGTCTCCCCGGGCCAGCTCGTCCTTGAGCAGATCCTCCAACGTCGCTGGATCGAGGCCCCCGCGATCAGTAGCGACCGCGTCACTTCCGATTTCCGCCATGGCCGCATCATGCCCAAACTTCCGCTCCCATGGGGCCGGCTCCAAGAAACGTACGCTCGTCCGACAGGCGAGCACAGGTGACCGGGCGAGCAACCAGTGGTTGCGCATTCTGGATGGATGCCGTAATGTGCAACTAAAGGTTGCGAGAGGACGGGGAGTGGGATGGAGTACGGCAGCATCGAGCGGGAGATCCACGTCGAAGCCGGACCCGAGGTGGTCTACGAGGTCATCAGCATGCCCGAACACCTGCGGGAGTGGTGGCCGGATGAGGCGGAGCTGGAGCCGGTGCCCGGCTCAGGAGGGGTCATCTCGTTTGGCGACAGATCTACGCCGGAGGCGAAGGTCGTACCGCTCACGGTGGTGGAGGCCGACCCGCCCAGGCGGTTCTCCTTCCGGTGGGGGTACGACGAGGGGGAGGCCGCGACATCGGCCAACTCCCTCCTGGTGACCTTCGAGCTGGTCCCGTCGGGTGCGGGCACGCTGCTGCGCTTCATCGAGTCCGGGTTCCGGGAGAAGGGCTGGGAGGCGGCCGTGCTCGAGGAAAAGTACCGCGAACACGCCAGCGCCTGGGACCACTTCCTGCCCCGCCTCGTCGCGTACGTCGCTCGGCTGGTGTCGGCGCCATGAGCGTCACCATCGACGACGACATCTGGTCGGCCGTGGGCGATCCGACCCGGCGGCGGATGCTCGACCTGCTGCTGACCGACGGCGGCGGCACGGCAACCGCGCTGAGTGAGCAGCTGCCGGTCACGCGGCAGGCGGTCGCCAAACACCTCGGCGTACTCGAGCGCGTCGGGCTGGTCCACGTCACGCCGTCCGGACGCGAGCGCCGCTACGAGGTGGACGAGGCCCAGCTTGCGCGCGCGGTCGCGCAGCTGTCGTCGGTCGGAGCCACCTGGGACGCCCGGCTGCGTCGCATCAAGCGGATCGCCGAAGCGATCCAGCGCAGCCAGGAAGGCTGAGCAAACTCGTTCGAACGTCGCCACATCCGTGGCGGCGCTGAGGAGCCGCGCCCAAATGCGGGCGCCTACCCGGGAAAGAGATATCGAGATGGTGGACATACTGCACAGGGTCGGGGTCACGTCGCCTCCCGAGGACGTCTACGCGGCCTTGACCACGGCCGACGGGCTGTCGGGCTGGTGGACGGAGGGCATGGAGGGCGACGGCGATGTCGGGGGAGTATTCCGCGTCCGTTTCCAAGACGCGCCGCCTCCCGCCGGGTTCGACATGAAGGTCCTGGAGTCTCAGCCAACGAAACTCGTGCTATGGGAGGTCGTCTACGGTCCCGAGGAGTGGATCGGCACGCGGATCCGCTTCGAGCTAAAGCGGGAGGACGACTTCACGATCGTGCTGTTCAGCCACGAAGGCTGGCAGGAGCCGGTGGAATTCATGCACCACTGCAGCACCAAGTGGGCGACCTTCCTGATGAGCCTCAAGAAGCTGGTCGAAACCGGCAAGGGCGAGCCAGCGCCGCACGACGTCAAGATCAGCAACTGGCACTAGACCTTGCCCGTCATGAGTTGGCGGAAGTGAGCTACCCGTCTGGAAAGCTCACTTCCGCCAGGCATCTCCGCGACGGCTGCTGAGGGGAGCCATCAGCGCGTGTTCCGCCGATCGTTACAGGGTTTGGGTCAGGTTGACCATGTTCCCGTCGGGGTCGTGGATGTGGGCCACTCGTTGTCCCCACGGCATATCCGTCGACGGGCCGAGCACACGTCCGCCGGCCGGCTCCACCCGATCCAGCAGGACATTGACGTCGTCGACGTCCACGCTCAGCGCGAAGCGCTGCGGTGCGGTCAGGTCAGCCGGCTCGGCGACGAGTCCGAGCTCGGAGTCGCCCAGCTTCAGGTTCACGAAGAAGGTGGGGCCGTCCTCTGGAAAGCGGCGTACTTCCACGGCGCCGAGCAGACGCCCGTAGAAGGCCTGCAGGCGTGCCAGGTCAGGTGTGACGACGATGGGCTGGACGCTTGTCACGGTTGCGCTCCTCCGGTGTGCTGTCGATTCGCTGTCCAGGGTTAGACGGGCCGAAGCGCCGAAACTTATCGGCGAGACGGCGGCGTTTTCGCGGCCCCAGAGCCCAGCGCGGGCGAACCGAAGAGCGGGATCAACCGATCGGCGTCGAGGTAGATGGCGATGCCGGTGATCAGCCCCTCGCACACATCGAGAAGGACCAGCCCAAAGGGCACCTGGAGCTTCTGCCGGCGGCGATGAGTTTCGCCCTCGTTCCCAGTCTGTCTCTTCAGACCCGATCAACCGTTACTCGAGGAGAGCAGCATGACCGCTACCTACACCTTCGACGTCTTTTCCAGCCTCGACGGCTTCGGCGCCGCAAGTGGCAACTGGACCGGCTACTGGGGCAAGCAAGGCCCCGAGCTGCTCGAGCACCGCCTCGCCCTGTACGACCAGA
The DNA here is from genome assembly GCA_009379845.1 of Pseudonocardiaceae bacterium. Classification (GTDB taxonomy): domain Bacteria; phylum Actinomycetota; class Actinomycetes; order Mycobacteriales; family Pseudonocardiaceae; genus Tamaricihabitans. The sequence goes on along the minus strand of WHSZ01000001.1, from coordinate 244,625 downwards.
AGCAGCGGATGGTCTTCGGGGCCAACACGTATCGGGCGTTCGCGCGGATGCTGGCCTCGAGCACCGAGGAGTCCGAGGTGCGTGACCCCTGGGTCACGCGGATGAGGAGCCTGCCGGCGACGGTGGTGTCGACCACACTGCAAGGATCTCTCGACTGGCCGGACGCGACCGTCGTGAGCGGCGACGCCGTCGACATCGTCGCCCGGCTCAAAGCGGAGTCCGAGGTGCCGTTGCGCTCGCACGGCAGCCTGTCGCTGAACCGGGCGCTGATGGCCGCCGGCCTGGTCGACCGCGTCCAGGTGACGCTCTTCCCCGTGATCACCGGTCAGACCGGGCTGGACCCGATCTTCCAGGGTGCGGCCGACTTCGACCTCGAGCTCATCGAAAGCCGGACGCTCGACGGCCACACCCAAGAGCTCATCTACCGGCCCACCCCGCATGCCTGAGCCCCTCCATATCGTGCGTTGGGACGGCAGCATCGCGCAGTCGTGGACGGTGACCACTGTGGCGCCGAGGCTGCCCGCCCCGGTGGTGGGATTTCGACAGGAGCGGCTCGCGTGCTCAGGAGTCGACCGTCAGCGTGACATCCGCCAGCACCGGGGCGTCGTCTCGCTCGGCCGCGGAAGTGGTCAGCAGCAGCCGGTCGCCTTCCCGCCACACCCGGGTACGCAGCGTCTCGCCGGGGTACACCACGCCGGCGAACCGGGCCGCGTAGGACGCCACCCGAGCGACGTCGCCGTCCAGCAGCCCGTCAACGACCTCCTTGCAGACCATCCCGTAGGAGCACAGCCCGTGCAGGATCGGTGCGGGAAACCCGGCCGCCGCGGCGAACTCCGGGTCGGCGTGCAGCGGGTTGCGGTCCCCGCACAGCCGGTACAGCAGCGCCTGCTGCGGCAGGATCGGCTTCTCCAGCACGGAATCCGGCTCCCTGTCGGGCAGCTCGACCCGCTCGGACGGCCCGCGTTTTCCACCGAATCCGCCCTCACCTCGGGCGAAGATCGCCGACCGGGTTGTCCACAGTGGATTACCCGCGGGATCCACGGTCTCGCCCTCCTGCAGGAGCACCGCGGCGCTGCCCTTGTCATAGATATCCGCGATCCGGCTGCGGGTGATTGCCTTGCCCTCAACCGGGATCGGCCGGTGCAGCACGATCTCCTGCCTGCCGTGCAACACCTTGGCGAGATCGATCTCGACGCCGGGAAAGGACACCGAAGGTGTACCGGTATCGCGCAGATTCGGGGCGATGATGCCGAAAGTCGGCAGTACGCGCAGGTCTCGTTCGTAGGCGTAGCGCAGCTCGGCCGGCTCGGTCGGCCGCGCCCCCGCGCCGAGCGCGAGGTGGTAGAGCAGCACATCCGAAGCGGTCCAGGAGAACTCCGTCTCGCCAAGCGAGCCCCCCACCGCGACATCCGGATCGATCGGCACCGTTGCCTCCCTACTCGTAGCTGATCCGCACGGAATCGGTCACCGGCAGCGATTGGCAGGCGAGGATGATCCCGTCGTCCAGGTCTTCCTGATCGAGCACCTCGTTGTTCAGCATCTTCACCTCACCGGAGACCAGCCGGCAAGCGCAGGCGCTGCACGCACCCTCGCGGCAGGAGTACGGGGCCGGAACGCCCTCGTCGAGCATCAGATCGAGCAGCTTGGTCCCGGCCGGCCAGGTGAGCGCGTACTGCTGGCCGTCCAGATCGACGTCCACCGAAGCGGGCGATCGATCTTCCTGCGGCTCGGTGACGGCCGGTGCGGCCAGGAACGGATTCTCCGACAGCGAGCGGAATTTCTCGACATGGATGCGGTCCCGGTCGACGCCGAGCTCTCGCAAAGCGGCGCGCGCGGTGTCCATGAACCCGGCCGGGCCGCACAGATATGTCTGGTAGCCCGCGTACGGCGTGAGGAGCGCGCGCAGCTGCTCGGCGTCCGGTAGGCCCAGCAGGCTTTCCAGCCAGTGGATGACGGTCAGCCGCGTGCCGTATCGCGCGGACAGTTCCCGAAGTTCGCCGGCCAGGATCACCGATCGTTCATCCTGGTTCGCGTACACCAGCACGAGGCGGCCGGACCCGGAAGACAGCGCGGACTTGACGATGGAAGCGACCGGGGTAATACCGCTGCCACCGGCGAGCAGCAGCAGGTCGTCACCGAGCGAGCGAGGCGTGAACACCCCCGCCGGCGGCAGCACCGTCAGCTCGGTACCGGCGGAGACGTTGTCGCACAGCCAGTTCGAGGCGTACCCGCCGGCGGTCCGCTTCACGGTGATCTGCGGCGCCGCGTCGGTATGCGGTGAGCTGGACAGCGAATAGCAGCGGGCCACTGATTCGCACCGCTCGCTCGGGACCCGCACGGTGATGAACTGTCCTGGCGCGTAGCGGAAGCGATCGGCGTATTCCGGCGGAACCGCCAGCACGAACGAGCACGCGTCGGGCGTCTCGGTGATCACCTCGGTGACGCGCACCCGGCAGACCTCGGTCACGGCCCGCTCCCACCGGGCAGCGCGATCCGCCCGTCCCGCGCCGCTTCCTCGATGCTGGCCGCCAGCTTCGCGCAGCCGGCGACCGGCTGGCCGGACCCGTCAGATCGCCCGGCGAGTTCCGGGCAGCCGCCGGCGGCCTCGGCCGTCCATTGGATGCTGGTGTGCCGCATGCTGGTCTTGCACACCAGCAGCCGGTGCCCGCAGCTGTCGCAGTGGTGCGGCTGAAAGCGCGCCTCGAGGTAGTCGTGCTTGTCCCGCAGCGTCGCCGCACGCAGGCTGGCGAGCTCCTCCTCGTGTTCTGGTGGCGAAGCCTTCGCCCACAACGCCGATTCCGACACGCTTACCGCGCTCCCGTCTGCTCGACTTCCCGGCGCGCGAGGTTCTCCGCGACCTCCGCCTCCCACGCCTCGTTCGCTCGCGACGTGTCCACTTCGAACTCGAAGCGCTGCACCATGTCGTCGGTGATGTCCGCGACGTCCGTGTAGAACTGGTCGTACCAGCGGCGCAGCTGATACACCGGGCCGTCTTCCTCGCAGAGCAACGGGTTGTCGATCCGGGTCTTGTTCTTCCAGATCTCCACGTCCTGCAGGAAGCCGATGCCGAAGCTCTTCGCGAACTTCGCGGCCACCTTGTCAGCCTGCTCGTCGTTGAGTCCCGGCAGCTTCTTCACGATGACGCCCCATTGCAGCACGAAAGAATCTGCGCTGACCGGGTAGTGGCAGTTGATGAGCACCGTCTCGATCTCGGTGCCCTTGAAGTCGTGCCACAGGTAGTTGATCATGTACGACGGCCCGTAGTACGAGGCCTCGGAGCGCAACAGGTTGTCCTCGCCGGAATAGTTGGAGTTCTGGCCGACATCGGGCCTGCCCTTGGAATGCAGGTACTGCGTGGCGATGTGGCCCTCGAAGACGTTCTTGAAGAAGGTCGGGAACGCGAAGTGGATATAGAAGAAGTGCGCCATATCCACCATGTTGTCGATGATCTCCCGGCAGTTGGAGCCGTTGATCTGGACGGAATCCCAGGTCCAGTTGCTCCACTCGTCCGAGAACGCGCCCTCCACCCTCGGGATGACGACGTTCTCCGGCGGCGGGTTGCCCTCCGGATCGTTCCACACGAACAGCTGCTTGTTCTCCTCCAGAGTGAGCCATGACCTCGTCCTGGCCCGCAACGGAATCCTTCTGCCGTACGGAATCCCGACACAGCGACCGTTGCCCGCCCACCGCCAGTCGTGGAACGGGCAGGCCACCGCGTCGCCCTTGATGGTGCCCTGACTGAGGTCGCCGCCCATGTGCCGGCAGTAGGCGTCCAGCACGTTCAGCGTGCCGTCCTCGCCGGCGAACGCCACCAGCTTGGTCCCGAACGCCTCGATCGCGTGCGGCTGACCGTCCCGGAAGGTTTCGGCGAGGCCAAGGCAGTGCCAGCCACGAGCGAATCTGGTCGGCGGGGTGCCGACATCGATGGTGCGGGCCTCGTGCTCGCCGTTCTTCGCGCTCAGCTGGGTCATCGAGTTCCTCCAGTGTGCTGCTCGCTGGTCAGCGTGTGTTGCGCGGTGGATCCGCTCGCCGAGGCGATGTCCAGTGCCGCAAGGTAGCCGAACGTCATGGCCGGTCCGATGGTGGCGCCGGGCCCGGCGTAGGTGTGTCCCATCACCGCACCGCTGGCGTTTCCGGCCGCGTACAGCCCCGCGATCACGGTGCCGTCGGTGCGCAGCACCCGCGCGCGGGTGTCGGTGCACAGCCCGCCCTTGGTGCCGAGATCCCCCGGCACGATCTTGACGGCGTGAAACGGGGGACGTTCCAGTGGCGCCAGGCTGGGGCTCGGCCGGTTGCGCGGATCGCCGTAGTAATGGTCGTAGCCGGACTCGCCGCGCCGGAAGTCCTCGTCCGTGCCGCTAAGGGCAAAGCCGTTGAACCTATCCACAGTGGAGCGAAGCGATGCCGGGGGGACGTCGATCTCGGCGGCGAGCGCCTCGATGCTGCTCGCCTTGTGCACGACGCCGGCCTTGTACCAGCGGCCAGGAAACGGTTGCCGTGGCCCGAGCCCGGCGAACAGGTACCGGTTGCGGTAGCGCTGATCGGCGATCAACCAGGTGGGGATGTTCCGCGCGCTACCGGTGCCGTCGCCGTACATCGCGTGCACCGCGTCCACGTACGGAGCGGCCTCGTTCACGAACCGGTTGCCGTCCGCGTTGACCAGCAGGCACCCTGGCAACGTGCGCTCGGCGAGGCAGAAGTACGGCCCGCCGGTGAGCGGGATGGACGGCCCCCACCACGCGTCGTCCATCAGCTCGGTCGCGGCGCCGAGCCGCAGCCCTGCCTCGATCCCGTCGCCGGTGTTCGCCTTCGCTCCCACCGTCCACTGTGCACCAATGGGCTCCCGCTGGTGCTCCTTGCGCATCCGCTCGTTGCGCTCGAACCCGCCGGAGGCAAGGATTACGCCACCCGGAGCGGGTACCGTCAATTGCTGGCCGGAATGTTCCACCACCACACCGGTGACCCGGCCGTCGGTCACGTGCAGATCGATCAGGGGAGTGTTCAACCAGACCGGTACGTCGGCCGCGACCAACCCGGCACGCAGTCCGGCGGCGAGCGCCTGCCCCATGCTCACCAGCTCTTTGCGGCGTAGCCGGGAGAGCAGGTGCCTGGAGGCGATCTTGATCGCGGCGGCGATACCGCGCGGATGCCGAGCGATCAGATTCAACCAGCGATAGTCCGCCTGGGTGATCGCGATGCCACCGGGTCCCGCCGCGTACGGCGGTTCCAGGTTGGCGCGTTCCGCGCCGAGCACGCCCGCGTCCATCGGGCGCGGTTCGATGGACCGCCCACCGCGCAGGCCACCGGGCGCTTCCGGGTAGTAGTCGGAGTAGCCGGTCACCCAGCCGAAACGCAGCGGGGTGGTCCGGCGCACGAACGAGATCATCTCCGGGCCGGCCGCGAGAAACGCCTGGATACGATCCTCGCCGACCACATCGCCGACGATGTGCCGCAGGTAGCTGTCGGCCTGCTCGGGGGTGTCCGGCACGCCGGCCTCGCGGAGCACGTCGTTGTTCGGGACCCACACCCCGCCGCCTGAGCGCGCGCAGGAGCCGCCGAAGTGCGCGGCCTTCTCCACGACCAGTGGTCGCAGGCCGTGGTGTGCCGCGGTCAGCGCCGCGGTCATCCCGGCCGCGCCGCTGCCGACGACGACCACGTCGAACCCGTGCGGCCCAGCCATCGAGCCTCCCGTCATCGCGCCTCCACCGAATACGATACTGAAACAGGTTATAGTCATCGCCGGTTTGAGCGCTATGGTGTAACGGCCATGGTTCACGTGAATTGTAGAACATGTTTCATCTCCAGGAGGCGGATGTGCAGCCAGGCTGGTACGACCTGGAAGCAGACCTGGTGGTCGTCGGATTCGGGGCCGCGGGAGCCGCCGCCGCCATCGAGGCCGCCTCGGCCGGAGCGGATGTCGTCGTCCTGGATCGGTTCTGCGGTGGCGGGGCAAGTAAGGCAAGCGGCGGTGTGGTGTACGCGGGCGGCGGCACCGCGATCCAGCGGCAGGCAGGGGTATCCGATTCTCCCGAGGACATGTACCGGTACTTGAGCATGGAGGTCGGTGACGCGGTGTCGGCGGCGACACTGCGCCGGTTCTGCGCGGAATCAGCCGGGATGATCGAATGGCTTGCCGCCCAGGGCGTGCCGTTCGAGGCCAGCCTCTGCCCTGACAAGACTTCCTACCCCAGCAACCGGCATTACCTGTACTACTCGGGAAGCGAGCGCTGCGGACCGTTCGCCGAGGCCGCCACGCCGGCGCCGCGCGGGCATCGCGCGCGGGGCAAGGGAACCTCGGGAGCGGTGCTGTACGACGCGCTCGCCCGCTCCGCGCGGCGCAGCGGCGTCCGGGTACATCCGCAGACCAGCGCCGGAAGCCTGATCCTGGACGAGGACGGCCGGGTGACGGGCGTGGAGTGCACCACGATGGCGGCCGCGCCGCACTGGGCACGCCTGGCGCACCGGCTGCTGTCCCGGTATGCCACCAAACCCGGGCTGTACGTGCCGGCGCTCGGGCGTGCGCTGCACCGCCGCGCCGCGCGGCTCGAGCAGCGGCACGGCCGGCCGCTACGGGTAGCCGCCCGCGCGGGCGTGCTGCTCGCCGCGGGCGGATTCGTGGCGAACCGGGAGATGATGCGCAGCCACGCGCCCGGCTATCGCGGTGGCCTGCCGCTTGGCACGGCGGGCGACGATGGCAGTGGTATCCGGCTCGGTGTGCGGGCGGGCGGTTCGACGGCGAAGATGGACCGAGTGTCGGCGTGGCGGTTCGTCACGCCGCCGAGCGCGCTGATCGAAGGGCTGCTGGTTGATCGCCACGGCCGCCGGGTGTGCGACGAGTCGCGGTACGGCGCGGCCATCGGCGAGGCGATGATCACCCGGCATGACGGCAGGGCGTGGTTGCTGATCGACAGCCGGATCCTGGCCGCGGCACGCCGCCAGTTGCGCGGGCCCGCGTTGTGGTTCCAGCGAATGCAGGGTTGGTACCTGCTCTCCACCGCGCGGGTCACCGCGCATAGCCTCGACGAGCTGGCTGCCCGCGCGGGCATCGACGCCAACGGGCTGCGCGCCACCGTCCGGGAATACCACGACGCGCTTGCCGCCGGCGAACCCGACCCGGTCGGCAAGTCCGTCGCACGACGCATCGACCGGCCGCCGTACTCGCTGATCGACTGCTCGATCCGGCCGAACCTCGGCTACCCCTGCCCGATGCTCACCCTCGGCGGGCTGGTGGTGGACGAGGACACCGGTGCGGTGCTCCGCGACGACGGCGGCCACGTTCCCGGCTTGTACGCGGCCGGTCGCTCCGCGGTCGGCGTGTGCTCGAACTCCTACGTCAGCGGGCTTTCGCTGGCTGACTGCGTGTTCTCCGGCCGCCGCGCCGGGGCACACGCGATCACCGATCTCAACATCGAGGGGAGCGAGTCCCATGCTCACCGAGTCCGATCGAGGTGAACTCGCCGACCGGCTGCGCGTCGCGGAACGTGATCGGCGACCGGTGAAGCCGCTGATCTACCAGTTCCCCGGCCTGGACGCCGCGGACGCCTACGAGATCCAGCTGTGGAACATCAAGCGCAGGCTCGCGGGCGGGGTGCGCGTCGCCGGGCACAAGGTCGGCCTGTCGTCCGAGGCCATGCAACGGATGATGGGCGTCGACGAACCCGACTACGGGCACCTGCTTTCGGACATGTGGTTGTCCGAGGACGAACCGGTGCCGGTGACCCGGTACTGCTACCCGCGCGTCGAGGTGGAGGTCGGTTTCCTGCTCGGCGCGGACCTGCCTGGCGAGGGGTGCACCGAGGCGGACGTGCTCGCGGCAACCGAGGCGTTCCTGCCGGCTATCGAACTGATCGACAGCCGGATCCTGGATTGGCGGATCAGCCTGCCGGACACCATCGCGGACAACGCGTCGTCAGCCGGATTCGTGCTCGGCGCCCAGCGCATCGCGCCGTCCGAAGTGGACGTGACGGCGATTGACGCGGTGCTGTACAAGGGATCCGAGGAAGTCGTGGCAGGGCGCTCCGATGCGGTGCTTGGTAACCCGGCGACCGCGGTCGCGTGGCTCGCCGGGAAGGTCGAGAGGTTCGGGGTGCGGCTGTCAGCGGGCCAGATCGTGCTGCCGGGATCCTGCACCCGCGCGATCGACGCGCACCAGGGTGATCACTTTCGCGCCGACTTTCGTGCCCACGACGCCGAGGTCGGCTCGGTATCCGTTTCGTTCGAATGAGGTGAGTGGTGAACGGGAAAGCAACCGCGGCGATCGTGGGCTCCGGGAATATCGGCACCGATCTGCTGTACAAACTCAGGCGTTCCCCGGTGATCGAGCCCCGCTGGATGATCGGGATCGATGCGGAAAGCGAGGGGTTGCGACGGGCGGCCGCGCTTGGCGTCGAGGCCAGCGCCGAGGGCATCGACTGGTTGCTGGCCCGCGACGAGCTGCCGGACCTGGTATTCGAGGCGACATCGGCGTCCGTGCACCAGGCGAACGCGCCGCGCTACGCGGATGCCGGCATCCGCGCCATCGACTTGACGCCGGCCGCGGTCGGGCCGTACGTGGTGCCACCGGTGAACCTCGGGGAGTACGCGGACGCGCCGAACGTCAATCTGATCACCTGCGGCGGGCAGGCCACGATCCCGATGGTGCACGCGGTATCCAGGGTCGTCCCGGTGAGCTACGCGGAGATCGTCGCGTCGGTCGCCTCGCTTTCCGCGGGTCCGGGGACGCGGGCGAACATCGACGAGTTCACCCGCACCACCGGGCGCGGGATCGAGGTGATCGGCGGGGCAGAGCGTGGTAAGGCGATCATCGTGCTGAACCCGGCCGAGCCGCCCATGATCATGCGGGACAGCATCTTCTGCGCGATCCCGCCGGACGCCGACACCGCCGCCATCGCCGAGTCGATCACCGGAATGGCCGCCGATGTGGCCGGTTACGTGCCCGGCTACCGGTTGCTCAGCAAACCGCAGTTCGACGATCCGAGCCCGGCGACCGGTGGGTTCGCCCGGGTCTCGGTGTTCATCGAGGTGGCGGGCGCCGGGGACTTTCTGCCGTCATACTCCGGAAACCTCGACATCATGACCGCCGCGGCCGCCAAGGTCGGCGAAGACCTGGTCCGCTCGCTGGTGGCAAGCGCCGTCTGAACAAGGAGATCGTTATGCGCGACATTCGCGTCACCGACACGTCGTTGCGGGACGGCTCGCACCACAAGCGCCACCAGTTCACCGCCGAGGAAGTACGCTCGATCGTCGCCGCACTGGATTCGGCCGGTGTGCCGGTGATCGAGGTGACGCACGGCGACGGGCTCGGCGGATCGTCGTTCAACTACGGGTTCAGCCACACGCCCGAGCAGGAGTTGATCACGATCGCGGCGCGAACCGCGACCCGCGCCGAGATCGCGTTCCTGATGCTGCCCGGTGTCGGGATCACCGACGACATCCGCATGGCGCGGGACAACGGGGCGTCGATCTGCCGGATCGCCACGCACTGCACCGAAGCCGATGTTTCCGTGCAGCATTTCGGCCTGGCCAGACAGTGGGGACTGGAGACCGTCGGCTTCCTGATGATGGCTTATTCGCAATCTCCTGAAACGCTCGCCAAGCAGGCCAGGATCATGGTGGACGCCGGCTGCCAGTGCGTGTACGTCGTCGACTCGGCCGGGGCGCTGGTGCTGGAACAGGTTTCCGACCGGATCGGCGCACTGGTGGCTGAGGTCGGCTCGGAGGCTCAGGTGGGCTTCCACGGCCACGAGAATCTCGGGCTCGGGGTGGCGAACTCGGTGGCCGCGGTGCGGGCAGGCGCCGAGCAGATCGACGGTAGCGCCCGCCGGTTCGGCGCCGGCGCGGGCAACACGCCGGTCGAGGCCTTCGTCGGGGTGTGCGACAAGCTCGGTATCCGCACCGGCATCGACTTCTTCGCCATGGCAGATGCCGCCGAAGACGTGGTGCGGCCCGCGATGCCGGAGGAATGCCTGCTGGATCGTTCCGCGCTGGTGATGGGCTACGCGGGCGTGTACTCCAGCTTCCTCAAGCACGCCAGGCGACAGGCGGAGCGCTATGGCGTGTCGGATGCGCGGATCCTGGTTCGCGCTGGGGAGCGCAACTTGGTCGGCGGGCAGGAAGATCAGCTCATCGACATCGCGCTGGAACTGCGCGGCGAGCGGTAGCGTGCTGTCGACAGAAACGAGAACGTGTTCTAGTCTTGTCGGCGAGCGCAAAGCCGGGAAGGCGGCAACGTGTTTCACGGCAAGCCAACCCCGCACCGAGGAGAACGGGAGCAACCGATGGGCGAGCAAGCCGGTCAGCAGGTCGTCGCCGGGATTCGGGAGTTGTTGCCGGTGCTGGCCGAGCGCGCCCAGGAGGCTGAGGACCTCCGCCGGATACCGGAAGAGTCCATCAAGTCGTTGCAGGAACTGGGATTCTTCAAGTTGCTGCAGCCCGCGCGGCACGGTGGTTACGAGGCCGACCCCGGCACCTTCTACACCGCGGTGCGGCTACTGGCGAGCGCCTGCGGATCGACCGGCTGGGTGGCCTCGGTGCTCGGCGTGCACCCGTGGCAGCTCGGGCTGTTCGCCGGCCAGGCACAGGACGAGGTGTGGGGCGAGGACACCGATGTGCGGATCTCCTCGTCGTACGCCCCGATGGGCAGGGCGAAGCCGGTGGACGGCGGATTCCGGTTTAGCGGCCGGTGGAGCTTCTCGTCCGGCTGCGACTACGCGACCTGGGTTTTCGTCGGCGGGCTCGTGCTGGACAAGGACGGCACGCCGACCGATTTCCGGACCTTCTTGCTGCCTCGCGAGGACTACGCCATCGACGACGTGTGGGACACCGTCGGCCTGCGCGGTACCGGGAGCAACGACATCATCGTCGACGATGTGTTCGTGCCGGAGTACCGCACGCTGAGTTTCGTGGACACCGGAAAGTGCCGGTGCCCCGGCCAGGAGGTGAACACCGCGCCGCTGTACCGGCTCCCGTTCGCCTCGGTGTTCTCCTGTTCGATCTCGGTGCCGGTGATCGGTATGGCCAGCGGCGCGTACCAGGCCTACGTGGGATACACCCGGGAGCGGGTGCGCGCGTCCACCGGCGGCAAGGCCGCGGACGACACGTTCAACCAGATGCGGATCGCCGAAGCGGCGAGCGAGATCGACGGTGCGATGCTGAGCATCGAGCGCAACATCGCGGAGGAAATGGAGCTCGCGCGGCGCGGGGAGAAGATCCCGATGCCGCTTCGGATGCGGCTGCGGCGGGATCAGGTGAACGCGACGGGGGCCGCGATCCGCGCGGTGGACCGGCTGTTCGAAAGCGCGGGCGGGCGCGCGTTGAAGGTCGGCACCCCGATCCAGCGGTTCTGGCGGGACGCGCACGCCGGCCGGGTACACGCGATCAACGACCCGGAGAAGGCACTCGCCATGTACGGCCAGCACGAGCTCGATCTACCCGTCCAGGACGCCTGGCTATAAGACAGTGCTGACGGACCCACCCGAGGTCCTTCAGCTCAACGGAGGTGCACGGATGACGGCTACCGCCGGGACGGCCATCGACTTCGAGTCCACCAGCCGGTACGCCGACGCGGGCGGGATGCGGTTGCACTATCACGAGGCGGGCCCGGCGGACGGCCCACCGGTGGTGCTGCTGCACGGCGGCGGCCCCGGCGCCTCGGCGTGGAGCAACTTCGGCCGCAACCTGCCGGTGTTCGCCCGCTCGTTCCGCACGCTGCTGGTCGACCAGCCCGGCTTCGGCTACTCGGACAAACCCGAGATCACCGACCAGTTCTTCACGTTCAGCGCGGACGCCCTGCACGCGCTGCTGAACGAACTGGGCATCGGGCGGGTGCCGCTGATCGGCAACTCGCTCGGCGGCGGCACCGCGGTGCGCTTCGCGTTGCGCTACCCGGACCGCGCGGGACGCCTGGTGCTGATGGCCCCCGGCGGGCTCGGGCTGAACGTGTTCTCCCCGGATCCCACCGAGGGCGTGAAGAAACTGGCCCAGTTCGCCGCGCCGCCCGGCCCGAGCAGGGAGAAGCTCGCGGAGTTCCTGCGCACCCTTGTCTACGACCAGAGCCTGGTCACCGACGAGCTGGTCGAGGAGCGGTTCCAGGTGGCAAGCACACCGGAATCGTTGCGGGCCATGAAGTCCATGGGGGCGTCGTTCACCAACCCGGACACCTTCGAGGACGGCATGCTGTGGCGGGAGGCGTACCGGCTGCGCCAGCGCGTGCTGCTGATCTGGGGCCGCGAGGATCGGGTCAACCCGCTGGACGGCGCGCTGGCCGCGCTGAAGCTGATGCCGCGCGCGCAACTGCACGTGTTCGGCCGCTGCGGGCACTGGGCCCAGTTGGAATGCTTCGACGAGTTCAACCGCCTGGCCACCAGCTTCTTGGACGGAGGTGACGCGTGATGGGCATCCGCTCGCTGGGATACATGCGGATCGAGGCGACCGATATGGACGCCTGGCGCGAGTTCGCGTTGAAGGTCCTCGGCCTGGTGGAGGGCAAGGGCGCCAACCCGGACGCGCTGTACCTGCGGATGGACGAGTTCCCCGCGCGGCTGGTGATCGTCCCCAGCGAGCACGATCGGCTGGCCATCTCCGGCTGGGAGGTGGCCAACGCCGCGGAGCTGGAGGAGATCCGGGCGAGACTGGACGAGGCCGGGATCGCGTACAAGGCGGCCGAAGCCGACGAGCTAGCCGAGCGCAGGGTGATGGACCTGATCCGGTTCGACGACCCGTCCGGCAACACGCTCGAGGTTTTCCACGGCGCCGCGCTCGAGCATCGCCGGGTGGTCAGCCCGTACGGCCACACGTTCGTCACCGAGGAACAGGGCCTCGGCCACGTGGTGCTCTCCACCCACGACGATGAGGCGGCGCTGCGCTTCTACCGCGACGTGCTCGGGTTCCGGTTGCGCGACTCGATGCGGCTGCCGCCGCAGCTGGTGGGGCGCGGCGAGGACGACCCGCCCGCGTGGCTGCGGTTCTTCGGCTGCAACCCGCGCCACCACAGCCTCGCGTTCCTGCCGATGCCCACCCCGAGCGGCATCGTGCACCTGATGCTCGAGGTGGAGAACACCGACGATGTGGGGCTGTGCCTCGATCGGGCGTATCGCCGCAAGGTGCCGATGTCCGCGACGCTCGGGCGGCATGTGAACGACCTGATGCTGTCCTTCTACATGAAGACGCCCGGCGGCTTCGATGTCGAGTTCGGTTGCGAGGGACGGCAGGTCGACGACGAGAACTGGATCGCGCGGGAGAGCACCGCGGTGAGCCTGTGGGGGCACGACTTCAGCGTCGGTGCGCGGCCGTGAACGCTCCGGCGCACACCGTCGAAGCGGGCGCGTTCCGGTCCGTGCTCGGGCACTTCTGCACCGGGGTGACCGTGGTGACCGGGATGGACGGCCAGCAACCCGCCGGGTTCGCCTGCCAGTCGTTCGCCGCGCTGTCCCTCGATCCACCGCTGGTGCTGTTCTGCCCCGCGCGGGCGTCGCGCAGCTGGCAGGCGATCGGCAGGGGCGGGCGGTTCTGCGTCAACGTGCTCACCGCGGAGCAGCGCGACGTGTCCCAGGTGTTCGGTACCGGTGGCACGGACAAGTTCGCCGGGCTGGGCTGGTCGTCCTCGCCAGGCGGGTGCCCGGTCCTTGACGACGTGCTCACCTGGGTGGACTGCGGCATCGCGGACGTGTTCGACGGCGGCGACCACCGCGTGGTGCTCGGCCGCGTCACCGAGCTCGGCCCGGTACGCGACGAGGTGCCGCTGCTGTTCTACCGCAGCAAGTACACCGCCACGGATCCGAACGCGGAGACCCGCCCCGCCGCGTGGCTCGAAGAATTGCTGAGCTGGCCTCGTGAGTCTTTTTAGGCGACGCACGAGGCCAGCTCAGCGACGAAGTCGCGAGGCTGGCCAAACAACTGAGCGCTGCCGTGGGCCCGCTTGAAGTACAGCTGGGCGTCGTGTTCCCAGGTGATTGCGATACCGCCGTGCAGCTGGATCATCTCCGCTGCGACCTGGTGGAACGCCTCCGAGCAGTACGTCTTGGCGATCGCGGCGCGCTCGGCGAGCGCCTGTTCGTCGGCGATCGCCTGCGCGGCCGCCCACGCCGCCGAGCGGGCGGTCTCCACCAGCACGTACGCGTCCGCCATCCGGTGCTTGAGCGTTTGGAACCCGCCGATCGGCCGGCCGAACTGCACCCGGTTCTTGGTGTATTCTACGGTCAGCTCGAGGCACCGGGCGGCCGCGCCCACCTGCTCGAAGCTAAGCGCCACGCAGGCAAGGTCGCGCGCCCTGCGCAGCGCCGGTGCCGCGTCGCCAGACCCGATCCGGTACCCGGGCGCGCCGGTCAGCTCGATGCTGGCCAGTCGGCGGGTGAGATCCATCGTGGGGGTGTGCGCACGCCGCACACCGTCGCCGAGGTCGAGTTCGAACAGGCCGACGCCGTCGGGTGTATCCGCGGCGACCAGCACGATATCCGCGTGGTCGCCGTCTAGCACGTAGTGCGCGTTGCCGTGCAGCACGCCGTCCGCGGTCGCGGTGCACGGCGGGGCGTCCGGATCCCAGCGGCCCTCCGGACCGGCCAGCGCCAGCGTCGCGATGGAGCTGCCCTCCGCGATGCCCGGCAGCAGCCGGCGACACGCCGTGTCGTCCTCGCTCGCCAGCAGCGCCTGAGCCGCAAGCACGGCGGAACCCAGCACCGGTGCCGGCGTCAAGGCCCGACCCAGCTCCTCGAGCACCAGGCAGGCGTCCAGTAGGCTGCCACCGGCACCGCCGAAATCCTCCGGGACGGCCAGCCCCGAAACGCCGATTTGCCGGCACAGCGTGGAAAAGACCTTTTCGTCGTATCCGCGTGGCAGTTCGACCGCGGTACGAACGGCGGCGGGGCTGGATTCCCGGGACAGCAGCGTGCGCACGGCCTGTCGCAGGGCTTCCTGCTCGTCGCTCCACACGGGCAATAATTTAACCAAACAATTGCTTGGTTATCCAGCGCGCTAAGGTTGTCGGCGGGGTTCGCGCGTGTTCAGGTAATCGTGGAAGTTGTTAATCGCCCGAGGAGTGGACCGTCATCGACACAGGTCAGCTGATCGCTGAGCGTTACCGCCTGCTGGAGACCATCGGCACCGGTTCGATGGGCGTCGTCTGGCAGGCACGTGACGAGCGACTTGGCCGCGTGGTCGCCGTCAAACAGCTGCTCGTTCAGCCGGGGCGAACCCCAGCGCAGGCCGACGAGGCACGCCGCAGGGCGATGCGGGAAGCGCGGATCGCGGCGCGGCTGCAGCACAACAACGCCATCGCGGTGTACGACGTGGTCGAACACCACGGCGAGCCGTGCATGGTCATGGAATACCTGCCGTCCCGCAGCCTCGCCGGGGTACTGACGGAGCGGGGCGCATTGCCACCACGCGAGGTGGCTGAGATCGGCAGTCAGGTGGCCACCGCGCTCGCCGCCGCGCATGCGGCCGGCATCGTGCACCGGGACATCAAACCGGCCAACATCTTGATCGATTACGCCGGCAACGTGAAGATCACCGACTTCGGGATCTCCCGCGCGGCCGACGACGGCACCTTGACGCAAACCGCCGGGATGGTGGCCGGCACCCCGGCCTACCTCGCCCCGGAGGTCGCGCAGGGGCAGGATCACACCCACGCCTCGGACGTGTTCTCGCTGGGCTCCACGCTGTATCACGCGGTTGAGGGAGAGCCGCCGTACGGGTTCAAGGACAACCCGCTCGCGCAGCTGTACGCGGTGGCGATGGGGGATGAGCCGACCGTGCGGTACGCGGGCGCGCTGACGCCGGTGCTGAACAGCCTGCTGCAACGGGACCCGGCACGCCGCCCCACCGTTCAGCAGGTACGCCACCAGCTGACCACGGTCGCGTCCGTCGGGGACGGGGCACAGCTGGTCACCGCGGTGCAGTCGGCGCCGCCGCCGACTCGCCAGGCGGAGCGGCCGACGGCCCAGCAGCCGGCCGCCCACGACACCAGGGTCGCCCCGGCCGCCGCCCCCGAGCGACCGCCCAAGCCGCCCAAGCCGCCCAAGCCGCCCAAGCCGCCCAAGCCGCCCAAACGGTCCGAGCCGGGGAGTGGCCCGACCTGGTCACGCCGCCGCAAGGTCATTCTGGGCGCCCTCGCGGCTGTCGTGCTGCTCGGCGCCGCGGCCACCGCGCTCCTGCTCAACTCGCCCCCGGACGACGATGGCGCCCTGGGTGGCAACTCGCCGTCCACCAGCCAGCAAGCCCCGTCCACGACACGGCCGAGCAAGCAGACCACCGCCCCGGAAGGTGGACCGGTCAACGACTATGGGGCCGCCGGGCAGCTGGTGATCGATTACTACGGCAACGAGGGCAACCTCACCGCGGCGTGGAACAAGCTGTCTCCCGCCGCCCAGCAGGGATTCGGTGGTCAGTCGCAGTTCCAGCGGCACTGGGGTCGGTACGACCAGACGTGGGCGCAGAATGCCAGGAACGTCACGCAGAACCCGGACGGCTCGGTGAACGTGCCGGTCGACGTGATCTACCTGAACGACTCCGGTAGCCAGCAGACCCAACACCGCACGGTGCGGGTGACCCGGCAGAACGGTCAGCTGCTCATCGATTCGGTCGCCAAGTAGTCCATCACCCGCGCGCGATGCACCGCATCGGTGCCCCAGGCGGATTTCAGCGCGCGGACCTTGGTTAGCCACAGGCTGAGGTCGTACTCCTGGGTGTAGCCGAGCGCGCCGTGCACTTGAAGCGCGGCACGGGCGGCGCGATGGGCAGCCACCCCGGTCGCGATCTTGGCAGCCGAGGTGTCCCTGCCGGCCGTGCCGGCGCCGTCCGCGAGCGCGACCGCCGCGCCATACAGCAACGGTCTCGCCAGCTCCAGGCCCACGAGCACGTCGGCGAGCTGGTGCTTGACCGCCTGAAACGCACCGATCGGCCGGCCGAACTGCCGGCGGCCGGCCGCGTACTCGCGGGTGGTTTCCAGCATCGCCAGGCCGGCGCCCAGCAGCTGCGCCGTGCACGTCAGCACCCCGAACTCCCAGGCCCGTGCCGCATCCACCTGGCCGAGTGACGCGCCGGCACCGACCAGGTGCGGCGACCGTGCCGGGTCCACGGACCGCAGTGCTTCACCCGGCCCTTCGACAAGCCGGAGGCTGCCGTCCCGATGTTCGAACACCACGTCCGCGGCGCCGGCATCCAGCGCGTACGGCACGTGCGGCGGCAACGCCACCGTCGCGATCCGCTTACCAGCGGCCAGATCGGGAAGCCACCGGGCTGCCGCCGAGTGCTCGTCGAGCAGGATCGGCAGTACCGCGAGGGACTCGACGAGCGGGCCGGGCAGCGCGTGCCTGCCGAACGCCTCGAACGCCACCACCAGGTCAACCGGGTGCGCGTCGAGCCCGTCGTAGCGTTCCGGAACGGCGAGCGCGGTGGCACCGAGCTCGCCGAGTCGCCGCCAGATGTCGCGCACCGGTCCGTGCTCGCCACTCACCCAGCACCGGGCGGCGGCCGGTACGTCCGCGGCGCCGAGCAGATCGTCCAGGCTGGCGGCGAACTGCCGCTGCTCCGGGGTGAGCGCGAACCTCATCGGTTGTCCTTCGGCAGTCCGAGCAGCCGTTCGGCCACCACGTTGCGCTGGATCTCGTTGGTGCCCGCGTAAATCGGCCCGGCAAGCGAGAACAGGTAGCCGTCCTGCCACGGGCCGGCCAGCTCCGCGTCGGCACCGAGTAGGTCGAGTGCCGTCTCGTGCAGCTCGATGTCCAATTCGGACCAGAAGAGCTTGTTCACGCTGGATTCCGCACCAAGCGTGCCGCCCTCGGCGAGCCGCGTGACGGTGCCGAAGGTGTAGAGCCGGTAGGCCTGCGCGCCGATCCAAGCGTCCACCACCCGGTCCCTGGTCGCGGTATCCGCCTTCTCGCCGCGCTGCCGCCACAGCTCCAGCAACCGGTGCGCGGCGGCCAGGAATCGCCCAGGGCTACGCAGCGAAAGGCCGCGCTCGTTGCTCGCGGTGCTCATCGCCACCCGCCAGCCGTCGTGCACCTCGCCGAGCACGTCGTGATCCGGCACGAAAACCTCGTCAAGGAAGATCTCGGCGAAGCCCGGTTCACCATCCAGCTGCGGGATCGGGCGGACCGTGACACCGTCCGCCCCCAGCGAGAACAGGAAGTACGTCAAACCGCGGTGCCGCCCGGCGTCCGGATCGGTGCGGAACAGCCCGAAACCACGATCCGCGAACGCGGCGCGCGAGCTCCAGGTCTTCTGCCCGGACAGCAGCCAGCCGCCGTCGGTACGTACCGCCGTGGCGCGGATCGCGGCCAGATCGCTGCCGGCCTCCGGCTCGGACCAGGCCTGCGCCCAGACGTCGTCGGCGCGGGCCATCGGCGGCAGCAGCCGCTCCTGCTGTTCGGCGGTGCCGTGCGTGAACAACGTCGGTGCCAGCAGGAAGATCCCGTTCTGGCTGACCCTGCCGGGCGCACCGGCCGCGTAGTACTCCTCCTCGAACAGCACCCAGTCCAGCAGCGAGGCGTCCCGGCCGCCGTACTCGGGTGGCCAGGCGAGGACGGACAGCCGGGCCGCGGCGAGCGTGCGCTCCCATTCGCGGTGCGCGGCGAATCCCTCTGCGGTGTCCATGGACGGCAATGGCGGGCGCGGCACGTGCTCGGCAAGCCAGCCGCGCACCTCGTCACGGAACGCGCGGGCGTGTTCGTCGAGTTCCAGATCCACGCCGCTAGCTTCCAGCCGACTTCATCGAACGGGCGTTCATACCGGCGAGCGGATCCTCCGCGACCTCGGCATTGTGCGCGTGCGCGAAGTGGTGCAGCCCGAACGCCGAGTCCATTCCGGACCGCATGCCCATCAGATCCTCGGACTGGTTGACCGCGCGTTTCGCCAGCGCCAGCCCGAATCGCGGCATCTCGGCGACCCGCTCGGCCAGCGCGAACGTCTCGGATTCCAGCTCACCGCGGGCCACCACCCGGTTCACCATGCCCCACTCGCGGGCGCGGCTGGCGTCGAAGCGATCCCCGGTGAACAGCACCTCTTTGGCCGCCCTCGGGCCGAGCACCCACGGGTGGGCGAAGTACTCCACGCCGGGAATTCCCATCCGTACCACCGGATCCGCGAAGAAGGCGTCGTCGGCGGCAACGATCAGGTCGCACACCCAAGCCAGCATCAGCCCGCCAGCCACGCAGGCGCCCTGCACCATGGCGACGGTGGGCTTGGGAATTTCCCGCCACCGCCGGCACATGCCGAGGTAGACCTCCATTTCCCTGGCATAGCGCTGATCCCCGCCCGGCTTGCCCACGTGGTCCCACCAGAGTGCCGCCTTGCGGTCGAAGGAGACTTCGGTGTCCCTGCCTGGCGAGCCGATGTCGTGCCCGGCCGAGAAATGCTTCCCCGCGCCTGCCAGCACGATCACCCGCACCTCGTCGTCGTCGACAGCGGCGGCGAACGCGGCGTCCAGCGCGTACGTCATCGCGGAGTTCTGCGCGTTGCGGTACTCCGGCCGGTTCATGGTCACCACGCCGACCGCGCCGCGCCGCTGGTAGCTGACGACCTCGTCGGCTACCGAAGGGTCAGTTGTCACCGATGGACTCCTCTCGCAGCACGCGTTTGAGGACCTTGCCGGACGGGTTGCGGGGCAGTTGCTCGCGGACCTCCACGTGCCGCGGAACCTTGTAGTTCGCCAGCCGCTCCCGGCAATACGTCACGACCTCCGATGTGGACGGTGCGCCGCCCGGGCTTGGCACGATGTAGGCCTTGCCGACCTCGCCGAGGCGGTCGTCCGGCACGCCGACCACGGCCGATTCGGCGACCCCGCTCAGCCTGGCGAGGGTCTGCTCGACCTCGGCGGGGTAGACGTTGAAGCCGCCGCAGATGTACATGTCCTTGAGCCGATCGGTGATCGTCAGGTATCCGCGCTCGTCCAGCCGTCCGATATCGCCGGTGTGCAGCCAGCCGTCCGCGTCGATGGCCTGCTTCGTGGCGTCCGGATCATCCAGGTAGCCGAGCATCACATGGGGGCCACGCAACAGGATTTCGCCGCCCTCCTCCTCGATCCGCACCTCGAAATCCGCCGCCGCGCGGCCGCAGGTGTGCGCCACCGTTTCCGCGCTGTCCTCCGGACGGCACATGGTGGCCACCACGGCCTCGGTGAGCCCGTATGCGGTGAGCACGCAGGAGAAGCTCAGTTCCCGCTGCATCCGCTCGACAAGTGCGACCGGAACGGTCGCCGCGCCGGTCACGGCCAACCGCAGGCTGGAGAGATCGAGCTCGGCGCGTCCCGGATGATCGAGCATGCTCTGGTAGATCGTCGGCGGCCCCGGCAGCACGGTGATCCGTTCCGCGTCCACCACGTGCATCGCGGTGTCCACGTCGAAAACCGCCTGCGGCACGACGGTGGTGCCGCGCAGCAGGCTGGCCAGGATTCCCGCTTTGTAGCCGAAGTTGTGAAAGAACGGGTTGATCACCAGATAGCGGTCTTCGGCGGTGAGCCGGCCGCAGTCCGCCCAGGCGGCCGCCACCCCGAGCGACTGGCGATGCGCGCTGATCGCTCCCTTGCTGCGGCCGGTCGTTCCCGAGGTGAACAGGATGTCGGACGCGTCGTCCTTGCCGGTCTCCTCCGCCCGCACGTCCGCCTGCCGCGCGGGCGTTTCGGCTGCCAGCTCGGGCAGCTCTTCCCAGCGCAGCACGCCGTCTTCGTCGGGCGTCGGGCCGGCTACCGGTACCCGGATCACGGTGCGCAGCGATTCCGCCGTTCCTGCCGCGCGCAGCTCGGTGAGCCGGTCGGTGCCGAGGAACTCTCCGGCGACCACCAGCGCGCGTGCCTGGCTGCGGGTGAGGATGTCGAGCGCCTCCGGCCCGGTGAACCGGGTGTTGATCGGCACCAGCGTGGCGCCCGCGTAGCTGGCACCCAGTGCGGCCAGCATCCAGTGGTGCGTGTTGGGGGAGTAGATCGCCACCCGATCGCCGCGCTGGATTCCTTCGGTGAGCAGCGCGCGGGCGACGAGGCGCACCTGCTCGAGTAGCTCGCGGTAGCTCAGCCGCACCGTGCCGTCCACCAGCGCCTCGTCCTCGCCGAAGCGGTCGGCCGCCTCGCGGACCGCGGCCGGGATGGTGTTCGGGTCGTTCCGCGGGCTCACGACACCTCCTACCTAGCAAGTGCTTGGTAGGCTACCGTAAGCGCCAAACCGTTGACCAGAGCCGAGGCCCTTCCGGGAGAGACCGTGGATCCGATCGGTGACCAGGACGCCGCCTCCTTCCGGCGAACGGTGCGCGATTGGTTGGCTGACAACCTGTCAGGGACCTTCGCCGCGCTGCGCGGGCTCGGCGGCCCAGGGCGGGAACACGAGCGGTTCGACGCGCGGCTGGAGTGGGATCGCCATCTGGCCGCGAGCGGGTGGTCCTGCCTCGGCTGGCCGGTCGAGCACGGTGGCCGGGGCGCCAGCATCGAGCAGCAGGTGATCTTTCACGAGGAGTACGCCCGCGCTAACGCGCCGGCGCGGGTGAGCCACGTCGGCGAGCAATTGCTCGGGCCGACGCTGATCGCGTTCGGCACGCCCGAGCAGCGGCGCCGCTTCCTGCCAGGGATCGCGTCGGTGTCCGAGCTGTGGTGCCAGGGCTACTCCGAACCGGGTGCGGGATCGGACCTCGCGTCGGTGTCCACCTCGGCGGTGCCCGACGGTGCCGAGTGGGTGCTGACCGGGCAGAAGGTGTGGACCTCGCTGGCGCACGTCGCGGACTGGTGTTTCGTGGTGGCGCGCACCGAACGCGGTTCCCGGCGCCAGGCCGGGCTGTCCTACCTGCTGGTGCCGATGGACCAGCCGGGCGTGCGGGTCCGCCCGATCGTTCAGCTCACCGGCACCTCGGAATTCAACGAGGTGTTCTTCGACGGCGCGCGCACCGGGCGGGACATGGTCGTCGGCGAGGTGGGCGACGGGTGGCGGGTGGCGATGGCGACGCTCGGGTTCGAGCGCGGGGTGGCCACGCTCGGCCAGCAGGTCGGCTTCCGCCGTGAGCTGGACGGCATCGTCGCGCTGGCGCGGGAAACCGGCGCGGACACCGACCCGGTGCTGCGGGACAAGCTCACCAGGGCGCACATCGGGCTGGAGGTGATGCGCGCGCACGCCACCCGCACCCTTGGCGCCGAGGGCGCGCCGGGGGCCGAGGCCTCGGTCGCGAAACTGTTCTGGGCGAGTTGGCATCGGGCGCTTGGCGAGCTGGCGATGGAGGTGGCAGGCGCCGCGTCCATGGTCACCGGAGCCGCACCCGGCGAGCTGGACGAGTGGCAGCGGTTGTTCCTGTTCAGCCGCGCGGACACGATCTACGGCGGTTCCAGCGAGATCCAGCGCAACATCATCGCCGAGCGAGTACTCGGCCTGCCGAAGGAGCCACGCCCATGACCACCGTGTTTTGTCGTGAAGGCCACCTTCCGGGCACTAGACGCCCCGAATGTGCCCCTCGGTCCGTCGCGGCGACCGCCGAGGAGGTGCGCCCGTGACCACCGTGCCGCCGTACCCGGCCGGCCATCAGCTGCTGGCCGATAAGACCGTGATCGTCACCGCCGCCGCGGGCACCGGCATCGGTTCCGCCGCGGCGGCCCGCTGCCTCGAAGAAGGCGCGCAGGTGATCCTCAGCGACGCGCACCAGCGCAGGCTCGGCGAGACCACCGAGAAGCTGGCCGCCGAACACGGCAACCGCGTGCAGGCACTGGTCTGCGACGTCACCGACGAACGGCAGGTGGCCGAGCTGCTTGCCGGCGCCGTCGAGCGATTCGGCCGGGTGGATGTGTTGATCAACAATGCTGGGCTCGGTGGCACCCGGTCGGTGCTGGAGATGTCCGACGACGAGTGGCAGCGGGTGCTGGACGTGACGCTGAACGGCACCTTCCGCTGCACCCGCGCCGCGCTGCGGCACATGGTCGAGCGCGGCGGCGGGGGAGCAGTGGTCAACAACGCGTCGGTGGTCGGCTGGCGCGCGCAGCAAGGGCAGGCGCACTACGCGGCCGCGAAGGCCGGGGTCATGGCGTTCACCCGATGCGCCGCGCTGGACGTCGCCGCGCACGGTATCCGGGTCAACGCGGTCGCGCCGAGCCTTGCCGCGCACCCGTTCCTCGCGAAGGTCACCAGCGAGGAACTGCTGGACGAGCTCGCGGAGCGGGAAGCGTTCGGCCGCGCCGCGCAGCCGTGGGAGGTCGCCAACGTGATGGTGTTCCTGGCGAGCGAGTACGCCTCCTACCTGACCGGTGAGGTCGTCTCGGTGAGTAGCCAGCATCCATGAACCAGCCAGCATCCGTGCACGATGGGGCAGTCACGCGAAGGGATGGCCGATGAGTCCTCGGGGACCCCGTAAGCCCACCGCGGGAAATGGTGCGTCCGGGCGGCGCGCCGAGTTGCTCGCGTTGGCCGCCGAGATGTTCGCCGAGCGTGGGTACCGGGCGACGACCGTACGGGATATCGCCGACGCCGCGGGGATTCTGTCCGGCAGCCTGTATCACCATTTCGATTCCAAGGAATCGATGGTCGACGAGATCCTGACGGATTTCTTGGACGAGCTCTTCGGGCGGTACCGCGAGATCGTGGCCAGTGAGCTCGGTCCAAGGGCCACACTGGAAGCGATCGTCGTGGCATCGTTCGAATGCATCAACGCGCGGCGCGCCGAGGTGGCGATCTACCAGAACGAATCGAAGTACCTCGTGCGGTTCGACCGGTTCTCCTACCTGGCCGACCGGAACGTCGAGTTCCGCAAGCTGTGGATCCGGTTGCTGGAGGAGGGCATGCGCGAGGGGGTGTTCCGGCAGGGACTCGACGTGGAGCTGGTCTACCGGTTCATCCGGGACACGGTATGGGTTGCCGTGCACTGGTATCGCCCTGGCGGGGAGTTGTCCGCACGGGACGTCGCGGAGCAGTATTTGCAGATCCTGCTCGACGGGATCGCGGTTCGCCGCCGGAAGGCCGCCAGAAGCGGGATATGAAAGGAGAATCCGGTGTCCGAGGCGTATATCGTTGATGCCATACGCACTCCGGTTGCCCGCCGCGGCGGGGCGCTCAGCAAGATGCACTCGGCTGATCTCGGCGCGCACGTGATCGAGGCGCTGCTCGGTCGTGCCGACGTGGACCCGATCGAGGTCGACGATGTGATTTTCGGCTGCGTTGACACGGTCGGTCCGCAGGCCGGCGACATCGCGCGAACGGCGTGGCTGGCGGCCGGGTTCCCGGAAGAAGTGCCCGGCGTGACCGTGGACCGGCAATGCGGGTCGAGCCAGCAGGCGCTGCACTTCGCCGCCCAGGCGGTGCTGAGCGAGACCGCCGATCTGGTGGTCGCCGGCGGTGTGCAGAACATGAGCCAGATCCCGATCGGCGCGGCGATGACCGCGGGCGAGCGGTTCGGGTTTCCCACCCCGTTCGAAGGAAGTTCCGGGTGGTCGCACCGGTATGGCGAGGAGGAGATCTCCCAGTTCCGCGCGGCCGATCTGATCGCGGCACGATGGGAGTTGAGCCGCGAGGAGCTGGAACAGTTCGCGCTGCGTAGCCACACTAGGGCTGGTTCGGCCATCGACGAGGGACGGTTTGAATGGGAGATCACGCCGGTCGGGGACGTGCGCCACGACGAGGGTCCGCGGCGGGACACCAGCGCGGAGAAGATGGCAGCGCTGGAACCGTTGCGGGAAGGCGGATGCGTTACCGCGGCGATGGCCAGCCAGATCTCCGACGGCGCCAGCGCGGTGCTGGTCGCTTCGGGTCGGGCCGTCGCGGAACACCGGCTCACGCCGAGGGGCCGGATCCATCACCTGTCCGCTCGCGGTGCGGATCCGATATACATGCTGACCGCGCCGATCCGTGCGACGCGGCATGCCCTTGAGCGGGCCGGGATGGACATCGGTGACATCGATCTGTTCGAGGTCAACGAGGCGTTCGCGCCCGTGGTGCTGGCATGGGCGAAGTCGACCGGTGCGGATCTGGATCGGGTCAACGTCAACGGTGGCGGCATCGCGCTCGGCCACCCGATCGGCGCTACCGGAACAAAGCTGTTCGCCACCCTGCTGCACGAGTTGGAGCGCACCGGTTCCCGGTTCGGGTTGCAGACCATGTGCGAAGGTGGCGGCCAGGCGAACGTGACCATCATCGAGCGGTGCTCATGAGTCTTTTTAAGGGTTATAGCACCCAAAAAGACTCACGAGCACGGCGTGCGCCTCGTCGACGGTGCCGGTGATCACCTCGGCGCAGCTGGGCAGGTCGTCGAGCAGGCCCACAACCTGCCCGGATGCCAGCACGCCCGCGTCGGTACGCCCCTCGACGAGCCCGGCGCGCAGCAGCATCGGCGTGTTCGCCGCCATGATCACCTGTGGCCAGCTGAGCCCGCGGGTTCGCCGCATGGACCGGCCTTCCCGCAGCATCGCGGACCAGCCGAGACCGGTCAGGGTGCACAGCCGCGCCGCGTTTCGCACCGCGCTCGCCAGGCCGCGAGCGGGCCCGAGACGTTCCAGCCGCTCGATCAGCTCGGTGCGCAGCACCCGGTGCGGGATCCCGTCGACACGGGTGGTGACGACGGTGCCGTCCAGCCCGCGTTCCAGGTACGCGCGCTTCACCGCGTCCGGCACGGTGCTTTCCTTAGTCAGCAGGAACCTGGTGCCCATCGCGACGCCGGAGGCACCGTAGCTGAGCGCGGCGGCCAGCCCGCGCCCGTCGAAGAAGCCGCCAGCCGCGATCACTGGAATGTCCACCCTGTCCACCACCGACGGCAGCAGCAGGGTGCTCGGCACGTTTCCGGTGTGCCCGCCGCCTTCGCTGCCTTGCACCACCACGGCATCCGCACCCCAGCCGGCGACCTTCTCGGCGTGCCGGACGGCGCCGACGGACGGCATGACGACGACCCCGGCGTCTTTCAGTTTGCCGATCATCTCCTTGTTGGGAGCCAGCGCGAACGAGGCGACCCGCACGCCGTGCCGGATCAGCAGCTCGACCCGCTGTGCGGCATCCACCGCGTCCGCGCGGAGGTTCACGCCGAACGGCTCGCCGGTACGCTGCTTGACCTCCTCGATCGCGGCATCCAGCTGCGGGTACGTCATGGTGGCGGACGCGAGGATGCCGAGGCCGCCCGCGTTGGCCGTGGCGGCGACCAGCCGCGGCCCAGCCACCCAGCCCATTCCGGTCTGCACCACCGGAAACCGCACACCGACGAGTTCGGTGAGCGCCGTGTCCAATGTGGTCACGACGAAACCTCGCGTTCCCGGAGCCCGCGCGGATCCAGCACCTCGCGCAGCAACCGCAACTCCTCATCGCTCGGCTGGCGAGTTTCGCCGGCGTCGCGGGTGTCCAACGGAAAGGACGTCTGCTGGACGACATCGTCCTGCTGAACGCCGGGATGCGTGGAGACAAGGCGCATCGAGTGGTCTGAGGTGTTGAAGTCGAACACACCGAGGTTGCTGACGACCCGCCGGATCTGATGGAAGCGCTGTGCCGACGAGCCGGCCGCCCTCGCGCGGTCATAGCCGACACCGGAAACGACATCAACGGATTCGACGAAGACCCGGGTGCTGTGCCGGGGAATCCAGTAGCTGGTCGGGTGGTTCACGGTGTTCCCCGGCGCGCCACGGAAACCGAGCAGCTGTCTGGTCGGATGCGCATGAGCGCCGATGCAGGAGATGTTCTGATTGCCGTACCGGTCGATCTGGTTGGCGCCCATCACCACGTGCCGGCGGCCGTGCGCGACGATGTCGAACACCTTCCGGTACGGCAGCCAGCCCTCCACATCGGACGAGGAGTTGTTCCCGAGTTCCGGCACGTCCGCGAGCAGGTACGCTTCCCCGTCGGAGAGCAGCAGATCGGGCTCGGTGGTGAGCTTGGCGAGGCGCGCCCCCAGGGTGGGAAGCAGGCCCATCGGGCTGGCCAGGATCTCACCGTCGCCTGCGAACAGATCGGCACATGCGATCGCGCAGATCTCGGCACGGGTGGCGGCGCTGGTCATGACGCGACTCCGGAACGGACGGCCGCTTGATACTCTTCCTCGGTGCCGGAAAGGAACCGGCCGGTGAACGCCTGCCAGGATTCGCCGTCCGCCGCGGCGTCCACGTAGTGCTGCTGGAACACCTCGTCCCGGCCGTAGTCGGGTACGCAGCTGGTGAAGTGCGCACCGCCAGGGGTTTCCACCACGCCGTCCACCATCAACCGGTTCAACAGCAGCGATTGTGGTGGGCCACAGGAGCCGAGCTCGCCGGTGTCCACCACGCGCTCGCACGAGACGTATCGCCGCCCGGCCGCGAGGCAGAACAGGTCGTCGAAGTACGGGTCCGGGCCGAGATAGCAGGCGTTCCCGTGCCGGTCGGCGCGGTTCAGGTGCACCAGCGCGACGTCCAGGTGCAGCGCGGGCATGGCGATCAGCTCCTCGTCATCGTAGGGCGAGCGAACCGTACGCAGCTGGGGGTCGGTGCTGGGCACGTCGGAGCCGAGTCCGGCCCGGATGGGCAGGAACGGCAACCGGTGTCCCGCTGCCCGTAGTCCACATTGGAGCATTCCCTCGTCGAGCTCGCGTACCGCGATGCCACCGGTCTGACGCCGGTGCCGGAACCACGGGTCGTACGGGATGGAGTCAAGTGAGACGAAACCGTAGATCAGCTCACGAACCTTCCCAGCCGCACACAGCAGACCGACGTCCGGTCCGCCATAGGTCACGACGGTCAGATCGCGCAGCGATGAGCGCAGTATCGCCCGAACCAGTGCCATGGGCTTACGCCGGGATCCCCAGCCGCCGATCCCGATCGTCATCCCGTCGGCGAGCTGCGATACCACCTCGTCCACGGTCATTCGCTTGTCCCGCATGGGTTCTCCTACCGCTCCCGGTCCGCCGATCGCGTGTCGTGACCGTCGAGAAAGGACTGCCGCGCCACCTCGGCCGCTCCGGTCAGGTTGAGTTCGAAGGTGTAGCCCTGCTCGAACCGGTAGCTGTGGTGCACCGGTTGCGGATCGATGCCGTTGATTGCCTCCTTGGCCGCGCGGATCACCCTGGTATCCTTCGCCGCGATCTCGCTGGCGACGGTCATGGCCGCATCGTCCAACTCCTCGCGGGGCGGCACCTGGTAGACCGAACCGTGCTGGTGCAGCTGATCCGCGGTGATCGCGCGTCCCGTGTAGTACAGCGTTCGCATCAGGTGCTGTGGCACCAGCCTGGCCAGATGGGTGGCAGCCCCAAGAGCTCCTCTGTCCACTTCGGGCAGCGCGAAGCTCGCGTCGGGCGACGCGAGCACCACGTCGGCGTTGCCAACGAGACCGATGCCGCCGCCGAGGCAGAACCCGTGCACCGACGCGATCACCGGTACCTCGCAATCGTAAACGGCGGCGAACGCGGCGAAGCAACCACGATTGGCGCCGACAAGCGCGTCGTAGCCACTGGTCCGCTGGATCTCCTTGATGTCAACGCCCGCGCAGAATCCGCGTCCGTCGGCCCGCAGTACCAGGACGTGGGTCGCCGGGTCGGAACCGGCCTCCTTCAGCGCTTCGGCCAGCTCGAACCAGCCTCGTACCGGCAGCGCGTTGACCGGCGGGTAGTCGATGGTCAGCACCGTGACGCCGGTGTCGGTGCGGCTGCTGGCTATCCCCATGGCATCGGCCTTCTTCCAAACCTAGCGATTGCTTGGTAACTTAACACCGCCCGCGCACAGGGGATAGCCCTTGAGGAGGTCTGGGTGGCACTCGAGCTGAAAATGAACGGTGCCACGGTATTGGTGACCGGTGGGGTCCGCGGCGTCGGAGCCGGGATCACCCGTGCCTTCCTGCTGGCAGGCGCCGAGGTGATCACCTGTGCGCGGCGCGAACCGGATGAACCCGTTCGCGCCGACGGGCGCGAAGCCGAGTTCGTACCGTGCGATGTCCGTGACGAGGATCAGGTGGCGCGGCTCGTCGAGACCGTCACGCAGCGGCACGGGAAGCTTGACGTGGTGGTGAACAACGCCGG
This sequence comes from Pseudonocardiaceae bacterium, assembly GCA_009379845.1. GTDB lineage: Bacteria > Actinomycetota > Actinomycetes > Mycobacteriales > Pseudonocardiaceae > Tamaricihabitans. Next base: position 215,720 of record WHSZ01000001.1, on the reverse strand, counting down.
GGGATCGCCGTTCGCGCACGCGTCCACGGCGTCCCCTCGGTTTCACTCCAAGGTGGTTGAGGTCAACCTGCTCGCTCCGCTGCTGGTGTCCCAGCGGGCGAATGCCGTGATGCAGCAACAGGAATCCGGCGGCCGGATCGTGATGGTCAGCAGCGTGAGCGCGCGGCGGCCATCACCCGGCACCGCCGCCTACGGCGCGGCCAAGGCGGGCTTGGACAACCTCACGGCGAGTCTCGCTGTCGAATGGGCGCCCAAGGTTCGGGTGAACGCGCTCGGCGTTGGCATGGTGCGCACCGAACGGAGCGAGGAACACTACGGCGACGAGGACGGGGTGGCGGCGGTTGGCGACACGGTTGCGCTCGGCCGGCTGGCTGAGCCGGACGAGGTGGGCGCCTGCGCGGTTTTCCTGGCTTCTCCGCTGGCTTCCTACGTGAGCGGATCGACCATGCTGGTGCACGGCGGCGGGGAGAAGCCGGCATTTCTGGCGGCCAGCAACGTGAACAAGGAGACCTGATGGGGCTGTGCGACGGGCGAATCGTCATCGTGACCGGGGCCGGGAGGGGGATCGGCCGGGCGCACGCATTGGCGTTCGCCGCCGAGGGCGCCAACGTGGTGGTCAACGACGTCGGCGTGGCGTTGGACGGCTCGGCTTCCTCGCCGGGTCCCGCGGCCGAGGTCGTCGACGAGATCGCCGCTATGGGCGGAAAAGCGGTGCCGAATGCCGACGACGTGGCCGATTGGGACGGTGCCGCGCGGCTGATCACGACCGCGCTCGAGGCGTTCGGTGGTCTCGATGTCTTGGTGAACAACGCTGGATTCCTGCGGGATCGCATGCTGGTGAACCTCGACGAGCAGGAGTGGGACGCGGTGATCCGCGTGCACCTCAAGGGGCACTTCGCGCCGGCGCGGCACGCTGCGGCCTACTGGCGCCAGGAAAGCAAAGCCGGCCGGGACGTGGACGCCAGGATCATCAATACCAGCTCCGGCGCGGGGTTGCTCGGCAGCGTTGGCCAGGGCAACTATTCGGCGGCGAAGGCGGGCATCGCGGGACTGACCGTGGTGTCGGCGGCGGAGTTCGCTCGCTACGGGATCACGGTCAACGCGATCGCACCGGCCGCGCGGACGCGGATGACCGAGCAGGCTTTCGCGGAAGCCATGGCGCGGCCCGAGGACGGCTTCGACACCATGGCACCGGAGAACGTGTCGCCGCTCGTGGTATGGCTCGGCAGTTCGGCTTCCAGGGCGGTCACCGGCCGGGTGTTCGAACTCGAGGGTGGCAGGATCTCGGTCGCGCAGGGTTGGCGACACGGCCCGGAGGCGGACAAGGGCTCCCGGTGGGAGCCTGCGGAGCTTGGTCCGGTGGTCGCCGAACTGCTCGCCAAGGCGGCGGAACCCGAGCCGGTGTACGGCGTCTGACCTCCCTGTGAGTTAGAGGCGTTCGATGATGGTGCCGGTGGACAACGCGCCGCCCGCGCACATCGTGATCAGCGCGCTGGATGAGTCACGGCGTTCGAGCTCGTGCAGCGCGGTGGTGATCAGCCGGGTTCCCGTGCTGCCGACCGGATGGCCGAGGGCGATCGCGCCGCCGTTGACGTTGACCAGATCCGGATCGGGTTCGTGGACGCCGCTCCAGGACAGCACCACCGATGCGAACGCCTCGTTGACCTCGAACAGATCGATATCACCGATCTTCATGCCGCTGCGGTGCAGCACCCGTTCGGTGGCCGCCACCGGGCCATCCAGGTGGTAGTACGGTTCCGCGCCGACCAGGCATTGCGAGACGATCTTGGCCCGTGCCGGCAGGCCAGCCGCCCGCGCACGTTCGGCATCCATCACCAGCACGGCTGAGGCACCGTCCGAGATCTGCGACGAGGTACCCGCGGTGTGCACACCGTCGTCAACGACCGGCTTGAGCCGGGCCAGCGCGTCAAGGCTGGTCTCCCGCAACCCCTGATCGGTGCGGACCGTCTGGATCTCTCCGGTCGGCTCTCCGTTCTCGTCCAGCGCCGGTGCGTCGATCGGCGCCACCTCGCGGTCGAACCGGCCCTCGTCCCAGGCCCGGCGGGCGCGGGTTTGCGAGCGTTCCCCGAAGCGGTCGATGTCCTCGCGGGTCAGGCCCCGCCGTGCGGCGATCCGCTCGGCCGCGACGTACTGGTTGGGCAGATCGATACTCCACGCGTCCGGCCGCGGTTTTCCGGCAGCCGAGCCGACGTTGGCGCGTAGTGGCACGCGGCTCATGGCTTCCACTCCGCAGGCGATGCCCACATCAACGGTGCCAGCGGCGATCAAGCCGGCCACCAGGTGGGTGGATTGCTGCGCGGAACCGCACTGACAGTCCACGGTCGTGCACCCGGTGTGGTAAGGAAGGCCCGCGTGCAGCCATGCCGTCCGGGTGACGTTGTTCGATTGCTCGCCGGCCTGTGTGACACACCCGCCGATGACCTGTTCCACCTCGGCTGGATCGATCCCGGAGCGCGTGACGAGCACGTCCAGAGCGGCACCCAGCAGCTCGCCGGCGTGCAGGCCGGACAGCGTGCCGCCGCGCTTACCGATGGGGGTGCGGACCGCGTCCACGATGACCGGGATACCCACGTGCGGTTCTCCTCTCTCGCTCCCTGCACTGGAAAACTAGAACAAGTTATTCCGATCGGCAAGCGGCGCCGCTGACCCGGTGCGCAGAGGTGATCACGCGGAGATTCTTCACTTAGTTAACGCTGTATGCTTCAATCGTTGTAGAACGTGTTTCACATGTCATCTGGCCCGTCGACGACGCAGGAGGCAGCCGTGACCGTGCCCAAGATCCCGGAAGGCTTCGACTTCACCGACCCCGATCTCTACGCCGAGCGGCTGCCCGTTGAAGAGTGGGCCGAGCTGCGGCGGACGGCGCCGGTGTGGTGGAACCAGCAGCGCCGCGGCATCTCGGGGTTCGACGACGAGGGCTACTGGGTGGTGACCAAGCACGCGGAGGTCAAAGAGGTCTCGCGAAACAGCGAGCTCTACTCGAACTGGGAGAACACCGCGATCATCCGGTTCAACGAGGACATCACCAGGGAGAACATCGAGCTGCAGCGGTTCATCCTGCTGAACATCGATCCGCCGCAGCACACCAAGCTCCGGGGCATCGTTTCCCGCGGCTTCACCCCCCGCGCGATCAACAACCTTCGCGATGCGCTGGCGAACCGGGCGGAACGGATCGTCAAGACCGCGATGACGGAGGGCAGCGGTGACTTCGTCACCGATGTGGCGTGCGAGTTGCCGTTGCAGGCGATTGCCGAACTGCTGGGGATTCCACAGGACGATCGGCACAAGATCTTTGAATGGTCCAACGAGATGGTGGCCTACGACGACCCCGAGTACGAGATCGATCCCACCGCCGCGGCCGCCGAGCTGCTCGGCTACTCCATGAATATGGCCGATCAGCGCAAGGGCTGCCCGATGAACGACATCGTCACGAAGCTGGTGAGCGCGGACGTCGATGGGGAGAGCCTGAGCTCCGATGAGTTCGGTTTCTTCGTGCTGCTGCTCGCGGTGGCCGGCAACGAAACCACCCGAAACGCGATCACGCACGGGATGCACGCGTTCCTGAACCACCCGGACCAGTGGGAGTTGTACAAGGCCGAGCGGCCGAGCACCGCGGCCGACGAGATCGTCCGGTGGGGCACGCCGGTTATGGTTTTCCAGCGCACGGCCACCGCCGACACCGAACTCGGTGGCGTGGAGATCAAGAAGGGGCAGCGGGTCGGCCTGTTCTACAGTTCGGCGAATTTCGACACCGACGTCTTCGAGAACCCGGAGCGGTTCGACGTGACCCGTGACCCGAACCCGCATCTCGGCTTTGGCGGCACCGGTGCGCATTACTGTATCGGTGCCAACCTGGCACGGCTGGAGATCGACTTGATCTTCAACGCGATCGCCGACCACATGCCCAACATCAAGCAGGCAGGCGAGCCGAGGCGACTGCGCTCCGGCTGGCTGAACGGCATCAAGGAGTTCCAGGTCCGCTACGCCTAGCTGGCTGTCGCCGACCGAATGGGACGAACCCGTGGCACCTGGCCCGCAATATGCATCCATATTGCGGGCCGCCTAGCCTAGGGGGTGGTTTGGCGGGCGGTGCCCATCGCGCGGTCCAGTTCCCAGAACGCGCGCAGCGAGCGGATCATCCCGGCATCGTTGACCCGGTAGACGAATACACCCTCGGTGTCCACCCGCATGTTCCCCGGCAGGAACGTGGTGATCGTGCCGACATTGGCCACCTCGTCGCCGGCCGCGAATGAATCGTCGATGTGGAACTCGAAACGCTCGACCTGTGCGATGGCCAGATCCCAGAACGCCGAGATGCCGTCCTTACCGTGGTGCCCCTTTCCTTCCGGATCGAACGGCGAAGGTCCGACTGGATCCTCGATGAAGGCATCCTCCGCGAACAGTGCCAGCCAGGTTTCCTTGTCCTTCGCGGTCACGGCATTCATGGACCGGCGTGCCGCATCCCGCGCCGGATGCGCGGCTTCGGTGGCGTTCCAGGTGATCATCGTGCTCATCGGCGCCCTCACATTCTCGTCATGACCTCGTCCGCGAACCGCTTGATTCCATCCTTCTTGGACTGAATATCCGCATCGAACCCGGCGCCGTAGAACAGCCAGGGTACGACGATCGCATCGGTCACGCCGATGTCGGCCTGCTGCCGGTATCCGTCCAACCCGACGCGATCAACGCACACCGCCTGGATCTCGAATTCCTCGTCCGCACGGCCGTATTCCGCTCGCAGCGTGTGCAGCTTCGTGATCACGTCCCGCAACTCGTCGAACTTCATCATGGCCGAGGTCCAGCCGTTACCGATCCTGGCGGCACGCCGCAGCCCCGCTTCGCTGTGCCCGCCAACGTAAATCGGCACCGGCTCGGCCGGGGCGGGGCTCATCCGCAGCTTGTCGAACGCGTAGAACTCTCCGTGGTAGGAGACCATGCCACCACCGAGGATCAGCCGGAGGATCTCCACGGTCTCGTCGGCCCGCTTGCCGCGATGATCGAACGCCGCGCCGCACCACTCGGATTCCTCCGGTGTCCATCCCAGACCGATTCCGAGGCCGAACCGGTTGCCTGTCATACTCGCCACGGTGCCGACCTGCTTGGCGAGCAGCACCGGGTTACGCGGATTCAGCTTCAGCACCTGGGTGTAGAACCGGATTCGCTCGGTCGCCGCGCCCATCGCGCCGGCGGCGATCAGCGGATCGGCCCACGGCGTCTGCTCGTCCCAGAACCGCCGGCCGTCCGGTGTGTACGGGTAGCTGCCGGAAACCTGCTCGGAATAGAAGATCGAATCCGGCAACGCGATCGAGGAGAAACCGTACTCCTCCGCGGTGCGCGCCAGTTCGGTCAGCTGATCGAGCGGGTTCATCGCGAGCCCGAGGGTGAACTTCATGGGATTCACCATTCCTTGGTAGAGCTGACAACCCACATCGAGAAGTACTGCGAACCGCCGCCGTACGCGTGACCGAGCGCGGTGCGAGCCCCGTCCACCTGGTGCTCGCCGGCCCTGCCCATCACCTGCATCGCCGCCTCGGCGAAGCGCAGCAGGCCGGAAGCGCCGATCGGATTGGACGAAAGCACGCCACCGCTGGGATTCACCGGGAGCTGCCCGCCGATCTCGGTTTCGCCGGACTCGGTCAGCTTCCACCCGTGGCCGACATCCGCGAAGCCGACGTTTTCCAGCCACATCGGCTCGAACCAGGAGAACGGCACGTAAAGCTCGGCCGCGTCGATCTCGGTGTACGGATCGGTGATGCCGGCCTGCCGCCACAGTGCCGCGGCCGCGTCCCTGCCGGCCTGCGGGTTGACCTGATCCCGCCCGGCGAACGTGGTCGGTTCGGTTCGCATGGCGGTGGCCCGGATCCACGCCACCGGGTTGCGCGCGGCATCCCCGGTCGGCTCGTCGCCGAGCACGATCGCGCAGGCACCGTCCGACGACGGGCAGGTCTCGTCGTAGCGGATCGGATCCCACAGCATCGCGGAGGATCGCACCGATTCGAAGGAGATGTCCGCCTGGCGCAGGTGCGCGTATGGGTTGAGAGCACCGTTGCGCCGGTCCTTCACCGCGACCAGCGCGCCGATGTGCTCGGGCGCGTCCGAGCGCCGGATGTAGGAACGCACGTGCGGGGCGAAGTAGCCGCCGGCCCCGGCACCGACCGGCATGCTGAACGGCGGTGCGATGGAAAGCGCCCACATCGCGTTGGACTCGGATTGCTTCTCGAACGCGACGGCCAGCACCCGGCGATGCACCCCGGACTGCACGAGGCTCGCGGCGACATTCGCTGTCGACCCGCCGACCGAGCCGGCGGTGTGTACCCGCAGCAGCGGCTTTCCGGGCGCGCCAAGGGCGTCCGCGAGTGCGAGCTCGGGCATCATCACGCCCTCGAACAGGTCCGGCGCCTTGCCGAGCACGACGGCGTCGATATCCGGCCAGTCCAGCCCGGCGTCCGCCATCGCCCGATCGATGGCCTCCCGGCACAGCCCAGCCATCGAGACGTCGGTGCGCTTAGTGGTGTGCTGCGTCTGCCCGGTGCCGAGCACGGCGGCGAGGTGCCGGCTCACGAGTCGCTCCCTTCCATGACACACACCAGATTCTGTTGCAGGGCGGGGCCGCTGGTGGCATGCGCGAGCACCCGGCCTGCCGAGCCGGAATGCACCTGGCTCGCGGCGTGCCCGATTCGCTCCAGCCCTGCGGAGAACATCGGGTTCCCGCACAGCGCGCCGCCGGACGGGTTGACGCGCACCTGCTCACCGAACTGGAGTGCTTGCCGGAGCACGATTTCCTGGTGGCTGAACGGCGCGTGCAACTCGGCGACGTCCACTCCGGACTTGCCGTTCAACGCGGCACGTCCGGCGCCGGAGGTGGACGGGGATGTGGTGAGGTCACGGGCACCCAGGTTCGCCGAATCGATCCGGTGCTCGAAGCCCGTGATCCAGGCCGGACGTTCGCACAACTGGCTTGCCCGCTCGCCGGATGCGAGCACGATCGCCGACGCACCATCCGTGATGGGTGCGCAGTCGTGCGCTCGCAACGGATCCGCCAGGTAGGGCGCGGCGAGCAGCTGCTCGACATCCACCACGCCGGAGAGCTGAGCGTGCGGATTGTCCAGCGCGGCCGCCCGGCTGCGCGCGGCGACCTCAGCCATCTCGCGCTCGCTCCACGAGCCGGCCTCGATGCCAAGGCGGGCCTGCAGTCCCGCGACGCCAACCGAGTCGGGCCACAGTGGCGCGACGGTGTACGGATCAAGTTGCAGCGCGAGAACCCGTCGCAGCTGTCCGGCCGATGACTTGCCGAAGCCGTACACCAGCGCGGTGTCCACCTCGCCGGTGCGGATCTTCACCCACGCCTCGTAGAGCGCCCAGGCCGCGTCGGCCTCCACATGCGACTCGTTGATCGGGGGGAACGCGCCGATCGCGTCCACCGCGGCGATGAACGAGAACGCCCTGCCGGCGAGGTAGTCGGAGGATCCAGAGCACCAGAACCCGATATCCTCTTTGGACAATCCGGTGCTGGCAAGCAGCTCGTGGAAGATCGGCACCAGCATTTCCACGCCGTTCGTGGTTGCCTCGCTGCTGCGCACGTTCGGCGACTGCGCGAAGCCGACGACCGCGATGTCCTGGCCGGGCATGGTCACCTCACAGATGCTGGGCGTACGAGTCGAACGGTGCGTCTGGCTCGCCGGAGGGCTCGAAATGATCGATGTTTCGCAACGTGGTGTCCCATTCCTCGCGCGGCCTCCACGCCGCCTTCACCCGCATGCCCATCCGGACATCCTCCGCGTCGCAACCGAGTACCAGGTGCAGGAAGGCGATGTCGGCGCCGTCCAGCAGCACATACGCGGCCACATATGGCGGGGTGATGCGCTGCCCGAGGAACGGCACGTTGACGATGCAGAAGGTGGTGATGACGCCGCGATCGGGAAGCTCCACTTCCCCTTCGGTCGGCACACCGTCGGTGGGGCAGGCGCCCCGTGGCGGGATGTAAACCTTGCCGCAGACCGGGCAGCGCTGGCCGAGCAGGCGGCCCTCCGCGAGGCCGCGCAGGTACCTGCTCTCCTCCGCGGACACCGAGTGCTGGTAACGCAGGTGCACCGGGGCGGTCATCATCGTGACGGGCTCGCCGGGCTCCGCCGCGGGCTGCTCGCTCGCCGGACCGTTGGCGGGCTCGAAGCAGGCGATGTCGGTGATGTGCCCGACCGGCCGCTCCGCCCAGCACACCCGCACCCGCATTCCGGTGCGCACCTGTTCGGACGATTCGACGCGCAGCGCGTGCAGCATGGCGGTGTCCGCCCCGTCCAGCCGGACGAAGATCCAGGCGAACGGGCTGGACAGCGGTTGCCCATCAAGCGGCTCGGGATTCCAGGCCCAGGACAGCACCGTGCCTTCGGCGGCCACCGGGACAAGCTCGGTGAGCGCTTCCGCGGTAACCGGGTCGTATTCGACCGGCGGCACGTGCACGCGGCCGTCCGACCCGCGCACACCGTGGATTCGCCTGGCCGCGAGCCCCGTCATGAACTCGCTCAACAGCGGGCCGAGCGATCGGGTGTAGTCGAACCCGATATCGAGGGGAGCGCGCAGCGGCGCTGAACCGATGCTCGCGGATGAGGTGGCCGTCACGAAACCGAGTGAAACATGTTCTCGATTTTGGGGCAAGATTGGGTGCAGGATCGCACCGACGAAGGGTGAGGAGGGTGCCGGATGAAGCTGGGACTGCAACTCGGTTACTGGGGTGCCGGGCCGCCGGAAAACGCGACCGAACTGGTGACCGAGGCGGAGCGGCTGGGCTTTGACGCGGTGTTCGCGGCGGAATCCTGGGGTTCGGACGCCTTCACGCCGCTGGCCTGGTGGGGTTCGGCGACGCGGCGGGTTCGGCTGGGTACCTCGGTCGCGCAGCTCTCCGCTCGCACGCCGACCGGATGCGCGATGCACGCGCTGACCCTCGATCACCTCTCCGGCGGCCGCGCCGTGCTGGGGCTCGGGGTTTCCGGGCCGCAGGTCGTGGAGGGCTGGTACGGGGCGCCCTTCAAGCGACCGCTGGCGCGCACCCGGGAGTACGTCTCCATCGTGCGGCAGGTGCTCGAGCGCGAGAAGCCGGTGGCAAGCGACGGGCCGCACTACCCGTTGCCGTACCACGGGTCGGGTGCCGAAGGGCTTGGCAAGCCGTTGCGCCCGATCACCCACCCGCTACGCGCGGACCTGCCGATCTGGCTTGGTGCGGAGGGGCCGAGGAACGTGGCGCTGGCCGCGGAGATCGCGGACGGGTGGCTAGCCGTGTACTACTCGCTGAGCCTGGCTCCGCTGTACAACGAGTGGCTGGACGAGGGTTTCGGACGCGCGGGTGCGCGGCGATCGCGGGAGGACTTCGAGATCGCCGCGGGCTGCCAGATGGTGGTGACCGAGGACGACGCGGAGATCGCCGCGGCATACCAGGGGCTGAAGCCGGTGCTGGCGCTCTACATCGGCGGGATGGGCGCACCCGAGATGAACTTTCACGCGCGGCTGCTCTCCCGGGTCGGGTACGCGGAGGTCCTCGACGAGGTCGGGCGGTTGTTTCGGGCCGGCAAGCGCGAGGAGGCGGCGGCCGCGGTTCCGGACGAGCTGGTCGAGGAGATGGCCATGATCGGTTCGGCCGATCACGTCCGGTCCCGGGTCGAGCAGTGGGCGCGGGCCGGCGTCACCATGCTGCAGGTCGGCTGCCGGGACGTGCGGCACGCCCGGGTTCTCGCCGAGACGCTGGGTCTGTCCGGTATGGGTCTGTCCGAGATGGGTCCCGCCGGCACGAGGGGCCTTGCCGACAAGTGAAACAAGTTCTAAGTTCGGGGGTTGAATCGTCCGCGAAGGAATCGGAGCGTGTCGGTGACCAGCCTGGGTCTGTGGAATGTCGCGAAGGAAGAACCGGATCGGCTGGCCGTGGTGGCCCCGGACGGCTCGGAGTCCAGCTACGCCGAGCTCGCCGCGGCCGCCGACCGGTACGGCCGCGGGTTGCAGGCGATGGGCCTGGAACCGGGCGACTCGATCGTGGTGATGCTGCCGAACGGTGTCGATCTGATCGCGATGTACTTCGCGGCTCTGCAGACCGGGCTGTACGTCGTGATGGTCAACTGGCACCTGGCTGGCGCCGAGGTCGCCTACATCATCGAAGACAGTGAAGCCAAGGCGTTCGTCGCGCACGAGCGGTTCGCCGCGACCGCGACCGAGGCGGCCGGGACGGCGGGGCTGGCTGGCCAGGCCTGCTTCGGCGTTGGCGAGGTGCCCGGATTCGCCGCACTCGCGGAACTCGGTGCCGGCGAACCGATGGCCCGCCCCGACGTCCGCACGCTGGGCTCGCCGATGCTGTACACGTCGGGAACGACCGGGCGGCCGAAGGGGGTCCGCCGCCCGCTTTCCGGTGCGGACCCGGACGAGGTCCCGCCGGCGTCACCGTGGTTTTTCGGGATCTTCGGCATTCAGCCGTTCGACGGGCACGTGCACCTGTGCGGCTCGCCGCTCTACCACACCGCGGTGCTGAACTTCGTGGGCATCTCCATCCAATTAGGACATACCGCCGTGCTGATGGACCGGTGGGATCCGGAGGAGATGCTGCGGCTGATCGAGCGATACTGCGTGACACACAGCCATATGGTGCCGACCCAGTTCCACCGGTTGCTCGCGCTGCCGGAGGACGTCCGGGATCGTTACGACGTGTCGTCATTGCGGGCGATGGTGCACGGCGCGGCGCCGTGCCCGCTGGAGACCAAGCGGGCGATGCTGGACTGGTGGGGCCCCGTGGTGATCGAGTACTACGCGGCGACCGAGGGCGGTGGCACCGTGATCGGCGGCGCGGAGTGGTATCGCAAGCCGGGCTCAGTTGGCAGGGCGTGGCCGGGCTCCGTCGTGCAGGTGCTCGACGACGAAGGCAACGAGTTGCCGGCGGGGGAAATCGGCACGGTGTACATGAAGATGGCCGGCTCAACATTCGAGTACCACAAGGATCCGGCGAAGACCAGGGAGTCGAGAGTCGGTGATCTGTTCACCCTCGGCGACGTCGGATACCTGGACGCCGATGGCTACCTGTTCCTGTGCGACCGGAAGAACGACATGATCATCTCGGGCGGGGTGAACATCTATCCCGCGGAGATCGAGGGGGTACTGGCTGTGCACCCGAAGGTCGCGGACGTCGCGGTGTTCGGCATCCCGCATCCGGACTGGGGCGAGCAGATCAAGGCCGTGGTGCAGCCGGTGGACGGTGCCGTCGCCTGCGACGAGCTCACCGACGAGCTGCTCAAGTTCACGCGGGAGAAGCTGGCGAAATTCAAGCTGCCGCGCAGCGTCGACTACGTCGAGGAGCTGCCGCGCGATCCGAACGGCAAGCTGTACAAGCGAAAGCTGCGTGATCCGTACTGGGCCGGCCACGAGCGGGCGATCTGAACGCCGCCATCGAGCACCATTTGGCGGCCGCGGAGTCAGAGGGTGGTCGCGTCAGTGGTCGCGGAAGTCGGGCTTGCGCTTCTCCGCGAACGCGCGCGGCCCCTCGCGGGCGTCCTTGCTGGCGAAAACTTCCATGCCCAGCTTGGCCTCCAGTTCGAAAGCCTCCCGCTCGGGCATACCCTCGGTGTCCCGGATAGCACGCAGGATGGCGCGCACCGCAACCGGTCCGTTCGCGGCGATCAGCTCGGCCAGCTCCATCGCCTTCCCCAGCGCCTCGCCGTCCGGCACCACATAGCCGATCAGCCCGATCTCCCTGGCCTCCTCGGCGCTGACGTGCCGGCCGGTGAGCAGGATGTCGGCCGCGCGGGTGTACGGGATCTGCCTGACCAGCCGTACCGCCGAACCGCCAAGCGGGAACAGGCCCCATCTCGCTTCCGACACGCCGAACTTCGCGCTGCTTCCCGCGACGCGGATATCCGTCGCCTGCAGGATCTCGGTACCGCCCGCGATGGCCGCTCCCTCCACAGCGGCGATCAACGGTTTGGTCAGCCGGCGGCCCTTGAGTAGTGACTCGATCACCGACAGGTCCCAGCCGCCGCCGGAGAACGAATCGCTCGGGTGGCTGCTGGTCATCGCCTTGAGATCGGCGCCGGCACAGAATGCCCCGCCGGCACCGGTCAGCACGCAGGCGCGGATCTCCGGATCGGCGTCCACGCGATCCCACGCCTCCCGCATGATCGCCATCATCGGGCCGGAAAGCGCATTGCGGGCCTCCGGGCGATTCATGGTCACCACCAGCGTGTGCCCGTGCTGCTCGATCACGCAATGCGGTTGCTCGTCCGTGTCGGTCATCGCGGGTGCCTTCCTCATCGCGCTGCGAACGGGGGATTGCCGCGAACAATAACATGTTCTACTTTGCTTGTGTGGCACTCAACATCGCGGACCTTGTCGAGCACGCAGTCGACCTGATGCCGGAACGCGTCGCCGTGGTCTGCGGCGACGCCCATGTGACGTTCGCCCAGCTGGACGAGCGAGCCAATCGATTGGCGCATTACCTGGAAGGACAGGGAGTCCAGCCGGGAGAACACATCGGGGTCTACTCCCGCAACTGCATCGAGGCGATCGAATCGATGCTCGCCGCGTACAAGCTGCGTGCGGTTGCCATCAACGTGAACTACCGGTACACGCGGAACGAGTTGCGGTACATCTTCGAGAACGCCGATCTCGCCGCACTGGTGCACGAGCGCCGGTGCTCCGACAAGGTCGCCGCCGTGCTGCCGGACACGCCGCGGGTGCGCACGATCGTGGCGGTGCAGGACGACTCCGAGCTCGACCACACATCCCACGGGGCGCGGGAGTACGAAGCCGCCCTCGCGCAGGGCTCGCCGGCGCGCGATTTCCCGGAGCGCAGCGGCGACGACCCGTACATCCTCTACACCGGCGGCACCACGGGCTACCCCAAGGGAGTCATGTGGCGGCAGGAGGACGTCTGGCGGGTGCTCGGCGGCGGCATCGACTTCCTGACCGGCGAACGGGTGGCCGACGAATGGCAGCAGTCCCAGCAGGGCGCGCAATCCCCGGGACTGGTCCGATTTCCGGTACCGCCGCTGATTCACGGCGCCGCGCAGTGGGCCGCCTGGCAGAGCCTTTTCTCCGGTGGCACCACCGTATTCCTGCCGCAGTTCGACGCGCACCACGTGTGGCAGACCGTGCAGCGGCACAAGGTCCAGGTGATGCTGATCGTGGGCGACGCGATGGCGCGCCCGATGATCGAGGCGCTGCGGGAGGGCGACTACGACGCGTCCTCCGTCGTCGCGATCGCCAGCAGCGCGGCGCTTTTCTCGCCTTCGGTCAAGGAGCAGTACCTCGCCGCGCTGGAAAACGTGGTGATCACGGACTCGATCGGCTCGTCGGAAACCGGGTTCAGCGGGCTCGGACTGGTGCAACGTGGCGCCGAGCAAACCGGCGGCCCACGAGTGAAGATCGACGCGAACAACATCGTGATCGACGAGCACAATCGCCCCGTCGAGCCGGGTTCCGGTGTGGTCGGCCGGCTCGCCCGCGGCGGCCACATACCGCTGGGCTATTACAAGGATCCGGAGAAGACCGCCGCGCTGTTCACCGAGGTCGGCGGGCAGCGCTACGCGGTGCCGGGAGATTTCGCGAGGGTGGAGTCGGACGGCTCGGTGACCATGCTCGGGCGCGGCAACACCTGCGTGAACACCGGCGGCGAGAAGGTCTTCCCCGAGGAGGTTGAGGGTGCGCTGAAGTCGCATCCGGATGTGTTCGACGCGCTGGTGATCGGCGTCGCGGACGAGCGACTCGGTCAGCGGGTGGCGGCCGTGGTGCAACCGTGGCCGGGCAAGACGCCCGGTATCGCCGAGCTCGATAGCCACATTCGCGGGGAAATCGCCGGGTACAAGGTGCCGCGCAGCTTCTGGTTCGCCGAGGAGATCAAACGATCACCGAGCGGAAAACCGGACTACCGCTGGGCGCAGCAGTACGCGACCGAGCACGATCCGGTACCCGCCCAGCCGTCCCCGACCACCACCAGCTAGGAGCCGCATGCATACCGCGCTGTGCGACACGCTCGGCATCGAACATCCCATCGTCGGGTTCACCCCGTCGGAACACGTTGCGGCCGCGATCAGCCGTGCGGGCGGGCTCGGCGTGCTCGGCTGTGTCCGGTTCAACGACGCCGAAGAGCTCGACAACGTGCTGACCTGGATGGACAAGAATACCGACGGTCGCCCGTACGGCGTCGATGTCGTGATGCCGGCCAACGTCCCCACCGAGGGTCTGCCGGAGGATCTGAACGAGCTGATTCCCGCCGAGCACAGGGTATTCGTGGACCGCACGCTCTCCGAACTCGGCGTACCGCCACTTTCCGACGACGTGGCCGCCGGCGTTGGAGTGCTCGGCTGGCTGCACTCGATCGCACGGTCGCATGTGGACGTCGCGATGGGACACCCGATCCGGCTGATCGCCAACGCCCTCGGCTCGCCGCCGGTGGACGTGATCGAGCAGGCGCACCGGCACGGCGTGTCGGTGGCCGCGCTGGCCGGCAAGGCCGAGCACGCCCTGCGGCATCTGGACAACGGCGTGGATATCGTGGTGGCGCAGGGCTACGAGGCGGGCGGGCACACCGGCGAGATCGCCAGCATGGTGCTCACCCCGGAAGTCGTCGGGGCGGTCGGGGACCGCGCGCCGGTGCTCGCCGCCGGCGGGATCGGCAGCGGCGCGCAGATGGCCGCGGCGATGGCGCTCGGCGCGGACGGGGTGTGGACCGGGTCGTGCTGGCTGACCACCAGTGAGTACACCGAAACGGTTGGCGAATCGGCGATGCAGCGCGCGCTGCTCGGCGCGAGTTCCAGTGACACCGTGCGTACCCGGATCTATACCGGCAAACCGGCGCGGTTGCTCAAGACGCGCTGGACCGAGGCGTGGGCGCAGCCGGACGCACCGGAGCCGCTGCCGATGCCGCTACAGAACCTGCTGGTGAGCGAGGCACATCAGCGCATTCAGGCCGCGGGTGACCCGGATGTGGTCTCCATGCCGGTCGGGCAGATCGTCGGGCGCCTGAACGACGTTCGCCCGGTGGCCGACGTGATGGCCGAACTGCTCGCCGGCTTCGACGAGGCGTTGGACCGTCTCGGCAAGCTCCGCTGAGCCGGCCACCAGTTCCGCATTATGCATCCATAATGCGGAACTGGTGGCCGTCGCGATACCACACCGGGTCGGTGCAGTCCCAGCGTTGCGCGGCCAGCTCGCGCTTGAGCACCTTGTAGGTCGCGGTGCGGGGCAGCGCGCCGGCGATCCGCACCAGCCGAGGTATCTCCTTCCGGCCCAGATCCTGTTGCTCGGCAAGGAAGTCCGTGAAGCCGTCCGGATCGAACACCGCGTCGGCGCGGAGCACGATGGCGGCCATCACCTGATCACCGACCGGCTCGTCCGGCACGCCGTACACGGCGACCTCGGCGACATCGGGATGGCGCAGCAGCACGCGCTCGATCGGCTCGGCGCCGAGGTTCTCCCCGCCCACCCGGAGCCAGCCGCCGGTGCGTCCCGCGAAATAGCAGAACCCGGCTTCGTCGGCGTACGCGAGATCCCCGCTGTGGTAGCGACCGGACCGCAGCCGGCGGTGATTGGCCTCCTCGTCGCCGTAGTAGCCGGCGAACGCTCCCGCGCCCGCGGTGTTCACCAGCTCACCAACGGCCTCCGGCGCGTTCACCAGCCGGCCGGCCGCGTCGAATCGCGCCGGTGGGCTCGGTTTCCCGGTGTCCGGGTGCAGGATCGCCAGCCCGTCGGTGAGCGGGCCGAGCGCTCCCGGTGGGGTGTCCGGGGTCCGGGCGAGCGCGACGCCGCCCTCGGTGGACCCGAACCCGTCGATCACCCGGCAGCCGAACCGGCTGGCGAACCGATCGAGATCCTCCGGCCGTCCCTCGTTGCCGTAGACGACCCGCAGCGGGTTGTCCGCATCGTCGGGGAGTTCCGGGGTGGCTAGCACATACGAAAGCGGGGTACCGACGTAGTTCGCGTAGGTCGCGCCGAAGGCTCGCACGTCGGTGAGGAAACCCGAGGCGGAAAACCGGCGGCGCAGCGCGATTCCCGCGCCGGCCGCGAGCCCCACCGACCAGCCGGCCATGATCGCGTTCGAGTGGTACATCGGCATCGACACGTACACCGTGTCGGCGGGGCCGAGCCCGAAGCGGTCGGCGAGCATCCGGCCGGGGTAGGCGATCTTGCCGTGGGTGCAGCGGACCGCCTTCGGAGCACCGCTCGTGCCGGAGGTGAAGATCAGCATCAACAGGTCGTCGGGGCCGGCCGGCACCGCGTCGATCCGGCTGCCCGCGTGCTGGTTGGTCAACTCTCGCCACGCGGGGGAGTCCACGTTGAGCACCGCGGCCTCGAGCTCCAGCCCGGCCAGCAGGCCGGCGTGGCGGTCCTCGGTCACCACGAGCTGGCAGTCGGCCAGCCGGACATCCCTGGCCAGCGCCTGCCCGCGCCGCGTGGGGTTCAGTCCGACGAGCACCGCGCCGGCCAGCGCGGCCCCGCCGAGCAACCAGGAGAACTCCGGCACGTTGTCCAGCAGCACGCCAATGTGGAACGGCTGCCCCGGGTGCCGCAGCTCACCGAGCAGCGCCGCCCGATCCGCGCACGCCCGCACCTGCCGCGCCCACGACCAGCGGGCATCGCCGAACAGCAGGCCGGTGCGCTCGTCGTCGGCCCTGGCGAGCAACAGCTCGGTGACCGTTGGCTTCGCGGCGATCACGGGTTTCAGGCCGGCTCCGTTGCCAGGACGTTGCCGACCCCGCGCAGCTGCGCGGTGGCGGCGCCGAGGCTGAACTCGTTGCGCTTCGCGGCCACAAAGTACCGGTGCAGCGGGTAGTCGATGTCGATACCGACACCGCCGTGGACGTGCACGGCGGTGTGCGCGACCCGGTGCCCGGCGTCCGCGGCCCAGAACTTCGCGGTGCTGACCTCGAGGTCCGCGTCCATCCCCTCGGAAACCATCCAGGCGGCCTGCCACAGGGTCAACCGGATGGCCTCGACATCCACGTAGGCGTCCGCGAGGCGTTGCGAAACGGCCTGGAACGTACCGATCGCACGGTCGAACTGGACCCGGGTGCGCGCGTACTCGGCCGTCATCTCGAGCGCTCGCTCGGCGACGCCGAGCTGATGCGCGCACAGCCCGACGGTGCCGCGCTCGAGCAGCCAGCCGACGACCGGCTCGCCCTGACCGACCTCGCCGAGCACCCGGTCGCTGCCAACCCACGCGCCGTCGAATTCCAGGCACGCCTCGCTGTCCGAATCCACCACGACCTGGCGCCGCAGCGACACGCCGGGATCCTCGGGGGAGACCAGGAAGACGGTGAGGCCGTCCGGGGTCTGCGCGGGCACCACCACCAGTTCGGCGATCCCGCCGGCCGGCACGGTGGTCTTGGCTCCGGTGAGCCGCCAGCCGCCGTCGGCCCGCTTCGCCCTGGTGACCGGTGCCCGCGGGTGGTCGGTGTCCTCCTCGGCGAGCGCCGCGGTCGCGATCAGCTCGCCGGTCGCGGTGGCCGAGCCCCAGCGTTCCCGCTGCTCGGCGGTGCCGAACCGGGCGAATGACGAGCCGGCTTGCACGATCGCCGGGAGGAACGGCACCGGGGCCAGCGCGCGGCCGATCTCGATCAGCACGGCGCATTCTTCGAGCAGCCCGTAGCCCGCGCCGCCGAGCGCGGCCGGCAAGCCGGCGCCGAGCACCCCGCTGCGCGCCAGCTCCGTCCACAGTGGGCGGTCGAAGTGATCCGGTTCGGCGTCGATCTCGCGCAACCGCTCGGCCGTGACCCGGTCGGTCACGATCCGCCGAGTCAGCTCCGCGAGGTCGTGTTGAGCCTCGGTGAGTGCGAAGTCCACATCTGCTCCTCAGCGTTTCATGGCCGGCAGGCCGAGCCCGGCCGCGGCGATGATGTCCCGCTGCACCTCGTTGGTGCCGCCGCCGAAGGTGAGGATCAGGGTCGAGCGGTGCATCCGCTCGATCCGCCCGCGCAGCACCGCGCCCGGCGAGCCGGACCGCACGTAGGCAACCGGCCCAAGCACCTCCATCAGCAGCCGGTACGCCTCGATGGCGAACTCGGTGCCGAACACCTTCGTGGCCGAGGCGTCCGCGGGCCTCGGCGAGGACTCGACGCCCCAGGCGATCTTCCAGTTCATCAGCTTGAGGAACTCCACCTTGGCGTGCACCCTGGCCAGGTGCAGTCGCACCCACTCCTGGTCGATCACCCGCCGGCCGTCCGGCAGCTTGGTTTGCTGCGCCCATTCCCGGACTTCCCGCAGCGCCAACCGGATCGGCGCGGCCGAGGTCAGCGCCACCCGCTCGTGGTTGAGCTGGTTCGTGATCAACGGCCAGCCGCGATTCTCCTCGCCAACCAGCTCGCCGGCCGGCACCCGCACGTCCGAGTAGTAGGTCGCGCTGGTGGTCGGCCCTGCCACGGTGCGCACCGGCGTCCAGGAGAAGCCCGGCGCGTCGGTCGGCACGATCAAAATGCTCAATCCCTTGTGCTTCGCGGCATCCGGGTCGGTGCGGCAGGCGAGCCACACGTAGTCGGCGTACTGGATGAGGCTGGTCCACATCTTCTGCCCGTTGATCACGTACTCGCTGCGCTCGCCCGAGCCGGTCCGGATCGCGGTGGTGCGCACCGCGGCGAGATCGGTGCCGGCCTCCGGCTCGGAGTAGCCGATCGCGAAGTGCAGCTGCCCCGCGGCGATCTTCGGCAGGTAGAACGACTTCTGCGCTTCGGTGCCGAAGTGCATGATGGTGGGCCCGATGGTGTTGATGGTCAGGAACGGGACCGGTGCGCCGGCGATCGCGGCCTCGTCGGTGAAGATCAGCTGCTCGAGCATGGAGCGGTTCTGCCCGCCGTGCTCCTCCGGCCAGCCGAGCGCGAGCCATCCGTCGGCGCCCATCTGCCGCACGACGTCCTTGTAGACCGTGCCGTCGCCGTAGTCACCCGCACCGGACGTAAGAGCTTCCCGGCGGTCGGGGGTCATCAGGTCCGTGAAGTACTCGCGCAGCTGTTTACGCAGCCGTTCCTGCTCGTCGGTGTAGGCGATCCGCATTCATCCTCCAGCAGCGGGCCTGCGCTGAAACGTGTTCTAGTAAAACCTAGCTCGCCGGCGCCGAGCCGTCGAGGGTTGCCGTGGTGTTCATCGGGATGGCGCGGGTGCCTCGATCTCACATAGAACGAGTTCTAGACTCTGCCTGGAACGGGCCGCGGTCACCGCGTGACCCGGCCGGGGTTCGCTCGTTGCACAGCTGAGGAGGACGTCGTGGAGATCAGTGTTGATCGAGACCTCTGCGAGGCGAACGGGGTGTGCACCACGATCGCCCCGCGGGTCTTCGAGCTGGATGACGAGGACGAGCTGCGCATCAGCCGGCCAGCCGGGTCAGCCGAAGAGATAGAACGTGTTACCCAGGCCGTCGAATCTTGCCCTAGAAACGCGCTGCGCATCGCAGGTCATGCCGGCGAATAGGGGGCTTGTCCTAAACGAGAACAGATTCTAGTCTTTGGTTGGGAACGGGCAGTGTAGAGCTCAGCGAGGAGACGACCCGTGAAAGCAGCCGTACTGAACCAGATCGGCGACAGCAAGCTGGAGCTGCGGGAGGACGTCAGCACCACCGAACCGGCGGCGGATGAGGTTCGGGTGCGGATCAAGGCGGCCGGTATCTGCCACAGCGACCTGTCCGCGATGAACGGCACGCTGCCCGCACTCGCTCCCGGCATCGTTGGTCACGAGGGCGCGGGCGATGTCGTAGCGGTCGGAAGCGGGGCGAGTGACCTCAAGGTCGGCGACCACGTGATCATCTCGTTCGTGCCGCCTTGCGGTAAGTGCGTGAGCTGCCTGCGCGGCGAGGCGAACCTGTGCTCGGTGCACGCCATCGCCGCGTTCACCACACCGCGCTTCCGGATCGGTGACGATCCGATATTCGGCTTCGCCGGCTGCGGCACCTTCGCCGAGGAGCTGGTCGTGCCCGAGGTCGGCGCGGTGAAGGTGGACGAAGACGTGCCCTACGAGGTAGCGGCTCTGGTCGGCTGCGGGGTGCTCACCGGGGTCGGAGCGGTGCTCAACACGGCCAAGGTCCAGCCGGGAAGCACCGTGCTGGTGATCGGTACCGGTGGGGTGGGCATCTCGGTGATTCAGGGCGCCCGGCTGGCCGGCGCCACCCGGATCGTCGCCATCGACCCGGTAGCCGAGAAACACGACGTGGCACGCAAGTTCGGCGCCACGCACGCGGGAACTCCGGATCAGCTCGCCGAACTCAACCAGGAGCTCACCGGGGGCCAAGGGTTCGACTACGCCTTCGAAGTGGTCGGCAAGCCGAACACGATACGCACGGCGTGGGACACCGTCCGGCGCGGCGGCACCGCCGTGGTGGTCGGCGCCGGCCGGGCCGACGAGATGGTTGAGTTCAGCGCGCAGGAGTTGTTCCTGCACGAGAAGAAACTTATCGGTTCGTTCTACGGATCGGCCGACGTACGACGCGACTACACCCGAATGATCGAGTTCTGGCGAGCGGGGCTACTCGATCTGGAAGGCATGATCAGCCGGCGCATCGGCCTCTCCGAGATCAACGACGGGCTGGACGTCATGCAAACTGGCAAGATCATCCGGCAGATCGTCACGTTCGGTTAGGCATCGCCTGCGAATCGCGGTAGAAACGGAGTCGCGTGTGGACCGTCAAGCGGGGTCCGGCCTGGACGGCAAGGTCGCGGTCGTCACCGGTGCCGGTGGCGGGCTCGGCAGGGCCGAAGCGCTCGCGCTCGCCCGCGCAGGCGCCAACCTGGTGATCGGTGACATCGACGCCGGCGCGCTGTCCACCGTGGCCGACGAGATCGCCGAGCTCGGCGGCAAGGCGATCCCGATCACCGGGGACATCGCGGAACGTGCGACCGCGGACGCGCTGACCACGGCCGCCGTCGAGCAACTCGGCGGGCTGCACGTTCTGGTCAACAATGCCGGTATGACACGCGACCGGATGCTGTTCAACATGTCCGATCAGGAGTGGGACGACGTGATCCGGGTGCACCTGCGGGGTGGATTCCTGCTGTCCCGTAACGCCGCGGCACACTGGCGAACCCTGTCCAAAGCAGACGGTGGACCGGTGTACGGCCGGGTGGTGAACACCGCGTCCGAAGCGTCCCTGCTCGGCTCCGAAGGGCAGCCGAACTACGCGGCTGCCAAGTCCGGAATCGTGGCGCTCACCCTTTCCACCGCGCGGGCGCTTGCCCGGTACGGCGTGCGCGCCAACGCGATCTGCCCTCGGGCGCGTACCGCGATGACCGAAGGCGTGTTCGGCGCCGCACCGGAAGGCGAGACCGATCCGCTTTCCGTGGACCATGTCGCGCCGTTCGTGGCCTACCTGGCTTCCCCGGACGCGGACGCGATCAGTGGCCAGGTGTTCGTGGTGTACGGCGGCATGGTGGCACTGCTTTCCGCGCCGGCCGTGGAAAGACGTTTCGACGCGCCGGGAAGTGCGTGGACGCACGCCGAACTCGCCGAGTCGGTCGGCCGCTACTTCGATGCTCGCGATCCACAACGGACGTTCGCAGCCGCGGATGTCATGTCGCTGTCCTGATCGACCAAGCTTGGCGCGTATACCAAGGAGGAGCTCACCATGACGCTCACCGTTCGATCGCATCGCGAGTCGGTCGGGCTGACCGACGGCCTGCTCTACATCGACGGCAAGTGGCGGGCATCCCGCGACGAGGAGACCTGGAGTCACTACCATCCGGCGACTGGCGAGCAGATCGGTGAGTTCGCCGTCGCTGGTGGGTCCGATGTGGACGATGCGGTACAGGCAGCCCGCACTGCGTTCGACGAGGGTCCGTGGCCGGGAATGCGCGCGGGGCAGCGCATCCAGATCCTGCACCGGAGCGCCGAGTTGCTCCGCGAGCATGCGGACCAGCTTCGCGGCCTGCAGGCGATGGACAACGGTGTACCGCTGTCCTTCGCCGCGGTGTACGCGACCTCGGTCGGCGCCGCCGCCGACGTCTTCGATCATCACGCCGGCTGGGTGGACAAGCTCGGCGGCCAGACGCTGCCCGCATACCAGGGCGGCGAGCACCTTGCCATGACCTTCCGTGAGCCGGTCGGCGTGGTCGCGGCGATCCTGCCGTGGAACGCGCCCTTCCTGCTGTTCGCCCAGAAGCTCGCGCCGGCCCTGGCCGCCGGTTGCACCGTGGTGGTGAAACCTTCCGAGTACGCCACGTTCAGCGTGCTGCGCATGGTGGAGCTGCTCGTCGAGGCCGGCGTCCCCGGCGGCGCGGTCAACGTGGTGACCGGTCCTGGCAAGCCGACCGGGGAGGCCCTGATCACCCACCCTGGCGTGGACAAGGTGAGCTTCACCGGCAGCAGGGCGGTGGGGAAGCGAATCGTGGAAGCATCGGCCGACACCCTGAAACGGGTATCACTCGAGCTCGGCGGCAAGAGCCCGACGATCGTATTCCCGGACGCCCCGGATGTCGGGATGGCCGGGATGACCACGATGGGCACCGTCACCATGGGTGTGTCCGGCCAGGCCTGCGTGGCACACACCAGAGCGCTGGTGCACCGCGATGTTTACGACCAGTTCCTCGCCTCGGCACAGATGATGGCCGACGCGATCACCTACGGCGATCCGTTCGACGCGGCGGTGCTGGCCAGCCCGCTGATCAACGAGCGGCAGCTGGACCGGGTACTCGGTTACATCGAGACGGGCCAGCGGGAAGGCGCCCGGCTGGTCACCGGCGGCGACCGGCCGGACGGCGACCTCAGCAGCGGGCACTTCGTCCGGCCAACGATCTTCGCGGACGTGGACAACGGGATGAGCATCGCGCGGGAAGAGATCTTCGGGCCGGTGCTGTCCGTGGTGCCGTTCACCGACGAGGACGAGGCGATCCGGCTTGCCAACGACACGGAATACGGTCTCGGCGCGGGCGTGTACACATCGGACGCCAGACGCGCGTTCAAGGTTTCCCGCAAGCTGCGGGCCGGAACCATTGGTGTGAACGGATTCCAAGTCGAACCGCACGTGCCGTTCGGCGGATTCAAGCAGTCCGGTATCGGCAGGGAAGGTGGGCGCTCGGCGTTCGAGGCGTACACCGAGCTGAAGACCGTCTTGCTTCCGCTCACCGACGAGATCATGTGACGACGAGAACGGACGGTGTGAGGCGTAGATGGGCAGGCTGGACGGCAAGACGGCCCTGATCACCGGGGCGGCGCGCGGGCAGGGAGCGGCCTCGGCGCGCCGGTTCGTCGCGGAAGGTGCCAGCGTGATCGTCGGCGACGTGCTCGACGACGAGGGCAAGGAGCTCGCGGACGAGCTCGGTGACAACGCCAGGTACCGCCATCTGGATGTTTCGTCCGAACAGGACTGGTCGCAGGCCCTCGAGGACATCAGCGCGACACACGGAAACGTCGACGTGCTGGTCAACAATGCCGGCATCGTGCATTTCTCGCCGATCGAGAAGACCAGCCTCGCGGACTACGAGCACGTGATCCGGGTGAACCAGATCGGTACTTTCCTCGGCATGCGTGCCGTGGTACCCGGCATGAGCGCGGCCGGCGGCGGTTCCATCGTGAACGTGTCGTCGATCGAGGGAATCGCCGGAATGGCCTACCTGACCGCGTATTCAGCGACCAAGTTCGCGATTCGCGGCATGACGAAGGTGGCCGCCATGGAACTCGGTGGCCGCGGGATCCGGGTCAACTCGGTGCACCCTGGGATGATCGATACCCGGATGGTTCAGGACGCCGCGGGTGGCGCGAACGTCGACATGACACCGATCGGCGAGAAGGTCGCGCTCGGCCGGATCGGTCAGCCGGCGGAGATCGCCGAGCTCGTGGTGTTTCTCGGCAGTGACGAGAGCTCGTACTGCACCGGATCGGAGTTCGTCGCGGATGGGGGTGCCACGGCAACGCACGCGCTGTCCATCGGCTGATCGCGAATATTTCGATATCGATGTCGGAATAGCAACGGCGACTTATTTTTTCGGCGCCGTGCAGCTTTTCATGCCGCCCTTCTTTCGTTTCGAGTTCCGAGGCGTTATGGGCATAACGATGTTGACAAAAAATTGTTGAACCGGTCCTTGTCGTGGCTCGACACGCGATCGTCGATATGTTTATCCTTCGTGTAACTTGTTTCACACACGCCTTGGCTGGGTCGGGGATTCCAGGAGTTAGGAGGTTGGATGCTGGATACCTCCATGGCGCGGAATGTCCCGTGTACGTCTGGTGAATTCGCGCGGGCCCGCCGGGGGAGGCCGACCGTGTGCGAATTCCGTCAGCCGGCGTGTACCGACCCGGTACGGCGAATCCGCGATAAAATCCGAGCGGGCCGAATGGCGACCCTGATATTCGGTGCGGCCGCGAATTTCACTGCTGCCGGAGTTGATAGCGGATGAGGGGCGGCGCGAGGACCGAGTTCATCGGGGTTTCCGGGCTGCGGCACGTCGGTCGAATGACGTCGCTTGCCTGGGATGTGGCCCGTTACCTGCCGCGCAGGCCTTTCCAGTTCCGGGAATTCATCCAGCAGGCCTGGTTGTTCGCCAGCGTCACGATCCTGCCGACCGCGTTGATCTCGATCCCGTTCGGTGCGGTGATCGCGTTGCAGCTGGGTTCGTTGACCCAGCAGATCGGCGCGCAATCGTTCATCGGCGCGGCCAGCGCCCTGGCGATCGTGCAGCAGGCCAGCCCGCTGATCACCGCGCTGCTGGTGGCTGGCGCGGGTGGTTCGGCGGTCTGCGCCGATCTCGGTGCGCGCACCATCCGGGAAGAGATCGACGCGATGCGGGTGCTCGGCATCTCGCCGGTCCAGCGGCTGATCGTGCCACGGGTGCTGGCCGCGATGGGTGTCGCGGTCTTGCTGAACGGGTTGGTCAGCGTCGTCGGGGTGTGCGGCGGTTACTTCTTCAACATCGTGCTGCAGGGCGGCAGTCCCGGCGCGTACCTGGTGAGTTTCAACGCGCTCGCCCAGCTACCGGATCTGTGGATCAGTGAGTTCAAGGCGCTGCTGTACGGCTTCGTCGCGGGCATCGTGGCCTCCTACCGCGGTCTGAACCCGTCCAGCGGGCCGAAAGGAGTGGGCGATGCGGTGAACCAGACCGTGGTGATCACCTTCCTGCTGCTTTTCCTGATCAACGTCGTGATCACCGGGATCTACCTGCAAGTCGTGCCGCCGAAGGGAACCTGACCTATGGCGGCCGTCAAGCAGCAGCCCGGGGGCCTCTCGGAGACACAGCGCTCGTCGGCGATGCGTGACGCGCTCGACGTCGCGGGCCGCCCGCTGGACGGCCTCGGTGCACTGGGATACCAGCTGGCGTTCTACGGCCGCGCGCTGGCATGGGCGCCACGCACCCTGGTGCGCTATCCGAAGGAGATCATGCGGCTGCTGAGCGAGGTCTTCTTTGGCAGCGGCGCGCTCGCGGTGATCGGCGGGACCCTCGGCGTGATGGTCGGCATGACGATGTTCACCGGTCTGATCGTCGGTTTGCAGGGCTACTCCGCGCTGAACCAGCTCGGCACCTCGGCGCTGACCGGGTTCATCGCGGCCTACTTCAACACGAGGGAAGTGGCCCCACTGGCGGCGGGGCTGGCACTGTCCGCCACCGTCGGCTGCGGTTTCACCGCCCAGCTCGGCGCCATGCGAATCTCGGATGAGATCGACGCGCTCGAGGTGATGGCGGTGCCCAGCGTGCCGTATCTGGTCACCACCAGGGTGCTTGCCGGGATCGCCGCGGTGATCCCACTGTACGTGGTGGGGCTGCTGTGCTCCTACCTGGCCTCCCGCCAGGTCACGGTGTGGTTCTACGGGCAGTCGGCCGGCACCTACGACCACTACTTCCACTTATTCCTCCCGCCGGAGGACGTGTTGTGGTCATTCTTGAAAGTGCTGGTGTTCAGCCTCGTAGTCATCATGGTGCACTGCTATTACGGCTTCACCGCGACCGGCGGGCCGGCCGGGGTGGGGGTGGCCGTCGGGCGCGCCGTGCGTGCCGCGCTGGTGCTGCAGATCCTGCTGGACTTCTTTCTCAGCTTGGCGATCTGGGGAGCCACCACCACGGTGAGGATCGCCGGATGACGCAGCGCGGGAGTGCCTTTCACCGGAAAGCCGAGCGTCCGGTGGTCAAGCGGCTTCGGTACCGGCTTTACGGGCTGGTGTTCCTCGTCATCGCCGCGCTGTTCGTCGCGATGAGCATTGGCTTCTACCGCAAGGCATTCACGCCGGTGACCACGGTGAGCCTGCACACCGATCATGTCGGTAACCAGCTGCGGGTCGGCGCGGACGTGAAGGTACGCGGGCTGATCGTTGGCGACGTGCGGGAGGTCCGCGCGTCCGGCGAGCGGGCCGTGCTCGATCTCGCGCTGCGCCCCGAGTCGGCCGCGAAGATCCCGGCGAACGTGGCTGCCCGGCTGTTGCCGAAGACGCTGTTCGGGGAACGCTACGTGGCTTTGCAGCTGCCGAGCGAGCCGTCCGGCCAGATGCTGGAATCAGGCTCGGTGATCGGGCAGGATCGCAGCAGTTCGGCCGTCGAGATCGAGCGGGTGCTGAACAACCTGATGCCGGTGCTGCAGGCGGTGCAGCCGCAAAAGCTGGCCACCACGCTGCATTCGGTCTCCACCGCGCTGGAGGGCAGGGGCAAGCAGGTAGGCGACACGCTGGTCGAGCTGAACACCTACCTGGAACGGCTCCTCCCGTCCATGCCCGATGTACGGGCGAACATCGAAGACCTCTCGTCGGTCGCGAACACCTACTCGGACGCCGCCCCCGATCTGCTGCGGGCGTTGAGCGATCTGACCAGCACCACGCGGACCGTTGTCCAGCAACAGACCCAGCTGCGCGGCCTGTTCGAGACGCTGACCACCGCTTCGATCAACCTGAAGTCCTTTTTGGACGCGAACAAGAACAACCTGATCCACTTGAGCGCGAACGTTCAGTCCACATTAGAGGTTCTGGCGAAGTACGCGCCGGAGTACCCCTGCCTGCTCGATCAGCTCGTGAAGCAGATCCCGGCCGCGGACCGCGCGTTCGGCAAGGGAACCGCGCATCCGGAGGTCGGCAGGGTGACCATGGAGATCACCTCGACCCGTGGCAAGTACCTGCCTGGCAGGGACGAGCCGCGCAACGAGGACAAGCGGGGCCCGCGGTGCTATCCGCGTGGTGTGCCGCCGGATCGATTCCCGCAGTATCCGGCCGAAGGGCCGGTCAAGGACGGCTCGTACAAACCGCCACCCGGCGAGACCGACAACCCTGAGAAGTTCCAGCCAACCGTGCCGCAGTCGGTGTCCGGCGGCTCGCAGGTGGCCAACTCGCCGGCGGAACGGGACGTGATCGGGGCACTGCTCGGCCCACAGCTCGGCGTGATGCCCGCTGAGGTACCGGAGTGGAGCAGCCTGCTCGTCGGCCCGCTTTACCGCGGGACGGAGGTGCGGTTGCGATGAGGGGACTGCTCCCACCACTGATCAAGATCGCGGTGTTCACGGTTGTCACGGTGCTGCTCACCGGGGTACTCGGGTTCACCATCGCCAACACCAATACCAGCGACACGTCCGACTACCGGGCACGATTCACCGACGTCACGGCGCTGAACGAGGGCGACGACGTGCGGATGTCCGGCGTGCGGATCGGCCGGGTCACCTCGATCGAAACCGTCCGGGATACCTACGCGGACGTGGGCTTCGAGATCGAGGCGTCCAGGCGACTTCCGAGCGATGTCACTGCGCGCATCAAGTACCGCAACCTGGTCGGCCAGAAGTACGTCGCGCTCTCGACCGGGCAGAGCCAAACCCCCTCGGTGCTGCGTCCGGGCGAGCTGATCCCGCTCGAACGCACCCAGCCGGCGCTGAACCTCAACGCGTTGTTCAACGGGTTCAAGCCGCTGTTCCAGGCACTCAATCCGGACGACGTGAACAAGCTGTCCGCGGAACTGGTCCAGGTGCTGCAGGGTGAGGGCAGCACCGTGCACAGCCTGCTCGGCCATATCGGGTCGCTCACCTCGACGCTTGCCGGCAAGGACAAGGTGATCGGTGAGGTGATCGACAATCTGAACCACGTGCTGGACACCGTGCACGGCCGGCGCGCCGAACTGGCCGGGCTGATCGATCAGCTGCAGCAACTGAGCACCGGCCTCGCCGAACAGCGCCGCCCGATCGGTCAGGCGGTCAGCTCGCTCGGCGAGCTCACCAACACCACGGCCGATCTGCTGAAATCCGCCCGACCGCCACTCAAGCAGGACATCGCCGAACTCGGCTCGGTGGCGAAGAATCTGGGCGATCACCGGCAGCTGGTTGAGAAGTTCGTTTCCGGCCTCGCGCCCAAGGTGCGGAAGATCACCCGAACGGTCAACTACGGCGGCTGGTTCAACTACTACCTGTGCGGCCTTTCCGGCCGGGTCGGAATCTCGGATCTGGGCATCACGGTCGATCTGCCGATGCTGCCGCTGCCCGGCACGCAGCGCCCTGAAAGGTGCGGGCCGTGAAGCCGCTCAGCGAACGGAACCAGGCCAGCGTCGGCGCGGTGACGCTGGTGTTGCTGGTGCTTGCCGGGCTCACCGCGTTCCACGCCGATGACCTGCCGATCATCGGTGGCGGCACCACATACACGGCCAAGTTCACCGAGTCCGCGGGCCTGAAGCCGGGCAACGAGGTGCGGGTGGCCGGCGTCAAGGTCGGCGCTGTCACCGAGGTCGAGCTGGATGGCAATCAGGTGAGCGTGGACTTCCGGGTACGCGACACCCGGATCGGCGATCGGACGAAGGTGTCCATCCAGATCAAGACGTTGCTGGGGGACAAGTACCTCGCGCTGGAGACCGGGGGAGAGCGGATCCAGCAACCGAACGAGCCGATTCCGAAGAGCAGGACGCTCGCGCCGTTCGACATCGTGGACGCGTTCAGCCAGGTATCGACCACTGTGGACCAGATCGATACCGATCAGCTGGCGGAGAGCTTTCAGGTCATGTCCGAGACGTTCGCCAACACGCCAGGCAGGATGCGCGAGGCGTTGAACGGTCTTTCCGCGCTGTCCAAGACGTTGTCCTCGCGGGATCGGGAGCTGGCCACCCTGCTGCGCAACGCGTCCTCGGTCAGCAAGACCGTCGCCGATCGGGACACCCAGCTGCAGAAGCTGATCTCGGACGGCAGCTTGCTGCTCGACGAGCTGCAGCGACGCGAGCGGGCCGTGGACAACCTGCTGCGCGGCACCCGGAACCTGGCAGCCCAGCTCAGCGGGTTGGTGCGGGACAACCAGCAGCAGCTGCGGCCGGCGCTGCGGCACCTGGAAACGGTCACCACGATCCTGGCCCGCAACCAGCGGAACCTCAGCAACGGAATTCGGGATCTCGCGCCGTTCGCCCGGTTGTTCAACAACGTGGTGGGTAACGGCCGCTGGTTCGAGGGCTTCATCTGCGGGCTGGTCCCACCGCCAACCAGCACCCAGATCTTCGACATCAACCCGGAGGGCTGCATCCCCCCGCGTGCGCCGAACGGCTCCCGGCAAGGGGGTGGGCGATGACCACGCGCAGCTATTTCGGCAGCCGCCTGACCACGATCGTCGCGGTGGCTTGCGTGCTCACGCTGCTGCTGATGGGCGCGTTGTGGTGGGCGACGGTGGCGAAACCGGGCACCACGATCACCGCGTACTTCAGCAGAGCCGTTGGGGTGTATGCGGGATCGGACGTGCGGGTGCTCGGAATCAAGGTCGGCGAGGTGGATTCCGTGCAGCCGCGCGGTTCCGCGGTGCGGGTGAGCTTCACCGTGGCGCCCGATGTCCCGGTGGCGCCGAACGTGCGCGCCGCGGTGGTGACACCGAGCCTGGTGAGTGACCGATACATCCAGCTGACGCCGGCGTACGACTCCGGGCCGAGATTGGCCAGCGGCGCGGTGCTGCGGCAGAACCGCACCGCCGTGCCGGTTGAGCTGGATCAGCTGTACAACAGCGTCAACAAGCTGTCCACCACGCTCGGCCCGAACGGCGCGAACTCCCGGGGCGCACTGTCCAATGTGCTCGATACCGCGTCGGCAAACCTGTCCGGAAACGGCGAGCGGCTCGGCCAGACAATCAGGCAGCTCGGTAAGGCAGCAGACACGCTTTCCGGCTCTCGCGGCGACCTGTTCTCCACAGTGGACAACCTCGCCAAGTTCACCAAGGCGCTGGCTGCCAGTGACGCCGAGGTCAGGACGTTCAGCCAGCGGCTGGCCGGGGTCAGCGGTTACCTGGCCGAGGACAGCCAGCAGCTCGGCGCGGCGTTGAACTCGCTTGCCGGTGCGATGCGCGAGGTGCAGGGCTTCCTCGTGAACAACAAGGATCTGATCAAGTCCAATGTGCGCAAGCTGACCGGGATCACCCAGGCGCTCGCCGACCAGCGGGGCGCGCTCGCCGAGGTGCTGGACGTCGCGCCCGTAGGGCTGACCAACTTCCTGAACACCTACGACGCCGCGTCCGGCTCGTTCTCGGTGCGCGGGGCCATCAACGAGATGACCTACCCGCCCGCGTTGATGCTCTGCAAGGTGATCAAAGCTGGCACGCCGAAGCAGCTGCCCCAGGCGATCGGGGACATGTGCGAGCAGCTGTCCCCGCTGCTCGACAACACGCTCGCGTTGCCGTCCGCCGCCGAGACATTGGGCGCGATCCAGCAAGGAAAGCTGCCGCCACTGCCGCTTCCGCTGGTGGACCAGGTCAGCCAGGGCGCACCGATCGGGCAGGGAGGTTCCGGATGAGGGCGCCAACCCGGCTCGCCGCGGCACTGGCCAGCACCGCCGTGCTGCTGGCCGGCTGCGGGTTCACCGGGATGTACGAGGTGCCGCTGCCGGGTGGCGCCGATCTCGGCGAACGCCCGTACCGGGTGGTCGCGAAGTTCGCCGACGTACTCGATCTGGTGCCGCAGGCCGCCGTGAAGGTCAACGACATCCCGGTCGGCAGGGTGAACAAGATCGAGCTCGCCAGGGACAACGAGACGGCCGTGGTCACGATGCTCGTCAACGGAGACACCAGGCTCGCCGGTAACGCCGATGCCCAGCTACGGCAGTCCAGCCTGCTCGGGGAGAAATACGTCGAGCTGCGCGAGCCGGACGGCGGGCAGGCGCGCGGCCGGCTGACCGACGGCGCGGTGATCCCGATCGAGCGCACGAACCGGAACCCGGAAATCGAGGAGGTGCTCGGCGCGCTGTCCCTGCTGCTCAACGGCGGCGGAATCGAGCAGATACGCACCATCGTCCGGGAGGTGAACACGGCGCTGGACGGCAACGAAGCCGAGCTGCGCTCCCTTTTGTCCAATGTGGACAAGATAGTGCGGGACCTGGACAGCCAGCGGGACAACATCACGCGCGCGATCGACTCGCTGAACCGGCTCTCCGGCACGCTTGTCGAGCAGACCGGCAACATCAACACCGCGCTGGACGACCTGGCCCCCGGCCTGAAGGTGATCAACCAGCAGCGCGATCAGCTGGTGGGGATGCTGGGTGCGCTGAACCGGTTGTCGGATACCGCGGTGGATACCGTGCACAAGACCAAGGACGACCTCGTCACCGATCTCGAGCTGCTCGCGCCGACGTTGAAGCAGCTGGCAAAAGCCGGTGAGGACCTGCCGAAGTCGTTGCAGATGCTGGTGACCTACCCGTTCACGGACTACTTCCTGAACACCGTGAAAGGCGATTACACCAACGTCGACGTGGTCTTCGACATGGATCTCAGTGAGACGCTGCGCAATATCACCCGGCAGCGCACGACGCCGGTCGAGATCCCGCAGATCCTGCCGGCGCGACCCGGTTCGGGTGCGGACGCGCCGCCGCTGCCGCTGCCGGGGACGCCACGGCCCGGATCGTCCGGAGCCACGGGTGGCGAGTCCGGTGGCGTCGGCGGGCTGCTCGGCACGTTGCTGGGAGGTCGATGATGCTGCTTCGCAGGGTGAAGGTCCAGCTCGTGCTGTTCGTGGTGATCGCGGTGCTCGGGATCGGCTACGTGGGCGGCACGTACGCGGGCCTTGATGCGCTGTTCGGTACCCGCGGCTACCAGGTCACCGTGCAACTGCCCGATTCGGGCGGCATCTTCACCAACGCCGAGGTCACCTATCGCGGTGTGCCGGTCGGCAGGGTGGCCAAGCTGGAGCTGTCCGATCACGGCCTGGATGTCCAGCTGCGCATTGAGGATTCGGCCCCGGCGATTCCCGCCGACTCGCGTGCGGTGGTGGCGAACCGATCGGCCGTCGGTGAGCAATACGTCGATCTGCAGCCGGACGACGGAAGTGGCCCATTCCTCGAGCAGGGTTCGGTGATCCCGGTCCGGAAGACCCAGACACCGGCGGGGCCGGAGGTGCTGCTCGCCAACCTCGATCGGCTGGTGGCCAGCGTGCCAAAGGAATCGTTGCGGGTCACCGTGGACGAGCTGGACAAGGCGTTCCGGGACACCGGCCCGGCGATGCGCACACTGCTGGACGCCGGCGGCTCGTTCACCGAGACCGCCACCGAACACCTGCCGCAAACCACGTCGTTGCTGTCCAACGGCCGCACCGTGCTGCGCACCCAGCGCGAACTCGGCGACGAGATCACCTCGTACAGCGCCGGGTTGAAGCGGATCAGCGGGCAGCTGAAGGAGTCGAACCCGGACCTGCGATCGTTGATCGATACGACCCCGAAGGTCGCGGGTGAGGTGAACGGGTTGCTGACCGACGCCGGCAAGGATCTCGGCGTGGTGTTCGCGAACCTGCTGACGACCGCCAACGTCACGCGGGCCAGGACCGGCGCGCTGGAGACGATGCTGGTGGCGTTCCCGGTCGCTACGGCGACCGCGCCGAGCGCGAATCCGGACGGCACAGGACATCTCGGGCTGGTGCTGAACTTTTTCAACCCAATGGTTTGTACCAAGGGTTACGAGGGCACCCGGCAACGACCGGCGAACGACACCAGCGAGACCGAGCTGAACAGGAACGCGTACTGCGCCGAGCCACCCGGGAGTCCGGTCGGTGTGCGCGGCTCGCAAAACGCGCCGAACGGAGGGTAATCGGTGCTGAGCAGCGAGACGAGATCACCTCCTTCGGTCCCTCGAATGGCGGGGGAGAGGAAATCTTCTTCAGGCGCAGGTGGGGATCGGGTAGTCGCGCGCCCGAAGGGCTCGTATCCTGGAGATGACACACCCAGACCAGAAGGGTGCCCGCCGGGTTTTCGGCGGCAACCGAGATCAACCCGGCGCCCGTGACCCAGCTGTGCCGGAGGAGGAACGATGCCACTCTCCGAGCACGAGCAGCGAATGCTCGAGCAGATCGAGCGCGCGCTCTACGCCGAGGACCCCAAGTTCGCCTCAAACGTGCGCGGGGCGCGAATGCGTCGTCCGGCACGACGTCGACGCCTGCAGGGCGTGGCGGTATTCGTGCTCGGGGTCGCCCTGCTGGTCATAGGCGTGATCATCGACTTCAAGCCTGCCGACATCCCGGTGGTGAGCGTCTTCGGCTTCCTCGTGATGTTCGGCGGCGCGCTGCTCGCGGTCACCGCGATCCGGCACGGCCACGATCCCGAACCGGAAGGCGAGGGTGAAGGCGAAGGCGACGACGAACGCGGTAAGGCGAAGGGCAACCCGCGGAAGAGCTCGTTCACCCAACGCATGGAAGAGCGTTTCCGCCGCCGCTTCGACGAGCGCTGAACGACCCGAGCCGAACGACCCGATTGGCCCGATCCCGCTGGCCGCGATGCGGCTTCGCCGGGATCGGGCCGAGCTATGTCGGGAGCCGGACGCCCACATCGCCGCGTGCCAGCGGCCTCGCTGGGGCGTCGGCGCCGGCGGGCACCGTCAGGTGCGGCCGAGCCAGCCGGGGAGGATCGACCTGGGCAGTAGCCGGGCGCGCAGCGCGAGCGGAGCGCGCCGGCGCAACGCCTGCCGCACCCCGTCGAAGGCGGGTGGCAGCTCCGGCCCCGAGGACTGATCGGCGGCGTACCACGACCGTTCCAGCGCGCTGACCAGCGCGCGCAGGTTCTCCTTGCCTTCGTCGTCCAGGTTGTGCCGCGCGGCCAGCTTCCGCGCAGCCGTCCGAACCGTCTCGCTGTCCGGGATCGACTCGCCGCGATCGGTGCACTCCGCGAGCAGTTCGCGCCAGGCCGCGTCCGCCGCATCGGCGCCGCGCCCGGCGACCGCGTGCATCCGGCGCCGCCTGGCCAGCTCGCGCGCCAGCGCGGGAGCCACCAGCACGCACAGCGCCAGCGTCAGCACGGCAAGCCACCAGGAAACCAGCGCGACGGTCAACACAAGCAGCAGTGTCCACCCGGCCGCGATCAGTGCGGGCAGCGACCGCAGCAGCCTGGCGAGCGGGCCGCTGTGTTGGCTTGCTGCCGCGGCCCAGCCGGGACGCCGGCGCAGCAGCACCGCCGCCACCGTCAGGCCGAGTACCAGCAAGCCAACGCCGGCGAGCGCGCCGATCAGCCACGGGCTCGGTGTGCCGTCCGGTCGCTGCCCGCCGTCCTGCCCCGAACCGGGCGGTGGCGCGGCCGCGGCGTCCGACGGCGGCGGGCTCTGGCTGCTGGTGGTCGGCTGCTGGCTCGGGGTTGGCTGCTGATCCGGCGGGGTGCCCTGATTGCCGCGCAGGTAGTCGGGCACATAGCCGCGACCGTCGGACAGCGGGGTCGGGTCGAACGTGACCCAGCCGTGGCCCTCGAAGAACACCTCCACCCAGGCGTGCGCGTCCTGCGAGCTGATCGACCGGTAGTCGGCGGTGGTGTAGCCGGAGGTGAAGCCGATCGCCACCCGGCTCGGAATGCCGATCGAGCGCAGCATGACGGCCATCGCCGAGGCGTACTGCTCGCAGAACCCGCGCTTGCCGCGCAGCACGAAATCCGCGAGCGCGTCCGGGTCGGTCGCGGGTGCGGTCTGGGTGTCGTAGGTGAAGCCGTTGCCGGGGGAGAAGTACCGCCAGACTGACGCGACCTTGTCGAAGCTGGTCGGCGCCCGTTCAGTGAGCCGTCTGGCCAGCCCGCTCACCCGCTGATCCACCCCGATCGCCTCGGTGTAGACCGGATCCACCAGCGACGGATTGGTGTTCGAGGCCCGCAACTGCCGCGCGGTCGGCTCGGAAAGCAGGGCGGTCTGGGTGTACGCGTCGGCGCGCTTCGCCTTCTCGGTGAACACCGTCCCGCTTGTGACGTCGTAGCGCCAGTCGTCGCTGACGTCCTCCAGCCCGCGCGGCTGCCCGTACACCGGCAGCCAGACATCCATCCAGTTCGTCGGCTCGATGCGGATCGTCCGGGTCTGCCCCTCATCGGAGACGCCAGGGCCGACCGGTAGCTGGCCGGTGGCCGGCGAGCCGCTCGACATCGTCTGGTTCTTGATCTCCCAGCCCGCACCGGGGCGGAAGTGGTTCAGGGTGAGGGTGCGCAGGTAGCGGTTGTCGTTGCCGAGCCCGCGGATCCGGAACAGCTCGGTGTTCCCGTTCTGGTCCAGCAGGCCGCGCAGCGCGGTGAACGGCTTCACGCCGAGTCCACCGGTGCCCCCGCCATCGCCGCCACCGGCACCGGGCAGCCTTCCCTCGGTGCCGATCGCGGTGAGCTGGCTGCCGGCGCCCAACCCGAACACGATCGCGATGCAGGCGATCACCGCCGCCCCGACGCCGGCGTGACCTCTGGTGGCCACCACGGCGCCGGGACCGCTGGAGCGCACGCTCCACCGCTGGTGCCGATGGTTCCCGTCCACCGCGAGCAGCAGCGCGAAGCACGCCGCGCCGAGCAGGAACGTCCACCACGGCAGCATCTCGCTGGCGAGCGAGGCGGGTACCGCGTAGACGCACAGCAGCACCAGGCCCGTCGCGGCCGGCGCCAGCGCGGCGACCGCGAGCGTGTCGACGAGCACCGCGACAAGCCCGAGCGCGATCGTCACCAGGCACAGGATCGGCGCGTTCGGCTCCACCGGCGGCAGGCCCGTCCTGATCTCCTCAGCCGCGGAGCCGAGCACCATGCCGAGTTCCTCGAGCGCCGTGGGGCCGGGCAGGAACCCGGCGACGCCGCTGCGCGTGAACACCGCGATGAGCACGAAAAGCAGCACAAGCAGCTGGCCGAACGCGACCAGTATCGGGGGTACGCGAAGGGACCGTAGGCCGAACCCGGTGGACACGATGAGCAGTACCACGACGAGCACGTAGCCGAGCCACCTCGCGCCGCCGATGACCCCGGTGAGCGACGTCGACGCCGCTACCGTCGCCAGCCCGGCGACCACCGGCGTCAGCACCATCGAGTGCCACGCGGGGCGCTGACCTTCCCGCCGCCCCACCCGGTCGGTCACGACAACCTCCCGTGGTCGAGCTGCGCGCTGGATTGTTGCTTGCTCGCCTGGCACAGCTCGGTCCACACCCGCGGCATGGGGCTGGACGGCCGCGCGATGGTGACCGACCAGCCACTGCCGCGCAGCAGGTCCGTGGCCTGGCTGGTGGGTTCGCTGACCGGGGCGGTGCTCGGCGCGGTCCACGCGGGCGTGTCGAGCAGCACGGCGAGGCTGCGAATTCCCCTTGGCCGGTGCTGGTTCAGCTCCGCCACCGATTCCGCGCTCGCCGCGCCGAGTACCGCGATCAACTCCTGACCGGCGCCAAGGTCGCGGGTGCAGACCAGGTCGCGCTGATGGCTGGGGCGCAGCGCCGCCAGCGAATCGAGGATCGCGTTGTCCGTCACGCTGCTGCCTTCACCAAGGGATTCCGTGAGCACGTGCCCGCCCTCGGTGGCCAGCCGCACCCGGTAGCCATGCCGTCGCAGGTGCAGGCACACGCTCGCGGCGAACGAGACGGCCCACTCGAGGCTGGAGGCCGGCCCGTCACCCTGATGCGCGGCCGCGCGATGGTCGATCAGCACCGTGGTGCCGCCCCGCCACGGCCGTTCCTCCACCCGCACCATCATCTCGTCGCGCCGGGCGGTGGACCGCCAGTGCACCTTGCGCAGATCGTCGCCGTGCCGGTATGGCCGCACGATCACGTCGTTGTCGCCCTGGCCGGCGTGCAACCGCATCGACCCGTCACTGCCGGCGCCCAACCCGGCGCCAGCCGGGGCTCCGGTCAACGGCACCACCTTCGGCACCACGGTCAGCGCCGATTGCCCGGCGAGCTCCCTGTCGAACTCGGTCAGCCCGAACGGGTCCGCCACCTTCACCCGCAGCGGGCCGAGCGGATGGATGCCGCGCAGCACCGGCTGTACCGGATAGCTCAGCCGCACCCCGGTACGCCGGGGCAGCCGCTGCACGACGAACCGGGGCCGGGCGCCGAGCGCGTAGGGCACACCGTCTTCCAGCAGCAGGCCGCCGGTCGGCAGGCGCCCGGTGGTCCACACCTCCAGCCCGACATCCCCGCTGCCGCCGACCGGTACCCGGCTCGGCGTCAGCGTCCGCCGGGCGGCCAGCCGGACCCGGGTTCGCGCGGTGAGGGTGGCCACCAGCATCGGCAGGGCCACCACGAACACCGACACCCGGAGCAGGTCCCGCTCGTTGAGTACCACCGCGCACAACGCGGCGGCGAGCCCGGCCGCCGTCAGGCAGCGGCCGCGTGTGGTGAGCCCGGACAGCGAGCCCCGCATCGCGGTGCTACCTCGCGCCGCGGTACTCGGGTACCCGATCGGAAGGCTGCTGCATGCCGGTCTCCCGCCCGCCCTGCGGGACCGGCACGCGGTGCAGCACGGCGCGGACCACGTCCGCCGGCGTACGGCGGGCGGCGTGCGCCTCCGGGGTCAGCACCAGCCGGTGGGCCAGCACCGGCTGCGCGATCAGGTGCATGTCGTCGGGTACCACGTACTCCCGGCCGGACAGCGCCGCCTGCGCGCGGGCGGCCCGTACCAGGTGCAGGGTCGCGCGCGGGGACGCGCCAAGCCGCACGTCGGCGAGCTGCCGGGTGGCGGACACCAGTTCCACGGCGTAGCGCCGAACCTCGGGGGAGATGTGCACCCGGCGGACGGTCCGCATCAGCTGGCAGACGTGTGTGGCGTCCGAAACCGGCTGCAGCTCGCCGAGCGGGTCGTGGCCGGCGTGCTCGTCCACCATGGACAGCTCGGCCTGCGGATCGGGGTAGCCGATCGACACCCGTGAGGTGAAGCGGTCGCGCTGCGCCTCCGGCAGCGCGTAGGTGCCCTCCATCTCGATCGGGTTCTGGGTGGCGATCACCATGAACGGCGGGGGGAGGTGGTAGGTCACCGTGTCCACCGTGACCTGGTGTTCCTCCATGCATTCCAGCAATGCCGACTGGGTCTTCGGGGATGCCCGGTTGATCTCGTCGCCGACCACGATGTTCGCGAACACCGGGCCGGGGCGGAACTCGAACTCGCCGGTGCGCCGGTTGTAGATGGACACCCCGGTCACGTCGCTCGGCAGCAGGTCAGGGGTGAACTGCACCCGGCTGGCCGTGCAGTCGATGGATCTGGCGAGTGCCTTGGCCAGCGACGTCTTGCCAACGCCTGGCACATCCTCGACCAGCAGGTGCCCCTCCGCGAGCAGGGTGACCAGCGCGACGCGGACAACCTCGGGCTTACCGACCAGCACCCGTTCCACGTTGCCGGCGATCCGCCGGACGGTGTCGTGCAACTCCGGCATCGACACGGGCAGCGTGGGGTCGGCGTAGTCGGAGCCGTCCGGGTGGCCGTCGGGGTGGCCGTCGGGGTAGTGGCCGTCGGGGTGGTACCCGTCGTGGTTGCCATCGGGTGGGTTGCCGTAGCCGGTGTGCGCGGGGCCGTTGTGGTTCACGGTTGGCTCATACCCGTAGCCACTGGTAGCCGCAGGTGTACTGCGCGACGTCACTCGACCTCCTGGTGATCTCCCCGGCACCCGCCGGGCCGCGAGTCAGTCGAACCGGCCAGTCCCGTGGGCGCTCCGCGGTGAGGGCTCTAGCTGGATGGCGGCGTGGACCAAGTCTCGCATTCAGTGTGTCAAACCTCCGCGAGCTATCGACGAGCAGAGCAGAGCCGAGCAGAGCCGAGCAGAGCCGAGCAGAGCGGATCGCCGTCCAACGACGTCGCGCGGCACGGTGTTCCGGCATTCCCCACGCTTCCCCACGGCAAACCTCGGCAGCGCCGCCAACCGGGTGGAAGAGGCGAAAATTCCGGCGCCCGAGCCGCCCGTACCCCCTTGTCGGGTGATATCCGCGGCCCGGGTCGGCCCATCTTCCCCACCATTCCCCACCTGCTCATCACGGCTTTGACCTGGCTAAATACCTCTGACGATGGCGTGAGCACGGATGATGCGCGATTGACTGTGCCCAGAAGTGGGGTACTGTGGCAAGAAGTGGGGCAGAAGGGGGCCTCATGGCCGGTACGTGGAGCCGGTGGGGAGGTGGCGGCCGATGTTTCTCGGTACCCACACCCCGAAGCTCGACGACAAGGGGCGGTTGACCCTGCCGGCGAAGTTTCGGGACGCGCTCGCGGGCGGGCTGATGGTGACCAAGGGCCAGGATCACTGTCTGTACGTCTTTCCGCGTGCCGAGTTCGAACAGCTGGCCCGCAAGGTGGCCGAGGCGCCGTTCACCAACGAAGCGGTGCGTGCCTACCAGCGGTACCTGTTCGCCGGGACCGACGAGCAGCGGCCGGACGGTCAAGGGCGGATCGCGATCGCCCCGGAGCTGCGCCGCTACGCCGGTCTGAACAAGGAGTGCGTGGTGAT
Organism: Pseudonocardiaceae bacterium; assembly: GCA_009379845.1. Lineage (GTDB taxonomy): Bacteria > Actinomycetota > Actinomycetes > Mycobacteriales > Pseudonocardiaceae > Tamaricihabitans. The sequence continues at coordinate 176,179 of WHSZ01000001.1, read as the reverse complement.
CGGAGCGATCACCCGGCTGGAGATCTGGGATGCCGAGGCATGGCAGGGCTACCTGGACGAACACGAGGAGGGCTACGCGCGAGCACAGGAGGAGGTTCTTCCCGGCGTGTTCTGAGGCGATCGCCGGCGCCCGCACCGTCGGGGGGTGCGGGTACGCCCGGCGAAGGCCGTGAACACGGCGGAATGAGCGGATGCGGTGAGGCCTCGGTCCGCAGATCGGCCCTGGCGCACCTTCCCCGGCGCCAAGTTCGGCGAGCGGGCTGAGACCTCACCGCATCCGCGGCTTTCTCCGTGAGCGCGTGGCTGGAAACGCGGGACGAACCAAAGCAGGCGCAAACGTCGGGTCAGCGGTGGAAGGGGGTTGGCCATGCCTGGGGAGCCTTCGCGGCCGCAGCACGTTCCGGTGCTGCTGGACCGGGTGCTCGCGCTGTTCGCACCGGCGGTCGGTGATCGGGCGACGGGCGAGAAACCCGCCACCGTGGTGGACGCCACCGTGGGCCTCGGCGGGCACGCCGACGCCCTGCTCGCCGCCCACCCCGCGCTCCGGCTGATCGCCCTCGACCGCGATCCGGCCGCCCTGGCGTACTCCCGCGATCGCCTGGCCCGGTACGGGGACCGGGTGCATGTGGTGCACGCGGTGTACGACGAGATGCCCTCGGTGCTCGCCGAGTTCGGCTTGTCCGAAGTGGACGGTGTGCTGTTCGACCTCGGGGTGTCCTCGATGCAGCTGGACAGCACCGAACGCGGGTTCGCCTACTCCGCCGACGCACCCCTGGACATGCGGATGGACACGGACGCCGAGCTGACGGCAGCGGACGTGCTGAACACCTACCCGGCAGCCGAGCTGACCCGGCTGCTGCGCGAGTACGGCGAGGAGCGGTTCGCGGCCAAGATCGCCCGTGCCGTGGTGCGGGAGCGGGAACGCGAGCCGTTCGACACCAGCGAGCGGCTGGTGCGGTTGCTCTACGAAACGCTGCCGGCGGCAAGCAGGCGGACCGGCGGGCACCCCGCGAAGCGCACCTTCCAGGCGTTGCGCATCGAGGTCAACGGTGAGCTGGCCGCGTTGCGCGCGGCGCTGCCCTCGGCGCTCGGCGCGCTGGCCGTCGGCGGTCGCGTGGTGATCGAGTCCTACCACTCGCTCGAGGATCGGGTGGTGAAGCGGGCGCTGGCCGAGCTGGCCACGTCCCGGACACCACCCGATCTTCCGGTGGAACTTCCCGAGCACGCCCCGCAGCTGCGGCTGCTGACCAGGGGCGCGGAGAAAGCCGGCGACGAGGAGATCGACCGGAACCCGAGGGCGGCGTCCGTGCGGCTGCGCGCGGCTGAGCGGATCCGAGAGGCTGCGTGATCGCGCGATGACGGCACCAACCAGAACCCGGACGTCGAGCACCCGGGCTCGTTCGACGACCCGCGCACCGGAACGCAGGCGCCAGCCGGAACCCACCCCGGCCAAGACCACGCAGCGCGGCAACGGCCGATCCCGTTCCGCCGCGGCCGAGCGGGCCTACGCGCGCCGGGAACAGCGCGTCGGCAAGACCGCTGCCAGGCAGAAGGTGGCGGTGCGGTCCGGAAACGCGTCCCGCGCCTCGTTCGTGATGCTGATCATCGGCCTGCTCGCCGTCGGGGTGGCCGCCACGCTGTACTTCTCCACCCAGGCGATCGCGGACTCCTACCGGCTGGAGAACGCCACCCAACGGGCGAACAGCCTGGCCGAGCGCGCCGAAATACTGGAGCGCGACGTGATGCGCAAGGAGTCGGCCTCGGCGCTGGCCGAGCAGGCCCGCAAGCTGGGCATGGTGCCGGGCGGCAATCCGGCCCGGCTGGTGGTCGGTCCGGACGGCAAGGTGAAGGTCGTCGGCAAGCCCCGGCGGGCCGCCGGCGCGCCACAGCCGGAATCGCCGCCGCCTTCCGGGCAACCGCCGGCCGAGCGGCAACCACCCGCCCAGCCGCGGCCACAGGAGCACCGGCAGCCGGCCGATGACCGGGCGAACCAGCAGCAGCCCGGCGAGCAGCGCCAGCCAGCCGACGAGCGGCGGCAGGCGCAGTCACCCGCCGATCAGCAGCCGGTACCGCGAGCGGAAGGAGGGCCGTAGTGCCGCGACCGTCCGGACCGTCGAACGCCCGGCGTCCGCCGCCGGCGCGGACGGGGCCATCGAAAGGCCCATCGAAGGGTAACGGCCGGGCGGTGCCGACCAAACGGGTCGGTGCACGGACCAAGCGCAACCCGAAGGTGCGGTACGTCGCGGTGCGCTTCCTGCTGGTCGCCGCGGGCGTCAAGCTGGTGCAGGTGCAGGGATTCGAAGCCGAGGCGCTCGCCAACCGGGCGGAGCAGCAGCGCGCCACCGCGATGGAGATCCCAGCCGAACGCGGATCCATTGTGGACCGCAACGGGGTCAAGCTCGCGTTCAGCATGGACGTGGTGAGCCTGGCATGGCGGCCGAAGGCGATGCGGGCGCAGTGGGACGCGCAGGCCCGCAAGAGCCCGAACGCGCCGGACTACAACGAACGCACCGAGCAGATCGCCGGCTACATGAAGAAGGTGCTGGGGAATCAGGTGGATCGCGACGAGATCCTGAACGAGCTTCGCGACGACGTCACGTTCACCTACCTGGTGCACAACGTCGAGCCAACCAAGGCGCGCAAGATCACCACCCGGTTCGCGGAGATGGAGACGGAGAAACGTGCGCTGCGGGAGTACCCGGGCGGTGAACTCGCCTCGAACGTGGTGGGCGCGGCGAACTGGCGGATGGAGGACAAGGACGTCCGCAAGCACAACCTGCACGGGTTGAGCGGGTTGGAAAGCGCGCGGGACAACGATCTCGCCGGTATCCCCGGTCGCAAGCTCGCGGATACCGCGGAGGGTAGCGACAGCGTGGTCATCCCCGGCACGGAGCGGAACATCCAGCCGGCGACGCCCGGTTCCGATCTGGCGTTGACGCTGGATTCGGACATGCAGTACACCCTGCAGCGGCAGCTGACCGACTACGCCAAGCAGGCGCGGGCACGAAGCGCCAGCGCGGTGGTGATGGACGCGAAGACCAGCGAGGTCTACGCCCTGGCCAACGACAAGACGTTCGACCCGAACGATCTGGAGACCGCGAACCCGGACAACATGAACAACACCGCGGTGACCACGCCGTACGAACCGGGTTCGGTGAACAAGGTCATCACGGCTTCGGCGGCCATCGAACATGGCGTTGCTGAGCCGCGTGAGGTGATTCAGGTGCCCGGATCGCTGCAGGTGTCCGATCACGTGGTGCACGATGCGTGGGCGCACGGCACCCTTGGCATGACACTGACCGGTGTGTTCGCGAAGTCCTCCAACATCGGCACGCTGCTGACCGCGCAAAAGGTCGGCGAGCAGCGTTTCGCGGACATGCTGCGGAAATTCGGGCTCGGTGTGCGTACCGGGATCGGTCTGCCCGGCGAGAGTCCCGGTTCGGTTCCGCCGCGCAGCCAGTGGTCCGGCAGCACGTTCGGCAACCTGCCCATCGGCCAGGGCCTTTCCATGACGCTGCTGCAGATGGCCGGGATGTACCAGACCATCGCGAACGACGGGGTGCGGGTACCGCCGCGGCTGGTCGACGCGGAGATCAAGCCGGGCGGCGTCCGCGAGGAGATGCCGCGCCCGCCGGGAGTCCGGGTGGTCAAGCCGCAGACGGCGAAGACGGTGCGGAACATGCTGCGCGCGGTGACGCAGGACCAGCCCGGCCAGAACAGCGGTACCGCGCCGGCCGCGGCGTTGCAGGGCTATCAGGTATCCGGAAAGACCGGCACCGCGCAGCAGGTGAACCCGGCGACCGGCGCGTACAGCAGCGACAAGTACTGGATCACGTTCGCGGGCATGCTGCCAGCTGACGACCCGCGATTCGTCGTGGCGATCATGCTCGACCAGCCGGAAACCACGTTGCCGCAGGGACACACCGCGGCACCACTGTTCCACGACATCGCGTCGTACATCGCGCAGCGCTACCAGATCCCGCTTTCCAAGAAGCCGAGCCCGGTGGTCCCCCTCGTCGTCGGCGAGTAGCCACCGGCTGAGCAGCCGGCCTCGCTCCAGTAACGGCGTCATTGTCGTCGCCCGCGATGTGCCGGCACAGCGCGGAATCGACGCGCCGGTGCCCGCGATAGGAGTACACAATGCCCTACCCCGAGTGGGCTCAGCGCGCGCCGGTAGCCTTTCCAGCCGTGCGCGCCAAGCTTGAGGGCAAGGCCGTTTCCGCCCCGCCCCGTCCGACCCGCATCGAACCGGTGCCGATCAACACGCTGATCGCTCGCGCGGACGCCCGGTTGGTCACCCCGACGGGACAGGGGCAGGAAGCCGCCGACGACACCGTCACCGGTGCCACCCTGCGCGCCCAGCAAGTGCTTCCCGGCGACCTGTTCGCCGCGCTGCCAGGCGCGCGCGCCCACGGCGCGGACTTCGCAGCCGAAGCGCTTGCCGCCGGCGCGGGTGCGGTGCTCACCGACGAGGCCGGCGCCTCCCGTCCCGTCCTGGCCGAGGCCGGGGTTCCGGTACTGGTGCATCCGAACCCGCGCGGAATCCTCGGCGAGATCGCCGCGTGGATCTACGGGGAACCGTCGCTGCGGCTCGCCGTGCTCGGGGTCACCGGTACCTCCGGCAAGACAACCACCAGCTATCTCCTGGAGGCCGGGCTGCGCGCCGCCGGGCACACCACCGGCCTGCTCGGCACGGTGCAGACGCTGATCGCCGGCGAGCGGCTGAGCAGCGGGTTCACCACCCCGGAAGCGCCCGACCTGCAGGCGTTGTTCGCGGTGATGGCCGAGCACGGCGTCACCCACGTGCCGATGGAGGTCTCCAGCCACGCGCTGGCACTCGGCAGGGTGAACGGCACCCGGTTCGCGGTCGGCGCGTTCACCAACCTGTCCCAGGACCACCTCGATTTCCACGCCGACATGGAGGACTACTTCGCCGCGAAGGCGCAGCTGTTCGACGGGCGTTCCACCACCGAGGTGGTGTGCACGGACGGCGAGTGGGGCAGGCGGCTCGTCGCACCGCACACCGTCACCGTGTCCACTGTGGACGACGTGGACGACGCGATGTGGACGGCGAGCGACATCACGGCCTCGCCGACCGGCAGCCAGACGTTCGTGGTGCACGGCCCCGACGGCTTCCGCCAGCCCGTCGAGCTGCGGCTGCCGGGCTCGTTCAACGTGGCCAACGCCCTGTTGGCCGCCGCCGGCCTGCACGCGGTCGGGGTATCCGGCAAGCACATCGCGGCCGGGCTGGCCGGCGTTGACGTGCCGGGCCGGATGGAACGCGTGGTGCTCGGCCAGGACTTCGCCGCCGTGGTGGACTACGCGCACAAGCCGGCCGCCGTCGCGAAGGGCCTGGACGCGATCCGGGCGGGCACGGATGGCAGAGTGATCATCGTGCTCGGCTGCGGCGGAGATCGGGATACCGCGAAACGCCCGCTCATGGGTGAAGCGGCGGCGCGTCGAAGTGATCTCCTCGTGGTGACCGACGACAATCCACGCAGCGAGGATCCCGCCGCGATTCGTGCCGCCATGCGCGACGGCGCGCTTGCCGTGCCGGCCGGCCAACGCGGCGAGGTGATCGATGTCGGGGATCGCAGGGCCGCGATCGCCACGGCGGTGCGCCGCGCGCGGGCGGGCGACGTGGTGATCATCGCGGGGAAGGGCCACGAGACCGGCCAGGAGATCGCCGGCGTCGTGCACCCGTTCTCCGATCGCGACGAGTTGGAGGCCGTCATCAGGGCACGGTTGGACATGGAAGCCGGCGACCCGGCGGGGCCCGGGGTGGACGCATGAGGGCCATGAGCCTCGCCGAGATCGCCGCCGCGGTCGGTGGGCGCCTGCACCGCACCGACGGCGCCGCGCTGGTCACCGGCGACGTGGAGTTCGATTCCCGGAAGGTCGGCGCGGGCGGGCTGTTCGTGGCCGTACCGGGCGAGCGGGTGGACGGCCACGACTTCGCAGCCAAGGCGGTGGCCGCCGGCGCGGCCGGGGTGCTCGCCGCCCGCGAGGTAGACGCGCCGTCGGTGATCGTTCCCCCGAAGGCAACCGAGTACGCGGGCGCCTACGCGCTTGCCGGGGACGCCGACGGCTCGGGCGCGGCGGTGCTCGCCGCGTTCGGTGCGCTCGCCAGATACCTGGTCGACCGGCTGCCGGCGCTGAACGTCATCGGTATCACCGGGTCGTCGGGCAAGACGACGACCAAGGACCTGGTCGCGCAGCTACTCCAGGCCACCGGGCCGACGGTGGCGCCGCCTGGCTCGTTCAACAACGAACTCGGGCATCCGTGGACCGTGCTGCGTGCCGACGAGCAGACCCGCAACCTGGTGCTGGAACTCTCCGCGCGGGGCACCGGCCACATCGCGGCGCTGTGCCGCATCGCGCCGCCGCGCATCGGCGTGGTGCTCAACGTCGGTAGCTCGCATCTCGGTGAGTTCGGCTCGCGGGAGGGCATCGCGCGGGCGAAAGGCGAGCTCGTCGAGGCACTTCCCGCCGCGGCCGACGGTGGCGTCGCGGTGCTCAACGCCGATGACCCGCTGGTGGCCGCGATGGCCGAGCGGACAGCGGCACGCGTGGTGCTGGTCGGCGAGCACCGGGATGCCGCGGTGCGGGCAGCCGACGTGCACGTCGACGAGCAGGCGCGGCCACGCTTCCGCCTGGTGACCGAGCGAGGCGAGGCCGATGTGGTGCTGCCGCTGCACGGTGGCCACCAGATCGGCAACGCCCTGAGCGCGGCAGCCGTCGCGCTGGAACTCGGGGTGGGCGTTCCCGACGTGGCCGGGCGACTGTCCGCGGCGCGAGCGGTGTCCGCGAAGCGGATGGAGGTCGTCACCAGGGCGGATGGCGTGACCGTGATCAACGACGCGTACAACGCCAGCCCGGAGTCGGTGCGTGCCGCGCTGAAATCGCTGGCCACCATGGCCCGAGCCGGTGAGGGCAGGCGGACGTGGGCGGTTCTCGGGCCGATGGGCGAGCTGGGCGAGGCCGGCGCCGAGGTACACGACGAGATCGGCCGGCTGGCCGTGCGACTGGACATCAACCGGCTGGTCGTCGTGGGTGAGCAGGGCCGGCCGATGCATCAGGGTGCCTGCCTCGAAGGGTCATGGGGAGAGGAGTCGGTGCTGGTGCCGGACGTGGACGCGGCCCTCGAGCTGCTCGGCGAGCAGCTGCGGGCGGGAGACGCGGTGCTGGTGAAGGCGGCGAACGCCTTCGCCCTGTGGCGAGTCGCCGACGCGCTGCTCGGCAACGCCGGCGGTGATGCCGGGTGAGGAACATCCTGTTCGCCGCGGCCGCCGCGCTACTGGTTTCCATCCTGCTCACGCCGTACCTGATCCGGCTGTTCTCCAGGCAGGGCTTCGGCCAGGAAATTCGCGAGGAAGGCCCGCAGGGGCACGCCTCGAAGCGGGGTACGCCCGTCATGGGCGGGGTCGCGATCCTGATCGCGCTGTGGGCCGGCTACCTGACCGCGCACCTGATCAGCGCGCTGACCTCACCGGACGGGCAGACCCCTACCGCCTCCGGGCTGCTGGTGCTGCTGCTGACCACCGCGCTGGGCGCGGTCGGTTTCCTCGACGACCTGATCAAGATCCGGCGGCAGCGCAACCTGGGTCTGAACAAGACCGCGAAGATGGTCGGTCAGCTGGTCGTCGCGGTGACCTTCGCGATCCTCGCACTGCAGTTCGAGAACGAGCGGGGCCTCTCGCCCGCGTCGGTGAACCTGTCGTTCGTCAGGGATATCTCGCTGATCTCGTTCGGGGTCATCGGGTTCGTCATCGTCTGCTACGTGATCGTGTCCGGCTGGTCGAACGCGGTGAACTTCACCGATGGCCTCGATGGGCTTGCTGGTGGCGCCTCGGCGATGGTGCTCGCCACCTACGTGGTGATCTCGTTCTGGCAGTTCCGGTACGACTGCGGCTCGCCGACCCCGCAGATGGGCTGCTACGACGTGCGCGATCCGCTCGATCTCGCACTGGTCGCCGCCGCTGGGATGGGCGCCTGCATCGGGTTCCTGTGGTGGAACGCCGCGCCAGCCAAGATCTTCATGGGCGACACCGGGTCACTCGCGCTCGGCGGGCTGGTCGCCGGGCTGTCCATGGTCACCCGCACCGAACTGCTGATGATCGTCATCGGTGGCCTGTTCATGGTCGAGGTGATGTCCGTGGTGCTGCAGATCGCGGTGTTCCGGACCACCAGGCGCAGGCTGTTCCGGATGGCTCCGTTCCACCATCACTTCGAGCTCGCCGGGTGGGCGGAAACCACGGTGATCATCCGGTTCTGGCTGCTGTCCGCGATCTGCTGCGGGCTGGGTCTCGGGCTGTTCTACAGCGAGTGGCTCGGCGCCGTGGGAGGTTAGGGCTGTGGACGCGGGTTTCGCCAGGCGCCGGGTGCTGGTCGCCGGGGCCGGGGTCACCGGCCGCTCGGTGGCCACCGCGCTGTCCACGGTGGGCGCCTCGGTGACCGTGACGGACGGCGACGCCGAGCGGCTCGCGGAGCTGGACGGGCCGCGAGCGGCCGGGGTGACGTTGATCGCCGGGTTGACCACGCCCCCGGAGGGCACCGAGCTGGTGGTCACCAGCCCCGGCTGGAAGCCGTCGGCCCCGCTGCTGGTCGCGGCGGCCGAAGCCGGTGTCGAGGTGATCGGCGAAGTCGAGCTGGCCTGGCTGCTTGGCGCGGCACAGCCGGAACCACCGAGCTGGCTGGTGATCACCGGGACGAACGGCAAGACCACCGCGGTCGGCATGCTCGAATCGATGCTGCGGGCCGCCGGGCTGGACGCGGTGGCGTGCGGCAACATCGGCCTGCCGGTGGTGGACGCGGTGCTTGCCGGGCGCCGGGTGCTGGCCGTGGAGCTGTCCAGCTTTCAGCTGCACTGGCAACACTCGCTGCGCGCGCGGGCCGCCGCGGTGCTCAACGTCGCCGAGGATCACCTGGACTGGCACGGCTCGATGGCCGAGTACGCGGCTGCCAAGGGCAAGGTCTACACCGGCGCGGGCCGCCGCGTGGTCAACCTGGACGACGCGTGGTCGGTCCGGCTCGGCTCGCCGGACGCCGTCGGGTACACCCTCGCCGAGCCGGGGCCGGGGCAGCTCGGGGTGCGGGACGGCCGGCTGGTGGACAACGCGTTCGCGGGCGGTTCGGAGGACGTGCCGGCCGGGTCCGACGAGGCGGGCACGGTCGTGGCCGAGGTGTCCGACGTGCGCCCACCGGGTCCGCACAACGTGTCGAACGCCCTCGCCGCGACCGCGCTCGCCCGCGCGCACGGGGTCCCGGCGAGCGCGGTGGCCGACGGGCTGCGCCGCTACCAGCCGGGCGAGCACCGTGCCGTGCTGGTCGCGGAGCACGGCGGGGTCCGCTACATCGACGACTCGAAGGCCACCAACCCGCACGCCGCGGCCAGCTCGCTCGGCGCGCACGACTCGGTGGTGTGGGTCGCGGGCGGCCAGCTGAAGGGCGCGTCGGTGGACGCGCTGGTGGCGGAGGTGGCGGCCCGGCTACGCGGGGTAGTGGTGCTCGGCGTTGATCAGGGCACGATCGCGGCGGCGGTTGCGCGACACGCGCCGGATGTACCGGTGCACAAGGTGACTTCGGGTGACGATGAGGCCATGACTGCGGCAGTGCGCGCGGCCAGCGCGATGGCACGTCCAGGGGATGCCGTGCTCCTCGCCCCTGCCGCGGCGTCGCTGGACATGTTCCGGAGCTACGGCCATCGGGGCGACGCGTTCACCGAGGCGGTTCGGGCGCAGCTCGCGGACGGGGTCAGGTCGTGACGATCACGTCCCGTGCCACGGGGCGAGAGGAAGGCGGCAACGCTCGCGACGGCTCGTCCCAGCCCGCAGCGAAGCGAACCAGGCGGGAGCGATCGAAGGGCCGCTCGAAGCCGACCCGCCGCGCCGCGGTGCGCGGCGCGCTCACCGCTTGGCTTGGCCGCCCGCTTGCTTCGTTTCACCTGATCCTGGCCACCTGCGTGCTGCTCGTGGTGATCGGTCTGATGATGGTGCTCTCCGCGTCCTCGGTGGCGTCCTACAACCAGAGCGGGTCGTCGGTCTACGCGCTGTTCGGCAAGCACGCGATGTGGGTCGGGGTCGGCACGGTGCTGTTCTGGATCGGGCTGCGCGTTCCGCTGCCCCGGATCCGCCAGCTGAGCACGGTCGGCATGGTCGGTTCGGTGTTGCTGCTCATCGCGGTGCTCACCCCGCTCGGCAGCAGGGTCAACGGCTCGCAGGGCTGGATCATCGTTGGCCCGCTGTCCTTCCAGCCGGTCGAGGTGGCCAAGCTGGCGCTCACCCTGTGGGGGGCGCACGTGCTGATGACCAAGCAGGCCGTGCTGCACCAGTGGCGGCACCTGCTCGTGCCGGTGGTGCCGGCCGCGCTGCTGGTGTTCGGGCTGGTGATGATGCAGCCCGACCTGGGCAGCACGGTGACGCTTGGCGTGGTGCTGATCGCCATGCTGTGGTTCGCGGGTGCGTCCGGACGGCTGTTCGCGACGATCTTCGCGGGAGGGCTCGCCGGGATGATCGTGCTGGCCATCGGCGCGGAGTACCGGCTGACCCGCATCCTGACCTTCCTCAATCCGGAGTCGGCCAGCGACGCGGCCCGCTACCAGGCGGATCAGGCGATGTACGCGCTCGCGGACGGCGGGCTGTTCGGCAAGGGGCTCGGGCAGGGCCCTTCCAAGTGGAGCTACCTGCCGAACGTGCACCACGACTTCATCTTCGCCCTGATCGGCGAGGAGCTCGGGTTCGTGGGCTGCGCTGTCGTGCTCGGGCTGTTCGGCGCGCTCGCGGTGGTGGGCATCCGGATCGCGATGCGCAACATCGATCCGTGGATCCGGGTGGTCGCCGGTACGCTCACCGCGTGGCTGGTGCTGCAGGCGGCGATCAACATCGGCTACGTGGTGGGGCTGCTGCCGGTAACCGGCATCCCGCTGCCGCTGATCTCCTACGGTGGGAGTTCGGTGGTGGTCACCATGCTGGTGTTCGGGATCCTCGCGAACTGTGCCCGGAACGAGCCGGAGTCGGTGTCGGCGTTGCGCTCGCAGGGGCCGGGCAAATTCGGCCGGTTGCTGCGGCTACCCGCCCCGGAGCCGTATCGTCCACCCCCCGAGCGGCGCAAGGCGGCCAGCCGTAAGGGCGCGGGCGGCGGGGCTCGCAAACCTCCGGCACGGGGGAGTGCGGGCGGGCCGTCCCGGCGCCCCGGCCGATCCGGTAACCAACGCTCGACAGGAGGACGGCGGTGAGCAACCACTCAGCGGCCCCGACGCGCACGGGGCCCTGTGTCGTGGTCGCGGGCGGGGGAACGGCGGGTCACATCGAACCCGCGATGGCGTTGGCGGATGCGGTGCGCCGGTTGCGCCCCGACGCCCGCGTCGTCGCGCTCGGCACCGAGCGTGGGCTGGAGAACCAGCTGATCCCGCCGCGCGGGTACCCGCTCGAGCTGGTGCCGCCGGTGCCGATGCCGCGTAAACCCACCGTGGACCTGCTGCGGCTGCCGCTGAAGGTACGGGACTCCGTCCGGCGCACCCGCGAGGTCCTCGACCGCGTCGGGGCCGACGTGGTGGTCGGCTTCGGTGGCTACGTGGCGCTGCCCGCCTACCTCGCGGCGCGTGGCCGGCTGCCGATCGTGGTGCACGAGGCGAACGCGAAGGCCGGGCTGGCGAACAAGATCGGCGCGCGGTTCGCCCGCAAGGTCGCCGCCGCCACCCCGGACAGCGGCCTGCCGGCAGCCGAGGTGATCGGTATCCCGTTGCGGGAAGCGATCACCGGGCTGGACCGCTCCGGGTTGCGGGTGCAGGCACGCGAACACTTCGGGCTGGACCCGGACGCGCCGACGCTGCTGGTGTTCGGCGGTTCGCAGGGCGCGCGCTCGATCAACACAGCGGTGTCCGGCGCGGCGAAGGAACTCGCCGACGGGGGGGTTGGCGTGCTGCACGCGCACGGCCCGAAGCACACCCTCGCGGTGCAGGAGTTCCCTGGTGCGCCCGGCTACGTTCCGGTGCCGTACCTGGAACGGATGGACCTGGCTTACGCCGCCGCCGACGCGGTGCTGTGCCGGTCGGGCGCGATGACCGTAGCTGAGGTCGCGGCGGTCGGGCTGCCGGCGGTGTTCGTGCCGCTGCCGCACGGCAACGGCGAGCAGGCGTTGAACGCCAAGCCGGTGGTGGATGCCGGCGGAGCGTTGCTGGTGCCGGACGAGCGGCTGTCCGCGAGCTACGTCGCCGAGCACGTGGTGCCGCTGCTCGCCGACGCGGACCGGCTGGCCGAGATGTCCTCGGCGGCGCTGGGCACCGGGCACCAGGAGGCCGATGAGGTGCTGGCCACAATGGTGCTCGACGTGGTGCGGAAATGACCCGCGCCGCCGGCGGGCGGTACGCACAGGAGGGGCTGCGGTGAGCGGTTTGTTGGAACGCGCGCACCTGATCGGGATCGGTGGCGCGGGGATGAGCGGCATCGCGCGGATCCTGCTCGCGCGCGGGAACGCGGTGTCCGGGTCCGACGCGAAGGACTCGCGCGCGTTCCTGACGCTGCGCGCGCAGGGCGCGCGGATCGAGGTCGGCCAGCGGGCGGAAAACCTCGACCTGCTTGATGGCGAGCCGACCGCGGTGGTGGTGTCCACCGCGATCAAGGACGACAACCCCGAGCTGGTCGCGGCCAGGGAGCGCGGGCTGACCGTGCTGCACCGCGCGCAGGCGCTCGCCGAGCTGATGCGCGGGCACCGCGTCGCGTGCATCGCCGGCACGCATGGCAAGACGTCGACCACCTCGATGCTGACCGTGGCGTTGCAGCACTGCCGGCTCGACCCGTCGTTCGCGATCGGCGGGGACCTGAACGAGTCCGGGGCGAACGCGCACCAGGGCACCGGCGGCCTGTTCGTCGCGGAGGCGGACGAGAGCGACGGGTCGTTCCTGACCTTCGAACCGTCCGTAGCCGTGGTGACCAATGTGGAGCCCGATCACCTCGATCACCACGGCACCGCCGAGGCGTACATCTCGGTGTTCGACTCGTTCGTCCGCCGCATCGAACCCGGCGGGGTGCTGATCGCGTGCGCCGACGATGACGGGGCCGTCGAGCTGGCTCGCCGCGCGGAAGGCGTCCGGGTGCGGTACTACGGGCACAGCGCCACCGGAGAGCAGGACGCCAAGGTGCTCGACTACCACCCGAGAGGGCACGGCGGCGTGGTGCGAATTTCCTTGCAGGGCAGGGAAATCGACGCGTCCGTCGCGGTCGTTGGCGAGCACATGGCGCACAACGCGGTCGCCGCGCTGCTCGCCGGCCTCGAGTTGGGCGCGCCGCTGGACGAACTGCTGGACGGCCTCGCCGCGTTCGGCGGGGTGCGCAGGCGGTTCGAGTTCAAGGGGCGCAGCGACGGGCCGGGTGCCGGGGTCCGGGTGTACGACGACTACGCGCACCACCCGACCGAGGTGATCGCACAGCTGCGCGCCGTCCGGGAAGCCGCCGGCGAGGGGCGGGTGATCGTGGTGTTCCAGCCGCACCTGTACTCCCGCACCAGGGATTTCGCGGCCGGGTTCGCCGAGGCGCTCGCGCTCGCCGACGAGGCGGTTGTGCTGGACGTATACGGGGCGCGCGAGGAACCCGAGCCGGGGGTGAGCGGGGCGTTGATCGCCGAGCAGGTGCCACTGCCGGCCGAGCAGGTGCACTACGAACCCGCGTTCGACCGCGTTCCCGCGCTGGTCGCCGACCTGGCAGGGGGCAGTGACCTGGTGGTGACGATGGGCGCGGGCGACGTGACGATGCTCGGGCCGGAGGTGATCGCCGAGCTGAACCGGCGGGCCGGCAGCACCCACGAAGGCGGATCCCAGGCACGGCCGAGCGCGTGACGGTGATGCGCGGATGACCACGACGGCACGGCGGCGCGGATCCGGACGCAGGCCCCGTTCGGGGCGCGGACGTGCCGTCCGCACCGGCAGCGAGCGCCCGCCGCGCCGCACCACGCAGCGGCTGCCGACCCGGCGCCGGGCGTGGACGCGGCGCTGGGTGGCTTTGCTGACCCTGCTGACCGTGCTCGGCGGGATCTACCTGCTGTTTTTCTCCTCGCTGCTCGGCGTGCGCTCGGTCGAGGTGACCGGCACGAAGGGATTGACGACGGAGCAGGTTCGGCAGGAGGCCGGCGTGCCGATGGGGCGCGCGATGCTGCGGCTGGATACCGACGAGCTGGCCACCCGGGTGCGGGACGGGTTGCCACGGGCGGCTTCCGTTGAGGTGTCCCGATCCTGGCCGTCCACGGTGCGGATCGCGGTGACCGAGCGGAGGCCGGTCGCGGTGTTCCGTGCCGCGCAGGGCACCCGGCTGGTGGACGGGGAAGGCGTGGTGTTCCGGCCGGCCGGCCCGGTCCCGGTGCGGTTGCCCGAACTGCGGCTGGCGCGTGTCGCACCACATGACCCGGTGAGTACCGCCGCGATCCACTCGCTGACCTCGCTGCCGCGCCATCTGGCCAGCCAGGTGCGCTCCGTGGCCGCGAAGACGCCGGGCAGCGTGGAGTTCCGGTTGGCCGACGGCCGGCTGGTGCGCTGGGGTGACACCAGCGACGGCGCTCGCAAGGCGGCGGTGCTGGAGGCGCTGCTCGGGCAGCGGGGCAAGATCTACGACGTGTCCAGCCCGGATCTGCCCACCGTGTCGTAGCTCGATCTCCCGCGGGAGTTACCCGGCGGCGTCACCGGGGGAGTGACCTACCCGACGGACAACCGCCAGGTGAGCGGAAAACAATCTCCCCTTGCCGACACGCGGCGTGGCTGCTGGACCGGGGCATTTCTGGTGCCTACCGTCCAGCAGGAACGTTGTTAGTTGACATAACTCTCAGCCTCTGGTTGAGGTTTAGGGTATCTCGGCTGATGTCGGCGACACAACGTCGCAGTGAGTAGCCACGATCAGGAAGGCGGATCCGATGACGCCCCCGCACAACTACCTCGCGGTGATCAAGGTCGTCGGTATCGGCGGCGGCGGGGTCAACGCCGTTAACCGGATGATCGAGGTCGGCCTGAAAGGCGTCGAGTTCATCGCGGTGAACACCGATGCGCAGGCCCTGTTGATGTCCGACGCCGATGTGAAGCTGGACATCGGTCGTGAGCTGACCAGGGGACTCGGTGCCGGGGCCGCTCCCGGCGTCGGCCAGAAGGCCGCGGAGGACCACCGGGAGGAGATCGAGGAGGTCCTCAAGGGCGCGGACATGGTGTTCGTGACCGCGGGCGAAGGTGGCGGCACCGGAACCGGTGGGGCGCCGGTAGTCGGGCAGATCGCCCGCAAGCTCGGTGCGCTGACCATAGGCGTGGTGACCCGCCCGTTCTCGTTCGAGGGCAAGCGGCGCGGCCAGCAGGCCGAAGACGGCATCCAGGAACTGCGCAACGAGTGCGACACGCTGATCGTGATCCCGAACGACCGGCTGCTGCAGCTCGGCGATGTCGGCGTGTCGCTGATGGACGCGTTCCGGTCCGCCGACGAGGTGCTGCTCTCCGGTGTGCAGGGCATCACCGATCTGATCACCACTCCCGGGCTGATCAACCTGGACTTCGCGGACGTGAAGAGCGTGATGTCCGGGGCGGGTAGCGCGTTGATGGGCATCGGATCCTCACGTGGCGAGGGCCGGGCGGTGCAGGCCGCCGAGAAGGCGATCAACTCGCCGTTGCTCGAGGCGTCGATGGACGGTGCGCACGGCGCGCTGCTGTCCATCGCGGGCGGGTCCGACCTGGGGCTGTTCGAGATCAACGAGGCGGCCTCGCTGGTGCAGGAATCCGCGCACCCGGAGGCGAACATCATCTTCGGCACGGTGATCGACGACTCGCTCGGCGACGAGGTGCGCGTCACCGTGATAGCCGCCGGTTTCGACGGCGGCACGCCGACGCACAAGAAGCTGGACCCGACCACGGTGGGCTCGCGGGATGCCACGGCGGCCGCGCAGGCCGGGCAGGTAAACGCCCCGCGAAACCCTGGTGGTGAACCCGGGCAGGGCGCCGGCGGTGCGGGCCCGGGCGTCGGTGCCGGCCAGCAAGCCGGCCCGCCGGAGGGTGCACAGCAGGCGAGCCCGGCGCCGCGCGCACCGCAGGAAGGCCCGGCCGGGGGCAACGGGTACGGCGCCGGCCAGGGGCACGGTGGCCCCGGGCAAGGCGGTCCTGGCCAGGGAGCCCAGGGATACGGCCCGCAGGGACCCGGTGGTTCCGGGCAGGGCGGTCCCGGGCAGGGCGGCGCCCAGCAGCACCCGATGGGCGGCCCGCCGCAGCCCGGAGTCACCGGGCGCGGCCTGCCGAACGATCGCGGCGGGCAGGGCAACCTCCCGGCCCGCGCCGTTCCGGTCACCGACGACCCGGACGACGACGAGGTCGACGTCCCCCCGTTCATGCGCCGCTAACCCCCGCTGTGCCGCGCACGCCGGACCGCAATATGCATCCATATTGCGGTCCGGGAGGTCGTGGCTGCCCGAGGCGCGCGGGGCCGTGGCTGGGTAGTAGAAAAGGGCCTGCGGGCGCATCGTGGTGGTACGTGCCGATAACCCAAGACCCGGGCGGGAGGACGTAGTGCGGATTCGGCGGGTGGTGACAACGCGAGCGGGCGGTGCGTCGAAGCCGCCGTACGACTCGTTCAACCTTGGCCGGCACGTCGGCGACGACCCGGACGCGGTGACCGCGAACCGCAAGCGACTGACCACCGAGCTCGGCCTGCGTGAAGACCACATGGTCTGGATGGAACAGGTGCACGGCCGCACCGCCACCGCGGTCGATGCGCCGCAGCCGGAACCGGTGCCGGCCACCGACGCGCTGGTCACCGCCCGGCAGGGGCTGGCCGTCGCGGCGCTGGTCGCCGACTGCGTGCCGGTGCTGCTCGCCGACCCTCGGGCCGGCGTCGTCGCGGCGGTGCATGCCGGCAGGGTGGGTGCGCGGATCGGAGTGCTGCCCGCCGCCCTCGCCGCGATGCGGGAGGCCGGCGCCGAACTCGCCAGCGTGGAAGCGCTACTCGGCCCCGCCGTCTGCGGATCGTGCTACGAGGTGCCGGCCGAGATGCGCGACGACGTGGAAGCCCGGTTGCCCGGCAGCGCCTGCCGCACCCGCGCCGGCACGCCGGGCCTCGACCTGCGCGCCGGGCTGTGGCACGAGCTCACCGCGGTGGGTGTCGCGAAGGTCGGCGTGGACCCGCGCTGCACGCTGGAGGAACGCGCCCTGTTCAGCCATCGCCGGGACGGCACGACCGGCCGGTTCGCCGCGGTGACCTGGATGGATCCGGAGTGAGCGAGGAGTGACCGAGACAGGCCGGGACGCCGAACACCGGGACGCGGCACACAGCGACGACGCGGCACGCAGGGACGCCGAACACCGGGACGCGGCACACAGCGACGACGCGGCACACAGGGACGCGGCACACAAGGACGATGAGGCACGCAGGGACGAGCTCGCCGAATCGCTTGCCGAGCTGCGCGACCGGATCGGACGGGCGTGCGCCCGTGCCGACCGGGATCCGAGCGAGGTACGCCTGCTCGCCGTGACCAAGACCTTCCCCGCCGAGGACGTCGCGTTGCTCACCGATCTTGGAGTGACCGATCTCGCCGAGAACAAGGACCAGGAAGCGGCCGCCAAGGCCGCCCGGCTCGCGGAACTCCGTCCCGCCGCACGGCCCCGCTGGCACATGGTCGGCCAGCTCCAGCGCAACAAGTCCCGGTCGGTGGCGCGGTGGGCCCACGAGGTGCAGTCGGTCGACTCCGCCCGGCTGGCGACCGCACTGCAGAAGGCCGTCCACGCGGCCAGGGAGGCAGGCGAGCGTAGCGACCCGCTCGACGTGCTTGTTCAGGTCAGTTTGGACGACGATCCGGCCCGTGGCGGGTGCCGCACAGATGATCTTCCCGAGCTGACGGCTGGGTTAGCACGATCAGGTGATTTGTGTTTCCGGGGTTTGATGGCGATTGCGCCACTCGGTGTATCACCCGAACCGGCATTCGAGCGATTCGCCGAGGTAGCCGCGCGCATTCGTGCCGATTATCCGAAGGCGACCGAAATGTCCGCTGGTATGAGCGGTGATCTTGACGAGGCGATCGCCCACGGGTCGACGTGCGTGCGTGTCGGAACCGCGTTGCTCGGTCGCCGACGGTTAACCTCCGGATAGCAATATCACCCGGTAGGTCCAGCGTACGGCGCTGGTACCGGGGCGTTCGGGGAGTGAGGGGCCGACCGAGGCGCGGGTCCTTCTCATCAGTCGCGGAGGAATGGCATGGGTGCACTACAGAAGCTGAAGGCGTACTTCGGCATGGTGCCGGCGGATGAGGATGGCTTCGACCCCGATGACGATTACCACCCCGACTACCGCGGCGATTACCGGGGCGATTACCGGGGCGGCTACCTCGACGAGGACTACGACGACTACACCGGGCGGCCGGGCCCTCGCCGGCGCATGTTCGAAGGGTCGCGGGCCGGTTACCGCGCGGAATACCCCGAGGACACCGAGGAGGACTTCGAACCGCCACAGCGCGTTGCGCGGGGCGGTGGCCGCCCGGCTCCGGCGGTACAGGGCGCGCTGGCCGTGGAGACCCGCCAGGAGCCGGTGGCGAGGCTACGCCCGGTTCCTGAGCAGGCAAGGCAGCCTGCGCCCAGCTATCCGATGGGCCGGATCACCACCCTGCATCCGTCCAGCTTCCAGGAGGCCAGGACCATCGGCGAGCATTACCGGGAGGGTACGCCGGTGATCATGAATGTGACCGAATTGGACGATTCGGACGCACGGCGTCTGGTGGATTTCGCCGCGGGCCTGGCTTTCGCGCTGCGGGGCTCGATCGACAAGGTCACCAATAAGGTGTTTTTGCTCTCACCGCCGGATGTCGACGTCAGCGCGGAGGACAAGAAAAGAATAGCCGAGGGCGGGTTGTTCCTCCGGGGCTGAAGAGTGGCAGAGTTAAGGACGTGGATCTGGTCATGATCGCGTTGTATTACCTGCTGTTCGCGTTCTGGTTGCTGCTCACGGCGCGTGTTGTTGTGGAGCTGGTTCGGGCCTTCGCGCGAGAGTGGCGTCCCGCCGGTGGGGTTGCGGCGACGCTGGAGACCATCTACACAGTGACCGACCCACCTGTTCGCTTAGTCCGTCGGCTGATCCCGATGGTGCGGATTGGCGGCGTCGGACTGGACCTATCGATTATGGTGCTGCTGTTGGTTGTGTTCATACTGATGCAACTGGCATATCCCGGGTGATCGGGGCGCCCGGGTGCCCGCAGAGCCATGGAGTGCGTGAGGTGATCTGATGTCGTTGACCCCCGCTGACGTACATAACGTCGCGTTCAGCAAGCCTCCCATTGGCAAGCGGGGCTACAACGAGGACGAGGTAGACGCTTTCCTCGACCTGGTAGAGACGGAACTGGCTCGACTGATCGAGGAGAACAACGACCTGCGCCAGCAGGTCGAGCAGATGGACGCGCAGCTCGAGTCCGCGCGCTCCGACCTCGAAGGTGCCCGGTCGAGTGCGACGAGTTCGAGTGCGAGCTTGCCAGCGCCGAATCGTTCGGCCGAGGAGCCTCGCCGTCTAGCCCCGGTGCCACCGCCCAGCGCGTTGGAGCAGACCGCGGGCGGCGCGGACGGAGGTGACCACCATGTGCAGGCCGCCAAGGTGCTCGGCCTCGCCCAGGAGATGGCCGATCGGCTGACGGGCGAGGCGAAGGCCGAGGCGGACGGCATGGTGACCGAGGCCCGCACGAAGGCTGAGCAGCTGCTCTCCGACGCGCGTTCGAAGTCTGACTCGATGATCAACGAGGCGAGGACCCGCGCGGAGACCATGCTCAACGACGCGCGGACGCGTGCGGAAACGTTGGAACGCCAGGCACGGGAGAAAGCCACCGGCCTGGAGCGTGAGGCGCAGCGCAAGCACACCGAAGTGATGAGCACGATCAACGCCGAGAAGAGCAGCCTCGAGAAGAAGATCGAAACGCTGCGCACGTTCGAGCGCGAGTACCGCACTCGGCTCAAGGGCTTCCTGGAAGCCCAGCTACGTGAACTCAGCGATCGTGGATCGGCCGCACCATCCTCGCCGTCGTCGGAGGAGAGTAGTCGTTCGTCATCGTCGTCTTCCTCCTCTTCGTCCGGTCAGGGGTATTCGTTCGGACCGCGTGCCGCGGAGGCCGGCTGAGCAAGGCTTGAAGTAGATTGGTCCCGGTCCGTCACAGGGGTGGCGGACGGGGATCAATGCACAGGAAGCCACCTTGCTCTACGTCGTTCTGTTCCTCGCGCTCATCGCGCTTGGCCTGCTGGTCACTGCCCTCATCACGGCCCAAACCCTGTGGGCGTGGATATCCATCGGTATCAGCGTGCTGGCGGCGCTGCTGCTGCTGATCGACTGGATTCGCCATCGGCGGGCCGGCGATGAGGCGGACGGCGACGAGGATGTGGCGGAGGACGCCGAGGTGAGCTCCGCGGACGGGCAGGACGACGACACCGAGCTGATCGCCGCCGCGCCGGTGGAGGAGGCAGCACCGGCGGAGGAAGCGACCGATGCGGCTGACCTGCTGGTTGTCTCGGAGCTGGACATCGAGGTTCGGGTGGTGGACGAGTACCCGCGTTACCACCTCACGACCTGCCGCTGGCTGACCGACCGTGCCACCATCCCGATCGCGATCTCCGAAGCTCGCGAGCTCGGTTTCACCCCGTGCGCCCTGTGCACCCCAGATTCGACGATCGCGGCACACCACCGCGCGGAGAACAGCCGCTCCTCCTCGTAACGCCTCCCGCGTGAGGTGCTCATACCGTTGAAATAACGGCGTCAGAACACCGTTATGAGTACCCAACGCGGGTTAGAAGGTTACCGGGAGGCGGCGCAGCCCCCGGTTGCGGAACGACGGGCGCCATTCGAGTTCCGCGCTCGGCACGGCAAGCGCGAGGTCCGGAAGCCGGCGTAGCAGCGTCCCAATGCCGATCTCCACTTCCAGCTGGGCGAGCGAGGCACCGATGCAGAAGTGCGGGCCGTGGCCGAAACCGAGGTGCCGGTTGTCCGCGCGGTCGAGCCGCAGGGTGTCCGGCTCGGCGAACTCCGCTGTGTCGCGGTTCGCCGAGGCCAGCGACAGCAGCACGGTGTCGCCGGCCGGGATGGTGTGACCGCCGATCTCCAGGTCCCAGAGGGCGAATCGCCGGATGGCGAGCTGCGGCGGCGGCTCGAAGCGCAGCAGCTCGTGCACCGCGCTTGGCAGTGACTCCGGCTCGGCGCGCAGTTTCGCCAGCGCGGCCGGGCGGGACAGCAGCGCGGCCACCCCGTTGCCGATCAGGCTGACGGTGTTCTCGTAGCCGGCGAACAGCACGAGAAACGCGGCCGAGGTGAGCTCCTCCTCGGAAAGCCGGTCGTGCTCGTCGCCAGCCGTGACCAGCGCGCTGAGCAGATCGTCGGCAGGTGCGGCCCGCTTGTCGGCGAGCAGCCCGATCAGGAACTGGTGCAGGGACAGCACCGCGTCCCGCGCCAAGTCCGGCTTTTCCGGGTCGGGCGCCAGCATCGCGTCGCTCCAGTCGCGGAAATCGGCCCGGTCGCGTTCCGGGACCCCGAGCAGCTCGCAAATCACGGTGATCGGCAGCGGGGCGGCGAAGCTGTCGAGCAGATCGGTGCTGCCGTGCGCCGGAAGGGCGTCGAGCAGCTCGTCGGCGATCGCCTGCACGCGGGAACGGGACGGCGTGGCGCGGCTGGCCGTGAAGGCCTGCGTGAGGATCCGGCGTAGCCGAGCGTGTTCCGGTGGATCCATATTGAGCAGGTTCGCGTCCAGCGCTGCCGGCAGCGAGAAGCCGCGATAGCCGGTGCGGGAGTTCTCCCTGTCCAGGGAAAGGCGGGGATCGGTTAGCCCGGCCCGGACTTCGGCGTACCGGGTGACCAGCCAGACCGGTGCCCCGTCCGGGGCGACGGCGCGGTGTACCGGGCACTGCTCCCGCAGCCGGGCGTAGGCGGCGAACGCGTCGGCCAGGAACTCCGCGTCCAGGCTCACCGGGGCATCGGACACGGCACTCTCCCAGGGGCGGAACAAATACGTTGGCTATACCGGCTAACCTATACATAGACGGCGTTGATCCGGCCATCACCGGGGAGCTTCCGGAAGAACGGGCATCCGCCTCAGTAGAACCGGACGGGAACGGCCCGTCACAGCCGGACAAGAGTGGTCCGCCAGCGCCTCGGCGTGTGAGCGGGCAAGCGGGGTGGTACCGCGGGACGCCCGGGAGGGCGTGTCGTCCCCGTGTGGGTCGAGCAGACCCGTACGAGCGACGAGGTAACCGCGAGGAGCACCACGATGGCCTATCCCAAGGCGGCGCACGGCGACGAACACGGCGTGCCGGCCCAGCCGTCCTTCCCGGATCTCGAATCCGAGGTGTTCGACTACTGGGCGGCGGACGGCACGTTCCAGGCCAGCATCGATGCCAGGGAGCCGGGCGAGAACGGGTCGAACGAGTTCGTCTTCTACGACGGTCCGCCGTTCGCCAACGGCCTGCCGCACTACGGGCACCTGCTCACCGGCTACGTCAAGGACATCGTGCCGCGCTACAAGACCATGCGTGGCAGGCGGGTGGAGCGCCGGTTCGGCTGGGACTGCCACGGGCTGCCAGCCGAGGTGGAGACCGAGCGCCAGCTCGGCATCTCGCACAAGAACGAGATCGAAGCGATGGGCGTGGCCAAGTTCAACGACGCGTGCCGCGCCTCGGTGCTGCGCTACACCGGCGAGTGGCAGGACTACGTCACCAGGCAGGCGCGCTGGGTGGACTTCGAGAACGACTACAAGACGCTCGACCTGGACTACACCGAAAGCGTCATGTGGGCGTTCAAAACCCTGTGGGACAAGGGTTTGGTCTACGAAGGTTTCCGCGTGCTGTGGTACTGCTGGCGCTGCGAGACGCCGCTGTCCAACACCGAGACCCGGATGGACGACGTGTACCGCGATCGCCAGGATCCCGCGGTAACCGTCGGAATCCGGCTGGAGACCGGGGAACTCGCCCTGGTGTGGACGACCACGCCGTGGACGCTGCCGTCCAACCTCGCCGCCGCGGTGCACCCGGACGTGGACTACGTGACCGTCGAGGCGAACGGGGAGCGCTACGTGCTCGCCGAGGCGCGGCTGCCGGCCTACGCCCGCGAGCTCGGCGAGGACCCCACGGTTCTGGCGCGGTACAAGGGAACCGAGCTGCTCGGCCGGCGCTACACCCCGCCGTTCGACTTTTTCCTCGGCAGGCCCAACGCGCATCAGGTGCTGTCCGCGGACTATGTGACCACAGAGGACGGCACCGGCATGGTGCACATCGCGCCTGCCTACGGTGAAGAGGACAAGGTGGTCACCGACGCGGCCGGCATCGAACCGGTCACGCCGGTGACCGAGCGCGGCGAGTTCGGGCCGGAAGTGCCGCCGTATGAAGGAATGCATGTCTTCGATGCGAACAAGTCGATCATCAGGGATCTGAAGGAATCCGGCGCGCTGCTGCGGCACGAGACCTACGACCACCCGTACCCGCACTGCTGGCGCTGCGACAACTCGCTGATCCAGCGCGCGGTCTCCAGCTGGTTCGTCGCGGTCACCAAGTTCCGCGACCGGATGGTTGAGCTGAACCAGCAGATCAACTGGGTGCCGGAACACATCCGGGATGGCCAGATGGGCAAATGGCTGGAGAACGCCAGGGATTGGTCTATCTCCCGGAACCGGTACTGGGGATCGCCCATCCCGGTGTGGGTTTCCGACGACCCGGACTACCCGAGGGTGGACGTGTACGGCTCGCTGAACGAGCTGGAGCGCGATTTCGGGGTCCGTCCGACGGATCTGCACCGGCCGTTCGTTGACGAGCTGACCAGGCCGAACCCGGACGATCCGAGCGGGAAGGCCACCATGCGGCGAGTTCCCGAAGTACTGGACTGCTGGTTCGAATCGGGCTCGATGCCATTCGCACAGGTGCACTATCCACACGAGAACAGCGACTGGTTCGAGTACCACTACCCTGGCGACTTCATCGTCGAGTACACCGCGCAGACCCGCGGCTGGTTTTACACGCTGCACGTGCTCGCCACCGCGTTGTTCGATCGGCCGGCGTTCCGCAACTGCGTGGCACACGGCATCGTGCTCGGTAACGACGGGCAGAAGATGTCCAAGTCGCTGCGCAACTACCCGGATGTGAAGGAGGTGTTCTCCCGGGACGGTTCGGATGCGATGCGCTGGTTCCTGATGGCCAGCCCGATCCTGCGCGGCGGCGATCTGGTGGTGACCGAGCGCGGCATCCGGGACGCGGTGCGGCAAGCCGTGCTGCCGCTGTGGAACACCTGGTACTTTCTCGCGCTGTACGCGAACGCGGAGGGCGTCGAAGGCCGGTGGCGAACCGACTCGCCGCACGTGCTGGACCGCTACGTGCTGGCCAAGACGCACGAGCTGGTCACCGACGTGGAGTCGTCGATGGACAACTACGACATCGCGGCGGCCTGCGCGTCGGTGCGCGATTTCCTCGAAGTGCTGACCAACTGGTTCGTTCGCCGCTCGAGGGACCGGTTCTGGGCCGGCGAGCAGGACGCGATCGACACGCTGCACACCGTGCTCGAGGTGACCTGCCGGGTGGCCGCACCGCTGCTGCCGCTCACCACCGAGCAGGTGTGGCGCGGGCTGACCGGCGGCCGTTCGGTGCACCTGACCGACTGGCCGAGCCTCGCCGAGGAGCTGCCGGCTGACGCGGCGCTCGTCACCGCGATGGACGAGGTGCGGCAGGTGTGCTCGGCCGCGCTTTCGTTGCGGAAGGCCAACAAACTGCGGGTGCGGCTGCCGCTCGCCCGGCTGCTGGTCGCCGCGCCGCACGCCGGCGATCTTGAGTCCTTTGTGGATATAATCGCGGACGAGGTGAACGTCAAGCGCGTGGAGCTGACCACGAATGTGGCCGCACACGGGCATTTCGAGCTCGCGGTGAACGCGCGGGCTGCCGGCCCCCGGCTCGGCGGCGATGTCCAGAAGGTGATCAGGGCGGTGAAATCCGGCGAATGGACACCCGGCTCGGACGGCGGGGTGCTCGCCGCGGGGATCGAGCTGCTCGCCGAGGAGTACGAGCAGCGGCTGGTCGCCTCCGATCCCGGCGCTTCGGCCGCGCTGCCAGGTGGCTCGGGGCTCGTGGTGCTGGACACCGACGTGACCGGCGAGCTCACCGCGGAGGGCATGGCCCGCGACCTGGTTCGCGTGGTGCAGCAGGCCCGCCGTGCCGCCGGATTCGAAGTGTCCGACCGGATCACCGTGGCCGTGCAGGCACCGGAGGACGTCGTCGCGGCGTCCAGGGCGCACGAGGAGTTCCTCGCCGGGGAGACCTTGGCCGACGCGGTGCGCTACGGCGAGATCGGTGACGGGTTCGCCGGCACGGTCGGTGACGGCGTGCCGGTCACCGTGCACGTGGATCGCGTCGCCCACTGAACCGCAATATGGATGCATATTGCGGACCTTGGGTGCGCGCCCCATCCGGGCTCTGGCTACCGGGCAAGCGTTGAGCGGATCATGGTCCGGACCAATCCCTTGACATTCGCCGGACACACGGAATACTCCCGACACCACGTCAACGTTGTCGTGACACTGGGAGGGGCGCATGCATCGGTCGGTACGCCATGCCGATACTGCGCTGAGCAGGCGAGGGGCGCTGAGGCTCGCCGCGGCGGGCGCGCTGACCGCCATGACCGGCTGCGGGAGCGGTGAGCTCGCCCCGAAAAGCTTCCGCTGGCAGGCCATCCCCACCTACTCGCTGCAGGCTCCTACCCCGGATCGGATCCGGTACGTCCGCCAGCGGTTGCGCGCGTTCGAGCGGCGCAGTGGCTGGCACGTGCTGCCGGAGGTCAGCAGCGAGGACATAGACGCGGCGATGGCGAAGCTGCTGCTGCAGGCATCCCAGCAGCGCGCCCCGGAGATCGCCCAGGTGGATTCCTACGTGTTCGGACGGTTCGCCCGCTACGCCAAGGATCTCGCCGCACCGCTCGATCGGGCCGGGCTGCGGCTGGACAGCTGGTTCCCGCAGTTCCGTGAGGTGATGACCGCGGAAACCGGGCGGGTGCGGGCCCTGCAGTTCAACACCGACGTACGCGTGCTGTATCACCGTAAAGACCTGGTGCCGGATCCGCCCGCGTCGTGGGACGAGGTGCTGCACATCGGCCGCCGGCTGGCCAAGCAGGGCAAGTACTTCATGTTCGCCGGTTCCCGGTCCGAGGACAGCGTGAACACCGCGCTCTGGCCGCAGTACTGGTCGCAGGGCGGCACGATCCTGAACCCGGACGGCTCGCCGGGATTCGCCACCGAACCCAACCGGCGCGCGATGATCGACAGCTTGGCGTTCCTGCGCAAGCTGGTGGCGGACGGCATCGTGCCGCGCCGGATCGCCACGCTGCAGGGCGATGACGACGTCAACCCGGACGTGATCGCCGGCCGGGTCGCGATGTTCATGGGTGGCAGCTGGCAGGGCGCGGATCTGCAGGAGCTGGTGACCGACGGCGACTTCGGCAGGGATTGGGCCGCCGCGCCGGTTCCCAGCCGGTCCGGCGACAACCACACCTGCGTGGCCGGTGGCTGGACATGGGCGGCGTTCGTCGACGCCCCGGAGATCGTCGAGCAGGGCATGCGGTTCATCATCGACTCGTACATCACCGACGAGGCGATGGCGAAGTGGTGCACGCTCGGCGGCTACCTGCCGACGAGGGACTCGGTGTACGAGCATCCCGCGTATCGCGGCGACGCGTTCACCCCGGTGTTCCGCGATCATCTCGCCCGCTACGCGCGGGTGCGCCCGCTGCAGCGGGAGTACCAGCAGGTCTCCAGCGCTATGCAGATCGCGCTTTCCTCGGTCACCTCGCTGAGCGAGGAACCGGAGGCCGCCGTCGACGCCGCATTGGCGCAGATCGTATGACCGCGCCGACAACGGTTCCCGGAACGTCCCGCCCGTGGCTGTGGATGCTGCCGCTCGGCGCGGTGCTGCTGGTGGTCTTCGGCTACCCGCTGGTGGAGATCGTGCGGCTGAGCTTCACCGACGCCACGCTGGTCGCCGACGAACCGTACTCGTACACCGCGCAGACCTACCGCAGCATCGCGGCCGGGCAGGACTTCGTCTCCACGCTGCACGTCACGTTCGTGTTCGTGATCTTCAGCGTGATTTTCCAGCTGCTGCTGGGTTTCGCGATCGCCCTGCTGGTGGATACCGCCAAGCGCAGGGGCCTGCGCGGGGCACTCGTCACCCGCACCGTTGTGCTGGCCGCCTGGGCGATCCCCGGCGTGGTGATCGGGGTGATCTGGAGCCTGCTGTACCAGGAGAGCGCGTCGGGCATCCTGAACCACCTCGGCGGGCTGCTGGGGCTGGGTTCCGACCACGCGTTCCTCTCCGACCCGAACACCGCGCTGATCTCGGTGATCGTCGCGAACGTGTGGCGGGGGACCGCGCTTTCCATGATCCTGATGTACGCGGGCTTGCAGACCGTGCCGCGAGATCTGCTCGAGGCCGCGCGGATCGACGGGGCCGGAGCCTTCCAGTCCTTTCGCACCGTGGTGCTGCCGGTGTTGCTGCCGATGATCACGATCAACCTCGTCACGATCACCGTGGAGACGTTCAACACCTTCGACATGGTGATGGCGCTGACCGGCGGCGGGCCGGGCACCTCGACTCAGGTACTCGCGCTCGGGATCTACGACCAGATGTTCGTGCAGCTCGGCCTCGGCAGGGGTGCCGCGATGTCCGTGGTGCTCCTGCTGATCAACCTGGTGATGATCGGCATCTACTTCCGCCACACGTCCCGACGGGAGGCGAGGGTATGACCACGGCCCGCACCGCCCCGGCGCCGCGCGCCCGGCCGGCCTCCACGACGCGGCGTAGCCGGGCGCGGCGACGCTGGCAGAACGCCGGTCTGTACGTGGCGATGGTGGTGGTCGTGGCGCTGTTCGCGTTCCCGCTGCTGTGGGTGTTCTCGCTGTCGCTGCGGACCCCGCAGGAGGTGGTGGCCACCCCGCCGCCGCTGCTGCCGTCCGAGCTTCGGTGGGAGAACTACGGCCACGTGCTGGCCACCTCGGACATCGGCCGCTACCTGCTCAACTCGCTGATCGTGGTGGCGGGCTCGGTGGCCGGCTGCCTTGCCGTCTGCGTGCCGGCCGGCTACGGCCTGTCCCGGTTGCGGTTCCGCGGCAGCGGCGTGTTCTCCCGGCTGGTACTCGCCTGCCAGCTGATCTCTCCGGTGGTGCTGATCGTCCCCGTCTACCGGCTGTTCGTGTCGGTCGGCTTGATCAACAACTACTTCGGGATGATCCTGGTGTACGTCGCGGTCACCGCGCCGTTCCTGACCTGGTTCCTGCGCAACTACCTGGATTCCATCCCAGCGCAGCTGGACGAGGCGGCGATGGTGGACGGCGCCACCAGGTGGCGGGCCCTGCTCACGGTGGTGGTTCCGGCCGCCGCGCCCGGTATCGCGTCCGCGGCGATCGTGGTCGCGGTGCTGAGCTGGTCGCAGTTCGTTGTGCCGTTCGTGCTGGTGGACGACTCGAACCTGTACCCGGTGTCGGTCGGCGTGGTGAACTTGCAGCAGACCACCGGCGAGGTGACGCTGCAATATGTGGCCGCCGGCAGCATCCTCGCGGTCGCTCCGGTGATCGTGGTGTTCGTCGTGCTGCAGCGCTACATCGTCGGCGCGCTCACCGCCGGCAGTATCAAAGGCTGACCAGATCAAAGGCCGAACAGCCGCTATCGCACCTGGAAGTACTCACGGGCCGGGGTGGCGGACTAGATGAAGTATTTTTCATCTAGTCCTCACCGGAAACCCGGTGCCCGCCTGAGACGGTGAACACCATGAGCCGTGCACCTCGCGCGACGGCGCTGGTCGCCGTCGTTGCGCTGCCCGTCGGCGCCGCGCTGGGAACCTACCTGCTGGTCTCCGGTCCGGAGCCGCCACAGGTGCCCGGCGTGGTGCGCATCGGTGAAGGCGAATCGGTGCCACGCACCTCGGGAAACACCGGCCCGCGGCCGGCGCCGAGCACCGACCGGCAGGCGCCATCGACCCAGCCGTCCAACCAGCCGCCCACCAAGCCGACCACCCGGCCGAACACCCGCACACACATCCCGCCGCCACCCCCGGTGGATGATGATGACGACGGTGACGACGACGCCGATGACGGGCCGGACGATGGCTGATTCGAAGGCGGGTGCGCCGACCCGCCCGTTGCCGCTGCACCCCGACGCGGGGGCGGCGATCGGGAACACCCAGCCGATCGGCCGGCTCGCGCGGCTGGCGAGCGCCCCCGGCAAGGTAGGCGGGAGCCGCATCCCGGCCAGGGTGCAGATCATGGGTTGGCTGGTGCTGGTGATGGCTGCCGGGCTGGCCACCGTGGTGCTGCTGGTGCGGCAGTTCCTGTTCACCGAGATCGAGGAGCGGGTCAACCGGGCGCTGGAGCAGGACGCGGAGGAGTTCCGCAGTTTCGCGGCCAGCGGGCACAATCCCAGCACCGGCGGGCTGGTCGGGGAGC
Source organism: Pseudonocardiaceae bacterium (assembly GCA_009379845.1). Taxonomy (GTDB): domain Bacteria; phylum Actinomycetota; class Actinomycetes; order Mycobacteriales; family Pseudonocardiaceae; genus Tamaricihabitans. Next base: position 146,752 of record WHSZ01000001.1, on the reverse strand, counting down.
CCGGCGAGCTGATGGATCTGCACCTGCGCGGCCAGCACACCGACACCGCGGAGACGTTGCTCGGCGTGGTGCGCGACCCCAGCGGCCTTGACGTGCTCCGGCAGGGCAACGAGGCGGTACGCCGCATCCCGCTCGGCGACCCGCTGCTGAACTCGATCGTGAACGATCCTCGGCACACCGGCACGGCGCAGACCGCACGCGGGCAGATGCGCTGGATCAAGGTGACCGTGTTGCCGGCCGAGCGGGCCGGCCAGCGGGCGGGCGACGGCGGGGCCTGGTTCATCGCCGGCTACTTCCTCGAGCCGGCGCAGAGTTCCGCGGAGAGCACGGTGCGCACCCTGCTGCTGGTCAGCGGCCTCGGCCTGCTGCTTGCCGCCGGGGTGTCCTGGCTGGTCGCCGGGCAGATCCTGGCGCCGGTGCGGACCGTACGGCAAACCGCGGCGGCGCTGACCGAGCACGACCTGACCCACCGCATCCCGGTGCAGGGCAGGGACGACATCGCCGCGCTCGCCCGGCAGTTCAACGCGATGCTGGACCGGCTGGAGGGCGCGTTCCGCACCAGGCAGCAGTTCCTCGACGACGCGGGGCACGAGCTGCGCACCCCGATCACCATCGTGCGAGGGCACCTGGAGTTGATGGGTGACGATCCCGCCGAGCGTGCCGAGGTGGTGCGGCTGTGCACCGACGAGCTGGACCGGATGGGGCGCATCGTGGAAGATCTGCTGCTGCTCGCCAAGGCCGAGCAGCCCGATTTCGTGGCCCCCGCGTGGACCTCGGTTCCGGAGCTGACCAGCGACATCGACGCGAAGGTGCGTGCCGTCGCCGACCGCAGGTGGACGTTGGAGCGGATCGGCGAGGGTGAGGCCTGGCTGGACGCGCAGCGGATCACCCAGGCCGTTGTGCAGCTGGCGCAGAACGCGGTGCAGCACACCGCGGCCGGTGACGAGATCCGGCTCGGCTCGACGCTGTATCACGGTGTGGTGTCGTTCTGGGTGACCGACAGCGGGCCGGGGGTTCAGCAGGAGGAGGTCGAGCGGATCTTCCAGCGGTTCGCGAGGGGAGCGGGCAGCCCCCGGGAGGGCAGTGCGGCCGGGCTCGGCCTGGCGATCGTGAAGGCCATCGCCGACGCGCATCACGGGCGGGTGCGCGTGCTGTCCGAACCGGGCAACGGCGCCACGTTCGGGGTGGAGATTCCCGCGCAACCGGATACCGAGTTGGGATGACGGTAGTGTCCCGGATCCTGATCGCCGAGGACGAGCAGCGCATCGCGTCGTTCGTGGAAAAGGGCTTGCGGGCGAACGGTTTCGCCACCTCCGTCGTGACGGACGGGAATGCCGCGCTTGCCAGCGCGGTCGCCGAATCGTTCGACCTCGTGGTGCTCGATCTCGGGCTGCCTGGCAGGGATGGGTTCGACGTGTTGCGGGCGATGCGGCATGCGCAGGTGCAGACGCCGGTGATCATCCTGACCGCGCGGGACGAGGTGGGGGACACCGTCGCGGGGCTGGAGGGCGGCGCGGACGACTACATGACCAAACCGTTCCGGTTCGAGGAGCTGCTGGCCAGGGTGCGGCTGCGGCTGCGATCACCGGAGCGGCCTTCGGAGATCACCGTGCTGCGGCACGAGGAGCTTTCCCTTGACCTGCGGACCCGCCGGGCGCGGACACCCAAGGGCACGGTGGATCTGACCGCGCGCGAATTCGCGTTGCTCGAGCTGTTCTTACGGCATCCGGGTCAGGTGCTCTCCAGGGAGCAGATCCTGTCCCATGTCTGGGGTTACGACTTCGATCCCGGGTCCAATGTGGTCGACGTATATGTGCGCACACTGCGCCGCAAGGTCGGGGCCGAGCGCATTCAGACCGCGCGCGGGATGGGGTATCGGCTCGGTTCCTGACCGCGCGCGGATGAAGGCGCTCTCATTCGCGGCTCACCGGCACCTCAGCGGGCACCACCAATGTCGGTGGAATGACCGCACCGACCACACCGATCACGACGTACGCCAGCACGCCGCGCCGCAGGGTGCCGCCACCCTCGTCCCCGCGGGGCCGGGCGGGCGTACCGCGTTGGGTGTGGGGACTGGCGGCCGCGGCCGGCTGCCTGGTGCCGTTGCTGGTGTTGCTGCCCGGCCCCGAAGGCGGCCTTCCGGCGGCCGGCAGGACGACCCTCGTGGTGTTCACCGCCGCGGTGCTGGCCTGGATGTTCGGCCGGCTGGATGACACCTTCGTCGGACTCAGCGCGGTACTCGCACTGGTGCTCACCGGTGTGCTCGACGCCGACACCATGTTCGGTTCGCTCGGCGGCGAGACGATCTGGCTGCTGATCGCCGCCTTCGTGCTGGCCGCCGGGCTGTCCGAAACCGGGCTGCCGGCCAGGATCGCGGTGCTGCTGATCTCCCACGCGCGCACGGTACGTCAACTCGCGCACCTGATCACCGTCGCGCTGCTGCTGACCGCGCTCGCGGTACCGGCCACCTCGGGCCGCGCGGCGCTGGTGCTACCGGTGTTCCTGGCACTCGCCAAGGTGTTGCGCGCACGCCCGGCCGTGGTGCGCGCGCTGGCCGTGCTGTTTCCCACCGTCATCCTGCTTTCCGCGGTCGCCACGCTGATCGGCGCCGGCGCGCACCTGATCACCAGCCAGATACTCGCCGGCAGCACGGGTTCCGGAATCGGCTACGGGCAATGGCTGCTGCTCGGTGCGCCGTTCGCGGTGCTCAGCTCGCATCTGGCCGGTGAGCTGGTGCTGCTGTTGATGACCTCGCGCGCCGATCGGGCCGCACCGCTGGCGATCGACGCGGATCGGCTCGGCGCGCTCTCCCAGACCAGGGTCACCGGAGCACTTTCCGTGCCGCAGCGCAAGGCGCTCGCCACGCTCTGCGCGGTCGTGCTGTTGTGGTGCACCGAAACCGCGCACGGCCTCTCGCCCGCGCTGGTGGCGTTGCTCGGCGCGATCGCGGTGACCGCGCCGCGGCTCGGCACCGTCGGGATGGGCGCCGCGCTCGCCTCGATCCCGTGGTCCTTGTTGCTGTTCATGGCCTCAACCGCGGCACTCGGCGGTGCCCTTGCCAGCTCCGGCGCGGCGGACTGGTTGACCGGGGCGCTGTTCGGGTCGGCGGATGGCTCGCCGACCACGTTCCTCGTCGGGGTGGTGCTCGCCAGCACCGCCGCGCATCTGGTGCTGCAGTCTCGGTCAGCCCGATCCTCGGTGCTGGTACCGCTGCTGATCCCGCTCGCCGTCTCGTTCGGGATGAACCCGGCCGCGGTGGCGTTCGCCTCCACGGTTGCCTCCGGTTTCTGCCACACGCTGCCGTCCTCGGCGAAGCCGGTGGCGATGTTCGGTGCCGTCACGGACGTGCCCACCTACCGCCGCGCCGACCTGCTGCGGCTTTCCGCGTTCCTCGGCCCGCTGATGGCGGTGCTGGTGCTGGCCTTCGCGCTGTTCGTCTGGCCATCGCTCGGGCTTCCGCTGTACTGAACCGCCGACGAGTCCATTGTGGAGGAAGAAATGACTGTTGATCCGTTGCGTCTGATGATCGCGCCGAGCGGGTTCAAGGAGTGCCTGGACGCTGAGGCGGTTGCGGAGGCCATCGAACGCGGTGTGCGGCGGGTGGTTCCGGAGGCGATCGTCGATTCGGTTCCGCTCGTGGACGGCGGGGAGGGCTCGGCGCGCACCCTCGCGACGCTCACCGGTGGCTACCTGGTGCCGGTGACGGTGACCGGCCCGCTGGGTGAACAGGTGCGCGCCCATTTCGGCGTGCTCGGCGGTCCCGGGCCGCGCACCGCGATCGTGGAGATGGCCGCGGCGGCCGGATTGCGCCTGGTGCCGCCGGATCGCAGGGATCCGGGTGTTGGAACAACCTACGGCGTCGGCGAACTCATCCGTGCGGCGCTTGACGCCGGTGCCGACCGGATCGTGGTCGGTTGCGGGGATTCCGGCACCTGCGACGGGGGAGCCGGAGCGTTGCGGGCGCTCGGAATCCGGCTGCTGGACGGCGCCGGCACCGACATCGGGCCAGGGGGTTACCGGGTGGCCGAGACCGCCAGGATCGACGTGTCCGGCGTGGATCCGCGACTGTCCGAAGCGGACATCGACATCGCGTGCAACCCGTACAACATGCTCACCGGGTCGCGCGGTGTGGCGCGGGTTTTCGGGCCGCAGAAGGGCGCGGACCGCAGGCAGGTGCGGCGGTTGTCCTCGGCGATGGAGCACTGGGCGAGGCTGCTCGCCGAACATGGCAACGATGTGCGGGGTATACCGGGAAGCGGGGCGTCCGGTGGGCTCGGCGCCGGCCTCGCCGGAGTGCTCGGCGCGCGTCTGCGGCCCCGGTTCGACGTGCTGCTCGATCACATCGAGCTGGACGCGCGGCTGGCCGTGGCCGACCTGGTGATCACCGCGGAGGGGGCGATCGATTTCCAGACCCCGCTCGGCAAGGTTCCAGCCGAGGTGGCCGGCAGGGCCAAGCGGTACGGCAAGCCGGTGATCGCCATGGCTGGCACCATCGGCAGGGACGCTCAGCACAACTACGCGGCCGGAATCGACGCGCTCGCGGGAATCCTGGCCGCCCCCATTGAGCTCGCGGAAGCCATCGAACGAGCACCCGAACTGATCGCTGAGGCCACCGAACGCACCCTTCGGCTGGTGTTGGTTGGCCGCTCGCTGGGCACCGCGCCGGTGTTCACCCCAGCGGCGTGACGCGGGCTTCCTGCTCGCGGGCCGCCATGCGGAGCGCGTCCAGTGCGGCGGCGACGGCCGGCCGGCTGGCGCTTGCCTGCCGGCTGATCGCGTAGATGTCCCGAGCGGGAGGCCGCCCCGGTAGGGCGCGAAGCGCCACGGTGGCCGCTTTCGACGAGGTGGCCATCCGGGGCACCAGCGCGATGCCGAGCCCCTGGGCGACCAGCGCCATCGCGGTGTCCAGGCCCTGAAATTCCCACGGCTGCGCGGGTTTGGCACCGGCGGCGGTGAGCAGCCGGTCCATGGCGAGCCGGGAGGGCTCGGTGGGTGGCGCGGCGATCCACGAGTCGGTGCCGAGGTCGCGCAGCCGGACGGGAGCGTCGCCGGCCAGCCGGTGGTCGGCCGGCACGGCCAGCACCAGGGGGTCGTGGCACAGCCAGTGCACGTGCAGCCGGGCGTGACCACCGGCCAGTTCCCCTGTCCAGTCGTCGACCAGAGCGATATCGATGTCGCCGGATCGCAGCTGCGCGAGGCTTTCCGCGGCGGCGGCCTGCCGCAGCACCAGGCTGAGGTCCGGGTAGCGCCGCAGCCGCCTGGTGACCGACGGGGCGAGGGCAACAGCCGCGGTCGGGAACGCCGTGATCGACACCGGTCCGCTCGGCTGGCCGGTGTGGCTGGCCAGCTCCGCTTCGGCCAGCTCGACGTCGGCCAGAATCCGCCCGGCGTGCTCGGCGAGCCGCCTGCCGGCCTCGGTCAACTCGGCACTCCGCGCGGTCCGGTCGAGCAACGAGGTGCCGGCTTCGCGCTCCAGCGTGGACAGCTGCTGGGACACCGCGGAAGGACTGTAGCCGAGCGCGTTCGCGGTGGCCGCGATCGTTCCCCTGGTCGCGAACTCGTGCAGCAAGCGCATCCGGTGAATGTCGAGCATCAGTTCAGCTTACGCTTAGCGTCAAAAAGAGACGCTTGTGTTGACCCTCGGGACCGGAGAAGCTGGTGGTAGCGATTCCGACAACGCATGGAGTGAATAGCGGTGCCCGTATCGGCAACCTTGGCCGCCGACGAAGCGCTGAACCGCCGCCGCGAGGCCGGCGAGCGGGTGGTGCCGACCGCTTTCGGCCAGGCCGGCATTCCGGTGCACCCGGAGCTGCTGGCCGAACTGTCCGCGAACGCATCCCGGAACGCCTACGGGCCGGTCGCCGGGCTGCCGAGGCTCAGGGAGGCCGCGGCCGGGTACTTGGCACGTCGAGGCGTGCCAACGGATCCGGGCCGCGTGATCGCCGGTCCCGGCAGCAAACCGTTGCTCTACGCCATCTTGCTCGCCCTTGGTGGCGATGTCGTGGTGCCCAAGCCGAGCTGGGTGAGTTACGCGGCGCAGGCCGCGCTGATCGGGGTGCGGGCGCGTTCCGTGCCGACCAGGCCTGGCCAGGGCGGCGTGCCTGATCCGGACGTGTTCGCCGAGGTGATCGCCAGGGCGCGGGCCGAGGGACGCCCGATCAGCGCGGTGATACTGACCCTGCCGGACAACCCGACGGGCACGCTCGCGAGCAGCGAAACGGTGCGGGCGGTGTGCGAGACCGCCCGCGAGCACGACGTACTGATCGTTTCCGACGAGATCTACCGGGATCTGGTGTTCGACCCGGACCCCGATTACCGCTATCCCGCGGAGCTCGCCCCAGAGCACACCGTCGTCACCACGGGGCTGAGCAAGAACCTGGCGCTCGGCGGCTGGCGGATCGGCGTGGCGCGGCTGCCGGACGGCCCGCTGGGTGCGCGGCTGCACGAGCCGTTGAGCAGTGTCGCCAGCGAAGTGTGGTCCAGCCCGGCGCAGCCCGTGCAGCTGGCCGCCGCGTACGCGTTCGACGAGCCGGCCGCCTTGACCGAGTACGTGGCAAAGGCCCGATCCCTGTACGGCCGCATCACCCGCGCGGTCGCGGACCGGTTCGGCGCCGCGGGCGCGAGTGTCCGGCCGCCGGTCGCGGCGTTCTACTGCTACCCGGACCTCGGCTCCGGCGAGCTGGCTGACCGGCTGCCGGCGCGCACCGGGCCGGAGCTCGCCGAGCTGCTCGTCGAGCGGTACGGCGTCGGCGTGCTGCCGGCGAGCGCGTTCGGGGAAGGCCGGGAAGCGCTGCGCTTCCGGGTGGCCACCGGCATGCTCACCGGCTCGGATACCGAGCAGCAGTCGGCCGCCCTGAACGCGGCCGATCCGCTGAGCCTGCCGTGGATCGGCGCGAGCCTGGATCGGCTGTCCGAAGTGCTCGCGGAGCTGGCCGGCTAGCGGCTCGCGCGACTCGTGACTCACGACTCACGACTCACGACTCACGACTCACGACTCACGAGCTCAGTGTCCACACTGCGTTGGCGATGGCGTCGGTGTGCCGGTCAAGGGCCTTCTCGTTGATGTTGTCGACGGTGTCGCAGCCGGCGTGGTAGCAGGGGTCGAACGGTTCGCCCGCGGTCCCGCCCCACTTTTCCGCCTGCTCGGCACTCATGGTGCCTTCCGCGCCGGTGAACGTGCCGCCGGTGGGCACCCCCGCGTCCGCGAACGCCGCGTGGTCCGAGCGTCCCGCGAGTTCGATGGCCTCGGTCGGCACTCCGGTTGAGTCGAAGTAGCCGGTCAGATTCCGTTCCAGTGCCGCCGAGCCCTCCGGCTGGCCCTGGGACGAATAGACGAAGTTCCCCGGGTTCGGCGAACCGATCATGTCGAAGTTCAGATACCCGCCGATCTTGCCAAGCTCGCCGGCCGGCAGGTTCCGCACGTAGTGCGACGACCCGAGCAGCCCCTGCTCCTCCGCGCCCCACCAGGCAAAGCGCAGGTGCTTGCTCGGCCGCAAGTTTTGCTCGGCCGCGGTGAGCGCGACTTCCAGCAGGCCGGCGGTGCCCGAACCGTTGTCGTTGATTCCAGGGCCTTCCGGGACGCTGTCCATGTGCCCGCCGAGCATCAGCACCTCGCCGGCGCCGCCGGCCGGCAGATCGGCGATCAGGTTCCAGCCGACCTTGCCGTCCGCGGTGAACTCCTGCACGGTGGTCTCGAACCCGGCGTTGTCCAGTGTGGACTTGAGGTAATCCACAGTGGCCTTGTGTCCTGGCTGTCCGTGCGCCCGGTTACCACCGCTGTCGTCCGCGATCCGCTGCAGCTCGGCCAGCTGCGCCTGGACGTCGCCGACCGGGATGTCGGGTGGCGCGGGAGCCGCCGGGCTGGCCGCGGCGGGAGCGCCCGCGACCAGCGCCGCCGCGGCCAGCAAAGCGGGTACGGACCGGTGGACGAACCTGTGGCGTGTCACTGTGGCGACTCCTTCTGCGTTCCGCACGGCTTCTGCGTTCCGCACGGCGATTCGCGGTGCGCCTCGTCCGACGCGCCCACGCGGGGTGAGGCTGCCCGAATTTCCCCCACGACCGCTAGGTTCGTTAGTCGGGAGTTCGTGTTTCTGTGAGGAGGTGGGGTGGAGCTCGCGTGGGTGCTCGGGATCGGTGCCGCGGTCGTACTGGTCGCGGCACTCGCGGTGCGCGTGTCGATCCGGCTCGGATTGCCGTCCCTGCTGCTGTATCTCGCGATCGGCGTGCTGCTCGGTGAGGCCGGGTTCGGCATCAACTTCGACGACGCTCCGCTGACCCAGAATCTCGGCATCGCCGCGCTTGTGATGATCCTCATCGAAGGTGGCCTCACCACCCGCTGGTCGACGGTGAAACCGGCGCTTGGCCGCGGGATCGCGCTGTCCACAGTGGCCGTTGGGCTCAGCATCTCGGTTACCGGCGCGGCGCTGTACCTGATCCTCGGCCTCGACTGGCGCGCGGCTTTCCTCTGGGGCGCGGTGCTGGCATCCACCGACGCGGCGGCGGTCTTCAGCGTGCTGCGCTCGATGGGGGTGAGCAAGCGGCTCGCCGGCACGCTCGAGCTGGAATCCGGTCTGAACGACGCGCCGGTGTACATCGTCGTGGTGCTGCTCGCCTCGCCGGCCGTGCTGGACTGGGGCTTCCCGCTGCAGATCGTGTACCAGCTGGCTGTCGGCGGGGTGATCGGTCTTGCCGCCGGCTGGCTCGGTGCGCAGGCGCTGCGGCGCGCGGCGCTGCCGGCCACCGGGCTCTACCCGCTGGCCACCGTCGCGGTCTGCGTCGCGGCGTTCTCCTGCGGCCAGCTGGCGCATGCCTCCGGCCTGCTCGCCACCTACGTCGCCGGGGTGGTGCTCGGCAACTCGCGGCTGCCGCACCGCTCCGACACCCTTTCGTTCGCCGAGGGGATCGGCTGGCTGGCCCAGATCGGCCTGTTCGTCCTGCTCGGCCTGTTCGCCTCGCCCGGCAGGTTCCTGGACGCGCTGGTGCCTGGCCTGGTGGCCGCCGGGATCGTGTCGCTGATCGCCCGGCCGCTTTCCGTGGTGCTGTCCCTGCTCCCGCTCCGGGTGTCCTGGCGGGAACAGGCGTTCCTTTCCTGGTCCGGGCTGCGCGGGGCGGTGCCCATCGTGCTCACCATGATCCCGCTGAGCGAGGGCGTCGCCGGCGCCCAGGAGCTGGTGGACGCGGTGTTCGTGCTGGTGTTCGTGCTGACCGTGGTACAGGGCAGCACGTTGCCGCTGGCCGCGAGGTTGCTGCGACTTTCCGATCCCGGCGAACCGCACGAGATCGAGGTCGACGCGGCGCCGCTTGACGAGCTTGGCGCCGAGCTGCTGCAGGTGCGGATCAAGCCGGGATCGAAGCTGCACGGCGTGTACCTGTCCGAGCTGCGGTTACCGACCGGGGCGAGCATGAGCCTGGTCGTCAGGGACGGCAAGGGATTCACGCCACAGCCGACCACCCGCTTGGAGGAGGGGGATCAGCTGCTGGTGGTGGCCACCGAGGAGAAGCGGGCGGCCACCGAGCGGCGGATCCGCGCGGTGGACAGGGCCGGCCGGTACGCGCGCTGGAAGGGCGAGACGGGCAGCTGACGATCGGCCGCCGGCGCCGGACATCGCCCTTGGGCACGGGGGAGCGGCCGGCACGTGGACAATGGTCTGGTGAGCACCGAGCACGGCGAGCAGCCGGAGACCGAGCAGGCGGCGGCCGAACCGGACGATGCGCCCCGGCTGCCGCCCCGGAAGCTGCACGTGCTGGCCGTGGTCGTCGTCCTGGCGTACGCCGTCGACCTGATCACCAAGGTCGTCGCGTTAGCCACCTTGGAAGGACAGGAGCCGGTGCGCGTACTCGGCGGCGCGGTCTACTTCCAGGTGGTGCGCAACCCTGGCGCGGCCTTTTCCATGGCGACCGGCCTGACGTGGGTGCTGACCATCATCGCGACGGCCGTGGTGATCACGATCTGCTGGATAGCCAGGAAGCTGCGCTCGTCCGGCTGGGCGGTCGGCTTGGGCCTGATCCTCGCGGGCGCGCTCGGCAACCTCACCGACCGGTTCTTCCGCGCACCAGGGCCGTTGCAGGGACATGTGGTGGACTTCGTCTCGGTGTTCGCGCCGAACGGCGAAGCGTTCCCGATTTTCAACGCGGCGGACTCGTCGATCACTATCGGCGGCGCGCTTGTGGTGTTGCTTTCCTTGCTCGGCAAGGATTACGACGGCCGGTCGACGCGGTCCCGGCGAGCCAAGGACGGGCGCGAGGCGAGCAGTGGCTGAGTCGCGGAGCTTGCCGGTGCCCGACGGGCTGGACGGGATGCGGGTGGATGCCGGCCTTGCCAAGCTGCTCGGGCTGTCCAGGAGCAACGTGGCCGGCATGGCCGAAGCAGGCGATGTGTTGCTGGACGGTGCCTGCGCCGGCAAGTCCGACCGGCTGGTGGCCGGCGCGCTGCTGGAGGTCACGCTGCCGGCCCCCGAGCAGCCGGTCACCGCGCCCGCCGTGCCGGTCGAGGGGTTGCGCGTATTGCATTCCGACGACCACATCGTGGTGGTGGACAAGCCGGTCGGGGTGGCCGTGCACCCCAGTCCCGGGTGGACCGGCCCGACCGTGATCGGGGGGCTGGCCGCGGCCGGCTACCGCGTCTCCACGTCCGGGGCCGCGGAACGGCAGGGCGTCGTGCACCGGCTGGACGCGGCCACCACCGGCGTGATGGTGGTGGCGAAGAGCGAGCGGGCGTACACGTTGCTCAAGCGGGCCTTCGCGGAACGCACGGTGGACAAGCTGTATCACGCCCTGGTGCAGGGGCACCCGGATCCGTCGGTCGGCACCATCGACGCCCCGATCGACCGGCATCCCAAGCACGACTACAAGTTCGCCGTCGTCGCGCAGGGCAAGCCGAGCATGACGCACTACGAGGTGATCGAGGCGTTCCGAGCGGCGTCCCTTGTCGACGTGCACCTGGAAACCGGGCGCACGCACCAGATCCGGGTGCACTTCTCCGCGCTGCGCCATCCGTGTGTCGGTGATCTGACGTACGGGGCGGATCCCACGCTCGCGCAGCGGCTGGGGCTGACCAGGCAGTGGCTGCACGCCAAGACGCTTCGGTTCGCCCACCCTGAGGACGGCCGCATCGTGGAGTACTCGAGCGATTATCCGGACGATCTCGCCCGCGCCCTCGACACCGTGCGCGCGCAAGCCTGACCGACCCGCGCGGGGGGCCACCCCGATCAGTCCTCGACGGACCAGGTGAGGGAACGCGTTTCGTCGCCGGGTTGCGGGCTCCAGCGGACCTCGCGCAACCGGACCGCGTCGCTGAGCACGAACACGGTGTGCCCGCCGGCCGTTTCCCCCGGGTTCACGCCGATCCCGTACGCGGGGCGGGACGACAGGGACACCGGGGCCTTGCCGATGGCGCGGCCGTCCTCGGCGAGGAGCACCAGGTAGTTGTCCGGCAGCGAGGGGAACGGCACGGTGCCCTTGTTGGTCATCTCGGTGTGCACCACGACCGCGCGCTCGCCGTCGGCCAGCTGGTAACCGGCGGCGGTGAACAGGAAATCGGCCGGATCCTGCAACTCGACCAGCTGAATGGCCAGCGGCTCACCCTCCAGCCCGACGGTCTCGAGGGTTTGCCCGACCTTGCCCGAGCGGTTCCCGCCGACCACCGGCCTGGTGCGTTCCATGTCGTGACCCTGCTGGCCGGATCGGCCCTGCTGGCCAGATTCGCCCTGCCGGCCGGATCCGCCTTGCGGGCCTTGATCGCCGCGGGCCCACGTCGAGGTCTGTGGCGGTCCCCAGGTGCCGAACGAGTGGGCGGGCTGCGCCGTTTGGGTGGCGCCGGGCTGCGCGGCCGGGATCGGCTGGCTGTGCGGGCCGGAGTGGTGCGGTGGCTGCGCGGGATAGCCCGCCGGCTGCTGGTACGGCGCCTGCGCGGCGCCCGGATAGCTGCCGGACGGCGTGCCGCGCACCGGATGGCTGCCGGACGGCGGGCTCGGCACGGAATACGACCCGGACGGTGTGCCGTGCGGACCCTGGCCGGGTGCGGCGTTGGCGAGTGCCGTCCGGATACCGTTCGGATCGCACTCCACGCCGACGAGTAGCGGAAGCCCGCCGGCGGACAGTGCCAGCAACCGGGACGCCACCTCGCGTGGGTCCATGCCGACGCGGGCGGCGACGTCGTGCACCGCGGCGCGGCCCAGGTCGGCCACGGTCGCCAGCAGGCGGGCATCCACGGGATCGGTCGCTACCACGGCTCGCCACGCTACCGCGTTGATCCGATCCGCGTGCGCCGGCTGGGCGCGGTGTGACTAGGTGTCCTCGCCCGGCAGTCGCACCGCCGGGTGATCGGGATCGTCCACCCGAAGGACCGTGTCCGCGGCCCGGCACGGATCCACCTCCCGCTCGTAGCGCTGGTACGCCGGCAGCGCCCACCGCTGCTCCTCCGGCGTCAACCGGTCCAGCGCGCCGGAGGACAGCCACAGATGCACGGTGTGGTCGAACCGCAGCCCGCGCCCGAGCAACAGCTCACCGTCCAGCAGCAGCACGCCGGAAGCCGGCACCGGCAACCGGGCCGCGCGCACCGCACGGTCGATCGAGGTGTCCCACAGCGCGGGCAGCACCTCGCCGGTGCCGCCCGGTTCCAGTGGCCGCAGCACTTCCCGGTGCACCGCGTTCACGTCCAGCCAGTCGGCGTAGCGCGCATCCGGATTGGTCTTACCGTGCTCGAACCGCACCGAAGCGGGCCGCAGGAAATCCCACGCGGAGACCCGAATCGTCTCCCGGCCCCGTATCCGCAATGGATCCACCAGCGCATCGGCGAGCCACTCCGGCCGCGCGGCGGGGGCGCCGTCGAGAGCTACCCGCAGCCAGCCGCCGGCAGTCCCGTCGCCGAGTGAGTCGCCGAGTGAGTCGGTGAGCGAGTCGGTGAGCGAGTCGGTGAGCGAGTCGGTGAGCAAGTCGGCCAGCTCGTCGACGAACAGGTCGGGGGAGATCGGGCGAAACCGCATCCGCCCATCGTCGTAGACACCCGGCCGACCGCGTGCTCCACCCGGGTTAACGGGTTTCACTTTCGGTCTTCGGCGTGGATTATGCGAGATATGGTGCCGACACTCGAGTTCGACGAGCGATTCATGCAGCGGCCGCACGAGACCTACCGGCGGCTGCGCGAGCAGCGGCCGGTTCAGCAGGTGGTGTTGCCGCGCGGCACCAAGGTGTGGGTGGTGACGAGGTACGCGGATGTGCGCGCCCTGCTCACCGACTCCCGGCTGAGCAAGGACGTGCGCAACGCCGGCGAGCTGTTCGACCGGCACGCGGCGAACGGCGCGGTGCGAACGGAGCTGCGGCAGTCCCTCGGCGCGCACATGCTGAACAGCGACCCGCCGGACCACACCCGGCTGCGCAAGCTGGTCAACAAGGCGTTCACCTCGCGAACCGTGGAGCGACTGCGGCCGCGCGTCGAACACATCACCGAGGAGTTGCTGGATGACATGGCCGGCAACGATGAGGTTGACCTGCTCGAATCGCTGGCGTTTCCGCTGCCGATCACGGTGATCTGCGAGTTGCTCGGCATCCCGCAGGGCGACCGGGATGACTTCCGCGCCTGGTCGAACGTCATCGTGTCGGCTGGCGGGCAGGATGAGCTGGGCGAGGCCTCCGCCAAGATGGCCGGTTACCTCGTCGAGTTGATCAAGCGCAAACGGCGCCAGCCGGCCGACGACTTGCTCTCCGAACTGGTGCACGCCAAGGAGGATCGTGACCAGCTGACCGACACCGAGCTGACCTCCATGGCGTTCCTGCTGCTCGTCGCGGGCCACGAGACGACCGTCAACCTGATCGGCAACGGGATGCTCGCCCTGCTCCGGCATCCCGAGCAGCTGGTCGAGCTGCGCGCCGATCGCTCCCTGCTGCCTGGTGCGATCGAGGAGTTCCTCCGCTACGAGGGGCCGGTGCACCTGGCGACCTTCCGCTACACCACCGAGCCGCTCCGGCTGGACGAGGCGGAGATCGGCGCGGGGCAATTCGTGATGCTGTCCCTGCTGTCCGCGAACCGGGATCCCGATCGTTTCGAGGATGCCGACGGCCTGGACATTCGCCGGCCGGCAGGCGGGCACGTCGCGTTCGGCCACGGCATCCATTACTGCGTCGGCGCGCCACTTGCCAGGCTGGAGGCCGAGATCGCGATCGGCCGCCTGTTGGACCGGTTCCCGGAGCTGACCCTTGCCAGGCAGCCGGAAACCCTGGTCTGGCGGGACAGCGCCATCATGCGTGGTCTGGCGACGCTGCCCATCCAGCTTTAAGAACCTCTGGTCGCTATAACGACAGAAACGAACTCACCCGGTCAGCCGGTCCGCTCCAGCCCGCTGTTCGCGCGAACGCTTAAGGTTGTCCACCGTGACACCCGAGGAACTGCTCGCCGCCGATCGCGCGCATGTCTGGCATCCGTACGGGCCGATGCCGGGCACCGGGGAACCCCGGCTGGTCACCGACGCGTACGGGACCCGGCTGCTGCTGGCCGACGGCCGTGAGCTCATCGACGGCATGTCGTCCTGGTGGGCCGCGATCCACGGATACCGCCACCCGGTGCTGGACCGGGCGATCACCGATCAGCTCGGCCGGATGAGCCACGTCATGTTCGGTGGCCTCACCCACGAGCCCGCTATCCGGCTGGCGAGCAAGCTGGTGGAGATCACGCCGGACCCGCTGCGCCACGTCTTCCTCGCCGACTCCGGTTCGGTCTCCGTCGAGGTCGCGATCAAGATGTGCTTGCAGTACTGGCGCTCGCTCGGCCGGCCCGCGAAGCAGAAGGTGCTTACCTGGCGCGGCGGGTATCACGGCGACACGTTCCATCCGATGAGTGTGTGCGATCCGGAAGGCGGCATGCACTCGTTGTGGCGTGGCGTGCTGCCCGAGCAGATCTTCGCCAAGGCCCCGCCAGCCGGTTTCCGCGCCGGCCCGGATCCGTCCTATGTGGACCACTTGGCGAAGCTGCTCGAGGAGCACGCCGGGTCCCTCGCCGCGGTGATCGTGGAGCCGGTCGCGCAGGGCGCGGGGGGAATGCGATTCCATGATCCGCGCTACCTGCACGTGCTGCGCGAGCTGACCCACGCGCACGACGTACTGCTGATCTTCGACGAGATCGCGACCGGGTTCGGCCGTACCGGTGCGCTGTTCGCCGCCGATCACGCCGCCGTCAGCCCGGACGTGCTGTGCCTCGGAAAGGCGCTCACCGGCGGGTACCTGACGATGGCCGCGGCGATGTGCACCGAGCGGGTGGCCGACGGAATCTCGCGCGGTGAGCTGCCGGTGCTCGCGCACGGGCCGACGTTCATGGGCAACCCGCTGTCCTCGGCGGTGGCCTGTGCGTCCATCGAGTTGCTGCTCGGCCAGGACTGGCAGGCCGAGGTGCGGCGGATCGAGCACGGCTTGCTCGCCGGGCTGGACGGTGTGCGGGATTTCCGGAACGTCGTCGACGTGCGGGTGCTCGGCGCGATCGGGGTCGTGGAGCTGGATCACGATGTCGAGATGGGCAAGGCGACCGAAGTGGCCGTGGCGGAAGGGGTCTGGCTACGTCCCTTCCGTAACCTGGTTTACGCGATGCCGCCTTACGTGAGCACGGACGCGGACATCTCCGCGATTACCCGTGCCATCACCGCCGTCGCCCGCACGTGCTGATGCGGCGGGGGCGAACGGCCGGCGCCGCGATGAGTACCCGAAATCGTGATGCCCCGGCCGTCGCGGCGTAGGTGGACGGCCGTAACCTGATCCGCCGTGAACGTGCTGGTGATCACCGGGACGGGTACCGGGGTCGGCAAGACCGCGGTGACCGCGGCGGTGGCCGCGCTCGCGGTGGCCGCCGGGCGCGGCGTCGCCGTGCTCAAGCCGGCGCAGACCGGAGTGCACGGCGACGAGCCCGGCGATGTGGACGAGGTTCGCCGCCTTGCGGGCCCGGTGACCGCCCGCGAGCTGGCGCGCTATCCCGATCCGCTCGCCCCGGACGCGGCCGCCCGGCGCTGCGGGCTGGAACCGGTCCGCCCCTGGGAAGCCGCGGCTGCCGCGGCGGCACTCGCCGAGGATCACGACCTGGTGCTGGTGGAAGGTGCCGGCGGGCTGCTGGTCCGGTTCGACGCCGATGGCGGCACGCTGGCCGATGTCGCCTGGTCGTTGAGCGCTCCGGTGCTGGTCGTCGCGGAGGCCGGGCTCGGCACGCTGAACGCCACGGCATTGACCGCCGAGGTCGCCAAGCACCGCGGGCTGGACTGCACCGGTGTGGTGATCGGTTCCTGGCCACCCGAGCCGGGGCTGGCCGAGTTGTCGAACCTGGATGATCTTCCGGTCGCCGCCGGGGCGCCGCTGCTGGGTGTGCTGCCGGCCGGCGCGCCGCGGGCCACGCCGCCCGAGTTCAGCGCGCTCGCCCGGCGGTCGCTGTCCCCCTGGCTGGGCGGTGAATTCGACCCCGACGCCTTCGTGCGCTCCTGGTGTGCCAACACGTGACTTGCCTCGCAACGGTTGGCTAACCTCATACGGCACACTGACCCGCGGCCGAGTCCCGCACGAACAGGAGGCACCGTGACCGTAGCTGCGCACAAGGCTGAGGACATCGCACCTGGTCAAGACGTTCTCGATGCGGCGAGAGAGCAGGTGCTCGAGCGCGGTGTCGGGCTGTCCGAACAGCAGGTGCTCGCCGTGTTGCGGCTCGGTGACGACCGGATCCAGGAGCTGCTCGCGCTGGCGCACGACGTGCGGATGCGCTGGTGCGGCCCGGAGGTCGAGGTCGAGGGCATCGTCAGTGTGAAGACCGGCGGGTGCCCCGAGGACTGCCACTTCTGCTCGCAGTCCGGCCGGTTCCCGACGCCGGTGCGCGCGGCGTGGCTGGACATTCCCGGCCTGGTGGAGGCCGCCCGGCAGACCGCGGAGACCGGCGCGACCGAGTTCTGCATCGTCGCGGCGGTTCGCGGGCCGGACAAGCGGTTGATGTCCCAGGTGCGCGAAGGCATCCGGGCCATCGAGGACGCCGGCATCGACATCCAGATCGCGTGTTCGCTCGGGATGCTGACCCAAGATCAGGTCAATGAGCTGGTCGAGATGGGCGTGCATCGGTACAACCACAACCTGGAGACGGCGCGCTCCCATTTCCCCGAGGTGGTGACCACGCATTCCTGGGAGGAGCGCTGGGAAACGCTGCGGATGGTGCGCGAGGCCGGCATGGAGGTGTGCTGCGGCGGGATCGTCGGGATGGGGGAGACCGAGGAGCAGCGCGCCGAGTTCGCGGTTCAGCTGGCCGAACTCGGCCCGCATGAGGTGCCGATGAACTTCCTCATCCCGCAGCCGGGCACCCCGTACGAGGATTACGAGGTCGTGGACGGCAAGGATGCGCTGCGGATCGTTGCCGCGTTCCGGCTGGCGATGCCGCGCACGATGCTGCGGTTCGCGGGCGGGCGCGAGCTGACCCTCGGCGATCTCGGTGCGGAGCAGGGCATGCTCGGCGGTATCAACGCGATCATCGTCGGCAACTACCTGACCAACCTGGGCCGGCCGGCGAGCAGGGACCTGGAGATGCTGGACGAGCTGAGCATGCCGATCAAGGCGCTCAACGACACCCTGTGAGGTAGAGATGCCCGATCGCTACTGTGCGTGGTGTGGCCACCCGGAAAGCGAGGGCGAACACGCCACCTGCCGGCGACGGCTCGCGTCGATCGACCCGCCACGGTACTGCCCGGAGTGCGCGCGCCGGATGGTCGTGCAGGTGACACCGAGCGGCTGGACCGCGCGGTGCAGCCGGCACGGCGAATCGGCGTCCGCCCCGTCCGTTGGCTAGCCGTCTCGGGTCACGCGCGCCATCCAGGCGCCGGTGGGGTTAGGGTTTGCTGGCGAGCAACGAGGAGGTCCGGGTGTCGCAGGCGCAGACCGATGCGGGGGAGATCCCGACGCCGTACTTCGTGCGGGCGGAGCGTCCCAAGGTCGTCGTGAAGGCTGACCTGCTGCCGGCGGTGAGCGTGCTGTCCATGATCGGGCTGCTCGGTATCCCGTTCGGGTGGTTGTGGGCGCAGATCGCCCCGCCGCAGCGGTTGCAGGTCGCCCAGAGCGGTTCGGCGGTGCCGCTGCCGGCGGAGACGTTCCACCGGTTCGACGCCGTGGTGATCTTCGCGTTGATCGGGCTGGCCGCGGGCGTGCTGACCGGATTCGCGGTGTGGATGCTCCGGGAACGCCGCGGGCCGGTGGTACTGGTGGCGGCGGTGCTCGGCTCGTTGCTCGCCGCATGGCTGGCCACCCGCATGGGCACCGCGTTCGCGGAGAACATCTACACGATCACCGCAACGCCGCGGATCGGTGATCTCCTCGCCAGGCCACCCAACCTGGAATCGGGTTGGGTGATTATCGCGCAGCCGCTGACCACGGCGCTGACCTACGGGATGCTCGCCGCCTGGAACGGCATGGACGACCTCGGTCGCCGCCTCGGCTGACCCGGTTCCCGCGAAACCGGTCGGGACAGGCTAGTTGAGGCTCATGCTGGAGCTGAGCTCGGACGTGTGGGTGGGCACGGCGCGCAGCGCGTTCAGGAAGCCGGCCTCCATCGCGAGTATCCGGCAGACCATCCGCAGCCGGCGCAGCGGTTGGGTTTCCTCGAGCAGGCGCTGCCGGTCGGGCATGGCGAGCAGGCAGTCGGCGGCCAGCAGGTAGGCGAGCGACGCGACGTCGGTATCCGCGTCCGGCTCGTTCCAGTCCTTGCGTTCCCAGGCCGCCTGGCAGTACCGCCGGTGTGTAGCCCTGGTCGCCTCGGCCAGCCGGACCGCCGCTTCCTCCGATCCTTCCGGCAGGGCCTCGTCCGGAATCCAGTCCACTTCGGCCATCAGGTACGGCGCCGCGTCCGTATCGATGTCCAGGATGCGGAACCGGCGCTGGCCCGTGGTGACGATGTCGAACCGGCCGTCCGGTAGCTGCTTGGCCTCGCGCAGCAGCGTGGAGCACCCGATCTCGTGCAGCTGATCGGGCGCCTCGATCTCCTGTGCCCAGGTGTCCCTGATCGCCACCACGCCGAAGCAGCGGTCCGGCACGGTCTCCTGCACCAGATCGACGGTGAGCTGGCGGTAGCGCGGCTCGAAGATGTGCAGCGGCAGGAGTGCTCCCGGCAACAGCACGGTCTGCAACGGAAACAGCGGAAGCATCTCGGGCACCGCTCCACGGTACGACGCGCGGCGCGGGATCGCCCGCTGGCCGGGGTCAGGCTCGCTGTGCCGGCGGGCGCAGCACCGCGAACGGATCGGTGACCTGCATACCCCGTTCGGTGAACCGGAACAGCGCGGCCGGCCGCCCACCGGTACGCCCCGGCTTGGTGGCCGCACCGGTCGGCTCGAGCAAGCCGCGCCTGGAAAGCACCCGTTGCAGGTTGGTCGCCGAGACCCGGTAGCCGAGAGCCGCCGAGTACAGCCCGCGCAGCGCGGAGATGGTGAACTCCCTCGGGGCGAGTGCGAAGCCGATGTTGGTGTACGACAGCTTGGCGCGCAGCCGGTCGCGAGCGTGCAGCACGATCGCCCGGTGATCGAAGGCGGTGTCCGGGAGCGCCCCGATCGGATGCCACGCGGTGTCCGGCGGCACCGCCGGATCGTTGTCGGACGGCACCAATCCGAGGAACGCCGTCGCGAGCGTCCGTGGCCCCGGCACCCGATCGGGCGCGCTGAACACGGCTAGCTGCTCCACGTGCGCGAGCTGGCGGACGTCCACCTTCTCCATCAGCTGCCGGCGGATGGAGCGCTCCACATCCTCTTCGGGGCGGAGCCCACCACCTGGCAGTGACCAACGGTGCGGGTGCGGTTCCTTGGCGCGTTGCCAGAGCAGAACCTGGAGTGATTCGGCTCGCACCTGCAGAACCGCGGCCAACACCTCATGGCGGAAGGGGGTGGGTTCGATGGTAACATGGTTCACGTTTTCGATTCTAAGGCGAAAACCCGGATGGGTGGAAATCGGGCCGATGGCACCGGCCCGGCGGAGTGCGAGGAGGATTCCCGATGACGGCGAGCGTGGACGCGATCACCACCACTCAGCCGGGCAGCGCCTGGTGGGCAGAAGTTCGCGGGTTGGCCAAGCAGCGGGACGCGGTGTTGCTCGCGCACAACTACCAGCTGCCGGAGATCCAGGAGGTCGCCGACCACACCGGGGACTCGCTCGCGTTGAGCCGCATCGCCGCGGAGAGCGACGCCTCGACGATCGTGTTCTGCGGTGTGCACTTCATGGCCGAGACCGCGAAGATCCTGAGTCCGGACAAGACGGTGCTGATCCCGGACGCCCGAGCCGGCTGCTCGCTCGCCGATTCGATCGACGGAGCGCAGTTGCGGGACTGGAAGGCGGAACATCCCGGCGCGGTGGTCGTGTCCTATGTGAACACCACGGCCGAGGTGAAGGCGGAGACCGACATCTGCTGCACGTCCTCGAACGCGGTGGACGTGGTGAACTCCATACCGGCGGATCGCGAGGTGTTGTTCTGCCCTGACCAGTTCCTCGGCGCGCACGTTAAGCGCCAGACTGGCAGGAAGAACCTGCACATCTGGGCGGGGGAATGCCATGTGCACGCCGGCATCAACGGTACGGAGCTCGCCGAGCGCGCCGCGTCCGAACCGGACGCCGATCTGTTCATCCACCCGGAGTGCGGCTGCGCCACCTCGGCGCTGTACCTCGCGGGCGAGGGCGCGGTGCCCGCGGAAAGGGTGAAGATCCTGTCCACAGGCGACATGGTGAAAGCCGCCAGGGACACCAAGGCGAACTCGGTGCTGGTGGCCACCGAGATCGGCATGCTGCATCAGCTCCGCAAGGCCGCCCCGGAGATCGACTTCCAGGCGGTCAACGATCGCGCGTCCTGCCGCTATATGAAGATGATCACGCCCGAGGCGGTGCTGCGCTCGTTGCGGGACGGCACCGACGAGGTGCACGTGGCGCGGGAGACCGCCGACCGGGCGCGGGACGCGGTGCGCCGGATGATCGAGATCGGCCAACCGGGCGGCGGCGAATGACCGGGCGGTCGCCGCGCTGGGAGGCCGCGGCCGATCTGGTCGTGGTCGGCTCGGGAGTCGCAGGGTTGACCGCCGCGTTGCGGGCGCGGGAACTTGGCCTGCGCGTGCTGGTGGTGACCAAGGCGGAGGTGGCGGACGGCAACACGCGGTGGGCGCAGGGCGGCGTCGCCGTGGTGCTGCCCGGCGAACACGATCACGGCGATTCCGTCCAGGCGCACGTTACGGACACCATCACGGCGGGTGCCGGGCTGTGCGACGAGCAGGCCGTCGCGGCGATACTGCGCGACGGGCCGGACGCGGTGCGCGGGCTGCGCGAGCTCGGCGCGGAGTTCGACGCGGGAGCGGACGGCTCGCTATCCCGGACGAGGGAAGGCGGGCACAGCGCGTTCCGCGTGGTGCACGCCGGCGGGGACGCCACGGGGGCCGAGGTGGCAAGGGCGCTCGGCGCGGCCGCGCGCAGCGGCGGATTACCGGTGCTCGAGCGGCACGTCGCGGTGGATCTGCTGCGCACCTCGTCCGGAGCCATTGGTGGGCTGTGGGTGCTCGACTCCCGTGGCCTTCCCGGCGTACTGCGAGCGCCGGCCGTGCTGCTCGGCACCGGCGGGCTCGGTCAGCTGTACCAGGCCACCAGCAACCCGGAGCCCGCGACCGCGGACGGGTTGGCGCTGGCGCTTCGTGCCGGCGCGGTCGTCGCCGACCTGGAGTTCGTGCAGTTCCACCCGACGGTGCTGTTCACGCGGGGCGCGACGGGCCGGCGCCCGCTGGTCACCGAGGCGGTGCGCGGTGAGGGCGCGGTGCTGGTGGACGTGCACGGTGCGCCGGTGATGGACGGCCTGCACCCGCTCGGTGATCTCGCGCCGAGGGACGTGGTGTCCAAGGCGATCAGCATGCGGATGGCCGAAACCGAGACCGAGCACGTGTACCTGGACGCCACCGGCCTCGAAGGGTTTCCGCGTCGCTTCCCGACCGTGTACGCGGCCTGCGCCGAAGCGGGAATCGATCCCACGCGCGAGCTGATTCCCGTCGCGCCGGCGGCACACTTCGCCTGTGGCGGCGTTCGGGCCACCGCCGCCGGCCGCACCGAGCTGGCTGGATTGTACGCCGCTGGAGAGGTGGCGCGCAGCGGGTTGCACGGCGCGAACCGGCTGGCCTCGAACAGCCTGCTGGAAGGGCTGGTCATCGGCAGGCGGGCTGCCGAGGCGGTTGCCGAGGACCAGGCCAGTGGCCTGCTCGGCGATCCGCGCACCGTGGAACCGGCCCCGCCGCCTGCCGCACCGATGGCCGAGCGGACGCTGCTGCAACGCGCCATGAGCCGATACGCCGGGATCGGCCGGGATGAGTGCGGCCTTTCCTTGGCCTCCAAGGAAATCAACGAAGGCGCCGTGGTGCGCCCACTGTCCACTATGGAGGCTGTGGAGGACGCGGCACTGACCCTGGTTGCCAGGGTATTGCTGCTCTCCGCGCGGGAACGCACCGAATCGCGCGGCTGTCACGTCCGGCTCGATCACCCGCTCCGCGACGACGAGTACTTCGCGCGCAGCATCGGCCTTCGGCTGGACGTATCCGGCAGCCCCATCGTCGCCCGTCCACGGGAACCACGGAGGGTGGCGTGACTGGCGAGGCGCCCGACCCCGACGATCTACGGCGGGTGGTGCGCACCGCCCTCGACGAGGATCTGCGGTACGGCACGGACGCGACCACCGAGGCGACCGTACCGGTGGACGCGGTCGCGAGAGCGGAGTTCACCGCGCGAACGGCGGGCACCGTGGCCGGCGTGCCGGTGGCGCTTGCCGTGCTGGACGCGGTGTTGCCCGGCGGCGAGTACGCGGTGATCGCGGCGGTCGCGGACGGCACGCGGTTGCGGCCAGGCCAGGCGGCGCTGGTGGTGCGCGGCTCGGTGCGCGGGCTGCTGACCGCGGAGCGGACCGCGCTGAACCTGCTCTGCCAGCTCTCCGGGGTGGCGACCGCGACCGCGGCGTGGGTGGACGCCGTCGCCGGAACCCGATGCCGGATCCGGGATTCCCGCAAGACGCTCCCGGGACTGCGGCTGCTGCAGAAGTACGCGGTGCGCTGCGGCGGCGGGGTGAACCACCGGCTCGGGCTCGGCGACGCGGTGCTGATCAAGGACAACCACGTGGCCGCCGCTGGTTCGATCACCGCGGCGCTCAGCGCGGCCCGCGCGCACGCCCCGCAGCTGCCCTGCGAGGTGGAGGTGGACGATCTCGATCAGCTCGACGACGTGCTCGCCGCCGGGGCGGACGAGGTGCTGCTGGACAACTTCACCCCGGAAGGCTGTGCCGAAGCGGTGCGCAGGCGCAACGCCGTGGCGGCCTCGACGATGCTGGAGGCATCCGGCGGGTTGACGCTGAGCATGGCGCGCGCGTACGCCGAGTCCGGCGTGGACTACCTCGCGGTCGGCGGGCTCACGCACTCCGCGCCCGCTCTCGACATCGGCATGGATCTGCGGTAACCGCGCCTCATAGGCGGCGGTTCGCGAGTACGCCGGTGGTGTTGCGGGCCTGCTCGGCCAGCTGCGTGTCCATGTCCACCACGAGCACGTTCGGCGCTTCCGCGAGCTGCGCGTACACCCGCCCGAGCGGATCGGCCACCGTGGAGTACCCGATGCCGGTCGGCGCCTTCCCGCTCGGTTCGATGCCGGACGCGCGGGGATCGGCCTGCCCGCAGGCGAGTACCCAGCATCCGCTGTCCAGCGCACGGGCGCGCACCAGCACCTCCCACTGCTCGCGCTTGCCCTCGCCGGCACCCCACGACGCGGGCAGCAGCACCGCGCTCGCGCCCCGGTCGGCCAGCGCCCTGAACTGTTCGGGAAAGCGCACGTCGTAGCAGGTCGCCATGCCCAACCGCACGCCGTCCACCTCGGCAGTGACCAGCTGCGAGCCTGCGGCCACGGTCCGCGACTCGGCGAACCCGAAGGCGTCGTAGAGGTGGATCTTGTCGTAGCCGCGATGTTCGCCCAGCCCGGTCAGCAGCAGCGTGTTGCGCACCCTGCCGTCCTGCGCGGGCGTGAACATGCCGGTCACCAGCAGTACGCCGTGCTCGTCGGCGATGTCCCGCACCGCGCTCGCCCAGGCCCCGTCCAGCGGCTCGGCGATCTCTCCGAGTGGCACGCCGAAGCGGCACATGCTGGCTTCGGGGAACACCACCACCCTGGCGCCGCCCTCGGCGGCCTGCCGCGTTCCGGACCGCAGCAGCTCGAGGTTAGCCTTCGGATCCGTGTCGGAGGTGATCTGGCACAGTCCGATCCGCACAGACGTGGCCATCGTCGCTCCCTCGCTTGTTGCAGTTCATTGGCAATAGTCTCTAATGTTCGACACCGTGACTTCGCTGCCTTCCCGTCCCATGCTGCCCGCCCTCGCGCCGGCGATCACCATTCTGACGGTCGCCGTGCTGGCGGCAGGATGTACCGCTCCATCCGAACCCAACGACGAACAGCAGGGGCGCGATGCCCGCTCCATTGTGCTGGCTGACAGCACCGAACCGGAATCCCTGAACCCGTTGCTGGGCTACGGCGCAGAGGGCGCGTCCAAGCTCTACGACGGGCTGTTCGCCTTCGACGGCAAGCAGGAGCTGCGGCCGGCGCTCGCGGCAAAGCGGCCGGAACCGGCACCGGACGGGAAATCGTGGACCGTCAAGATACGCAAGAACGTGACGTTCCACGACGGCTCCGATCTCGGTGCGGACGACGTGGTGGCGACCTACCGCGCGGCGCTCGATCCGGCTTACGCGTCCACGGTCAAGTCCGAATTCTCCATGTTGACGGACGTCAAACGTCTCGACGCGGAGACCGTCCGTTTCGATCTGAAGTACAGCTACGCGGCATGGCCGGCGAAGATGGTGCTCGGCATCGTGCCGAGCGAGGCGCTGGCGAAGCGCGCACCGCTCGATCGTTCGTCGCTGAACACCAAGCCGATCGGCACCGGCCCGTACAAGCTGGTCAACTGGCGCCGGGGCGATCAGATGAGCTGGGCGGCCAACCGGGATTACTGGGGCGGTGCTCCGAAGGTCAACAAGATCACCGTGGTGTTCGCCCCGGACGACAACACCAGAGCGCAGCGCATGCAGGCTGGCGAGTTCGACGGGGCGGTGCTCCCGCCCACGCTGGCGAAGACATTCGACAACTCGGATACCTACCGGACCGTCTATCACAAGTCGGTGGACTATCGCTCGATCACGTTGCCGAGCGGCCATCCGGTAACCGGGGATCCGGCGATCCGCAAGGCGCTCAACCTCGCCGTCAACCGCAAGGGCATGGTGGACGGACCGCTCGGCGGGCACGGCGTGCCGGCGTCAACCCCGTTCAGCCCGGCACGGCCGGAATTCCTCGAGCCGGAGGCCACCTTCGACTTCGACCGTTCCGAGGCGGAGCGACTGCTGGATTCCGCGGGCTGGAAGGAGGGCGCGGACGGCATTCGATCCAAGGGTGGTCAGCGGGCGCGGTTCACCGTGATGTACTTCGCGGACGACAGCCTGCGCAAGGAGCTCGCGCAAGCCTTCGCCTCGGACGCGAAGGAGATCGGCGTGCAGGTGGAACTGGCCGGCCTGGACAGCAGTGCGGTGAAACCCCGGCTGGCCAAGGACGCCGTGGTGCTCGGCGGGGGCAACCCGATCGACCCCGATCCGCAGGTCTACGATGCGCTGCATTCCAGCCGGGCGGGCGACGGTTACGCCAACCCTGGCCGGTACCGGAATCCCACGGTGGACGCAGCGTTGGACAAGGCACGCGCCACGACCGACCCGGCGCAGCGGTCCGCCTATTACCGGGAGGTGCAACGCTCCTATGTGGACGATCCAGGGTCGGTTTATCTCGTCTTTCTCGAACACGCCTACCTGATGCGGGATGAATGGAACGGGTACCAGCCCGTGATCGAGCCGCATACCCACGGCACCACGTGGGGGCCATGGTGGAACGTGGAGAAGTGGACGCCGCGCGGGTGATGCCGCACTCGGCGCACCGATCCAGGTATCACGCCGTGCTCGGCTTGATCGGCAGGCGTTTGCTGTTCGCGGTGCCGGTGTTCGGGGTTGTCTCGTTCGGCGTGTTCCTGCTGGCCGCGGCATCCCCCTTCGACCCGCTCGACCAGTACTACGGCGTGCGGATGAACCGGGCGAGCGAGGCGGACCTGGCGCGAGCCAGGGAACAGCTCGGCACCGATGACTCCGTTTTCGTCCAATTCGGACGGTGGGTCGGTGGAGTGTTCACCGGCGATCTCGGGGTGAGCCGGTCGTTCCGGCAGCCGGTGACCGAGGTGCTCGCCGAGCGTCTGCCGTGGACGGTGCTGCTCTGCGCGGTCGGCCTCGTGCTGGCGATCGCGCTCGCGGTGACGCTCGGAGTGCTCGCGGCGTGGCGGCAGGGCGGCTGGGCTGACCGGCTGATCACCGCGACCGGGCACGCGCTCGAGGGCATCCCGCCGTTCGTGCTGGCACTGCTGAGCATCGCGGTGTTCTCGCTGGCACTCGGCTGGCTGCCGGTGGCGGGGCTCACCGATGCCGGCGCCGGGCTCTCCGCGGGCCAGGTCGCGCGGCACCTCGCGCTTCCCGCGCTGGTACTCGGAATTTCCCAAGCGCCGTGGCTGGTGCTCCACTTGCGACAGTCCATGTTGTCCTCGCTCGCCGACGAGCATGTCACGGGTGCCAGGGCGCGCGGGCTGGGCGAACGACTGGTCGTGCTGCGCCATGCGCTGCCGACCGCGCTGCTGCCGTTGATCACGCTCATCGGCGTTCGCGTTCCCGAACTGGTCACCGGGGCGGTGCTGGTGGAAGAGGTGTTCTCCTGGCCAGGGGCGGCCGCGGCGGTGGTGCAGGCCGCGCTCGCGGTGGATTTCCCGCTGCTCGCCGCGCTGACGCTGCTGGCGGCAGGCACGACCCTGCTTGGCTCGCTGTTCGCCGACGTGACAACCGCACTGCTCGACCCGAGGGTGGCGACCGATGGCTGATCTCGTCGGCGCGTGGCATTCGGCGGCGCGTAGCAGGGCTGGCACGCCGAGGGGCCGGCACATCGGCGGCCGGGCACGGCTGCGCGGGCTGCTCGGCGTCGGCGGGCTGCTGGTGCTGATCGCCGCCGCGGTGCTGCTGCCGTCGCTTGGCGAACTGGACCAGAGCAAGGTCAACTACGGCACCCGGCTGCTCGCGCCGAGCACCGCGCACCCGTTCGGCACCGACGCGAACGGCGCCGACCTGCTGCTGCGGTCCTTCGCGGGGCTGCGGGTCTCGTTGCTCGTCGCGGCGCTGTGTGCCGCGATCTCCACGGTGCTCGGTTCGCTGTTCGGCGCTATCTCCGGCGCGCTCGGCGGATGGCCCGACCGGCTGCTGATGCGGCTGGTGGACACCGTCAACGCGGTGCCACATCTGTTGCTCGGCATCGTCATCGTGGCACTGTTTCGCGGGAACCTGTGGGCCGTGGTCGCCTCGATCGCGCTGACCCACTGGACAACCGTCGCGCGCATCGTGCGGGCGGAGGTGCTGTCGTTGCGCGAGCGGCCGTTCATCGACGCGGCGATCTCCGGAGGGTCGTCGCGCGCCCGGATCCTGCGCCGCCACCTGCTGCCGGCCATCGTCGGGCAGGCGGCCATCTCCGCGGTGCTGCTGTTGCCGCACGCGGTGTGGCACGAGACTGCGTTGAGCTTTCTCGGGCTCGGCCTGCCGCCACATCTGGCGAGTATCGGCAACATCCTCACCGAGGCGCGTCGCGCGGTACTGCTGGGTTCCTGGTGGGTGGTGGTGTTCCCGTCCGTGTTGCTGGTGCTGACCACGCTGGCCACCTCGGGGCTCGCCGCCGGCTGGCGGGACAGGCTGGTGCCGAGGCGCCGATCGGAGCTGGCGCTGTGACCGAGGTGCTGCTCGACGTGCATGCGCTGTCCGTGCGATTCCAGCTCGGGCGCCGCGGGCGCAGGGGTGTGGTGCGGGCGGTCAGCGCCGCCGGTTTCGAGCTGCGCGCCGGGGCGGTGCTGGCCCTTGTCGGGGAGAGCGGCTGTGGGAAGTCCGTGCTGGCCGCCGCGCTGCTCGGCCTGCTGCCGGCGAATGCCGAGGTCCGTGGGCGCGCCACGATGGATGGGCTCGAGCTGCTCGGTGCGCAGGAGAAGACGCTCGCCGAACGGGTGCGGGGCAGGATGATCGGCCTGGTGCCGCAGTCCGCGGCAAGCCACCTCACCCCGGTGCGCACCGCGCGGGCCCAGCTGGTGGAAACGGTCCGCGCGCTGCGCCAGGACGTCGCGGACGCACCGGCGTTCGCCGACGACCTCGCCACCCGGGTCGGGCTCGATCCGGCCACCCTGCGGCTCTACCCGCACCAGCTCTCCGGCGGCACCGCGCAGCGGGTGGCGCTGAGCCTCGCGCTCGCCGGCGATCCCCGGGTGCTGCTCGCCGACGAACCCACCGTCGGCCTCGATCGCCCGCTCGTCGAGCACGTCGTCGATACCCTCGCCGATCTGTCCACACAGGACAAAGCGGTGTTGATGATCACGCACGATCTGGCCGCGGCCAGGCGGGTCGCCACACACGTCGCGGTGATGTACGCGAGCAGGCTGGTGGAGTTCGGCCCGGCGGGGGCCGTCCTGGCCGATCCGTGGCACCCCTACACCGGCGCGTTGCTCGATGCGTTGCCGGATGGGCGGTTCCGGCCGATTCCCGGAGATCCGCCCGAGCTCACGGCGCTGCCGGATGGTTGCGCGTTCTGCCAGCGCTGCCCGGCGATGCCCGGCTACCCGCCGTGTACCGGGGAGGCGACCATGCGCCGGTTCGGCGACCGGTTCGTGGCCGCCCATCCGCCGGCCGCGATCCCGGAGTACGGGCCGCTATGTTGAGCGCCGAGGGCATCGTCGTCGGGTACCGGAAGGGTGTCCCGGTGCTGGACGGCGTGGATCTGCACATCACGCCCGGCGAGACGGTGGGGCTGGCCGGTCCGAGTGGTTGCGGGAAGTCGACCCTGGCGAAGGTGCTGTGCCTGCTGCTGAGACCGTGGAAAGGGCGGCTGCGGATGGACGGCGAGGTGATCACCGGCTTCCGGCACGACGCCCCGGCGGCTCTGCGGACCCGGGTCGGCGTGGTGTTCCAGCAACCGCGGCTGGCCGTGGACCCCCGGCTGACGCTGCGCGAGATCGTGGCGGAACCGTTGCTGGCGAACGGCTTTCCCGCCTCAGGCGTGATCGGCCTCGCCAACCGGGTCGGGCTGACCGGCGAGCTGCTCGAGCGTCGCCCGCACGAGGTCAGCGACGGTCAGCTGCAGCGTGCGTGCCTCGCGCGGGCGCTCGCGCTGCGGCCGCGCTACCTGGTGTGCGACGAGATGACCGCGATGGTGGACGCCTCCAGCACCGCCGGGCTGGTGCGGGTGGTGCGGGAGCAGGCCAGCGACCTGGAAACCGGGGTACTGGCGATCAGCCATGACGACGCGCTGCTTGACGTGTGGGCGGACCGGGTCGAACGCCTGGGGTGACGCTGCCCACCCAGCGCCCGCAATATGGACGCATATTGGGATGGCCGGGGACGCGCGTCGGGGTGACAGGGACGCGCGTCACGCGGAGGGCCGGTGGGTGCACGCGGCAGCCGAGCGGCCGCTTACGCTTGAGGCATGCTGAACCGTACCGATCTGCGTCAGGCCGTACCCGCCCCGGTGGCGCTGCGCGCCACCCTGCCGCGCGCCGAGGTCGATGTGGACGCGGTGACGCATCAGGTACGCCCCGTGCTGGACGCGGTGCGCGAGCGTGGCGTGGCTGCCGTGCTCGAGTACGCCGAGCGGTTCGACGGGGTGCGGCCGAACACCGTCCGCGTGCCGCAGGACGAGGTGGACCGCGCACTGTCCGAACTGGACCCGCAGGTCCGGGCCGCGCTGGAGGAATCCATCGGCCGCGCCCGAGCGGTGCATGCCGACCAGCGGCGCACGGACGTCACGACACAGGTGGTCCCCGGCGGCACGGTCACCGAACGCTGGGTGCCGGTGGCGCGGGTTGGCCTTTACGCGCCGGGCGGTCTCGCGGTGTACCCGTCCAGTGTGGTGATGAACGTGGTGCCGGCACAGGCGGCCGGCGTCGGCTCGCTGGTGGTCTGCTCGCCGCCGCAGGCGGAGTTTGGCGGGCGGCCGCACCCGACCATTCTGGCCGCGGCGGCGTTGCTCGGGGTGGACGAGGTGTGGGCCGTCGGGGGAGCGCAGGCGATCGCGCTGCTCGCCTACGGCGGCACGGACTCCGGCGGTACCGAGCTTGACGGCGTGGACATGGTGACCGGGCCGGGCAACGTCTACGTGACGGCCGCGAAACGCCTGCTGCGCGGCCAGATCGGGATCGACGCGGAGGCCGGGCCGACGGAGATCGCGATACTGGCGGATCACACCGCGGATCCGGTGCACGTGGCGGCCGACCTGATCAGTCAGGCCGAGCACGACACGCTGGCGGCGAGCGTGCTCGTCACCACCTCGCCGGAGCTCGCCGACGCCACGGATGTCGAGCTGGCGCGCCAGGTGGCCGCGACAAAGCACACCGAGCGCATCAGCACGGCGTTGCGTGGCAAGCAATCCGGCTGCGTGCTGGTGTCCACTCTGGAAGACGGCATCCGGGTGGTGGATGCCTACGCCGCCGAGCACCTCGAGATCCAGACCGAGCGGGCAAGGGAGGTAGCCGATCGGGTGCGCAACGCGGGAGCGATCTTCGTGGGGCCGTACGCGCCGGTGTCGCTTGGCGACTACTGCGCGGGGTCCAACCACGTGCTGCCAACGGGTGGCTGCGCCCGGCATTCCTCGGGGCTGTCCGTGCAAACCTTCCTGCGCGGTATCCACGTTGTCGACTACACCGCGGACGCGCTGCGCGAGGTGACCGATCGCGTGGTCGCGCTTGCGGACGCCGAAGACCTGCCGGCGCACGGCCAAGCGGTCACCGCACGGTTCCCGGAGGGCGGGGCATGATCGGTGATGGGGTGAGGCTGGACGATCTGCCGCTGCGGGAGGATCTGCGCGGCCGCAGCCCATACGGCGCGCCGCAGCTGGACGTACCGATCCGGCTCAACACCAACGAAAATCCGTTCCCTCCGCCGGATTCGCTTGTGGCGGACGTGGTCGCGGAAACCAAGCGGGTGGCCGGCGCGCTGCACCGCTACCCGGATCGGGATGCCGTCGCGCTGCGCCAGGATTTGGCCGGTTACCTGTCTTCGGCCACCGGTACGCCCCTCGCCGGGGCGAACCTGTGGGCCGCGAACGGGTCGAACGAGATCCTGCAGCAGCTGCTGCAGACGTTCGGCGGGCCGGGCCGTAGCGCGCTGGGTTTCCAACCGAGCTACTCGATGCATCCGATCATCTCGGCCGGAACCCGCACCGAGTGGGTTCCCGCGCCGCGCCGCGCGGATTTCTCGCTGGATGCCGAGCAGGCCGCGCGGATCGTGGCCGAGCGCCGCCCCGACGTGGTGTTCGTGACCAGCCCGAACAACCCGACGGGGCAATCCAGCACGCTCGACGACCTGCGTTCGATCGTCGCTGCCGCACCGGGAATCGTGGTCGTGGATGAGGCGTACGCGGAGTTCTCCAACCAGCGCAGCGCCGTCGAACTGCTCGAGGATTTCGGGGCGAAGCTGGTCGTGTCCCGCACGATGAGCAAGGCGTTCGCGTTCGCGGGCGGGCGGCTGGGTTATCTCGCCGCCGCACCGGCCATTGTGGACGCCCTGCAGCTCGTCCGGTTGCCGTATCATCTATCCGTGCTGACCCAGGCCGCCGCCCGCGCCGCGCTGCGGCACGCCGAGGCCACCCTGAGCTCTGTCGCCAGACTGGCCGCTGAGCGCGATCGGGTTGTCGAGTCCCTGCGGAACCTGGATTTCCAGCCGGTGCCAAGTGACGCCAACTTCGTCCTGTTCGGACGGTTCGGCGATGCGAGCGCCAGCTGGCGGTCCTACGTGGAACGTGGCGTGCTGATAAGGGATGTCGGCATCGAAGGCCATCTTCGGGTGACGATTGGCATCCCGGAGGAGAACGACGCCTTTCTCGAGGCGAGCAAGGAGGTTCCACGGTGAGCCGCATCGGCAAGGTGGACCGGGTAACCAAGGAATCGGATGTCTCCGTCGAACTCGACCTGGACGGTTCGGGAAACGCGGAGGTTTCCACCGGTGTCCCGTTCTACGACCACATGCTCACCTCCTTCGGGGTGCACGGCGCGCTTGATCTGACCGTGCGCGCCACCGGGGACATCGAGATCGACGCGCACCACACCGTGGAGGACACCGCGATCGTGCTCGGCCAGGCGATCCGGGAAGCGTTGGGGGACAAGAAAGGTATCCGCCGGTTCGGGGATGCCTGGATCCCGATGGACGAAACGCTCGCGCACGCCGCCATCGACGCCTCCGGCCGGCCGTACTGCGTGCAGCTCGGGGAACCGGAGCAGTTCAACTCGTTCACCATCGGCGGGAACTACCCGTTCGTGCTGACCAGGCACGTGTTCGACTCGCTGTCCTTCCACGCGCAGATCGCGCTGCACGTCCGGTTGCTGCACGGCAGGGACCCGCACCACATCGCTGAGGCGCAGTACAAGGCGGTGGCAAGGGCGCTACGCGCGGCCGCCGAACCGGATCCCAGGATGGGCGGTGTGCCCTCGACCAAGGGAGTCCTCTAAGGTCGCCGCGTCCCACCAATGAAAGGTGCCGCGTGCCAACCGAAGTTGTCATCATCGGACTACTTGCCCTCGCCGGATTCCTGGTCGGTGGCGTGTACACCACCTGGAAAACCGCCAAGCTGCTCGCGGTGCTGCTCGGCCTCTGCGCGCTGGCCGCCGCGGGTGGCGCCGTGGCGTGGTGGCTGTCCCGCTGAGCGGCTGGGTCGGCCGCGATGTGCGGGCACCGCGGATCGACGGCTAGATGCCGCCCTCACCGGCCGGCTTGAGGCGGGGAGAGCCGGGCCCGAAGTGCCCCAGCTGATCGTCGGTGTTTTGCAGCGCGCAACTGCGCAGCGACAGGCAGCCACAGCCGACACATCCGGTCAACCGGTCACGGAGCCGTTGCAGCGCGTCGATGCGGGCATCCAGCTCGGCCCGCCACGACCGGGACAGCCGGGCCCAATCGGCCTTGGTGGGAGCGTGATCGGACGGCAAGGTGCTCAGTGCGTCGCGGATGTCCTCGAGGCTCAGCCCGACCCGCTGCGCGGCGCGGATGAACGCCAGCCGGCGCAGCACGGCGCGCGCGTAGCGCCGCTGGTTGCCCCCGGAGCGTTCGGCTGCGATGAGTCCCTTTTCCTCGTAGAACCGCAGCGCCGTGTGGGGAATACCGCTGCGATCCGCCACCTGGCCGATCGAAAGGTGATCGGGGAGTTTGCTCACCACGCCAGGTTAACCTTGACCTCCACTTAGATCGAGGTTGCCCCGGCGGATTCGGGCCGGGACGGCCGGTAGCCAGGCGGGATCGTCCAGAACTCCCTGGCGGTGTCGATCAACGTCGTCAGCGCGGGATCCAGTGTCCGGTCCCGGTGCCGGATTACCTGGGTGTACAGCCCGAAATCCTCGTGCGGCCAGCCGAGCACGACGAGTTCGCCGCGTTCGAGCTCACCGGTGATGGCGACCGTTGGCAGTGCGGCGACGCCGAGCCCGGCGATCGCGCACCGCCGGACCGCCTCCACGCTGGTGAACTCCATCACCTGGCCCTGCTGGACGCCCGCCGCGGCGAGCTGGCGTTCGAAGACCTCCCGCTGGCTGCAGCCGCGTTCCAGGAGTAGTAACGGTTGCCCGGACAGTTCGGCCGGTCCGACAACGTCCATTGTGGCCAGTGGGTTGTCCGGCGAGCTCACCACGCACAGCGGATCCGGCATGGACGCCTCGGTCACCAGCTTCGGAGCCTGAATCGGTTGCTCGGTGAGGAAGGCGGCGTCCAGCGCGCCGGATGCCAGATCGTCGAGCAACTCACCGCGCTGGGCGGGGCGAAAGGAGATCCGCAGCCCTGGCAGCCGCTGCCTGGCGGCACGCAGCACATCCGGCAACCGGTAGGTGCACAGCGTCTCGGAAGCGCCGATACACAGTGGCCGGGAGGTGGCGTCCTCGGCGAGCAGCCGCACCGCGCCGCACGCCTCGTCGGCCAGCCGCACGATGTGCTCGGCGTAGCGCACCAGCCGCTCGCCGGCCGGGGTGAGGGTGACGCGCCGCGCGTGCCGATCGAACAGGCCGGCGCCCAGCTCCGCTTCCAAGGTCTTGATCTGTGCGGTGACGCTGGACTGCGCGTAACCGAGGGTGTCGGCGGCCCTGGTGAAGTTCAGCCCGCGCGCGACCGCCAGGAAGGTGTGCAGCTGCCGGGTGTCCATCGCCGCCCCTTCGATCGGTGTTTTCGATCGAATTCATCGTAAACATTCGTTGGACGCGATGATAGGCCGAGGCTACAAAGGGAACCATGACCGATGGAGCTCGATGCCGCTGCGGATGGCCGGAGGGACAGCCGGAGGGACAGCCGATGGTGATGGTTTCCCAGCATCCGACCCCGGAAGGCCTCACCGTGTACACCCGCTGCGCATGCGGCACGCTGCAGGTCCGGCTGGGTAGCGCCGGTGCGCCGGTCGTCGCCCGAGGGGAATGGCGGCCGGTGGGACGCGCGCTGTGACGGGCTCCGTAAAGACCGCGGTGCCACGGCGGTCAGCGTTGTACCGGAGGGATTTCCTGTTGCTGCTCGGCGCGACGCTGACCACCTTCTTCGGGTACGCGACGCTGCTGCCGGTGGTGCCGCTGTGGGCGGTACGCGGCGGCGCGTCCGCGTTCGTCGGCGGCACCACGACCGGCGTGTTCATGGGCATCACCGTGCTCACCCAGATCGCGGTGCCCCGGTTGACCCGCGCCGTCGGGTACCGGTGGACGTTCCTGCTCGGGGCGGCACTGATCGGGCTGCCCGCGCCGCTGTACGCGCTGTCCGATGCCGCCGAACCGCTCCTGCTGATCTCCGCGCTGCGCGGGGTCGGGTTCGGGATCATCACGGTGTGCGGCAGCGCGCTGGTCGCCGAGCTGCTGCCCCGTGCCGAGCTCGGCAGGGGGTCCGGGTTGTACGGCGTCGCGGTGGGCGTGCCACAGCTGCTCGGGGTGCCAGCCGGAATCTGGGTCGCCGAGGCGTGGGGTTACCCTGCGGTGTTCTGGGCGGCGGGGGTACTGCCGGTGCTCGGCTGCCTGCCGGCCGCGCTGTTGCCGAGGGTGGACGGCCACGCGGCGCCGGCAGGGGAGGTCGGCGGGCTGCTCAGCCAGCTGCGCCCGCTGCTCGGGCCATGGTTGGTCATGCTGGCGGCCGCGCTGGCCTACGGCGCCGTGGTGACCTTCACGCCGATGTCGTTGGCGGTCGCGCCGGTCGCGCTGCTCGCCGTTGGCGCTGCGATGCTGGCCGGCCGTTGGGCGTCCGGGATGGTGGGCGATCGGATGGGTGTCGCCGGCCGGCAGCTTCCGCTGAGCGTGTTGCTCGGTGTTTCCGGGCTGCTCGCGATCGCGGCCGCGGTGGCCGGCGACGGGCCGTGGCTCGCGGTGCTCGGCGGGCTGCTGTTCGGCGCGGGATACGGGGTGGTGCAGAACGACTCGCTGGTCGCCATGTTCGACCGGGTACCGCCGCACCGGTACGGCATGGCGAGCGCGGGGTGGAACATCGCGCTGGACGGCGGGTACGGGCTCGGCGCGGTGCTGATCGGCGCGGTGGTCTCCGGTCCGGGTTTCGTCGCGGCGTTCCTGGTGACCGCCGGGCTGGTGCTGCTCACCCTCGCGCCCGCGTGGTACGCCGCTCGGCGTGCCGTAACCTGGGGACGTGCCTCGAGTCGTCGTTCTTGACTACGGATCCGGCAACCTCCGCTCCGCCGAGCGGGCGCTGCGCAGGGTTGGCGCCGACGTCGAGGTCACCGCCGGGCAGGAGCCCGCGCTGGAAGCCGACGGTCTCGTGGTGCCCGGTGTCGGCGCGTTCGCGGCCTGCATGGCGGGCCTGCGCGCGGTCCGTGGCGAGCGCGTGATCGGCCAGCGGCTGGCCGGCGGACGCCCGGTGCTCGGCATCTGCGTGGGGATGCAGATCCTGTTCGAGCGCGGGGTCGAGCACGGCGTGGAAACCGAGGGCTGCGGCGAATGGCCCGGCACGGTGGAGTGGCTGAACGCGCCGGTGCTGCCGCACATGGGCTGGAACACGGTGCGCGCGCCGGCCGATTCGCGGCTGTTCGCCGGGCTGCCAGCCACGGAGCGGTTCTATTTCGTGCACAGCTACGCGGTGCGCGAGTGGCTGCTCGAGCCGAGCCCGCCGCTGCCGCCTGCGCGGGTCACCTGGGCCAACCACGGCGAGGATTTCGTCGCGGCTGTCGAGCACGGCCCGCTGTGGGCGACGCAGTTCCACCCGGAGAAATCCGGCGATGCCGGGGCGGCGTTGCTGGAAAACTGGCTGGCCGAGCTCAAGGCCTGAGCGGTCTCCTTTATCGTTGCGGCGTGACGTTTACGCTGCTACCCGCCGTCGATGTGGCCGAAGGCAAGGCCGTGCGCCTGCTGCGTGGCGAGGCCGGTACGGAGACCTCGTACGGTGACCCACGCGATGCCGCCCTCGCCTGGCAAGAGCAGGGCGCCGAATGGATCCACCTTGTCGACCTCGATGCCGCTTTCGGGCGCGGCGACAACCGCGAGCTGCTGGCCGGCGTTGTCGACGCGCTGCATGTTTCCGTCGAGCTTTCCGGCGGCATCCGGGATGACGCGTCGCTCGAAGCGGCGCTTGCCACCGGGTGCGCGCGGGTCAACCTCGGCACCGCCGCGTTGGAGGACCCGTCGTGGTGCGCGAAGGTTGTCGCCGAGCACGGCGAGCGGGTTGCCGTCGGACTGGACGTGCGGATCACCGAGGAGGGGCATCGGCTGGCCGCCAGGGGGTGGACGAGCGATGGGGGAGACCTCTGGGATGTGCTCGAGCGGCTGGACGCCGATGGCTGCGCGCGCTACGTGGTCACCGACGTGAGCAAGGACGGCACGCTGCGCGGGCCGAACCTGCGGCTGCTCCGGAACGTGTGCGCCAGGACCGACGCCGCGGTGATCGCGTCCGGCGGCGTGTCCAGTGTGGACGACCTGCGCGCGCTCGCGCGGCTGAGTTCGGATGGTGTGGAGGGCGCGATCGTCGGCAAGGCGCTCTACGCCGGCGCGTTCACTCTGCCGGACGCCCTCGCCGCGGTCCGCTAGGGTGCGTCACATCATTTCGCCTGGCAGGTTGCTGGCCTGCTCGATCCAGGACCGGAGCTGGTCGTCGTCCAGTTCGTCGTCCTCGTGGATGTCGAGGTAGCGCACCTCGTCGTGGTTGGACGCCTTCGGTGGCATGGGATCGAGCGATGTCCCTTTGAGGAACTGCAGCTGCACGTACTTCGTGTAACAACGGAACGACAGGAACCAGCCATCGCCCTTGAGGCCGTAGAACGGTTGGTTCCATTTCACGGCCTTGTGTACCTGGGGGACCGTGCGCACGATGAGGTCATCGAGGCGTTGCCCGACGTCCCGTTTCCAGCCGGGCATGGCAGCGATGTAGTCCTGCGCCGGGCCGTTGCCCTCACCCTTGGGGATCTGCGGGTTGCCGCCGGAGAGCAGCTTCGGTGCCGCGTCGTTCTTCTTGCGATCGGTCATGGGATTACGTCCTGGATGCGGTCCGTGACAGCTGGCGAGATGCTTCGCGAGTGCGTCGACGCGACAATTGTAGCCACTTCACTACCTCGCCGTTACGACCGGGAAGAATTCGTTGACGCTTGCCCGCGTGCCGCCTAGCTTCGTGACGATCTTACTGATGGGGTGGCTCAATGGGTGGCAGGGCGATCACTCGCCGCGGTTTTCTCGGCGGTATCGGCGGTATCGGTGGGTTGGCGGCGAGCGTGGCGGTGGCAGGCTGCGCGGAGCCGCCGTCAGGGGATACCGGTCGGCAGCTGCTTGACTCGCTGCGCAGCGCCGGCATGGCGCGGGTCGCGATCGGTAACGAACCCCCGTACACGGAGATCAAGACGGATGGCTCGGTGACCGGCGCGGAACCCGAGGTTGCCCGCGCGGTGCTGAAGAAGATGGGCATCGACGACGTGCAGGGCATCATCACCCCGTACGAGAGCATGATCCCCGGACTGAACGCCCGGCAGTGGGATCTCATCACCGCGGGGCTCTACATGAAGAAGTCGCGGTGCGCCCAGATCCTGTACTCCGAACCGGACATCGTGTCCACCGAGTCGTTCGCGGTGCCGAAGGGAAATCCGCGCGGGATCAAGACTCTGGCCGACGTGAAGAAGGACCCGGACATCCGTATCGCGGCGCTCGCCGGTGGCTACGAAGACGGTCTACTTCGGACGGCAGGGGTGCCGCAGGAGCAGTTCTCCGGTGTCCCTGATGGACGCAGCGGGCTGGAGGCGTTGCAGGCGGACCGGGTGGACGTGTTCCTGCTGCCGACCCTGTCCCTGCGGCAGCTGATGAAGGGTAGTGGTGGCGGTGTGGAGCTCACCCCACCCATCCCGGATGTGGCACCGACCGGTTCGGGCGTGGGATTCCGCAAGACCGACCGGTACTTCCGCGATCTGTTCAACCAGAAATTCGACGAGTTGAAGCGAAGCGGCGAGTTCGCCAAGATCATCGAACCGTGGGGCTTTCCCTCGGAGGCCGCGGTAAACACCACGAGCGAGCAGCTATGCCAGGCGGAGGGATGACCGGGGCTCCCGGTTACCGCGTATCGGAGGTCGCGTTGTGGACCAGGTAGCCGCTTTCCTGCCGTATTTCTTCGAAGGTACGTGGGTTACCCTGCAGATCTTCGTGCTCGGCCTGATTCTCGCGCTGCTGGTGGCGTTCGCGGCTGGGTTGGGCAGGATGTCGTCGATCCACGCCATCCGCTGGCCGTGCGCGGTGTTCATCGAAGTGTTCCGCGGCACCTCGGCGATCGTGCAGCTGTTCTGGTTTTTCTACGCGCTGCCGTTGTTTCTGGACATCCGGCTCACACCGTTGATGGCAGGGGTGCTGGTGCTCGGGCTGAATCAGGGTAGCTACGCCGCGGAAATCGTGCGTGGTGCCGTGCAGTCGGTCCCGCTGACCCAGTGGGAGGCGGCCACCGCGCTGAACATGCCGAAGCGCACCACATTGCGCCGGGTGATCCTGCCGCAGGCGCTGGTCGCGATGCTGCCGCCGTTCGGCAACGTCGCCGTGGATCTGATGAAGAACACGTCCCTGGTGGCACTGGTGACGGTGCTCGACTTGACCTATCGCGCGCAGCTGATCCGCGCGACGACGGGAGAGACCACGATCATCTTCGGGTTGCTCGTTGTCGTCTACCTGATCCTGACCAACGGGATCTCGTTGCTGCGCCGCATGCTGGAGCGCCGGATGCCGGCCGGGCTGGCCTACGCGCCGGGAAGGGAGTGACGGCCGTGTACTGGGACTGGAGCTTCGCATGGGACAGCCTGCCGGCGCTGCTGGAAGGCTTGTGGATCACCGTGCAGCTGACGCTCGGCGGTTCGGTGCTGGCGTTGGTCATCGGCTTGGTACTGGCGATGTTGCGGCGCACCAACGTCGAGCCGGTGCGCTGGTTGATCGGTGCGATCATCGAGGTGCTGCGCGGTACCCCGTTTCTGGTGCAGCTGTTCTTCGTGTTCTACGTGCTGCCGAAGTACGGCATTCAGCTTCCGGTGCTGGCCACCGGAATCATCGTGCTCGGGCTGAACTACAGCGCTTACACGGCGGAGTGCTATCGGGCCGGGATCGAGGGAGTGCCGCAGGGGCAGTGGGAGGCGGCGCGCGCGTTGAACCTGTCAACCGGCCGGATCTGGCGCGCGGTCATCCTGCCCCAGGCGATTCCGAGGGTGATTCCGGCGCTGGGCAACTACGTCAACCAGATGTTCAAGGACTCCGCGATCGTGGGTGCGATCGGTCTGTTCGAGTTGTTGAACACGGCCAAGCAGATCGGCGGGCTGACCTACCGTTTCCTGGAACCGCTCACCATGGCGGCCGTGCTGTTCCTGGCGATCAGCTATCTGGCGAGCATCGGGGTGCGCCGCCTCGAGCGCCGGATGCACTCGGCGGAGACCGCCGGGGCGGACGTGAACCCACCGCACCTCGCGCTCGGCAAGCCCGCCTGAGGTGTGCGCCGGTTACGGGGTGCGGCGGCGCAGGGTGGCCGCGCCGAGCATCAGGGCGACGATGGCGCAGCCGCCGACGATGATCAGATCGCGCACCAGGGTGCCGTCCACCTCCGCCGACGAGGTGACCTGGTTGAGCGCCTCCACGGCGTAGGACAGCGGCATGAAGTTCGACAGCCAGTCCAGCACCGAGCCCATCTGGTCACGCGGGACGAACAACCCGCACAGCAATGCTTGGGGCAGCACGAAAATCGGCATGAACTGGATCGCCTGGAACTCGGTGCGGGCGAACGCGCTGACGAACAGCCCGAGCGCCATGCCAAGCAACGCGTCCAGCACCGCGATCAGTAGCAGCAGCCACATCGAGCCCTCGACATCCAAGCCAAGCCAGGCAACCGAGATCCCCGCGGCAAGTGCCACCTGAAGGGTGGCGAGCACGCCGAACGCGATCGCGTAGCCGAACAGCAGGTCCAGTTTGCCGAGAGGCATGGTCATCAACCGCTCGAGCGTCGCCGTGGTGCGCTCCCGCAGCGTGGTGATCGAGGTGATCAGGAACATGATCAGAAACGGGAAGACGCCGAGCAATGCCGGAGCAGCCTGGGAAAACGCCTGCTCGGAGTTGAACATGTAGCGCAGCAACAGCATCAGCAGGGACGGCACCAGCATCATCAACGCCACGGTGCGTGGGTCGTGCCGCAACTGTGTCAGCACCCGCCTGGCGGTCGCCCAGGTAATCGTGGCGTTCATGCCACCACCTCCGAGGTCCTGATCAGGTGCAGGAAGGCCTGTTCGAGATCTTCGGAACCGCTCTGGGTCCGCAGCGCCGCCGGTGTGTCGTCGGCCAGCAGGCGCCCTTCCCGCATCAACAGCAGCCGCTCGCACCGCGCCGCCTCGTCCATCACGTGGGTGGAGACCAGCAGCGTGACGCCACTGTCGGCGAGCCGCCAGAACAGCTCCCACAGCTCGTCCCTGAGCACCGGATCCAGCCCCACGGTCGGTTCGTCGAGCACCAGTAACTCCGGAGAACCGAGCAGCGCGACGGCCAGGCTGGCGCGCGAATGCTGCCCGCCGGAGAGCCGCCCGACGAGCTGCTTGGCCTCCGGTTCCAGCCCGACTTCGGATATCACCCTGTCCACATCGGACGCTGGCGCGCCGAGTACGGAAGCGAAGTAGCGCAACGATTCCCGGACCGTCAGATCACCGTAGGTCGCCGGGTTCTGGGTCGCGTAGCCGATCTTGTCGCGCAGTTTCGGGTGCCCGGCGGGGCGGCCGAGCACGGTCACCTTGCCACCGGCCACGATCTGCACACCGACGATCGCGCGCATCAGCGTGGTCTTGCCGCAGCCGCTCGGCCCGAGCAATCCGGTCACCGTTCGGGTCGGCACCGCGAAGCTGACGTCCTGGACGACCTCGGGCCCACCGCGCCGCACACGCAGTCCTTCGACTACCACCGCCGAGTAATTAGTCATGCGTTTAATTCTGCACTTGTTGAAAGCTCGTCGTCAAGTACTCGATGCGGTGAGGTAGCTCTGGATTACTGGCGCGATCATCGCGACGATCTCGTCGTCGTCGGCGCTGGCCATGGGCTCGACGCGAAGCACGTAGCGCGCCATGGCCATGCCGACGAGCTGGGAGAGCGCTCCGGAGATCCGGAACCGGGGTACCCCGAGGGTTTCGGATATCCGGACGAACAGCACCTGCTCGATGAACTCGCGTACCAGTGCGGCGGTCTGCTCGGTGGTGGTGACCGAGCGCACCAGCCCCAGGAACATCGCCCGCGACTCGGGCTCCTGCCAGAGCCTCAGGTACAACCGCACCATCCGCTCGCCGACCTCGTCGCGGGGACCGGACAGGACTTCGCCGATGACCTCGTGCGGATTCATCGGGAACCGCATCACCGAGGCGAACACCTGTTCCTTGGAGCCGAAGTAGTGGTGCACCATCGCGGCGTTCACCCCCGCTTCCGCCGCGATCCCACGGATCGTCGCGCCGTCATAACCCTTTTCGGCAAACTGGTTTCGCGCGGCCGCCAGGATCTGCTCCCGGGTGTTCGTCGAACCTGGCCGGCGACCTGCCTGCGCCATTCCCTCGCTCCTCGTCACTCGATGTCCGCGATTTGATGTCCACGACTCGGCGTCCACGACGACTCGATGTCCACGACGATCAGTATCCGACGGCACGTACGCTTCGGGTATGCCAGTGGCCGTTCGGGTTATCCCTTGCCTCGACGTGGACGCCGGCCGGGTGGTCAAGGGCGTCAACTTCACCGGTCTGCGGGACGCCGGTGATCCGGTTGAGTTGGCGCGTGCCTACGACGCCGAGGGCGCTGACGAACTGACCTTCCTGGACGTTACCGCGTCCTCAGGCGATCGGGAGACCACCTACGAGGTCGTCCGGCGCACCGCGGAGCAGGTGTTCATCCCGCTCACCGTCGGCGGTGGTGTGCGGGAGACGTCCGATGTGGACAAGTTGCTGCGGGCTGGCGCGGACAAGGTCAGCATCAACACCGCCGCGATCGCGCGCCCCGAGCTGCTGAGGGAAGCGGCCGAGAAGTTCGGCTCGCAGTGCATCGTGCTGTCCGTTGACGCCCGGCGCGTTCCGGACGGCGGCGAGCCGACTCCGTCCGGTTTCGAGGTCACCACGCACGGCGGACGCCGGGGCACCGGCATCGACGCGATCGAGTGGGCCGAGCGTGGCCAGCGGCTCGGGGTCGGGGAGATCCTGCTGAATTCGATGGACGCGGACGGCACCAAGGCGGG
This sequence comes from Pseudonocardiaceae bacterium, assembly GCA_009379845.1. Lineage (GTDB taxonomy): Bacteria > Actinomycetota > Actinomycetes > Mycobacteriales > Pseudonocardiaceae > Tamaricihabitans. Next base: position 103,979 of record WHSZ01000001.1, on the reverse strand, counting down.
TTTCGACATCGAGTTGATCCGGCTGGTACGCGTGGCCGTGCGCATCCCGGTGATCGCCAGCGGCGGCGCCGGGGCGCTCGAACATTTCCCGCCTGCCGTGGCGGACGGCGCGGACGCGGTGCTCGCCGCCAGCGTGTTCCACTTTGGACAGCTGCGGATCGGCGAGGTGAAGGACACGCTGCGCGCGGCGGGGGTCGAGGTTCGGTGAAGGCGCGGCTCATGGCGGCACCCTCGGAGATCCGGCTCTCCGCGCTGCTCATATTCGGTGCCGGGCTGGTGTTCGTGCTGCTCGGCGTTGCCCTGCTCGGCGTCGACGCGTACGCGAGCGCCACCGCGTTGCGGCCACCTATCGCGACCGCGGTGCTCGGCTTCGCGATCGCGGTCGGTCTGGTGCTGCGGATGCGTATGGCGCGCGGCGTGGCGATGGTCGCGGTGATCGTGTTCGCGCTGCTGCACGTGGTGATCATGTTCAGCCAGGGCCAGTGGTTCGCCAGGGTGGGCTCCGGTGTGCTTGCCGCCGCCTACATCTACGCGGGCGTGCTGCTGAACACCGGGCCGGCACGGGAACATCTGCGAGGAGGGGCATGACGCCGGCATTGGACCCGGACATCGCGGGGCGGCTCAAGCGCAACGCCGACGGGCTGATCTGCGCCGTGGTGACCGAGCACGGCAGCGGTGCGGTGCTGATGGTCGCGTGGATGGACGACGCGGCGCTGCACCGCACGTTGACCACTCGCCAGGCCACCTACTTCTCGCGCAGCAAGGGGCGGCAGTGGGTGAAGGGGGAGACCTCCGGGCACACCCAGTACGTGCGGGAGGTACGGCTGGACTGCGACGGCGACACCGTGCTGCTGGTAGTGGATCAGACGGGCCCCGCTTGCCATACGGGGGCGCACACCTGCTTCGACGCTGACGTGCTGCTCGGCTCGTGAGTCTTTTTAGGTGCTATAGCACCTAAAAAGACTCACGAGCTCAACGAGCCGGTGAGGTAGCGCTGGACGTTCGGCGCCACGGCCGCGACGAGCGTCTCGATGTCGGTCGAGGCGAGCGGTTCGAACTCCACCACGTAGCGGATCATGCCCATGCCGATCAACTGCGAGGCGCACAGCGTGGCGCGCAGTTCGGGCTGGTCGGCGCCGAGGTGGTGGTGCGTGATGCGGTAGAAGACGTGCTTGAACAGGAACTCGCGAAGCACCCGCGCGGCATCCGGGCGGGTGGTGATGCTGCGAGCGAGCGCGGCGAACATTCCTCCACCGGAGGTGTCCCACCTGGTGAGGAACGTTCGTACGATGCGCTGGCCCAACTCTTCCGACGGACCGTCCAGCACGCTTTCCATCAGTTCGAGCGGGTCGAAGGGAAGCCGCAGGACCGACTCGACGAACAGCTTCTCCTTGCCGCCGAACCAGTGATTGACCATGGCGGCATCCACGCCGGCACGGGTGGCGATGGTGCGGACGGTGGCACTCTCGTAGCCCTGCTCGGTGAACACCTCGCGGGCGGCGGCCAGCAGGGCCGTGCGGGTGTCCTCGCCGCCGGGGCGGCGACCGCGGCGTTTGCCGGCGGTCGCGTCGGTGTCGGAGCTCGCGGGGTCTTGCTTCGCCGAACTGGTCACCGGACCATGATGCCGCATCCCGCACACGAAATCAACATATGTTGAATTATACCCAGTCGCAGGGCGTGAACCTGGCGGCGGCACAATGTGACGCATGTTCAGCGGCAGCGAGCTCGCGGTTGGCCTGGGCGAAGTGGCCCCCAGCAGGGAAACGTTTCGTGCCCTTGCCCGTGAGCGCAGGGTGATTCCGGTGATACGCCGGTTACTCGCCGACGCGGAAACCCCGGTCGGCGTGTACCGCAAACTCGCCGCGGACCGGCCAGGCACGTTCCTGTTCGAGTCCGCGGAAAGCGGGCACTCCTGGTCGCGCTGGTCGTTCATCGGTGTGCGCAGCCCCGCCACGCTGACCTCGGTGGACGGGGAGGCGGTGTGGACGGGCACGCCGCCGGTCGGCATGCCGGAGCACACCGATCCGCTGCACGCGCTGCGCGAGACGGTCAACGCGCTGCACACCGACCCGCTGCCTGGTCTGCCGCCGCTGCACGGCGGGATGGTCGGCTACATCGGCTACGACGCGGTACGGCGGCTGGAGCGGCTGCCGGAGCTGGCCACCGACGACCTGCAGCTGCCGGAACTGGTGATGTTGCTGGCCACCGACATCGCTGCGTTCGACCACCACGAGAGCACCATCACGCTGATCGCGAACGCGGTGAACTGGGACAACAGCCCGGAACGGGTGGACGCCGCCTACGACGACGCGGTGCGCAGGCTGGACGAGATGGCCATCGGGCTGCACACCGCGGCGGCGCCGACGGATTCGGTGTTCAGCCGCCCCGAGCCGGAGTTCCGCAGGCGCCGGGCGCCGGCCGACTACCACGAAGCGGTGCGCACCGCGGTGGAAGCGATCCACGCCGGCGAGGCGTTCCAGGTGGTGCCCTCGCAGCGATTCGAGATGACCACGCACGCGGACGCGCTGGATGTCTACCGGGTACTGCGGGTCACCAATCCCAGCCCCTATATGTACCTGCTGCGGCTGGATGGGTTCGACATCGTCGGCTCGAGCCCGGAAGCGCTGGTGACGGTGCGGGACGGTCGCGCCACCACCCACCCCATCGCGGGCACCCGGTGGCGGGGCGCCGACCCGGAAGAGGACGCCTGGCTGGAGAAGGACCTGCTCGCGGACGACAAGGAGCGCGCGGAGCACCTGATGCTGGTCGATCTCGGGCGCAACGACCTTGGACGGGTGTGCAAGCCGGGCACCGTCCGGGTAACCGATTTCTTCCGTGTGGAGCGGTACAGCCACGTGATGCACATCGAGTCCACGGTGACCGGCGAGCTCGCCGAGGGCCGGACCGCGTTCGACGCGGTGGCCGCGTGCTTCCCGGCCGGCACGCTGACCGGGGCGCCCAAGGTGCGGGCAATGGAATTGATCGAGGAGATCGAGCCGACTCGCCGGGGGCTGTACGGCGGTGTGGTCGGCTACCTGGACTTCGCGGGGGACGGCGACACCGCGATCGCGATCCGCACCGCGCTGATGCGGGACGGCACCGCCTACGTGCAGGCCGGTGGTGGCGTGGTGGCCGACTCGCAGCCGGAATACGAAGACGCGGAGTCAGTGAACAAGGCGCGAACCGTGCTCACCGCGATCGCCACGGCCGAGACGATGACCTCGTCGGTGGCCGGAATCGATGCACGGAACGGAGTTGGCGAAGCGGCCGGTGTCTGAATCACACTCCGAGAAATCCCAGGAATCCGAGGAATCCCAGCAGTCCGGGGCCCCGCGAGCGGAGGGTGCGCGGCCTGCGTCGCGGCGTCTACTGTGGACGGCGGTGCTCGCGCTGCTGCTCGGTGCTGGGATGCTGTGGCTGTCCGCACAGCAAACGTGGTTCGCCACCCAGCGGGAGTTGCCGGTGCGCGGCACCGTCCCGCATACCGAGAACGGAGCGGATTACGCCCCCGCGCTACTGCCGCTCGCGGTGCTCGCGGCGGCCGCGGTCGCGGGCCTGGTGGCGAGCTCCGGTTGGCCCCGGCGGGTGCTCGGCGTGTTGGTGGCACTGGCCGGTGCGGGTGCGGTGTGGGTGGGTCTTGACGGCGTCGCCCCGGCGTTCCACGACCATCCCGGCGACTACCCGCGCGGGGAGATTCTGCTCGGTCGCGGACTGGCGACTCTCGGTGGCCTGCTCGTCTTTTTCGCAGGTCTGGTGGTGGCCAACTGGGGCGCGCGGATGCCGCGACTGGGCGGTAGCTACCAGGCTCCGGCTGCCGCGCGGCGGAATCGTGATCCGGACAAGGAGATGTGGCAGGCCCTGTCCGAGGGCGAGGATCCGACCAGCCGGGATTGATGTGCGGGCCCACGCATAGCTGCCGTCGGCGCCGGGGCTAGCATCACCCGTGCGGGAAGGGGAAGGTTTCTGTGAGCGATCTTGCGAACGAACACCTGGTAACGACCAGGCAAGCACGACCAACGAGTGACCGTGTCGCGAGCACTCCGCGGACGGCCGGCGAGGAGACTTCGTGAGTGTCCTGGAATCGATCATCGAAGGTGTCCGGGAAGATCTCGAGGCCCGTCAGGCCGCGCTGCCGTTCGACGAGCTGAAGGAGCGGGCGGCCGGCGTGCCGGCGCCCAAGGATGTGGCTGCGGCGTTGCGCTCGTCCGGCATCGGCGTGATCGCGGAGGTGAAGCGGCGCAGCCCGTCGATGGGCGAACTCGCGGACATCGACGACCCCGCGAAGCTCGCCGTCGACTACGCGGAGGCGGGCGCGCGGGTGATCAGCGTGCTCACCGAGCAGCGCCGGTTCGGTGGCTCGCTTGACGATCTGGCCGCGGTCCGCGCCGCGGTGGACGTCCCGGTGCTGCGCAAGGACTTCGTCATCAGCCCGTACCAGGTGCACGAGGCGCGGTGGTACGGCGCGGACATGGTGTTGCTGATCGTCGCGGCGCTGGAACAGAACGCGCTGGTTTCGCTGTTGGACCGGGTGGAATCGCTCGGGATGACCGCGCTGGTGGAGGTGCACACCGCGGAAGAGGCCGATCGTGCGCTGGAGGCCGGTGCCACGGTCATCGGCATCAACGCGCGGGACCTGCACACCCTCGACGTCGACCGGGACGTGTTCGGCCGGCTTGCCCCCGGTTTGCCGATGGAAGTGCTGAAGATCGCCGAGTCCGGGGTCCGCGGGCCGGGAGACCTGATGGCCTACGCGGGCGTGGGCGCGGACGCGGTGCTGGTCGGCGAGGGCCTGGTGGCCAGCGAGGACCCGAAGCAAGCTGTAGTGCAACTGGTCACGGCGGGTTCGCATCCCGCGTGCCCGCGACCAAGCCGGTAATGGACGAACGCGTGCGCGAACCCGACACCCAGGCCAGGCCGGACGGCGGCCGGCACGACGACGAGCGAAATGAGCACGACCCCACTGGGCACGATCCCACTGGGCATGACCCCGATGGGCACGACCCCGATGGGCGAGGGCATTTCGGCCCGTACGGCGGCCGGTTCATGCCCGAGGCGCTGATCGGGGCGCTTGACGAGCTGTCCGCGGCCTACGACAAGGCCCGGCTGGACCCGGAGTACACCAACGAGCTCGACCGGTTGCTCCGGGACTACGCCGGCCGTCCCTCGCTGCTCACCGAGGCGCCGAGGTTCGCCGAGCACGCCGGTGGCGCCACCGTCCTGCTCAAGCGGGAAGACCTGAACCACACCGGCTCCCACAAGATCAATAACGTGCTCGGTCAGGCGCTGCTGACCAAGCGGATGGGCAAGACGCGGGTCATCGCGGAAACCGGCGCCGGGCAGCACGGCGTGGCCGCCGCCACCGCCTGCGCGCTGCTCGACCTGGACTGCGTGGTCTACATGGGCGAGCTGGACACCGAGCGCCAAGCGCTGAATGTGGCGCGCATGCGGCTGCTCGGCGCGGAGGTGATCCCGGTGAACTCCGGGTCGCGCACCTTGAAGGACGCCATCAACGAGGCGCTGCGCGACTGGGTGACCAACGTGGAAACCACGCATTACCTGCTCGGTTCGGTCACCGGCGCACACCCGTTTCCGATGATGGTGCGTAACTTCCACAAGGTGATCGGCGAGGAGTCCCGGCGGCAGGTGCTCGAGCGGTACGGCCGGCTGCCGGACGCGGTGGCCGCCTGCGTGGGCGGTGGGTCGAACGCGATCGGCATCTTCCACGGCTTCATCGACGATCCGGGCGTGCGGCTGGTCGGGTTCGAGCCGGGCGGCGAGGGCCTCGATTCCGGGCGGCACGGCGCCACCCTGACCCAGGGCAGCCCCGGAACCCTGCACGGATCGCGGTCCTACCTGCTGCAGGACGAGGATGGCCAGACCATCGAGGCGCACTCGATTTCGGCCGGCCTGGACTATCCCGGCGTCGGGCCGGAACACTCCTGGCTGAAGGACTCAGGGCGTGCGGAGTATCGCGCGGTCACGGATGCCGAGGCGATGCACGCGTTCCAGCTGCTGTCCCGCACCGAGGGCATCATCCCGGCGATCGAATCCGCGCACGCGCTGGCCGGCGCGCTCACCCTTGGCAACGAGCTCGGGCCGGACGCGATCATCCTGGTAAACCTGTCCGGCAGGGGCGACAAGGACGTGGACACCGCAGCCAACTACTTCAACATGCTCGACGGGGAGGCGCACGAATGACCCGTAGCGGAGCGGTGGCGCGATGAGTGAGCTGGACGCGCTGTTCGCGGCCACGCGCGCCGAGGGGCGGGCGGCGCTCGTCGGTTACCTGCCGGCCGGATACCGCACGGTGGCCGAGTCGAAAGAGCTACTCGGCGCGATGATCGACGGCGGCTGCGATCTGGTCGAGGTCGGAGTGCCGTACTCCGACCCGGTGATGGACGGCCCGACCATCCAGGCCGCGGCGGTAACCGCGCTGCGCAACGGTTTCCGGCTGCGCGACTTGTTCGACGTGGTCGCCTCGGTCGCGGACCGCGGCGGCAGGGCCGTGGTGATGACCTACTGGAACCCGGTGCACCGGTACGGGGTGGACGCGTTCGCCCGCGATCTGGCGGCGGCCGGCGGTCTCGGCATGATCACCCCGGACCTGGTTCCCGACGAGGCGGGGGACTGGTTCGGGGCGTCCAAGGCGCACGGTCTCGATCGCGTCTACCTGGTGGCGCCGTCGTCGTCGGAGGAGCGCCTGGCGATCACAACCGCGGCCGGCACCGGATTCGTGTACGCGACCGCCGTGATGGGCGTGACCGGCGCAAGGGAGCGGGTGGGTGCGCGCGCCGCCGAACTGGTCCGGCGCACCAGGGCCTACACCGAACTCCCGATCGGTGTCGGGCTCGGGGTGCGGGACGGCACGCAGGCGGCCGAGGTGGCCGGTTTCGCGGACGCGGTGATCGTGGGATCGGCGTTCGTCACGGCGGCCGAGGGCGGGCCGCCAGCGGTGCACGCGCTGGCCACCGAACTCGCCGAGGGAGTGCGTGGCACGGTCGGCGCGGCGTCGTAGCCACGGCGGTTTTCCGGCCGCCCGCTGAGCGCAACGGCCTCGCGAAAACCCGGCAGCCCCTGGCGTCCTGATGGGCGATCGACGACTCAAGCGACAGGGCGGCAGATCGCGGAGGCGGTGCGGCTCCGCGCGAGGCGCACGTTACGGTTGTCCAGTGTTTTCGGCGACTTTGACAACCGCATCGCCCGCGCTGGCCACCATTCCGAGCCCGGATCGCGGGGTGTGGGAGGTCGGGCCGATCGCGATCCGCGCCTACGCGCTGCTGATCATCGCCGGCATCGTGCTCGCCATCTGGTGGGGCAGCAGGCGCTGGGTGGCCAGGGGTGGTGAACCAGGCACGATCACCGACATCGCGGTGTTCGCGGTGCCGTTCGGGCTGGTCGGTGGCCGGCTCTACCACGTGATCACCGACTACCACCGCTATTTCGGCGAGGGTAAGAACCCGGTGGACGCGCTGCGCATCTGGGACGGCGGGCTCGGCATCTGGGGCGCCATCGCGCTGGGCGGAGTCGGGGCGTGGATCGCGTGCCGGCGCCGCCACATCCCGCTGCCGGCGGTGGCCGATGCGATCGCTCCCGGCATCGTCGTCGCGCAGGCGATCGGCCGCCTCGGCAACTGGTTCAACCAGGAGCTCTACGGTTCGTCCACCGATCTGCCGTGGGGACTCGAGATCTACACCAGGGTCAACGACGCCGGCCAGCTGGACATGCTGAACGGTGTCGCGCTGCCGGGCCACGAGCAGATCATCGGCAGCCCGTTCCACCCGACGTTCCTCTACGAACTGCTGTGGAATCTCGTGGTCGCGGCGCTCGTGGTGTGGGCCGACCGGCGTTTCCGGCTCGGGCACGGCCGGGCGTTCGCGCTCTACGTGGCCGGCTACACGCTCGGCCGGACCTGGATCGAGATGATGCGTATCGACGACGCGACACACGTGTTCGGCGTGCGAGTCAACGTGTGGGTCTCGATTCTGGTGTTCCTCGGTGCGCTGCTGTACTTCGTCGTGGCCCGACGTCGCGGTCCCAGGGAGGACATCGCGGCGCTCGTTGACGCGCTCGCGGCCGCCAAGGCAGGGTCGGCCGGGCAACCGAAGCCGGAGCGGCCGAAGCCGGTTGACGCCGATGATCCGGAATCCAGGCCGCCTTCCGGATCCTCAGAGCCTTCCGGGTCCTCAGAGCCGGAGGAGGCCGCGACCGGTGACCGGCGGGAGGTCGAGCGCGGAGAGTAGGCCCGGCCGGGCGTGCACCACCGCGGGAATCGCGTTTACCAGCCGCATCGCCGTCGCCTTCAGCCCGGCGGTGTTGTGGTCGCCGTCCGAGCCGAGCAACCGCAGATCCAGCGTGTAGTCCGGTTCGCCGGACACCTCGACGCGGTAGCAGCCCTGCCCGGTCGGCTGCGGCCAGTCCGCGCCGAGATCGGGGCGTAGCCGGGTCACGTGCTCGAGCACCAACACCGGACGCCCGCCGGCCATCCCGCGTACCTCGAAACGCAGCGCGGCCGCGGTGCCGCGCTCGATGGTGCCGGAGCGGATCGGGAAGGTTTCCAGCGCGGGCAGCCGCTCGTAGTGCTCCTCGATACCGTCCAGCTCCACGTCGAGGCCGGCGGCGAGCTGGCGCACCACGCTGCCCCAAGCCATGGTGAGAATCCCCGGTTGCAGCAGCAGCGGGGTCTTCTCCACCTCGTCGCCGAAGCCCATGATGTCGAAAAGCACCGTGCGGTTGTCGTACGTGCTGTAGTCCAGAATTTCCAGGCATCGCACTGCATCGATGCGCTCGCTGATCCCGGTGAGCGTGAGCGGCAGCCAGTCGTTGGCGAACCCTGGGTCGATGCCGTTGACCCACAGCGAGGCTCCGCCCTGCTCGGCTGCCAGCCGGACGGGGCCGCTGACATCCTCGGGCACCACCCCGTCCGGGAACTGCAGGAACACCGGGCTGCTGGAGACCACGTTGATCCCGGCGTTGAGGATGCGGCGCAGCTCGTCCAGCGCCTCCATGATGCGGTTGTCGGCCATCGCGGTGTACACCACGCAATCCGGCCGCAGCGCCAGGATCTCGTCCACGTCGCCACTGGCGGTCACGCCGAGCTGGTGCGGCAGCCCGGCGAGCGTGCCGGCGTCCACCCCGACCTTGTCCGGATTGGACACCCACACACCGGCCAGCTCGAGGTCGGGATGGGCGTTGATACCGGCAAGCGCGTGCCGGCCGACGTTTCCGGTGCTCCATTGCACGACCCGATACGGCATGGCCGCTCACAGGTCCGGTAGGCCGAGATCGAGGTTGGGCGCTTGCTGGCCGCCGTCCACCTCGAGCACCTTGCCGGTCAGGTACGCCCCCGCGTCGGAGGCCAGGTAGAGCACCGCGGCCGCGACGTCCTCGGGGGCACCGATCCGCCCCATCGGTGTCGCGGCTTCCATCTGCCGCCGCAGGTCGTCGTTGCTCATCACGATGTCCAGCGCCGAGGTGGCAACCGATCCCACTGAAACACCGTTCACCCGAACCCGTGGCGCGAGATCGGCCGCGGCGAGGCGGGTGTAGTGCAGCAGCGCGGCCTTCGCCGTGCCGTACGCGAGGAAGCCGCGGCCGGACACCCTGCCCAGCACGGAGCCGATATTCACCACCGCGCCGCCGTCCCGCTCCAGCATCGCTGGCACGGCGGCGTGGGTCAGCGCGTGCGCGGTGGACACGTTGAAGTGGAAGGATTCCGCCAGGTACTCCGGCGAGGTGTCCAGCAGCGGGCGAGGCATCGCGCCGCCGACGTTGTTCACCACGACGTCGATCCGGCCGAACCGCTCGACGGCCGCGTCGGCGAGGCCGCGCACCGCCTCCAGATCGTTGAGGTCCGCGGAAACGACCTGCGCCTTGCGGCCCGCGTCGGCCACCCGGCCGGCGACCGCACGCAGCTGGTCTTCGGTGCGCGCAGCCACGACCACGTCCGCGCCGGCTTCGGCGAGTGCGACGGCGGTCGCCGCACCGATTCCGCGTCCGGCGCCGGTGACGACGGCGACCTTGTCAGTGAGCGAGAAGCGGTCCAGGATCACGCGAGAAACTGTAACACGTTCTAATTACTCGTCGGGCGGGAAAAACAGCTGCGCGGCGAGACGGGACGCTGCTAGCGTGAGAGTCATGGAGCTTTGAGATACAGCTTTGAGATACAGCTTTGAGATACAGCTTTGAGATACAGCTTTGAGACACAGCCGCGTCGTGGCGTCGTTTCCGTGCTGTGTCCTCTGAACTGTCCTCTGAACCCCGTGAGTCCTCTGAACCCGTGACCGCATGCCGGGTTGTTCGCATTCCGCAACTCTCGAACTCCGCGAGGAGGCTGTTATGCCTGCTGATCCCGAACCCACAGACGTCGAAGCCGGCGACGAGCTCGCGCCCACCCCCGCGCTCAATCGGCGGGAACGCCGGATGGCAAGGAAGAAGGGCACGCCACCGCGTCAGGACTGGCGATCCGCCGGGAAGCACGGTGCCGGCGCTCCCGACGCGGTCGGAAAGGCGCCTCAGCACACCTACCGTCGACGGGGGTGACCCGGCGCCTGCCGTGACTCAGCGGCGGCGGATGGGAGCCACCACCCGGCTTCCGTCCGCCGCGGTGAGCAGGGTGGTGCGCGCGCCGTAGTACTCGGTCAGCGCGTCGGTGGTCAGCACGTCCGCGGGCGTGCCGGCCGCCACCACCCGACCGCCGTTGAGCAACACGATCCGCTCGGCGTACTGCGCGGCGAACGTCAGGTCGTGCAGCGTGGACACCACGGTCGTGCCGTCCTCGCCGCGCAGCTGGTCGACAAGGTCGAGCAGGGTCTGGGCGTGGCCGATGTCCAGCCCGGTGGTCGGCTCGTCGAGCAGCAGCACGCTGGTGTGCTGGGCGAGCACCCTGGCGAGCACCGCCCGCTGCCGCTCGCCACCGGAGAGCGTGCGCAGCGGCCTGCCGGCCAGCTCGGACAGGTCGAGCCTGGCGAGGGCATCCGCCACGATGTCCACATCGGACGCGCTTTCCGTTGCCAGCGCGCCCAGGTGCGGGGTGCGACCGAGCAGCGCGTAGTCGGTGACGGTGAGACCCTCCGGCAGCAGCGGTCCTTGCGGGAGGTAGCCGAGCGAGCGGGCCAGCTCCTTGCGGCCCAACTCGCGGATCGGCCGGCCGTCCAGCGCCACCTCGCCGGTGTAGTGCACCAGCCCGGCGATGGCCTTCAGCAACGTGGACTTGCCGGCGCCGTTCGGCCCGATAATCGCCAGCCAGCCACCGGCGGGCACGTCGACGCTCACCCCGCCGACCACGAACTCCCGCTGGTACCCGGCGGACACCTCACGCAGCCTCAACGCCGTACCCACACCGCTCCCCGTGCTTGCTGAAGGACGCCTTCGGTGAGACCCGCACCCGGTTTCTGCGGGACACCCGCACCCGGTTTCTGCGGGACACCCGCACCCGGTTTCTGCGGGACACCCGCACCCGGTTCTTGCGGGACACCCGCACCCGGTTTCTGCGGGACACCCGCACCCGGTTCTTGCGGGACACCCGCACCCGGTCTTTGCGGGACACCCGCACCCGGGGGTGGTGTCCCTTCGGCACGTACCTCGGGCGGGGTCATGCGCGGGCCTTGGTGGAACGCAGGATCAGCGCGAAGAACGGGGCGCCGGTGAACGCGGTGATCACGCCGATCGGCAGCTCGGCGGGGTAGCGGACGGTGCTAGCCAGCTGATCGGCGACGATCAGGAAAACCGCCCCACCGATCAGCGAGAGCGGCACGATCACCCGGTAACTCGCCCCGGCGAGCAATCGCACGATGTGCGGCACCACGATGCCAACGAACGCGATCAGCCCGCTCACCGACACGGCCGCGGCGGTGGCAAGCGACGCGGCGGTCAGCACCAGGAACCGGATCCGGCCAGGCCGAAGTCCCAGCGAAGCCGCCTCCGCGTCCCCGAGCGCCAGCACATCGAGCAACCGGCCGCACAGCGTCAGCACCACCGCTGCCAGCGCGATGTACGGCAGCGCGAGCAGCACGTCCGCCCAGTCGGCCAGGTTGAACCCGCCCAGCATCCACACGTACACGTCCTTCACGGTGTCCACGTTGAGCTGCTGCACGAAGGTCTGCACCGCGGTCAGGAACGACGCCACCGCCACCCCGGCGAGCAGCAGCGTGGCGGTGCTCGACCGGCCATTGCCGCCCGCGGAGCGCCCGAGCAACCAGGTAAGCACGACGCCGCCGAGCGAGCCCACGAACGCGGCGATCGGCAGCGGATCGAACGGCCAGGACCGCATCCCCGGCAGCACGACCAGCACGATGGTGGCGGCCATGCCCGCCCCGGCCGCCGCACCCAGCAGGTAAGGGTCGGCGAGCGGGTTGCGGAACACGCCCTGGTAACAGGCGCCCGCACTGGCCAGCGCGGCCCCGACCAACCCGGCGAGCACGATCCGCGGTACCCGCAGCTCCCAGATGATCGCCGCGTCCCGTTCGGACAGCGGCGACGTACCGCCGGTTAGCTGGGCAACGATCTCCGCGAGCACCCGCTGCCAGCCGAGCCCGGACGAGCCGATCAGGACGGCCACCACGAACACGATCACCAGCACCAGCAACCCCAGCAGCACGACCAGCGGGCGCAGCGTGGTTCGCGCGCCGCGCGGCGGCCGCGCGGTGGACCGGGCGGCCCGGGGTTCGGTGTGCAGCGCCAACGTGCGTCAACCCCGCTTGCTCGCCGAGGTGACCGCGTCGGCCACGGTGCGCACGAATTCGACGACGCGCGGGCTCCAGCGCGACGCGGTGTCGTCGTTCAACGGCACCACCAGCCCGCTGCGCACCGCGGTGAGCTCGTCCCAGCCGGGCCGCGCGCCGGCCTTGTCCGGGGTCATCGCGCAGCACTTGGTATCCGCGAGGAAGATCAGGTCGGGATCGGCCCGCAGCACGCGCTGCGCGGAAAGTTGCGGGTAGCCACCAGCCGCGGGGTCGTCGGAGCCATCGGCGATATTGCGCAGCCCGAAGCGCCGGTAAACACCGCCGATGAAGGTGTCGGAGGTGGCGGTGTAGTAGTCCGGCCCCAGCTCGTGGTAGTAGCTCAGCGGGGTGTCCGGCTTCGGGGTGTCCGCGATGATCTTGTCGATCTCGTCGCGGGTGCGGCTGGCCAGATCCTCGGCGGCTGCTCGGTGCCCGGTTGCCTTGCCCAGCACGGTGTACTGCCGGTAGGCGGCCTCGAGGGTCTGCGCGGCCGGCAGGATCAGCGTCGGGATGTCCAGCTTGTCCAGCGCGGCGACCAATCCGTCCGCGTCCGCGTGCGCGACGACCAGCTGGGGGTTGTACTCCGCGATGGCCTCCGGGTTCGGGCTCAGCCCGGACAGCTCCGTTGTCGGCGCCTCTTTCGGGTAGTTGGACTCGGCGTCCACCGCGACCACCTGAGTGCCCGCGCCGATCGCATACAGCGTTTCGGTTGCCGGCGGGGACAGTGACACGATCCGGGTCGGCTTGCTGCGGAGGGTGAACGACTCGCCGCTGCCGGGCGAGTTGATGGTGACGGGGAAACCCGCGTCGCGGGAACCGTCCGGAGTGGACTCACCACCCGGCGCGCGGTCCGCGCACCCGGCCAGCGCCACGGCGCCGAACACGGACAGCAGTGAAAGCAACACGGCCAGTCGAAAACGAAGCGGTCGCCGGACGCGGTGGTGGTCCGGACGGTCCTGAACAGACCCGATCATGCGGCATCCTGCGGTTGTCGGCCGGCCAGAGGGCGGGCCGCACCATCGCCGAAGTTCATGGGCCGGGAGCACGGACGCCGCACCCCTACACCGGAGGCGGGTGGCGTCGACGTGACCGGCGGGCGACCTGGCTCGGCTCGCAGGAACCTCACAGTTGCGGGACAGCGCCGGATTCGCACCGGACTTCGCTGCCGGTTCACGCCACCGATCGTCCCAACGAACAACCGGCAACGAGCCACGGTACCAGGTGCGTTCGGCGCCGAATCGGTATTGATCGTTACCAAGTCGAGAACGCGAGGGGCTTTCGGAAGGTCCCCTGCAGTTCACGTGACTGTTACAGTTCCTGCAAAGACACGCGGGCCGCTGTCGTCCCGGGCCTAAGAGAGTCGACGCCAATCCGATTCTTCCGCACGAGGGCGACGAAGGAGGTCGATGTCGTGATCTTCTCCGCTATTCCAACAAAGCAGGGACTGTACGATCCCGCGAGTGAGCGGGACGCCTGCGGCGTTGCCATGGTCGCCGACATCCGCGGCCGGCGGCGGCACGCCATCGTCTCCGACGGGTTGACGGCACTTGCCAACCTGCGGCATCGCGGCGCGGCAGGGGCGGAACCGACAACCGGTGACGGCGCCGGAATCCTGGTTCAGCTGCCGGACGACTTGCTGCGCGCCGAAGTGGATTTCGCGTTACCGGAACCGGACGGCGCGGGATGTTCCCGCTACGCGGCCGGAATCGCGTTCCTGCCGACCGACCCAGCCGAACGCGCCGCGGCCCTCGCCGTGATCGAGCGCATCGCCTGCGAGGAAAACCTGGACGTGCTCGGCTGGCGGCAACTGCCGGTATACCCGGACGCGGCCGGCATCGGCACGGCCGCCCGCGAAGTGATGCCGCATTTCGAGGTGCTGTTCGTCGCGGCGCGGCCGGACGAGACCGGTGCCCGGCCGGCCGGCATCGAGCTCGACCGGTTGACGTTCTGCATGCGCAAACGGGTCGAACAGGAGAGCGCATCGGCCGGATGTGGCGCGTACTTCCCTTCGCTTTCCGCGCGCACCTTCGTCTACAAGGGAATGCTCACCACCGAGCAGCTGCCGGTGTTCTTCGGCGACCTCACCGACGAGCGGCTGGTCAGCGCGATCGCGCTGGTGCACAGCAGGTTCTCCACCAACACGTTTCCGTCCTGGCCGCTGGCGCATCCGTACCGGTTCGTCGCGCATAACGGTGAGATCAACACGATTCGCGGCAACCGCAACCGGATGCGCGCCCGCGAGGCGCAGCTGGCATCCGATCGGTTCCCTGGCGATCTGACAAGGCTGTATCCGATCTGCGATCCGGATCTCTCCGATTCCGCGTCCTTCGACGAGGTGCTCGAGTTGCTGCACCTCGGTGGGCGGAGCCTGCCGCACGCGGTGATGATGATGATCCCGGAGGCGTGGGAGAACGACGAGCGGATGGACAAGGACCGCAGGGCGTTCTACCAGTACCACGCGAGCCTGATCGAACCGTGGGACGGCCCCGCGTGCGTCACGTTCACCGACGGGGCGTTGGTGGGCGCGGTACTGGACCGCAATGGGCTGCGGCCCGCGCGCTGGTGGCGCACCGCCGACGACCGCGTGGTGCTGGCCAGCGAGACCGGCGTGCTGGACGTGCCGCCCGGCGACGTGGTGGCAAAGGGCAGGCTGCGGCCAGGCCGGATGTTCCTTGTGGACACCGAAGCCGGCCGGATCGTGGACGACGACGAGGTGAAGCGCGAGCTGGCCGCCCAGCTTCCGTACCGGGATTGGCTGCATGCCGGGCTGATGAGCATCGCCGAGCTGCCCGACCGGGAACACATCGTGCAGCCGCACGCTTCGGTGATACGCCGGCAGCAGGCGTTCGGCTACACCGAGGAGGAACTGCGCGTCCTGCTGACCCCGATGGCGATCACCGGGGCGGAACCGATCGGCTCGATGGGCACCGACACCCCGCCGGCCGCGCTTTCCGAGCGTGCCCGGTTGCTCTACGACTACTTCAAGCAGAACTTCGCCCAGGTCACCAACCCGCCGCTGGACGCGATCCGGGAGGAGATCGTCACCTCCGTTTCCCGGATCATGGGGCCGGAGCAGAACCTGCTCGAGCCGGGGCCGGCGTCCTGCCGGCATATCCAGCTGCCGTACCCAGTGATCGACAACGACGAGCTGGCCAAGCTCATCCAGGTCAACGAGGACGGCGATCTTCCAGGATTCTCCTGTACCGTCCTTTCCGGACTGTACGAAGTGGACGGTGGCGGGGAAGCGCTCGGTGCGGCGGTGGATCGGGCGTGCCGGGAGGCATCCGATGCGATCTCCTCCGGCGCACACACGCTGGTGCTGTCCGACCGCGACTCCGATCACCGGATGGCCCCGATCCCCTCGCTGCTGCTGGTTTCCGCTGTGCATCACCATCTGGTGCGCACCAAGGAGCGGTTGCGCGTCGCACTTGTGGTGGAATCCGGCGACGCGAGGGAAGTGCACCACGTGGCGCTGCTGCTCGGTTACGGTGCGGCCGCGGTGAATCCGTACCTCGCGTTCGAGACCATCGAGGACCTGATCAACCAGGGCTTCATCACCGGCGTCGAACCGCGTACCGCGATCCGGAACTATGTCGGCGCGCTGGTGAAGGGCGTGCTGAAGATCATGTCCAAGATGGGCATCTCCACGGTCGGCGCGTACACCGCTGCGCAGGTATTCGAGTCATTCGGCCTGTCCCAGCACCTGCTCGATCGGCACTTCACCGGTACAACGTCCAAACTGGACGGTGCGGGCATGGACGTGATCGCCGAGGAGGTCGCCGCGCGGCACCGCAGGGCGTACCCGGACAATCCGACGGAGCGGGAGCACCAGCGGCTCGAGGTCGGCGGGGAGTACGCCTACCGCCGCGACGGCGAGCTGCACCTTTTCACGCCGGAGACGGTGTTCTTCCTGCAGCACGCCAGCGCGAGCCGCCGCGAGGACGCCTACCGGCGCTACACCGAGGAAGTGGAGCGGCTGAACCGGGAGGGCGGCGCGCTGCGTGGCCTGTTCGGCTTCCGCGATGGGCGTGCGCCGGTGCCGATCGACGAGGTCGAACCGGTCGAGTCGATCTGCAAGCGGTTCAACACCGGCGCGATGTCCTACGGTTCGATTTCCGCGGAGGCGCACGAAACCCTTGCCATCGCGATGAACCGTATCGGTGGGCGGTCGAACACCGGTGAGGGCGGCGAGGATTCCGAACGGCTCTATGACCCGCAACGGCGCAGCGCCATCAAGCAGGTCGCGAGTGGACGGTTCGGGGTGACCAGCGAGTACCTGGTGAACGCCGACGACATTCAGATCAAGATGGCGCAGGGTGCGAAGCCGGGTGAGGGCGGGCAGCTTCCGCCGAACAAGGTCTACCCGTGGATCGCCAAGACCCGGCACTCAACCGCCGGCGTCGGGCTGATCTCGCCACCGCCGCACCACGACATCTACTCGATCGAGGATCTGGCGCAGCTGATCCACGATCTGAAGAACGTCAACGATTCCGCCCGCATCCACGTCAAGCTGGCCAGTGAACTCGGGGTCGGCACCGTCGCGGCTGGGGTGGCGAAAGCACACGCCGACGTGGTGCTGATCTCCGGGCACGACGGGGGAACCGGTGCCGCACCGTTGAATTCCCTCAAGCATGCCGGGACTCCGTGGGAGATCGGGCTGGCCGAGACGCAGCAAACCTTGCTGCTGAACGGGTTGCGGGACCGGATCACCGTGCAGGTGGACGGTGGTATGAAGACCGGCAGAGACGTGCTGATCGCCGCGCTGCTCGGCGCCGAGGAGTACGGCTTCGCCACCGCACCGCTGGTCGTCGCCGGCTGCGTGATGATGCGGGTCTGCCATCTGGACACCTGCCCGGTCGGGGTGGCCACGCAGAACCCGACGCTGCGCGAGCGCTACACCGGCAAGGCGGAGCACGTGGTGAACTACTTCCGGTTCGTGGCACACGAAGTACGGGAATTGCTGGCACAGCTGGGTTTCCGGTCATTGAACGAGGCGATCGGGCGCAGCGAACTGCTCGATGTGGACGAGGCGGTCCAGCGGTGGAAGGCACGCGGGCTGGACCTGGCGCCGGTATTCGCCACGGCT
This sequence comes from Pseudonocardiaceae bacterium, assembly GCA_009379845.1. GTDB lineage: Bacteria > Actinomycetota > Actinomycetes > Mycobacteriales > Pseudonocardiaceae > Tamaricihabitans. The sequence continues at coordinate 86,174 of WHSZ01000001.1, read as the reverse complement.
GACACGCCGTACGGCGGTGCGCTTCGCCGGACGAGGAGCCAGGATCACGGGCTGGCACACGCCCTTGACCGCACCCTGATCCAGCTCACCGAGGCCGCGCTCGAGGACGCGTACCCGGTGCGCCTCGAGCTGCCGGTGCGCAACGTGAACCGCACCGTCGGCACGTTGCTCGGCTCCGAGATCACCCGCCGGTACGGCGCGGACGGGCTGCCGGACGACACCGTGCACATCACGCTCACCGGATCAGCCGGGCAGTCGCTCGGTGCCTTCCTGCCGCGCGGGGTCACGCTGGACCTCGTCGGAGACGCGAACGACTACGTGGCAAAGGGATTGTCCGGTGGGCGAGTCATCGTCCGGCCCGATCCGGCCGCTCCGTTCGCCGCCGAGCAGCAGGTGATCGCCGGCAACGTGATCGGATACGGCGCGACCGGCGGGGAGATCTTCCTGCGCGGGCAGGTCGGCGAGCGGTTCTGCGTGCGCAATTCGGGAGCGGTGGCGGTCGTGGAGGGCGTCGGTGATCACGCCTTCGAGTACATGACCGGCGGCCGCGCGGTGGTGCTCGGCGGCTGCGGGCGCAACCTCGCCGCCGGGATGTCCGGCGGTATCGGCTACCTGCTGGACCTGGATCCGGAGCTGGTGAACACCGCGATGGTAGAGCTGCAACACCCGGACCGGGACGATATGGCGTGGTTGCGTGCGCTCGTGCGGCAACACCATGAGCTCACCGGCTCCACGGTGGCGGCCGCGCTGCTGGACGACTGGGCATGGCGATGCCGCGCGTTCACCAAGGTGATGCCGCGCGATTACCAGCGGGTGCTCACCGCCGCGCGGGCGGAAGGCGTTGCCAGGCCGAGAACCTCCGCCGTCGCCAAGGCCCGCACGTCCGGCCGGCTCAGCGACGAGGAGGCCTCACGTGGCTGATCCGACCGGTTTTCTCGACTACGACCGGGGCGATGCGCCGAAGCGGCCGAAGCAGGAGCGGCTCGCCGACTGGCACGAGGTGTACGCGCCGCAGGACCGCGAGGTGCGCGCCGAGCAGGTGCGCGTGCAGGCCAGCCGCTGCATGGACTGCGGCGTGCCGTTCTGCCATTCCGGTTCGGCCGGCTGCCCGCTCGGTAACCTGATCCCGGAGTGGAACGATCTGGTGCGCCGCGATGATTGGCGGCTGGCAAGTGACCGGCTGCATGCCACCAACAATTTCCCCGAGTTCACCGGACGGTTGTGCCCGGCGCCGTGCGAGGCCGCGTGCGTGCTCGCCATCTCGCCGGCCGCCGGCGGGGCCGTCGCGATCAAGCGCATCGAGCAGGCGATCGCGGACGAGTCCTGGGAGTCCGGTCGGCTCAACGAACGGCGAGCCGCAGTGTCGTCGGGTAAGCGGGTGGCCGTGGTCGGCTCCGGCCCAGCCGGGCTGGCCGCGGCGCAGCAGTTGACCCGCGCGGGGCACGCGGTGCACGTGTACGAGCGGGACGACCGGCTCGGCGGGCTGCTGCGGTACGGGATTCCCGAGTTCAAGATGGAGAAGTCGATACTCGATCGCCGGCTCGCGCAACTGCGTTCCGAGGGCACCAAGTTCATCGCAGGCTGCGAGGTCGGGACGGACCTGTCCGTGCAGCGGCTGCGAGCGGAGTACGACGCGGTGGTGCTGGCGGTCGGGGCGACGGGCGACAGGGACGACACGTCGACGCCTGGCCGGTCGCTGGACGGCGTGCACCTGGCGATGGAGCACCTGGTCGCGGCGAACCGGGAATGCGAGGGTGACGGTCCTGCCGCGATCCACGCGGGCGGCAAGCACGTGGTGATCATCGGTGGCGGGGACACCGGCGCGGACTGCTACGGCACCGCGAGCAGGCAGGGTGCGTTGAGCGTGACGCAGCTTGATCAATACCCGGAGCCTCCGGAGGACCGGGATCAGGCCATCTCGCCGTGGCCGACCTGGCCGTGGATCCTGCGTACCTATCCGGTGCACGAGGAGACCGGGGAACGGCGGTTCGCGGTCGCGGTGCGGCGGTTCGCCGGCGACGCGAACGGGCGCGTCCGGTCGATCGAACTGCAACACGTGCGGGTGGAGAAAGATCCGGACACCGGCAGGCGCGAGGTGCTGCCGGTTTCCCACGACGTCGAGGTGCTACCAGCCGATCTGGTGCTGCTGGCGATCGGGTTCGAGGGCGTGCGGCACATGCCACTGCTGGACGGTCTGGAGCTGTCCCTGACCCCGCGCGGCACGCTGTCCTGCGGTTCCGACTGGCAGACCACCGCGCCGGGCGTGTTCGCCTGCGGGGACGCGCATCGCGGCGCCTCGCTGATCGTGTGGGCGATCGCGGAGGGCCGCTCGGCCGCCCACGCGGTGGACCGCTACCTGATGGGCGCCTCCGACCTACCCGCCCCCGTGCACCCCACCGCCCTACCCCTCGCCGCCGTCTAACCCCTCGTGTTGCCGTGAAGGCTCACCCGGGTGCGGGTGTCCCGCAAGGCACATTCGGGCGCTAGACGCCCCGAATGTGCCCTTCGCTCCCGACCGCAAGATGCCGGCATCTTGCGGGAATCCGACGGCAGGGATCAGGTGTCGAGGCGGTGTTCGGGGCGGCCGTCGCTCGCCCACTCGGTGTGGAACGTGCCGTCGCGGTCGATCCGCCGGTAGCTGTGTGCCCCGAAGTAGTCGCGCTGGCCCTGGACCAGGGCGGCAGGCAGCCGTTCGGCGCGCAACGCGTCGTAGTAGGCGAGTGCGGTCGAGAAACCCGGCGTGGGAACGCCGAGGCGTGTCGCGGTGGCCACCACCGAGCGCCACGCGTCCTGGCCGTCCTCAACGGCCCTGCGGAACTCCCCGCTGGCCAGCAGCGTCGGCAGGTTCGGCTCCTCGGCGTAGGCGGCGCGAATGTCGTCGAGGAACGTCGCACGGATGATGCAGCCGCCGCGCCAGATCGACGCCACCGCACCGAGATCGATGTTCCACTGGTATTCGGCGCTGCCGGCCTGGATCTGGTTGAAGCCCTGGGCGTAGGCCACCACCTTGGACGCGTACAGCGCCTGCTCCACATCGTCGGCGAAGCGCTCGGCCTCGGCGCCGGACAGCGGAGCGCGGGAAGGGCCAGCCAGCCCGCGAGTAGCCGCGCGCAGGTCGGCGTGACCGGAAAGCGAGCGGGCGAACGTCGCCTCGGCGATACCAGTGATCGGCACGCCGAGATCCAGTCCGATTTGGACGGTCCAGCGTCCGGTGCCCTTCTGCTCGGCCTGGTCGGCCACGATGTCGACGAACGGCTTGCCGGTCGCCGCGTCGGTGTGCGCGAGCACCTGGGCGGTGATCTCGATCAGATACGAGTCGAGCCGCCCGGTGTTCCAGGTACGGAATACCTCGGCGATCCGCGCGGGGGAGTAGCCAAGCGCCGTGCGCAGCAGGTCGAACGACTCGGCGATCAGCTGCATGTCGGAGTATTCGACGCCGTTGTGCACCATCTTGACGAAGTGCCCCGCACCGTCCGGTCCGATGTGCGCGCAGCACGGATCGCCGTTCACCTTGGCGGAGATGTCCTCGAGCAGCGGGCCGAGCGACTCGTAGGATTCCTTCGAGCCGCCGGGCATGATGCTGGGGCCGTGCAGCGCGCCCTCCTCGCCACCGGACACCCCGGTACCCACGAAATGCAGGCCACGCTCACGCAGTGCCGCCTCCCGCCGCCGGGTGTCGGCGAAGTGCGCGTTGCCCGCGTCGACGAGCACGTCACCGTCGTCCAGTAGCCCGGCGAACTCGTCGAGCACCGCGTCGGTTGGCGCGCCGGCCTGCACCATGACGACGACCTGGCGCGGCCGTTCAAGCGATTCGACGAACTCCTTCGCCGAGTAGGCAGGGATGAACTGGCCCTCAGAGCCGAACTCCTCGACCAGGTCGCGGGTGCGCTGCCCGGAACGGTTGTGCACCGCGACGGTGTGCCCGTGCCGCGCCAGGTTGCGGGCCAGGTTACGGCCCATCACAGCCAGCCCGGTCACCCCGATGCTCGCCTTGTTGCCCATGGATCGCGCCGCCTTCCGCCGGTAACAGCTGCCGTCCACCACGAGCCTACGAGCTTCCTCGCCGGTCCCACCGCAGGGAACCCCGCCCGCCGCGCCCCTGGAACGTGCCGTCGAACCCGGCTCGGTGCACGAGATGTAACACCGGGTGCCCGGCGGCCGAAAGCCTCCCTGCATGGCGGCGTGCTGCCGCGTCGAGGAAGGGGGTACCGGATGCGCGAGGCCAGGGGAGGGAACCAGGTCGTCGGCTACGTCGTCGCCGGTGTCCTGATCGTGCTGCTGGTCGTCGGTCTCGGCGGCGGGTTCGGCGGCGGGTTCGGCGGTACGGACGCTGAGCCGACCAACACCGGCACCGTTCCCGGTCTATCGGTCGAACCGAGCAGCGACTACACACCGCCCGCGCCCGTCGATTCGACGCCCGTCGAGCCGACCAAGGTGGTTGTTCCGGACGTGGTCGGAATGCGGCACCAGGACGCGCAGAACGCCATGCAGGCCGCCGGGCTGTACATGCTCAACGAGCAGGACGCCACCGGGCAGGGGCGAATGCTGCTGTGGGACCGCAACTGGCAGGTGGTCGCGCAACGCCCGGCTGCCGGGCAAACCGTCGAGGCCACCACCACGATCACGCTGCTGGCGAAGAAGCGGGGCGAGTAGCTAGCCGGTCACGCGGCCAACGGCACCGTAGAACGAGCAGCGCTCGGCGTCCTCGGCGTCCCGCGGATCCGCCGGCCGCCACTGGGGCACGAACACCAGCCCCGGGTCGACCAGCTCGAACCCGGTCAGCATGGCCGCCACCTCGTCGCGGGTGCGCAGGTAGGCCGGGTTCTGGCTGTTCCGGTACAGCTCGGCCGCTTTCGCCACGTTGGGCAGCGTGTCGCCGCTGACGTGGGAGAACGCCAGGTAGCTGCCGGGCGTCATGGCATCGCGGTAGCGCGCGAGCAACCCGGCGGGGTCGTCCGAATCGGGCACGAAGTGCACCACGGCGACGACCAGCACGGCGAGCGGCTGGTCGCGATCAAGCAGCCGCGTCGCGTGCGGGTGCCCGAAGATCGAATCCGGATCACGCAGGTCGGCCTGGATCACCGCGGCCCGGTCGTTGTCCTCGAGGATCAGCTCGCTGTGCGCGACCGCGACGGGCTCGTTGTCCACGTAGAGAACCCTGGAGTCCGGGTTCACCGCCTGCGCGATCTCGTGCACCGCGCCGGTGGTCGGCAGGCCGCAGCCGATGTCGACGAACTGGGTTATCCCTTGCTCGGCGCAGAACTTGGTGGCACGGCGCAGAAACGCCCGGTTCACCTGTGCCAGGTACGGCATCTCGGGGAAGACGTCGAAGATCTTCTTTGCCAGCTCCCTGTCGGTTTCGAAGTTGTACGCCCCGCCAAGGTAGTAGTCGTACAGCCGCGCGGCGCTCGGCGTGCTGATGTCGACTTCCGCCGGCACCCAGCTGGCTTCGCTCGTCACCGTTCTTGGACCCTCCGTGCTCGGACCGTCACCCCAACCGTATCGGCAATCCGGTCGGCGGCGCGAGTGGCGTGGCGAGTGGCGTGGCGAGTGGCGTGGCGAGTGGCGTGGCTGCCCGCACTACGCGCGGCCGCAACGGGGTAACGCGCGATCGAGCCCGCCGATCCGCCATGCTCTGCGGGTGGGGTGCACACCGGAGCCAACCGAGAGCGCGATCATCGTGCCGATTCCCGAGGCCGAGCCCGCGGTGGGGCGGCAATGGCGACGGTTGAGCGGTAAGGCGGGCTGGGGCGTGCCCGCACACGTCACCGTGCTCTACCCGTTCATCCCGCCCGCGCGGATCGGCCCGGACACCGTCGAGGCGATCCAGGCGGCGGTGCGCACGGTGCCGGCCTTCCACTGCGTGTTCGCGCGCATCAGATGGTTCGACCACGACGTGGTGTGGCTCGAGCCCGATCCGGATGCTCCGTTCCGCGCGCTGACCCAGGCCGTGCGTTGCCGTTTCCCCAGCTACCTCCCGTATGGCGGCAGGCATCCGGGCACCGTGCCGCACCTGACCGTCTGCGCGGCCAGCTCGTTCGACCCGGCCAGCATGCGACGAGCCGCCGCGGACGTGGCGGACGAGCTGCCGATCAGGGCCAGTGTCGAACGGGTACGGCTGGTGGTCGAGACGGATGCGCCGGGGTCGTGGCGAACGCGCGCCGAGTTCACGTTGCCGGAGCCCCCGGCTTGGTGAGCCTGGCGCGTCCCGAGCCGGAGGTTAGATCGTGGCCAGCGAGTCGAGCAGGGCGCAGGCCCGCTGCACGTCCTCGGTGAGCGGTCGATCCGCGAGCGAAGGGTCCAGTGTCTCCTCGGCCGCGTCGAACGCCTCGCGCACCGGCAGGTCGATCAGGCCCGCCCTGCGCATCCGCAACGCGCGCACCGCGGCCACCAGCTCGCAGGCGAGCACCAGCCGGTACGCCTTCGCGGCTTCGGCCGCCTGCCGCGCGGCCTGGGTGGAGAAGCTGGCGTGATCCTCCAGCCCGCGGGAGACCACCGCGGTGCCGAGGGTGACCGGCAGCGCGGCCTGGCGAAGCTGGGTGAGCGCGTCGTGCGCCACATACTCCAGGATCATCACGCCGGAGCTGCCGGGCGGGCCGGAAGCCAGAAACGCCGGCAGATCGGTGAACGCGGGCTCCACCAGGTCGCCGAGCCGCGCCGCGGACAGCTCCGCCACCTGGTGCAGGGTGCCGCGCGCGTGATCGAGCGAGTTGGACAGGTACGCGGTGTGGAAATGCGCGTGGTGGTACACGTCGTTGTCCGGTACCGAGACCATCGGGTTCTCCGCGCCGGCGTTCACCTCGATGCTCAGTACCTCGTCGAGGTAGCGCACCGCATCCAACGCCGGTCCGTGTACCTGTGGGAACGCGCGAAGCCCAAAGGGGTCCTGCACCCGCCTGCCCGGTGGGGGTGCCGCGCGCATGCCGAGCAGCCGGCGCATCTCTTCCGCGCAGCGCAGCTGTCCGGGATGTGGCCGGACGCGGTGCACCGGTGTCGCGTACGCCTCCGGGGAGCCGTCCAGCGCGATGTAGGAGAGCGCGGCGACCACGTGGCTGGCGCGCAGCAGCGCATCGAGTTCGACGCACGCAAGCGCGGCGCCGGCCAGGGTGGCCGCATTGCTGCTCATGAACGCGAGCGCGTCGCCGGAGTCGATCGGGATCGGTTCGACGCCGCCGTGCGCCCACGGCCCCTCGCCGGCCAGCGCCAGTGCGGCTTCGGCGAGTGCGGTCAGATCACCGGTACCGATCGCGCCGACCTCGTGCACCACCGGAATCGAGCCGTGCCGCAGCGCGTCGAACAGCGCGCGCAGCAGCCTCGGGTGCACCCCGGAGTGCCCGGCCGCGAGCTGGTTGAGCCTGATCAGCAGCATCGCCCGCACCTGCCGGTCCGGCATCAGGGCGCCGCTGCCGCCCGCGTGGCTGCGCAGCAGCCGCTTCCCGTGTTCCGCGACGGTTTCGGTTTCCACCAGCTCGTCACGGTTCGCGCCGACGCCGGTGGTCCGGCCGTACACGACCCGCCGGGTGGCCAGGTCCTCGGCCAGCCGCCAGGCCTGCTCGGCACGATCAACGGCACCCGGGTCGAGACGGACGGTGTCCGGTTCGCCGGCGGCCACCATGGCGATCTGATCGCAGCGCAACGCGTGCCCGTCGACCGTGACTGGGTGTTCGGCCATGGGGCGATCCTGTCAGGAGCGCGGCACCTCCGGCAGGTGGCCGGCAGTCCCACGAGCAATATGCATCCATGTCGGGGTGACGATGTCGCGGGCCGGGACACCGGCTACCCGTCGAGTCGTGATTCTTCCTCGCCGCGCTTCTGGGCGCGCTTGCCCCGGCGGGCGCGCCGGAGCAGGTAGAGCACGAGGCTGCCCAGTCCTGCGATGATCCACATTACGCCGGCTCGGACGTGTCGGCGGACAGCTGGGTGCGTGCCGAGGCCCTGGCCCGCTGCACGTCGTCGGTCGCCATCGTGGGGCAACCCCAGATCTTGTTGCCGGATTTCACGACCTTGACGTTGTCCCGCTGGGCCGCGGCGGACATCACGAAGGCGAGACCGCGGCACCGCCTGCTCAGTCCGGGGCGGAGCTTTCTGAGCATGCGGATCCGTTCCGGTGCGCCGGATACCCGCGGCCGGTTGGCTGGCATGTCCGGCATGTGCACCACCGCGGCAAAATACTCGCCCCGGTCCACCGCGGCCTGCAGGGCGCGGGCAACCGCCGGCGCCACCTGGGCGGTGGGCACGTCGCCGGGAGCCACCTCGATCAGCGGCCATCGTGCCCAATCAACGTTATCGACCATCCGGGACACCTCCGTTCCACGATTAGGTAAGGCACACCTTAGGCGCTCGCGGACATCGTCCGCAAGTGGCCGCGCAGCCGGGCCAGTACCGTGCATGCCGTGACCACCTCAGCTGCCGAACCGGCGGGGCGCCGCCCGTGGGGCAGCCTGGACCGCGCGCAGATCGTTACCGCCGCGCTCGATCTGGCCCGCAGGGAAGGGCTCGCCGCGTTGACGATCCGGCGACTCGCCGCCGAGACCGGCGCTTCCCGCATGGCGTTGTACCGGCATGTGCCCGACAAGGAGGCGCTGCTGGAGATGGTGGCGAACGCGATCGCCGACCATGAGATCATCCCGGAGGAAGCCAGGCACGGGCCATGGTCACGGCGGCTGCGGCACCTCGCGCACGGCATGCGCGGCCAGGCGGTGCGCTACCCGGGGCTCGCCGACCTGATCATGACCCGCGGCAACCACGGGCCAGGCGGTCTGCGGCTCGCGGAGACCATCCTGGACATCCTCGCCGACGCCGGTCTGGGCGAGGACGCGACGGCCCGGTTCTACCTGATCTTCGTGGACATCGTGCTTGGGCGGGCGCATCGCGAGACGCACGGGGATCCGACGACGCCGCAACGCAACGCGGCGCTGTTCGCGGCCGCCGAATCGGACGACGACGTCCCGCGGCTTCGTGCGCTGACACCCCGGCTGCGCACCGTGACGCCGGGCGACGTGTTCGACGCCGAGCTCGACATGCTGGTGCTCGCCGTTGAGGCCGCGGCCCGATGAGCGGCTCGCGATAGGTGTATAACGATCTATACGTCAGGTCGTTGTGACCTGACGGCGCCGCGGCGACCGGCGTTCGTGGCGGCGTTCGTGGCGGAGGTTGTGGAAGGAGGACGGGTGAGCGGCCACCACGATGAACGGCGCTTCACGGGATTCGGCGAGCATGCCGTGGAGTTCTTCGACGGGCTGATCGCGGATAACTCGAAGGCGTACTGGCAGGACAATCTCGAGACGTATCGGGCCGATGTGCGCGCGCCGATGGAGGCACTGCTCGCCGAACTGGAGCCCGAGTTCGCCACCGGCTTCGGCACCGGGAAGGTGTTCCGGCCGCACCGGGATGTGCGGTTCGCCAAGGACAAGAGCCCGTACAAGACGCATTGCGGCGCGGTGATCGAGCGTGGCAGGGGCGGCGGCGCGTACTACGTCCAGATCAGCGCGGACGGCCTGCTCGTGGGCGGCGGATGCTTCCGGCTGGCCACCGACCAGCTCACCAGGTTCCGCACCGCGGTGGCCGGCGAGCTGGCCGGAACGCGGCTGGTTCGCATCCTCGGCACGCTGCGCGCGAAGGGCTGGCAGGTCGAGGGCGGCAAGCTGGCCACCCGCCCGCGCGGCTACCCGGCCGATCATCCGAGGACCGAGTTGCTCCGGCACCGCAACATCTACGTGACCCGGCGTTGGCAACCGGACGACACGCTGCACGAACCGGAGTGCCACGGGCGGGTGCGCGAGGCTTGGCTGGCGGTCCGCGAGTTCAACGAATGGGCGGCCGATCACGTGGGCCCGAGCGAGGAACCGGCCCGGTAGCCCCCGGATTCCGGACCGGAAGAACTTACCGCCCGGTACTTCGGGATCGTTCCAGCCGTCCCTATTACCCTCTATGAACGTGAGTAGACGAGCGAAGATCGTCTGTACCCTTGGCCCGGCCACCGCGACCCCTGAGAAGGTCGCCGAACTGGTCGAATCGGGCATGGACGTGGCGCGGCTGAACTTCAGCCATGGCAGCCATAGCGACCACAAGCAGGTTTACGACCTGGTGCGTACCGCCGCGACCCGCAGCGGCAAGGCGGTCGGCGTCCTCGCCGATCTGCAGGGCCCCAAGATCCGGCTCGGCACCTTCGCGGGTGGCCAGGCGGAATGGCGAACCGGGGATATCGTACGGATCACCATCGAGGACGTGGAGGGCACGCACGACCGGGTCACCACCACGTACACCGGGCTGGCGAAGGACGCCAAACCCGGCGACCGGCTGCTCGTCGACGACGGCAAGGTCGGCTTGGAGGTACGGGACGTCGAGGGACCGGACGTGGTCTGCGAGGTCACCGAGGGCGGCCCGGTCAGCAACCACAAGGGCGTTTCCCTGCCGGGCATGGACGTCTCGGTACCCGCGATGTCCGAAAAGGACATCGAAGATCTCGAGTTCGCGCTCGAGCTCGGAGTGGACTTCGTCGCGCTGTCCTTCGTGCGCTCGCCGGCCGACATCGACCTGGTGCACCAGGTGATGGAGCGGGTCGGCAAGGGACGGCTGCCGGTGATCGCCAAGCTGGAGAAGCCGGAAGCGGTGGACAACCTCGAAGCCATCGTGCTTGCCTTCGACGGCGTGATGGTGGCGCGCGGTGATCTCGGCGTCGAGCTCCCGCTCGAGCAGGTGCCGCTGGTGCAGAAGCGGGCGATCCAGATCGCGAGAGAGAACGCCAAGCCGGTGATCGTGGCGACCCAGATGCTCGACTCGATGGTCACGAACACCCGGCCCACCAGGGCGGAAAGCTCGGACGTCGCCAACGCCGTGCTGGACGGCGCCGACGCGCTGATGCTGTCCGGCGAGACGAGCGTGGGGCGCTATCCGATCGATGCGGTGGACACGATGAGCCGCATCATCCAGGCGGTGGAGTCGGATTCCCCCGCGGTGCCGCCGCTGACGCACGTGCCGCGCACCAAGCGTGGCGTGATCTCCTACGCCGCCAAGGACATCGGCGAGCGGTTGAACGCCAAGGCGCTGGTGGCCTTCACCCAGTCCGGAGACACCGTGCGGCGGCTCGCCCGGCTGCACACTCAGCTGCCGTTGCTGGCGTTCACGCCGGTCGAGCACGTGCGCAGCCAGCTGGCGATGACCTGGGGCACCGAGACCTTCCAGGTGGCGAGCGTGGATTCCACCGACCAGATGGTGCGGCAGGTGGACACCTCGATGCTGGCGATCGGCCGGTACCAGCGGGGTGATCTCGTGGTGATCGTGGCCGGCTCGCCGCCGGGAACCGTCGGCTCGACCAATCTGATCAGGGTGCACCGGCTCGGCGAAGAAGATCACGCCTGAGCATGGGACGCCGAGGGGTGGCAGAGTCCGGGATATGACCGAAGCCGCGCGCCGGGCCGCCGCTGCCACCAGCCGTGGCTCGCCGGACGGGCGTTCGCCGTTGGAGCTGCTGGTCGCCCTGCTCGATCTCGAGCGGATCGAGGAGAACATCTTCCGCGGCGTCAGCCCGCCGGAATCGTCCGTGCGGGTGTTCGGCGGGCAGGTGGCCGGGCAGGCGCTGGTGGCCGCCGGGCGGACCGTGCCCGCCGAGCGCAGGGTGCACTCGTTGCACGCGTACTTCATTCGCGGCGGCGATCCCAGCGTGCCGATCGTGTACGACGTCGATCGGGTACGGGACGGGCGATCGTTCACCACCCGCAGGGTCACGGCCATCCAGCACGGAAAGGCGATCTTCACGCTGTCCGCCTCGTTCCAGCTGGACGAGCACGGCCTGGAACACGCGGTGCCGATGCCGGACGTACCCGAGCCGTCGACGCTGCGCAGCCACGCCGAGCTGGTCGCCGAATACGAGGTGCGGACCGACCGTCCGACGATCCACCGGCCGTTCGACGTGCGCCCGGTGACGGAACCGGTGTGGGCCGGGGACAAGCGCGGCGAGCGGCAGGAACGCAGCCAGTTGTGGCTGCGGGCGAACGGCACGCTTTCCGACGATCCGCTGCTGCACGTCTGCGTGCTGACCTACGCCTCGGATCTCAGCTTGCTCGATCGGGTGCTCGCGCGGCACGGCATGTCCTGGGCGACCGACACGGTGCGCGGCGCCAGCCTCGATCATGCCCTGTGGTTCCACCGGCCGTTCCGCGCCGACGAGTGGTTCCTCTACGACTGCTCATCCCCGAACGCGTCGGGCTCCCGCGGGCTGGCGACCGGGCACTTCTTCTCCCGGGACGGCGAGCTGCTGGCCACCGTCGTGCAGGAAGGCCTGCTGCGCGTCACCAGCTGAGGGGGTGCGGGCCGCGGACGCCTTCGCCAACCTGGCGTCCGGAACGTCGGCCGTGAGCAAGATCCTGGTCTTGCCGGGACGAGAGAGAGGGCATCCATGAGTGCACGCACCATCCGGTCGGTTCGGGCGTACACCACCACCGGGGGTGGCGCCGACTATCACGACCAAGACCGAGGGCACTGGATCGACGATCACATCGCCACGCCGATGGCGAAGTACCCGGAGTACCGGGACAGCCGGCAGTCCTTCGGAATCAACGTGCTCGGCACGCTGATCGTCGAGCTGGAGGCGGACGACGGCACAATCGGATTCGCGGTGACCACCGCGGGCGAACCCGGCGCGTACATCGTGGAACGGCACCTTTCCCGGTTCCTGGAAGGCGCGCCGGTTCACCAGGTGGAGCGGATCTGGGATCAGATGTACTCGGCCACGCTGTACTACGGGCGCAAGGGCCTGGTGCTGAACGTGATCAGCGCGATCGACCTGGCGCTCTGGGACCTGCTCGGCAAGCTGCGCGGCGAGCCGGTGTACGCGCTGCTCGGTGGGCCGGTGCGGGACGAGCAGGTCTTCTACGCCACGACCGCACGGCCAGACCTCGCACAGAAGCTGGGGTTCATCGGTGGCAAGATGCCGATCCGGCACGGCCCGGCCGAAGGGGCCGACGGGATGGCGCAGACCGTGCAGCGCTTCGCCAGCATGCGCGATGCGGTGGGAACGGACTTCTGGTTGATGGCGGACTGCTGGATGTCGCTGGATCTGGACTACGCCACCCGGCTCGGCCTCGCGTTGCGTGAGCACGGGCTGCGCTGGATCGAGGAGGCGCTGTCACCGGACGACTACTGGGGTTACGCCGAACTGCGCGACCGGCTACCCGCGGATGTGCTTGTCACGACCGGCGAGCACGAGGCCACCCGGTGGGGCTTCCGGCTGCTGCTCGAGATGGGCTGCGCGGACATCATCCAGCCGGACGTCAACTGGTGCGGCGGGATGACCGAGCTGCTGAAGATCTCGGCGCTGGCGGACAGCCGTGGCGTGCTGGTGGTGCCGCACGGATCGAGCGTGTACTCGTATCATTTCGCGATCACCCGGCACAACAGCCCGTTCTCCGAGTTCCTGATGATGCACCCGGAGGCAACCGAGGTGGTGCCGATGTTCAGCCCGTTGCTGCTGGACGAGCCGGTACCGGTTGACGGCCGGCTCCGGCTGTCGGACACCCCCGGCTTCGGGGTACGGCTGAACCCCGAATGCACCCTGTCCCGCCCATACGAACACTGACATGTGAGTAGAGGAGCACGATGAAGATCTTGCGGCTCGGTCCGGCCGGCGCGGAGCGGCCGTATGTGGCCGACGCGGACGGCCGGCTGTTCGACCTCGGCACGATCACGACGGACGTGGACGGGGCGTTCCTGGCCGCTGGCGGCGTGGAACGTGCCAGGGAGGCGTTGACGGCCGGCGAGCTGACCGCCGTCGACGATGCAGGGGACGGCACCGGCATGCGGGTGGGTGCGCCGATCGCCCGCCCGGCCGCGGTGCTGTGCATCGGGCAGAACTACGCGGCGCACGCGGCCGAATCCGGCTCGCCGCCGCCGGAGGTTCCGATCCTGTTCCTCAAACATCCGAACACGGTCGTCGGTCCCTTCGACGACGTGCGGGTGCCGGGCGGCAGCACCAGAACCGACTGGGAAGTCGAGCTCGGCGTGGTCATCGGCCGGCGTGCGCACAACCTGGCCAGTGCCGAGGAAGCCCTGGTCTGTGTCGCCGGCTACACGGTGTCCAACGACGTCTCGGAGCGTGCCTACCAGATCGAGCAGTCCGGCGGGCAGTGGTCCAAGGGCAAGTGCTACCCGACGTTCAACCCGGTCGGCCCCTGGCTGGTCCCGGCGGCCGACCTCGGCGATCCGCAGCGGCTCGGCTTGCGTTCCTGGGTAAACGGCGAGGTGCGGCAGGATTCCAGCACCGCCGACATGATCTTCAGCGTGGCCGAGATCGTCCGGCACCTCTCGCAGTACCTGGTGCTGGATGCGGGCGATCTGGTGAACACCGGAACGCCGGAGGGCGTGGCGCTTTCCGGCCGGTTCGACTACCTGGCACCGGGCGACGTGATGGAGCTGGACATCGACGGGCTCGGCCGGCAACGGCAACGCCTCGTGGACGGGCACGGCGCGGTGGCGTAGATCCAGGGGTCCGAAACAGCGGGTCCGGGACCGGTCGGGGGGCGGTCCCGGACCCCCTGCCGCGCCGAACGGTGCTGGGGGTGCCGGGGAGGGGGCGCACCGTTCGGCACAAGGCGCGGACGGTCTGATCCGCGCTCGTCTTTATTGGGTGCGCGGTGTACTACGACCGCCGCGCGCCGGGGTCTATCGTTCTTACAGTGCCTACCGTAGCTCGCAGATCGCGGCGACGCACTGAGCGGCTGCAAGTTGCATCACCCGTTTGGGGGTTTGACCTTGGTGCCGTCGTGCAGCACTAACAAACTGTGGGCTCAGTTGTGTTGGGCGGAGGTGAAGGCATGGCACGAGGCGATGGCCCCACGGTTCGGCGCCGGCGGTTGGCGAGCGAGCTGCGGAGGCTGCGAGATGTCGCGGATCTGACCATCGACGAGGTGGGGGAGCGACTCGAATGCTCGGCCTCGAAGATCAGTCGTATCGAAACCGGCCATGTCGGGGTCACCCCGCGCGACGCGCGCGACATGCTGAAGCTCTACGGACTGGGCGGCGACGAGCTGGAAGCACTTGTCCAACTGGCCCGCGAGGCTCGCCGGAAAGGCTGGTGGCATGCCTACAACGAGGTGTTCACCGGTGCGTTCGTCGGCTTGGAAGCGGACGCCGCCTCGCTGCGGGCCTTTCAGGCCCTGCTGGTGCCCGGCCTGCTGCAGACCGAGCGCTACACCCGCGCGGTGATCAAGGCTATTCGTCCGAACGCGACCGAGGAGAGCATCGAGCGCCGGGTGGCTGGACGCATCGAGCGGCAGCGATTGCTCACCGAGTCGAACCCGCCGGAGTATTGGGCGGTCATCGACGAGGCGGTGGTGCACCGGGTCGTCGGCGGTCCCGATGTGATGCGCGAGCAGTTCGAGCGGCTACAGGAAATCGCCCAGGCACCCCACGTGACGCTCCAGATGCTGCCGTTCACCGCCGGCGCACACGCCGGGATGGAAGGCCCATTCTTGATCCTCGGATTCCCTGAACAGGCTGATCCTGACGTCGTTTATGTGGAAAATACCTCGAGCGGCGTCTATTTGGAGCAGCAAGAGGACGTCCATCGGTATACGTTGATGTTCGACCATCTGCGAGCGGCGGCCTTGAATCCCGATGACACCATTCAGGCGATCATCGAAGCGATGAAAGGGTTGGCCGCAAGCTGAGGAAGGAGTGAGGTTTGTCAACTGCCAACCGGGCCGGCAACCCGCCGGTCGGCACCGCCTGGCGCAAGAGCAGCTACAGCGGTGCGGGAAACGACTGTGTCGAGGTCGCCATGACGAGCGGCGGAGCGGTCGTGCGTGACTCGAAGAATCCGCGAACAGAACTACTGAGTATGTCGCGACGCGACTGGTACGCGCTTATGGGGGCCGCCCGAGACGGAAAGCTCGACTACTAGGCCAGCGCACACCCGTGAGCCCGCGCATGAGCTGGGCGGGACTCACGGCCGGATCAAAGGATCCCTTACCCGGAATCGGCTCTCCGCGCCTTCCGGGTAAGGGGAAAAACTAAGGAACACTGCGTAATCGCCCAATGTGGCCACCGGTTCCTCAGGACGACTCTGGTCTCGTCGTCATCGAGAACTGGAGAACACATCATGATTTCGCAGACCTGGGCGGAGGAAGGCATTCGGGCCGAGATCGCTTACCGGACCGAACAGCTACGGCTGGCGCGGCGATCCAGCCGGCGCGCCACCCACCGTGCGGAGAAGGTGCCTGCCATCCCGCGGCCCCGGCCCGCTACGCGCTGAGTGAATCCGCGAGGAAATGTCGGCGGAATGCGGAACAATGGTCGACGTGCCCCGGATTGGTTCCGGCATCCCACTCGTCGCGCGGACCGCGGAGATGCGACAGCTACGCGCAGCGCTGGAGCGCGCCGGTAATCACGAGGCGGGCGCGGTACTGCTGTCCGGGGATGCCGGCGTCGGGAAGACCAGGCTGGTCACCGAGTTCGCCAAACGCGCCGAGGGCGAGGGCGCGCTGGTGCTCACCGGCCGGTGCCTCGACGTCCGCGAGGCGGGGTTGCCGTACCTGCCGTTCGCCGAGGCACTTGGCACGTTGACCGGTGCCGAGGCCGAGTCGCTGCGGGGCTGGCCGACCCTGGGGCGACTGTTACCGCAGCTGAACGTGTCCGGTGTTCGGCCGGCCGCATCGGACGTGTTCGCGCCGGGCCAGCCGGACATGCCGGGTTCATCCGCCGCGGAGCAGGACGTCAGCCAGCTGCAGGTATTCGACGCGGTATTCGGCCTGCTCGAAAAACTCGCCACCGGCCGCACCGTGCTGCTCGTGATCGAGGACCTGCACTGGGCCGACTCGGCGACCCGGAACCTGTTGTCCTTTGTGCTGTCCAGGCTGCGCTCCCAGGGCCTGCTGGTGCTGGCCACGTACCGCGCCGACGACCTGCATCGGCGCCACCCGCTGCGCGCCCAGCTGGCCGAGCTGGTTCGGCTCCCGAAGATCGAGCGCATCGAACTGGCGCCGTTCGACACGGACGAGATCCGGCGGTTCGTCTCGGCCCTCGCGGAGCGACCGCTGGACGACGCGCACCTGCGCAGTGTGATGGACCGATCCGAGGGCAACGCCTTCTTCGCCGAGGAACTGCTCACCTGCTACACCCAGTCTGCCGACGGTCTGCCGGCCACGCTGGCCGATGTGCTGCTCGCGCGATTGGAGCGGCTCAGCCCCGCTGCCCAGTCCGTGGTGCGGGTGGCGTCGGTCGCCGGCCGCTCGGCGACCGACGCGCAGCTGGCCTCGGTCGCCGCGACCACCGAGGCGGAGCTCGACGAGGCGCTGCGGGAAGCCGTGCAACACCATGTGCTGGTCGCCGAGCAGGGGCGCTACGCGTTCCGGCACGCGTTGCTGCGCGAGGCGGTGTACCAGGACCTGCTGCCGGGCGAACGCACCCGGTTGCACGCCAGCTATGCGGCCGCCCTCACCCGGCAACCCAACGCCAGGGGCAACGCCGCGATGCTGGCCTACCACTGCGTGCAGAGCAACGATCTGGCCGGCGCGTTGGCGGCCTCGGTGCGGGCCGCGGACGAGGCCGACGGGTTCGGCGCCCCTGCGGAGGCATTGCGCCACCTCGAACAGGCGCTGAGTGTGTGGGACGCGGTAGATCCCGACCAGCGCGGCCCGCACGACCATCTCGAGTTGCTCGTGCGGGCCTCATGGACCGCGGCTAAGGTCGGTCAACCGGAACGCTCCCTCGCCTTCGTCGAAGCGGCCATCGAAGCGCTGAGCGGCACCGAGGTACCGGAGCGCGCGGCACGCGTGTGGCGCCGCCGTGCGCAGGCGCTGGGAGCCTTCGACGGCCGGGAGCAGGAGGCGGACGAGGCGATCCGCCGCGCGTGGCAGCTCGTCGCGAACGGCTCCCCCGGGAGGGAACGTGCCCGGGTACACGCCAGCTACGCCGCGTTCCAGCGGGTCGGTGGCCAGCCGGCCGAGGCGCGGCAGAGCGCGCAGGACGCCATAGCGGACGCCAGGGAAGTCGGCAGCGGGGGAGCGGAAGCCGACGCGCTCACCACGCTCGCACTGCTGGACGGCAGGCAGGGAGATATCGAGGGGGCCCGCGCCGGGTTACGCGAGGCCGTGCGGATCGCGGCCGCTTCCAGTGAGCTCACCGCCGAGTTGCGTGCCTGGTGTTTCCTGGCGATGACCTTCTACGACCGGGGGCAACTAGCCGAGGCGGCGCGGACCGTCGAGGAGGGCAGCCTTCGTGCTCGGACCACCGGCCTGACCTGGAGCACCTACGGGCTCGAGTTGCAGGTGCTGCGCATTCTCATCCGGTATGCCGGCGGCGAATGGCAGGACAGCGGGTCTTCGGTCAGCGACGAGCGAATGAGTATGTCCAGCTTGGTCTCCGGCCGGGTCGCCGCGGCCGGCCTGCAGCTGCTCGTCGGTCGTGGCCAGTTCGATGAGGCCGAGACCGTGCTCGGCCAGCTGCGCCCGCAGTGGCAGCTCGACATGCAGATCGCGTTGCTCATCGGATGCGCCGGGGCGGAGTCCGCGCTCTGGCAAGGAGATCCCAGTGGGGCCGCCACGCACGTCGACGAGGCGATCGACTGGCTCGAGCAGTTCCAGCCGATGGCGCTCGGCGGCGTGCGGCTGGCCGCGCTCGGGCTCCGTGCCTGCGCCGAACTCGCCTCGGCCGCCCGCCGAGCGTCCAATGTGGATGCCGAGAAGGTCGCGATCACGCGCGGGGAGCGGTTGTACGAACATGCCATGCGGGCGGTCCGGAACGGCCGGCCGTGGGCGGGCGGGATGGGACCGGAAGGCCTGGCGTGGCTGGCCCGCCTCGAGGCGGAAGCCGCCGGACTGCGCGGGATGGATCCGCTGGCATGGCGGAAGGCGGTCGATGCCTTCGGCTACGGCGCGGTCTACGAGCGGGCGATCTGCCGGCTGCGGTACGCCGAGGCGTTGCTCGGCTCCGTTGACAGGGGCACCGGCGACTCCAGCTCCGGCGACAGCGGCGGTCACAGCGAGTCCGGCGAAAGCGGGCGCACGGAGCTGGCCGAGCAGCTGGGCGAGGCGGCGTCCGTCGCGGAATCGCTCGGCGCCGTGCCGTTGCGCGACGCGGTGCACCGGCTGGCGCGGCGCGCCAGGATCACGGTGCCAGGCGAGCAGCGGCCGGCCGCACGCGACACCGTCGACCCGCTGACCCCGCGCGAGCGGTCCGTGTTGGCCCTTGTCGCCCGTGGCCGGACCAATCGCGAAGCCGGCGTCGAGCTGTACATCAGCGAGAAGACGGTGAGCGTGCACCTGTCGCGGGTGATGAGCAAGCTCGGCGCCAGCCGGCGCTCCGAAGCGGTGGCGATCGCCTCGGAGCGCGGCTTGCTCGACGAGCGCTGAGCCCCGGCCGCGCGGTGTCGGCGCCGCGGGTCAGCCGGTGTAGCGCTGGTTGAGCTTGCGAGCCAGCCGTTCCGGTTTCGGCCAGCGAACATCGCTCACCCAGCCGAGCTTCTCGAACGCCCAGATGAGGCGGGCGGAGATGTCGAGCTGGCCCCTCCGCACACCGTGGCGTGCCCCGGTGGGGTCGGCGTGGTGCGAGTTGTGCCAGGACTCGCCGAAGGACAGCAGTGCGAGTGGCCAGAAGTTCGCGGACTTGTCGCGAGCGGCGTACGGGCGCTCGCCGATCATGTGGCAGATCGAGTTCACGGCCCACGTCACGTGGTGCAGTGCCGCCACCCGAACCAGGCTCGCCCAGAAGAACGCCGTCACCGCGCCCCACCAGGACATGGTGATGACACCACCCAGCACCGCGGGGGCGAGCAAGGTCAGCACGGTCAGCACCGGGAACATCCGGTTCACCGTGCTGATGTCGCGATTGGCAAGCAGATCAGGGGCGAACCGCTTGGCGTTGGTCTTTTCCCGCTCGAACATCCACCCCATGTGGGCGTACCAGAACCCTTTGACCAGTGCGGCCGCTGATGTGCCGAACCGCCATGGGGAGTGCGGATCGCCTTCCTTGTCGGCGAAGGCGTGGTGCCGGCGGTGGTCGGCGACCCAGGTGATGACCGGGCCCTGCATGGCCATGCTGCCGGCGACGGCAAGCGCGACGCGCATGCCACGTTTGGCCTTGAAGGCACCGTGCGTGAAATGCCGGTGGAAGCCAACGGTCACGCCCAGCCCGGTGAGTGCGTAGAAGCCAACGGCGAGGCCAATGTCGACCCAGCCGAGGCCCCACCCCCAGGCGAACGGCGCCGCGGCGAGCAGTGCCAGCAGCGGCACCACGGCGAACAGTTTGACAAGGAACGCCTCGGTGCGGGACTTCTCACCCTCGATGATGGGCTCGGTACGTTTCGAACTGTCTTCGGAATTGTGCGGTCCTGCCCGAGGTCGCTGGGCTTGGACGGTTCCGGTCATAGTTGCTATCTCCCGGTAGCTCGGTTGCGGTGAGCGCCGGGGTCCAGAGCGATCGCTTACTGTTCCGCGGCGACATTGAACGCCGCGTCCCCTCCCACCCTACCCGCCGAGTCGGCCGGAAGGGCGAGCCGCTCGAGCGACGACGTGGCCATTCGCCGTAATCGCCGAATTCTTGCCGGCACATCGATCGAATCGAGAACCTTTCTCGCTCGTGGGGCGTCACAGTTCGGCGCACGATGCATCCCCACTACCGGGTGGTGAGCCGGCCCGAGCGAGGGTCGGGCCGGCTCACCGAACTCCGCCGGCCGCGTTCAGCCGCCGTAGACGTCGCTCACGATGCGTTTCCACTCGTCGAGTAGTTGCCGCCGACGCTGCTCGTCCCCGCCGATCTCGGCATCCAGCGCCAGACCACGGGTCAGGTTCACGGTCAGCCAGAACAGCTTCTCGGTCTGCCCGGCAGGCGCGCTGTCGGGCGCGGCGGATCGGTAGAGCTCGAGGGTTGAACGGCCAAGCGCGCGGTCCACCGGCAGCATCGCGGCGCGCAGCTCCTGGTCGGTACGCGCGGCGACCCACAGTTCCAGCGCGGCGGCGGACAGCTTGCCGGAGTACGCCTCCCACAGCAGATCGATGGTGGCTTCGATGCGTTCGGGCTGGCTGGCGTCCTTGGGGATGGATTCCAGCACTTGCGCTCGCAGCTTCGTCACCAGATGCTCCACGGCCGCGGCCATCAGCTCCGCCTTGGTGGTGAAGTGATGTTGCTGCGCGCCGCGGGAGACGCCCGCTCGCTTGCAGATCTCGTTGATCGAGGTGCGCGCGTAACCCAGCTCCACGAGGCAGTCGATTGTCGCGTCCAGCAGCAGGTTCCTGGTGTGCTCGCGGCGTTGTTGCTGTGTCCGGTGTGGCCGGGTATTCGGCCCGGTCACCGGCGAATGTGCCGCCGTGCTCATCACCCACCTCCGAACGACGAACCGCCATCGGCCCGCCAGGACGTCGGACTTTACATGCCGTCTCGCCCAAAGTACGTTCACGATTGTATTTACATGTCAGTTGGATTGTTTATCCTCGCGTCGAACGGCCCTCTCGATCAACTCGAACCGTGCGAAAGGCCTGAGCCATGACCGCGCCACGTAGCTGGATGAACGACGATCTGCGCGCCTTCCGAGAGCTGGCCCGCACGTTCTGCGAAAAGGAGCTGACCCCACACCAGGAACGGTGGGCGGAGAACAAGCAGGTCGACCGGGAGCTGTGGACGAAGGCCGGCGACGTCGGCCTGCTGTGCCTGTCCATCCCTGAGGAGCACGGCGGTGGCGGCGGCACGTTCGCCCACGAGACCGTGCTGTTCGAGGAGCAGGCGCGCAGCGGCGACTCCGCGTGGGGCGTCAGCGTGCACAGCGGGATCGTGGCGCACTACCTCAACTCCTACGGCACGACGGAGCAGAAGAACCGCTGGTTGCCCAAGATGGCAAGCGGCGAACTGATCGGCGCCATCGCGATGACCGAGCCGGGCACCGGCTCCGATCTGCAGAACATCAAGACCAGGGCGGTGCGGGACGGCGACGACTACGTGATCAGCGGCGCGAAGACGTTCATCACCAACGGAGCGCAGGCCAACCTGGTGATCGTGGTGGCCAAGACGGACACCAGCAAGGGTGCCGAGGGCGTTTCGCTGATCGTGGTGGAGGACGGAACGCCGGGCTTTCGCCGCGGCCGGGTGCTGGACAAGGTCGGGTTGAAAGGCCAGGACACCTCGGAACTGTTCTTCGACGAGGTCCGAGTGCCGGCCGGCAACCTGCTCGGCGAGCAGGAAGGGCAGGGCTTCATCCAGCTCATGCAGCAGCTACCGCAGGAGCGGCTGCTGATCGCGGTCACCGCGGTCGCCGCGATGGATGCCGCGGTGGCCGAAACGCTGCGCTATACCAGGGACCGCACCGCGTTCGGCAGGGAGATCTTCGGTTTCCAGAACACCAAGTTCGAGCTGGCCGAGTGCGCCACCGAGGCGGAGGTGTCCCGCGCGTTCCTGGACCAGTGCATCGAACGGCACCTGCGCGGCGAGCTGGACGTGCAAGGCGCGGCGATGGCCAAGTGGTGGACCACCGACCGCGCTAACCGGGTGATCGATCGCTGCGTGCAGCTGTTCGGCGGCTACGGCTACATGACCGAGTATCCGATCGCGCGGATGTGGGCCGATTCCCGGGTGAGCAAGATCTTCGGTGGCACCAACGAGATCATGAAAGAGATCATCGCGCGGTCGCTGTGAGGCGGCGGCATGGGAGGGACGAGTATGGGCGCTGGCCCGCTGAACGGACTTCGGGTGATCGAGCTGGTCGGGCTGGCGCCGGCCCCGTTCGCCTGCACGATGCTGGCCGACCTCGGTGCCGACGTGGTGCGGGTCGATCGGGCCAAACCCGCTGCCGACGTGCTGGCCGTACCGGGTGACCCGCTTACCCGCAGCCGCCGTTGGATCGGCGTGGACACCAAGTCAGCGGAGGGCACCGAGCTGGTGCTCAAGCTCTGCGAATCGGCCGATGTGCTGGTGGAGGGCTTCCGCCCGGGCGTAGCGGAACGGATGGGGCTTGGCCCCGAGCAGGTGCACGCCCGCAATCGCAGGGTGGTGTACGGCCGGATCACGGGCTGGGGGCAGGACGGCCCGCTCGCGCCGCGGGCGGGGCACGACATCAACTACATCGGGCTGGCCGGGGCGCTCGAGCCGATCGGGCGGTCCGGCGAGCCCCCGGTGCCGCCGCTGAACCTGCTCGGTGACTTCGCCGGGGGTGGCCTGATGCTGGCGATGGGCATCCTCGCGGCGCTGCACGAGCGAACGGCATCGGGGCGCGGCCAGGTCGTCGACGCGTCCATGGTGGACGGTGCCGCGCTGCTCGCCACCCAGATGTTCGGCATGCGAAGCCTCGGTTTGTGGTCGAACCCGCGCGGCGAGAACATGCTGGACGGCGGGGCCCCGTTCTACGACACGTATCAGGCCTCGGACGGCAAGTACGTGGCGGTCGGCGCCATCGAGGAACGGTTCTGGGCGGAGCTGATCCGGGTGCTCGAGCTGGATCCGGAAGAGTTGCCGAACCGGTACGACCGGACCCAGTGGCCGCGGTTGCGCGCCACGATCGGCGAGGTCATCGCCACCCGCACTCGGGATGAGTGGGCCGGGCTCGCCGGGGACACCGATGCCTGCCTGACCCCGGTGCTCTCCCCGGAGGAGGCCCCGGAACATCCGCACAACGTGGCGCGGCGGACCTTCGTCGAGGTGGCCGGCATGCCGCAGCCCGCCCCTGCCCCCAAGTTCGACCGCACCCCGACGGAGCGACCCGAGGCACCGCACGATGCGCGTTCGGACACCACCGAGGTGCTCGCCGAGCTCGGGCTGTCCGAAGAGGACCTGGAAAAGCTGCGCGCGGCCGGCACGATCAGCGGTTAGCCGCGGGCGCCCGCCGGCGCCGGTCCGCTGGTCGAGGCGTGTCCGGCACCCGTTCGGCGATGGGTGGCTTTACAGTGAGGGGTGGCTTGGTGCACACATCGAGTCACCGCGAGCGGCCATAGGCGTGATTCTGTACCTGAATCGTGCGCTGTGAGGGACGATGGCTAGCGAGTGCCGGGCGGCTGGCCAGGCCGTGTACACGGTCGGACGGCCCAAACGGGGATGGAGTATGGACCGGTGAAAGCGAAAAAGGTCATCGTCGTCACGGTGGTGGCGCTGGTGCTGTTCTATGTCATCACCAACCCGCAGGCCTCGGCCGACGGTGTGCAGACCATCCTGGGCTGGCTCCGGGACGGCGCGGAAGCGATCGTCACCTTCGTGCGGAGCCTGTTTGCCTAGCTCAGGGCTTCGGCCAGAGCATCGAGCGATCCGGATCACGACTCTTGTCGCTCCGCGCCGCCGGCAGGGCGGCAGTGGGCTGGCATCGCGCATCTGTGAGGCAATTACCGAGTGTTATTGAACCCCCAGTCGGGTGGCGAGACTCGACCATCTGGGTGGTATGTGATGGACAACCGCAGGTCATGGAAGTCCGTCCAATTGATTGCCTCGAGGGTCTGGCGAAGCCTGGACCCTCCGACCTACTGTGCTCACATTGCGTGATCATCGGCCATGGAGGAGGCACACGGGATGATCGAAGACCCCGGGGTTGACGCGTTGATCCGTCAGTGGTCGGCGGAGCGCGCCCAGAACGCCGAGGACGACGAGATCAACCGCATCACATCGGACTGGCTCTCGGAGGCACCCGTCGCACCGCCGGGCATTCCCGGCCAGCGTGGCCGTGCCGGCAGCGGAGAATCCTCCCGCTGGGCCACCGTGGAGCCGGCCGATCCCGGGTACGTGGCCGCGATGCGGCGCCGGCTGCCCGATGTGCCCGAGGACCTGCTCGTGGCCGCCGCCAGCTGGTGGCAGCTGGTTGGCGACGTCGCCGAAGCCGAAGAATGGTGGGACGCCGGGATCAGCCCGCTCGACCAGCGAGCGCTGGATTACCGTGCGGCCGGACTCGCCGCGGCCGATCTCGGCCGACGGCTCGGCCCGCTGACCGTGCTCGAGCATCTGCGCCGGGGAAGCGCGCCCGCGTGGTGTGTTGCCCGGCTAGCCAGGCAGCGCCGAGAGGGCGCGGCCTGATCTTCCGGCCCGATCGCCTGGCCTCGACGTAACTCGCGCCGGGCGAACTCGTTAATCTGGCGATAATGCGATAGGCCCATGTAGTAACGAGACAGGCCCACCCTGTACGCGGCGATCCACCCGTTCGGGACATGCGCGATCCGGCCGGACCGCGCGGCACCGAGGGCCGTGGCACCGAGGGCCGTGGCACCAAGGCCGGAAATCCAGGGCGGGAGATATTGGGCGAGTTTGAGCAGACCACGCCGACGGCGGAGCAGCGGGCCAGCGCACAGCGCCGACATGGCGTGCTCGGCCGGCTGGCCGTCGTCGGTGTGGTGCTCGCGGTGGCCGGTGCCGGAGTGTGGTTCGCCACCGTGGCGACCGCCCCCGATGCCGGTCCCACCACCACGGACATCCCGGCCCTGCAGGTGGAGGCGGCTCAGGTGGAACCGGGTTCGGCGGCCCCTGTGCACGCCGACGTCGGCCCCCAGACGCAGCCGCAACCGCAAGCGGCCAAGCCGGGGGGTGATCCGCTGGCCGCGTGGGCCCAGGGCGCTTCGCGGATCACCGGCGTGCCGGCCAGAGCGTTGTGGGCCTACGCCAATGCCGAACTCGCCGCCCGTGCCGATCAGCCGGACTGCCGGATCTCTTGGGCCACGCTGGCCGGGATCGGCCGGATCGAATCCGACCACGGACGGTACGGAGGTGCCCAGCTGGGCGCGGACGGGCGGCCGTCGAAGCCGATCATCGGGGTGCCTCTGAACGGATCATCCGGCGTGCGCACCATTACCGACAGTGATGGCGGTGTGCTGGACGGCGATCCACGGCACGACCGGGCGGTTGGCCCGATGCAGTTCATCCCGACCACGTGGGCGAAGTGGTCCACGGATGGGAACGGCGACGGCCAGGGTGATCCGCAGCAGATCGACGACGCCGCGGCCGCGGCAGCCCGGTACCTGTGCGCGGGCGGGCGGGACATGTCCAGTGCCGAGGGCTGGTGGGCCGGCATCATGTCCTACAACAACTCGGTGCCGTACGGGCAGAAGGTGTTCGGTTTGGCTGACGGCTACGCCAAAGCGGTGCACGGCGACGGGCGGAACGAGTAGCCGCCTGGCGGGCCGGCGGCGAGAAGCCGAGTGCTAGCGTCGGTGACGTGCGTGCCAGTGAATTCGGCCCACGCCGGCTGCTGATCGTCGGCGTCTGCGTGCTGTGCCTGGTGGCATGCTGCCTGCTCGCCTGGTGGCAGTGGCAGCGCTTCTCGTCAACCGGCAGCTTCCTGAACCTCGGCTACGTCCTGCAGTGGCCGCTGTTCGGCTTGTTCCCGGCGTTCATGTTCTGGCGGCTGCGCAACCTCCGCAAGCAGCACGAGCAGCAGGAACAGGGCGAACACCCCGGTGCCGCCGAGACCGCGGCGCCGGAGCGCACCGTGCCGCGGCCTCGCCTGGCCAGGACGTACCAGCACGTCGCCGCGGGCCCGGACGACGAAGATCTCGAAGACCGGCAGCTGGCCGAGTACAACCGGTATCTCGCCGAACTCAACGCGGCCCGGCCGCCACAACGACGTTGAACCACGACCGGAAGGCCAACCAGCAGTGTCCTCGAGCGAGCAAAGCACGCAGGCGCCGATCAGCGGCGCCCTGATCAGGTACCGCGTCCTCGCCTACGTGGTCGGTGTCGGGCTGCTCGCCCTCGTTGCCGCGATGATCGTGAAGTATGCCGGCGACAACGATACGCCGATGAGCTACATCGGTCCGGGACACGGATTCCTGTATGTGCTCTACCTGATCTTCGCGGTCGATCTGGGGATCAAGGCGCGCTGGTCGATCAAGGCGACGATCCTGGTGTTGCTAGCCGGCATGGTTCCCTTCGTCTCGTTCATCGCCGAACGCAAGGTGACCCGCAAGGTGGCGGCAGGGATCCCGCTGTAGGTCGCGGTTATCCGTGTCTCAACCGGTAGGGCGGGACGGTGCGCGAGCGAAGCGCCGGTTCGTCGATGGACGCCGGGCGATATCGGAGATCAGGGAACGCGGCCAGCATGGCCGCGACGGGTCGCTCGAGATGATCCGGACGGCCGAACAGGAACGACCATTCGTGCTCGTCGGATCCAAAGTAGACGGTTGTGGCGAAGGTTTGCTGGAAGCGTTGCCACGCGCGGGATAGCGTCGAGTTGCGCCACAGTGTCGCGCAGCCCGACTGGTAGGCCACCACGCCGCCGGGATTCAGCACCGACCGGCAGCGCATCAGGTAGTCGGTCTCGTACAGCCTGTTCTGCTGCCGCCGGCCTTCGTCGTGCTCATCCGGAAGGTCGACGATCACGACGTCGTAGCCACCGGCTTCGCTGGTGGTGGCGAGGAAGTCCCAGCCGTCCGCGTAGTGCATGCGCAGCGCGCCCGCGCGGCGTTCGGCAACGGCAAGGTCTTCCCTCGTGTAGCCGTAGGGTAGATACCGGGCGCAGGCTCGGACGGTGTCGGCGTCGATGTCCACATGATCGACTTCCTCCGCGCCGGCGGCCAGCACGAGCTGGCTGAGCACGCCTTCGCTGGAGCCGATGATCAGTACGCGTCTGAGCCGATCGGCGAGCAGCAGCGCCGGCACCGCGAGTGCCTCGTGATAGACGAGCTGGCTGAACTCGGTGCTCTGCCGGTCCGAGTCGCAGAACAACGAGATGCCCTGCGAGGTCTTGGCGATCACGACGTGCTGGTAGTCGGTGGTGGCCTCGAAAAGGACCTCGTCGAGCTGCCAGACGCGGCTCAGCCCGCGCCCCAGTGGCTCCGCGATCGTGGTGGGTGTGTCCACAGTGGTCACTGGAGCACCTCCCGGGTGCTGGTGAGCACCGGAGCACGGTGCCCGCGCCGTACCGTCGAGGTACGCGTGCCGGTGGCGCCGAGCATCGAGGTGAGCTGGCGGACCGCGTGTTCGGGATTCGCGCTTTCGCCGCAGGTGAACACGTCCACGAACAGCGCACCGAGTTCCGGATAGGTGTGCATGGAAGCGTGCGACTCGGCCAGCATCGCGAGGACGGTCACCCCCTGCGGTTCGAATCTCAGGGAATTCATCTCACATACCGTGGCCCCGGCTTCTTTCAGCGAGACTTCCAGGGTATTACTGAGAAAATCGGGGTCGTCGAGCAACGCCGGGTCGACACCGTGTGCTTCGGCCAGCACGTGCCAGCCGACGAAGGAGCCGATTGTGGGCCGCGGCATGGGACTACTCGACATCTATCAACCTCCTGCCATTTCTCCGATGCAATATGTTGGGAGTGGTGGGAAACCGTTGAAGCACACCGATGAGTAGCTTGCGGTGTATGCACCAGTTGCCAGGATGTCGAGGTAGTCGCCGACACGCAAGGTAAGGGGCAACCGGTAGCCCGAGTTCTGGTACAGCACGTCGTCACCGTCACAGCTCGGCCCCGCGATGATCACGGGACCGTCCGGATCGCCGTCCCGGTCGCTGCTCAGGCGGTACGTGATCGCCTCGCCCTCGGTTTCCGCGAGTCCGTTGTAGCGCCCGATATCCAGGTATACCCACCGTGTGGTGTCCGTTGTGGACTTCTTGGATACCACGACGACCTCGCTTCGAATCATCCCGGCTTCCGCCACTAGCGCCCGCCCCGGCTCGAGCAGCAGTTCCGGTGGCGCGGCCGGGAAGTGCTCGGCGACGGCGTCGGTGATGGTGCCGGCGATCGAGGTGACGCCCGGTGCCTCGGTTGTGTAGCTGGTCGGGAAACCGCCACCGAGGTTCAGCGAGCGCAGCCGCACGCCGTGCCGTGCGAGCTCGGTGAATACTTCGCTGCTCTGGGCGATGCCGGCTCGCCAGGCTTCCTGGTTCAGTTGCTGCGATCCGACGTGGAAACACAGCCCCGCGGCGTCAAGGCCGGCCTCCGCGCCGCGACGGAGCAGCTCGACCGCTATCCGCGGGGTACAGCCGAACTTGCGGCCGAACGGCGTGGTCGAGGCGGGCGCTTCGACGAGCAGCCGGCAGTACACGCTAGCTCTCGGCGCATATCGAGCGAGATTGTCGAGATCACTCTCGGCATCGAAACTGAACCGCCGCACGCCGCGGTCGTACGCGTACGCGATGTCCGACGCCTTCTTGACCGTGTTGCCGTAGGACAGCGCCTCCGGCTTCGCACCCTGCGCCAGGCACAGGTCGATTTCGCCGGTGCTGGCGACGTCGAACTGGGCGCCGGTCTCGGCGAGTACCCGGATCACCTCTGGCGCCGGGTTTGCCTTGACCGCGTAGTAAACGGTGCCGCCCGGCAGGCGCCCGCGCACCTCGTGGTAGCGCGCCAGCACCGTGTCCAGGTCGACCACGAGGCACGGGGTGGGCGGGCGATTTGTGTCCAGGAACCGCCGGATCCGCGCGAGGGTGGCATCCTGCTTTGCCACGTACTCGTTCTCCCCTCGTCGTATCCGTGCCCATCCTCCTCGAACAGCCGCGGGAGAGGGTGCGTGCTCGGGATACCCGCCGGCAACCCCGTAGCCGGGCGATCATGATCACTCTTCACGCCCCGATACACCCCGCCAGATCCCAGTACACCCTGGGGTCAGGTGCCGATCCCGGTGAGCGAGCGGACTTCCATCTCGGCGTGCCGCCGCTTGCTGGCCTTGTCCTTGCTGAACACCGTTCCGAGGAACGCGAAAAGGAACGAGGTCGGGATGGACACCAGGCCGGGGTTTTTCAGCGGGAACCAGGCGAAGTCCGCGTCCGGGAAGATCGCATCCGCGTTCCCGGACACCACCGGCGAGAAGATCACCAGCGTGAGGCTCGTGATCAGGCCGCTGTAGATCCCCCAGAGGGTGCCGGTCGTGTTGAACCGCTTCCAGAACAGCGAGTACAGCAGCGTCGAGAGGTTCGCCGAGGCGGCCACCGCGAACGCCAGCGCCACCAGGAACGCCACGTTCTGCCCGCTGGCCAGAATTCCGCCGACAATGGACACCATGCCGACCACGATCGCGGTGAGCCTGGCGACCCGGACTTCGGACAGCGGATCGGCGTGCCCCCGTTTGAAGATGTTCGCGTAGACGTCGTGCGCGAACGACGCCGACGCGGTCAAGGTCAGGCCGGCGACCACCGCGAGGATCGTCGCGAACGCCACCGCGGAAACGACCCCGAGCAAGACGGTGCCGCCGATTTCCAACGCCAGCAGTGGCGCGGCGGAATTCTCCCCACCCGGAGCCTGCTGGATGGTTTCCGGACCGACGAGCGCCGCGGCGCCAAAGCCGATGACCAACGTGGAGAGGTAGAAGACGAACATGCAGGCGGTCGCCCACACCACGGAACGGCGGGCTTCCCGCGCGTTCGGCACCGTGTAGAAACGCATCAGGATGTGCGGCAGCGCGGCGGCACCGAGAATCAGCGCCACGGACAGCGAAACGAAGTCGAGTTTCGTGGTATCCGATTCGCCGTACTGACCGCCCGGTTCGGTCAGGCCCTCACCGAGTGGGCTCCGGTCCGACGCCTGGGAAAGCAACTCGGAAAAGTTGAACCCGAACTTGCCGAGCATGAAGACCGTGATCAGCACCACGCACATGATCAGCACCCCTGCCTTGATCATTTGCACCCACGTGGTGCCCTTCATCCCGCCGACCAGCACGTACAGCACCATCACCAGACCGACGACCGCGATCACGATCGCCTGGCCAACCTGGTCGTGAATGTTGAGCAGCAGAGCCACAAGGCCACCCGCGCCGGCCATCTGCGCGAGCATGTAGAAGAACGAAATGATCAATGTGGACGTGGCGGCCGCGGCGCGTACCGGGCGCTGCCGCATCCGGAAGCTCAGCACGTCGCCCATCGTGAACCGGCCGGTATTGCGCAGCAGCTCGGCGATCAGCAGCAGGTCGACCAGCCACGCCACCAGGAAGCCGATCGAGTAGAGGAAGCCGTCGTAGCCATAAATCGCGATCGCACCCGCGATGCCGAGAAAGGATGCCGCGGACAGGAAGTCACCGGAGAGCGCGACGCCGTTCTGTGCCCCGGTGAACCGGCCGCCGGCCGCGTAGTAGTCGGACGTACCGCTGTTTCGGGTGCTAACCCGATAGACAACGAACAACGTCACCGCGACGAAGATCCCGAACACGGTCATGTTCAATACCGGGTCACTCGCCGCGGTCGGGGACGCGGCGGCAACATGCATCGTCATTGTTTGCCGACTCCAGCCTGGCTACGAATCAAGTCAACCTGTGGATCAAGGCGGTTCTTGGCGAACCGTAGATAGATCGCGGTAATAGCGACCGTGGAAATGAACTGAAGGAGCCCGAAAATAATCGCGACGTTCACTTCTCCGACGACTTTTGTGTTCATGAAGTCATGGGCGTAGGCAGCGAGCAGAACATAAGTCATGTACCAGCCGAAAAAGAGCAAGGTCATCGGAAAAATGAAGCGGCGCAGCCGGCGACGGAGCACGCCGAACTCTTTGCTCTGCTGAATTTGCTCGAAATCGGGCCGCCCGTCGGTGCTCTGCGGTGGCTCTGGCATGGAGACGTCATCGTCCCCGCCGAATAACGCTCGCATCTGGCCGGTGTCCTCAGCTGATCCGCCAGCCGCAGGGGAGTGAGCGATGTTGCGCATGCATCCCTCCGAGAGCATTCGTCCGGTGTTGATCGTCCGGCAAGACGGCGCGTGCGGTGGAGCCAGTCATGGTAGCCACGTCCGCAGGTGGGAGCCGTTTTGGGCCCGCCGAGGCAGGCTCAGCCGGTCTTCAGCGGCAGTCGAAACGACCATTCCGGAATAGGTGGGGTCACTCATACTTAGCGGTGAATCTTCTGACTACGGAAAGTTGTGGAGATCGCTGGTCACATGGCTCAGTGGTGGGGTGTTTGCAGCTTCGGTGGCTGTTGATGGCACCCTCCGTGAGCGAAATCGGCGTCGTGTGGCGGCGGCGCCCGGACCGACCCCCGCCCGAAGTACCGGGCGCCGACCACCACCGAGGCTTGCCATGAAGAACCGGTCTTCCCTGGTCAAGGTGTTCGCCCCAGATTCGTGGCCGGATCGCGGTCATGATCCGGAGCGGCGCTACGGAGCATCGCTGGTCCATGCGCCAAATGAGTATTCACGACGGTTTTACCAGATGTGTGGCGGCCTCGGTTTCCGTCCTATGTGCTTGGGCCAAGAGGGTGAGTAAGCGCCAAAGATGTGGTTTCACTCCGTAGTTAAATTGCGAGCCTCTCCGGAAGCTCGACTAAATGGCGCAGTCAAAACGGTCGACATGGCGCAATATGCGCAGGTCATCTGGCTCACGCCGAGAGCAAAGCGTGATCACCTTTCTGATGTAAGATTCCGGGACCGAACTGCACGTTTCGTCGGCAGACTGAGGTCAGGATCGACACCGCTGCAGTTCGCATGTTGCGATGTGCGGCGCCGTTCGCTGATCGTTTATGGGTCGAAACGGCCGGTACGAACGGTGAGCACGTCGCAGCGGAAACCGTTGTCGACACAAGGGTGGGTCGGGGCCGATGCACGAAGGAGGTGCGTGCGCGAAGTGAAGCTGTGTAACCACGACCGCAGCGTGGCTGCCCCCTTCTGCCCGACACGTCCCACACGACACAATCACCTTGCGGGCCGCACGACGGCCCCCGCCACCTCCGAGATTCCGGATCGCCAAGCCCGTTGGCAATCCAGCGGACACGAGCCATTCAGTTCGACTACTCGTCGGCCGATCCTGCGAGGAGGAGTCCGGATGTGGCTCCAGGACACGGGACCGACAACGCCGGAAAAGGAGTCCCTGCCGTGACGGTGGCAGGACGAACCGAAACTTCTCAGCAGCCGGAAACGCGACTGCCGGACGACGACCGCGGATCGCGATCACTCTTCAACTGGCGAGACTGGGGACTGTCCACGAAGCTCGCCGCGGTCACCGTTGTGCCGTTGTTGATGGCGATCGTGCTGGCCGTGACGACGCTCGGTGGCCAGATCGAACGCGCCGACGGATACGAACGGGTGGACCGGCTGATCGC
The DNA here is from genome assembly GCA_009379845.1 of Pseudonocardiaceae bacterium. Classification (GTDB taxonomy): domain Bacteria; phylum Actinomycetota; class Actinomycetes; order Mycobacteriales; family Pseudonocardiaceae; genus Tamaricihabitans. The sequence goes on along the minus strand of WHSZ01000001.1, from coordinate 53,265 downwards.
TCTCAACAGTGATCTGCGCGTGGTGCTCGACGCGGTCCAGAGCGAGCGCGACGAGGTGGCCAGGCTGTTCAATCAGAGCCAGCCGATCAGCTCCCCCGAGCTGAGCAAGCGCCGGGATGCCGTGGACAACTCCATCGCCCCGATGAACCGATCCGCCGGAAACGCCATCGAAGCCGACGACCGCATCCAGGGCCGGTACAGCGACGTGCGTAGTGCGCTGGACGGCTTGCGGTCGATCCGTAGCCGTGCGGAGGCCGGGCAGCTGGACGCGACGGCGACGGTCAAGCAGTACACCAACATCACGGGTGCGTTGCTGAACCTGGATCAGGCGGTCATCTCCCGGGCCAGCGACGGCACGATCGGTGGCAGCGCCAACGCGTTGCACGACCTCGAGGTCGTCAAGGAAGAGCTCGCGGTACAGAAGGCGCGTCTCGGTGTTGGCCTGGCGCGGGGCACCATGCCGCTTTCCGACCTGGTCGATCTGCGCACCTCGGACGTGCGGCTGAACGACCGGCTCGGCCAGTTCCGTGCGGTGGCATCGGCGGAGCTGGTGCGCGACTACGACAACACGGTGGCCGGCTCGCAGGTGGAAACCCGCAACCGGCTGATCCGGACCGTGCTCGGCGAGCAGGGCGGCTCGGTCGACAATGTCCTCGCAGAGGTCACCTCGGCCGAGTGGACGGCCGCGTCCGACCAGGCGATCAACCGGACCGACCAGGTGATCAAGAGGGTCGGCGACCAGCTCGTGCGGACCTCGGACGAGATGCAGGAAACCGCGAGCAACGCCACCGGTCTGGTCGCCGTGCTGCTGTTCGCCGCGTTCGTGCTGGCGATCGCCGTGGTCATCGTGATCACCCGGCAGCTGCTGCGTTCCCTGCGGCTGCTGCGCCGCGGAGCGCTCGAGGTCGCGGACACTCAGCTGCCGTCCGCCGTGCAGAGTGTGCGGGACGGGCAGCGGGTGGACGACAACGTGGCGCCGGTCGCGGTGCACACCAAGGACGAGGTTGGTCAGGTGGCGCGGGCGTTCGACACGCTGCACCGGCAGGCGCTGCGGTTGGCGATCGAGCAGTCCACCATGCGCAGCGGGTACAGCAGCGTGTTCGTCAACCTCTCCCGGCGCAGCCAGAGCCTGGTGCAACGTCAGCTGCAGCTGATCGAGCAGCTGGAACGGGACGAGGAGGACTCCGAGCAGCTGTCCACCTTGTTCCAGCTCGACCACCTCGCCACCCGGATGCGCCGGAACAACGAGAACCTGATGGTGCTCTCCGGCAGCGAGCCGGGCCGCCGATCTGGCCAGCCGGTCGCGGTGTCCGATCTGCTGCGCGCCGCGGTCTCGGAGATCGAGCAGTACCAGCGGGTCACGGTGCAGCCGCCGCCGTCGGTGATGATCGTCGGCTACGCCGGCAGCGATCTGATGCGGCTGGTCGCGGAGCTGCTGGACAACGCCACCGCGTTCTCCGCTCCGGAAACGAAGGTCACCGTGTCCAGCCGGTTGTCGGAGGACGGCTCCGTTTCCGTCGACGTGCTCGACCAGGGCATCGGGATGAGCTCGGACGAGGTGGCCGAGGCGAACGAGCGGTTGGCGTCCGCGGGTGACGTGGACACGCTCAGCTCCCGGCGAATGGGTCTGTTCGTGGTCGGCCGGTTGGCCAGCAGGCACGACATCCGCGTCCAGCTGCACGGCGGCAAGGACATCGCGGGCGTGCGGGCCACCGTGATCATCCCCGCGGAGCTGGTCGTCACGTCTTCCGGTCAGTCGAAGGCCACCCAGGAGAGCGGCTCCGGGGGGCCGGGGCCGGGCCCGGCCGGCGGCAGCACCCCGCCGATCCCCAGCCAGACGAGGCCGCCGGCCAAGCCGGGCGAATTGCCGCGCCGGAATCGTTCCGTCAACGGGACTCTGCGCCACGGCGCGCTGTCCGACATCATGAGCGGGCAGCAGGGGGTGCCGGAGCCCGCCCAGGGCGGGCAGCGGGAGCCGGACGCGCTGCACGGGGAGCCCTCGCCCGGAGACGAATCGGCGGAGCAGGGAGCGCCGGCGGGATTCGGCGACCGCCCGCGCAGGGTGGATGACGACAATCCATCCGGCACCGACCTGTTCAGCCCGATATCGGACACCGATCCGGACGACGCGGCCGCAGAGCCAGAGCCGACCCCGACCACCGGGCCCGAGCAGACTCGGACCACCGAGCACGCTGGGCCAGCCGAGGGCGCCCTCCAGGAGACGGCGGCGGGCGCCGGCGCCACGGCGGCCCCGGAAGGTCGATCCGGCGACCAGGGCGCCGAGCACGACCCGGCGCAGAGCTCGGCATTGAGTGACTGGTGGGCCACCACGACACGGTCAAGCGCCGGGCAGGCGGCCGCACCGAAGCCCGAGCCGGCCAGAACCTCGCCGGAGTCCACCCCGATCTTCGACGAGATGCTCTCCGCGTGGTTTCGCGGCAACACCACGGTGCAGCCCGATGAAGCGCCGGCCGGCCGGGACCCGGCCACCACCGCGACCAGCACCGGGCAGTGGAGCTTCGCGGCGGACGCCGGCTGGCAGACCGTCGAATCGGTCTCCCGGTCCGCACCGTCCAGCTACACACCCGCGGGGCTGCCCCGGCGGGTGCGCGGTGAGAAGCTCATGCCCGGCACGGCCAGCGCGTCGTCCGCGTCGTCCGCCGAGACAGCGACGGAGGCAGCCGGCAGCGAAGGTCCTTCCGGCCTGCCCCGACGCAACGCGCAGGATGTGCGGGGCCGGCTGAGCAGCTTCCAGCAGGGAGTGAGCCGGGGCCGAGGAGAAAGCAAGCACGCGCGGCCGGAGCAGTCCCGGCAGCCGGACGCGGGATCGGTGTTCCAGCCCGAACAGCCCGAACAGCCTGGAACGCCCGAACAGCCCGGCGCTCAGCCCGGCCAGCCAGGAACGCCCGGACAGCTCGGTGCCCTCGGCCGGACTCGTTCGGCAGCCGAGCAGCCGGTGACACCGCCGCCCCCCACGGACCACCCGCCCACCTCGGCGCGGCACGAATCCACCGAAACCTCGGACACGGGCACCCGGTTCACCACGGCTGCCTGGCCGACCGCGGAGCAGGCCGACGCGCAACCCGCGCCCGCTTCGCACACGTCTCAGTCGCCCTCCGGCGACTCCATGACGGGCACGTTGGGGGCACCCGCGAGCGAAGAAGAGTGGAGCTTCGCCGCGGACGCCGGCTGGCGGGCAGTGGAATCGGTATCCCAATCCGCCCCGTCCAGCTTCACCGCGTCCGGACTCCCGAGAAGGGTCCGGGGTGAACAACTGCTGCCCGGCAGTGCGGCGGCCGAGTCCGTGCAGGGCACGTCCGCCGCGGTCCGAACCGAACAAGATGCACAGAACGTACGAGGTCGACTGAGTAGCTTCCAGCAAGGAATTCGCCGCGGGCGCCATTACTTGGCCCAGCAGCCTGGAGGCAACGATGAGGAATCTGGAGGCTGAATGAGTTCGCAGCAGGCCCAACCGAATCAGTTCGGGTGGCTTGTCAACGAGTTCGCTGAGCGCACCCCGGGCGTGGCACACGCCGTGGTGGTGTCCGCGGATGGGTTGTTGCTGACCTCATCCGCCAGGTTGCCGTTGGATCGGGCCGATCAGCTAGCGGCTGTGGCTTCGGGTCTGGTCAGCCTGACCCAAGGTGCGGCAAGGTGTTTCGAGGCCGGATCGGTGACCGAGACCGTGGTCGAGATGGAACTCGGCATGATGGTGCTTATGTCCATCAGTGACGGGTCCTGTCTCGCCGTGCTCGCGGCACCGAACTGCGACATTGGACAGGTGGCTTACGAGATGACACTCCTTGTCGACCGCGTCGGGCAGATCCTCACGCCGGAACTGCGTGCGCAACTGCAGGGCGCGGGCAACTCGCTGATCGGAGAGCCGGTGTGAGGCCGTTATGAGCACAGATTCCGGGTTCCCTGGGGAGGGACCGGGAACGGGAGGCTCGCCTCGGCGGTCCGGGGAGGGTCGCCCTCCCGATCAACCCGCTCGTGACACGGACGAGGACGTTTCGTTCGCCGACGTCTTGAACAGCCTCACGCTGGACAGCGGCCGGGGTCGCAGGCGACGCAGAAAAGACAAAAAAGACAAAAAGAACAAAGATCAGGACGTGCCTCCGGAGTCACCGCCCCCACCGGAGGAAGTCGCGGGCACGTTTGCCGAATCGGACGAACCCGCGTGGCCGGACCAGCCACCGGAACCCGCGTGGCCCGAGCGGTCACCGGAACCGGCGTGGCCGGACGGGTCACAGGAAGCAGACGAAGCAGACGAGCTCGAACTGGATGGCCTGTACTACGGCGAGGGCGAAGCCGCTATTGTTCGCCCCTACGCCTGGACAGGTGGTCGCACCAAGGCCAACTACGCGCTCGAGTTGGAAACGCTGGTTTCCAGCACCGAGCGTGCGTTCGCCGATATCGGCCAGCTCCAGGTGGAGCACCGGTCGATGGTCGACATATGTCGTCAGCCGCGTTCGGTCGCTGAAGTGGCGGCGCTGCTCGGCGTCCCGCTCGGTGTCGTGCGGGTGTTGATCAGCGACGTGGCTGACATGGGGCTGGTGAATGTGCACCAAAACGTCTCCGACGATGGTGCCGAAGCACGACTGACGTTGATGGAAAGGGTTTTGAGTGGACTCCGTCGGCTATAGAGCACCGCAGCAGGCTACTGCGGCACCAACCATGACCTCGGCGAAAATCGTCGTGGCTGGTGGATTCGGAGCGGGTAAGACCACTTTCGTCGGCTCAGTGTCGGAGATCGTGCCGCTGACCACCGAAGCGATGATGACCGATGCCAGCACCGGCGTCGACGACCTTGCCGCGACGCCGAACAAGGCCACCACCACGGTGGCGATGGACTTCGGGCGGGTGTCGCTGGATACCGACCTGATCCTGTACCTGTTCGGTACGCCGGGTCAGCAGCGGTTCTGGTTCATGTGGGACGACCTGGTCCGTGGCGCTATCGGAGCGGTAGTGCTGGCCGACACGCGCCGACTGGCCGATTCGTTCTCCCCGGTGGACTTCTTCGAAGACCGTGGACTGCCCTACATCGTCGGGCTGAACACGTTCGACGGGGTGTTGCACCACAACGTCGAGGACGTTCGCGAAGCCATGTCGGTCGACCAGTCCGTGCCGATCGTGCGGTGTGACGCCCGGGAGCGGGAGTCCACCAAGCAGGCGCTGATCACGTTGGTCGAGTACGCCATGCGGCAGTGGATCGCCGCACGGTCGGCTGGCCAACCCCGTCCTGGCGGTCCCGCGCCGCGATAGCCGCACCAGCTGTTTCGCAGAGACCGGCGTCACCTGACATGGGCTTTCCGATAGTAGGAAGTCCAAGTATTTTGGGTGCATGAGTGCTGAGCTGTACCGCCCGGCGAATCCGATCCGGTTCGTCACCTCCTCGAGCCTGTTCGACGGTCACGACGCGTCGATCAACATCATGCGCCGCATCCTGCAGTCGCAGGGTGCGGAAGTCATTCACCTGGGGCACAACCGTTCGGTCGACGAGGTGGTAACCGCGGCGATCGCCGAGGACGCGCACGGGGTCGCGGTGAGCGCCTATCAGGGCGGTCACGTCGAGTACTTCAGCTACCTGGTGGAGCTGCTCGGTCAGCGTGGCGGTGGGCACGTCAAGGTGTACGGCGGCGGTGGTGGCGTGATCGTGCGCGAGGAGATCGAGCTGCTGCACTCCCGCGGCGTGGCGCGGATCTTCTCGCCGGACGACGGCCACGAGATGGGCCTGCCCGGCATGATCAACTTGATGATCAAGGACTGCGACGAGGATCTCGCGGCACGGGCGCCGAGTTCCGTCGAGGACTTGCTGCACGGCGAGGTGCCCGCCCTTGCCCGGGTGATCACTCAGCTCGAAGGCGGGACCCTGGGCGAGGACTGGCGTGCGGCGATCGCTGACGCGGCCGGCCGGCGGACCGTTCCGGTACTCGGCATCACCGGCACCGGCGGCTCAGGCAAGTCCTCGCTCACCGACGAGCTGGTGCGGCGGTTCCGGCTCGACCAGGAGGACAAGCTTCGCATCGCGGTGATCGCGGTGGACCCCACCCGCCGGCGCGGCGGCGGCGCGTTGCTCGGCGACCGGATCCGGATGAACTGCCTGGACGGTGCGAGCGTGTTCTTCCGCTCCATGGCCATGAGGTCGGCCAGCGGGGAGATCCCCGCCGCCCTTGATGACACGATCCTGGCGTGCAAAGCGGCCGGCTACGACCTCGTCGTGGTGGAAACACCCGGTATCGGGCAGGGTGATGCCGGCGTCGTTGACCACGTCGATGTGCCGCTGTACGTGATGACTCCGGAGTTCGGCGCCGCCTCTCAGCTGGAAAAGATCGGCATGCTGGATTTCGCCGAGGCGGTGGCGATCAACAAGTTCGAGCGTCGTGGCGCCGAAGACGCGCGCCGGGACGTCTCCCGGCAGCTGCTGCGCAACCGCGAGGAGTTCGGCGCCTCGTGGGAGGACATGCCGGTGTTCGGCACCAGCGCGGCGACGTTCAACGACGACGGCGTGACCGCGCTGTACCAGTTCGTGCGGGATGTGCTGGCCGAGCGCGGGCTGTCCACCTCGGCCGGGCAGCTCGCCCCGGTCGAGGGCAAGGTGTCCACCACGGCCGCGACGGTGATCCCGTCCAGCCGGGCGCGCTACCTCGCCGATATCGCGGACACCGTGCGCTCGTATCACGCCAAGACCACCGCGCAGGTCGACGCGGTACGCAAGCGCCAGCAGTTCGCCGCCGCGCGCGACGCGCTGGCCGCCGCTGGCGCGGACACCGAACCGGTCGAGGAGCTGCTGCGCTCCGCGGAGTCCACGGTGGATGACTCGGTTCAGCGGCTGCTCGATGACTGGCCGTCCACTGTGGAGCAGTACCGCGCCGAGGAGCTTGTCTTCCGGGTCAGGGACAAGGAACTGCACACCCAGCTGTGGCGGGAAACGCTGTCCGGCAACCGGGTTCCCCGGGTGGCGCTGCCGCGTTACGTGGACGATGGTGAGCTCGTTCGGTTCCTGCGCAACGAGAACCTGCCGGGCGGCTTCCCTTACACCGCGGGGGTCTTCCCGTTCAAGCGGGAAGGGGAGGATCCGGCTCGGATGTTCGCAGGGGAGGGCGATCCGTTCCGCACCAACCGCCGCTTCAAGTATCTGTCCGAGGGCAGTGCGGCGACCAGGCTGTCCACCGCGTTCGACTCGGTCACCCTGTACGGCTCCGATCCGGACACCCGCCCCGACATCTACGGCAAGGTCGGCACCTCGGGTGTCTCCATCGCGACGCTGGACGACATGAAGGCGCTCTACGACGGGTTCGACCTCACCTCGCCGGCGACCTCGGTGTCGATGACGATCAACGGGCCGGCCCCCACGATTCTCGCGTTCTTCCTGAACACCGCCATCGATCAGCAATTCGACGCGTTCCGGGAGAAGCACGGTCGCGCGCCCAGCGAGGCAGAGGCGGCCGAGCTGCGCGAGTGGGCGCTGCGGAACGTCCGTGGCACCGTGCAGGCGGACATCCTCAAGGAGGACCAGGGGCAGAACACCTGCATTTTCTCCACCGAGTTCTCGCTGCGGATGATGGCCGACATCCAGGAATGGTTCATCCAGCACGGTGTGCGGAACTTCTACTCGGTATCCATTTCCGGCTATCACATCGCCGAAGCGGGGGCGAACCCGATCAGCCAGCTGGCTTTCACGCTGGCCAACGGGTTCACCTATGTGGAGTCCTACCTGGCCCGTGGCATGGATATCGACGAGTTCGTGCCGAACCTGTCGTTCTTCTTCTCCAACGGGATGGACGCCGAGTACACGGTAATCGGCAGGGTGGCGCGCCGGATCTGGGCGATCGCCATGAAGGAGCGGTACGGCGGGAACGAGCGCTCCCAGAAGCTCAAGTATCACGTGCAGACCTCCGGGCGCTCGCTGCACGCGCAGGAGATGAGCTTCAACGACATCCGCACCACGCTTCAGGCGCTGTGCGCGCTGTACGACAACGCGAACTCCTTGCACACCAACGCTTTCGACGAGGCGATCACCACGCCGAGCGAGGGTTCGGTGCGCCGCGCGCTGGCCATTCAGATGATCATCAACAAGGAGTGGGGGCTGGCCAAGAACGAGAACCCCCTGCAGGGCTCGTTCATCATCGACGAGCTCACCGACCTTGTGGAGGAGGCGGTGCTCACCGAGTTCGATCGGATCTCCGAGCGCGGTGGCGTGCTCGGCGCGATGGAGACCGGCTACCAGCGGGGCAAGATCCAGGACGAGTCGATGGCCTACGAGCGGCAGAAGCACGACGGCTCGTTGCCGATCGTCGGCGTGAACATCTTTCGTAACCCGCACGAGGGCGCCGACGAGGTCGAGGTTGAGTTGGCAAGGGCCACCGAGCAGGAGAAGGCCTCCCAGCTCGATCGCCTCGCGGAGTTCCAGCGGCGCAACGACACCGAAGCGCGGCAGGCGCTGCGCCGCCTCCAGGACGCCGCCACGGCGGGCGAGAACGTCTTCGGGGTCTTGATGGACGCGGCGCGGGTATGCTCACTCGGCCAGATCACCGAAGCGTTCTTCGAAGTGGGCGGCCAGTACCGCCGCAACGTCTAGCCTCACTCGCCCCCCGTTCAAGCCCCGCCCACCCCGCCCGCAATATGCATCCATAATGGGTTTTGACGCACGCGGTGGGTGAGCGAGCGTACCCGCTGCGTGGAATAGGGCGGCGATCCGGTTCGTTTGGGCGAGTATGAGGATTGGCATCGCGACCTTCGTGACCGACGAAGGCATTCACCCCGCGACGTTGGGCAAGGCCGTGGAAGAGCGAGGCTTCGACTCGCTGTTTCTCGCCGAACACAGCCACATTCCGGTAAGCAGGCAGTCGCCCTATCCCGGTGGCGGCGAGCTGCCCCGAGTCTATTACCGCACACTCGACCCGTTCGTCGCGCTGACCGCGGCCGCGGGGGCGACCAGCCAGTTGCTGCTCGGCACCGGGATCGCGCTGCTCGTTGAGCGGGACCCGATCATGTGCGCGAAGGAGGTCGCCAGCCTCGACCTGGTGTCCGGTGGCCGGGCGATCTTTGGCGTCGGCGCCGGTTGGAATCGCGAGGAGATGGCCAACCACGGTACCGATCCACGTATTCGCGGGGCGCTGTTCGACGAGCGGATCGCGGCGATCAAGGAGATCTGGACGCAGGAGAAGGCCGAATTTCACAGCCGGCACGTCGATTTCGATCCGATCTACAGCTGGCCGAAGCCGGTGCAGCGGCCGCATCCGCCGATCTACATCGGCGGTGCGGCCGAGGCCGCGCTACCGCGGGTCGCGAAGTACGGCGACGCGTGGATGCCGATCTCGGCAGGTTCGGCCGAGGGGGTCTCGGGCCAGTTCGCCAGGCTAGCCGAGCGGGTCGGGCCGGGCGCGTCCGTCACGGTATTCGCGGTGGCACGCGACGCCGAGGTGCTCGCGGCGTACCGCGAGGCCGGCGCGGAGCGTGCGCTGATGCTGTTGCCCACGAAGCCAACCGACGAAACGCTGCGCCAGCTCGACGAGCTCGCCGAGCTGACCGGCCTCTGAGCACCTTGCGTTGCTATAACGGCACGCTGTGCTCGAAGGCTCGATCCTGGCAAGCAGATCTCGCTGTCGATGGCTCGATCCTGACGACGAGGTCTCGCTGCCCTCACAACTGGATGGTGCCGTCCGCGCTGAGCCGGACCGTTCGCCCGATGGGGTCGCCGTCCAGCAGCTGGCCCAGGGTTTCTGGCTCGCTGGTCGCCGCGAACGCGCGGCGCCCGTCCGGCAACAGGCAGCTGAGATGCCCGGTTTCCGGCACGTTGCCCTGCGCGAAGCTGACCGTGTAGGTCTCGATCGGTGCTGTCACATCGATTCCCGTCTCGATCGCCCTGCTCGGTAGCTTGTCCACTTCGGACTGCATGTCGAAGTCCGCGAACGGGTAATCCGGGGGCGTTGCCGACAGGACGGTCGCGGCATGCTTGGTCAGGTACCAGCCGACACCGGTGCACAGCCCGATACCGTGCGGGTCCTCGCGGAGCCGATGCGTCAGCGCGGCAAGCGCGTGCGTGACGTAGTTGCTGCCGGGACCACCCGCGAACGTCAGCCCGCCGGTCACGGTCGGCTCGCGGGTGGCGTCCCGCAGATCGATGCCCAGTTCCCGCCCCGCGATCTGCACCGCGGAAGGGAAACACGAGTACAGGTCGAGATGCCCGATCTCGTCGATACCCAATCCGGCGTGCCGCAGCGCAGCCCGCCCCACCGCACGGATCGCGGGGGAGCGGTCGAGGTGCTCACGCTGCCCCACGTACCAGTGATCGTTCGCCGCTGCCGACGCGTACGGGAAAACCCAGCGCTCACGGGGGACCCCGGCTGCTTCGGCGGTGCCGGCCGAGCACAGCACGAGCGCGGCGGCCTGATCGACGTACAGGTTCGCGGTCATCAGCTTGCGATACGGCGAGGCGACGAGCCGGTTACCAGGATGTGTGTCCACGATGGACTGCGCTTCGGGCGCGGTGTCCAGCCAGGCGTACGGGTTGGACTTCGCGACCATGCCGAAGCGGGCCCACAGCTCGCCAAGCCACGCTTCATGTGCGTCGGCGGTCCGGCCGGCGGCCGCGCGTACCGCGTTCTCGAACATCGCGTAGCACGTCACGGGCGAGAGCAACCCGGCCCCTTCCTGCGCCGCCTCCCTCGGGTAGCGGTCCGTGCCGAGCACCACGTCGGGTTCGGTGCCCTCCGGCTGATCCGGCCCGCCCGCGTATCGACCGTCCGCTGTGGACTTGACCGCCTCGGCACCGGCGATCAGCGCCGCGTCGAGCTGACCATCGCGCACCCGGGACGCGGCCTCCCGAAGCATGTCGAGCGGGCTGGTACCGCTGATGTGCGTGGTCACCGTCTCCGAGGGCGAGGCGCCCAGCTCGGCGGCGAGCGCCCGTCCCGGATCCGGGGCTGGCCAGGACAGGCCGTTCACCACACCGATCGACCGCAACTTCGGCAGCAGCTCGGATTCGCGCCGCGTGTCGCGCAACGCGCGGCGGGATGCCTCGACCATCAACGCCAACGGCGTGGTGGCCGCGTTCCGGTCTGTCCAGCTGAGCTGACCGGCGCCGACCAGCACCGGGGTGTGCGGATCGACGGCAGCCATGCGCATCATTCCTCGGATCCCTTGGCCGCACCGATCTCGGGGAACGCGTCGCGAACCAGGGTGTACAACGTCTTGGTCAGCAACAGGTGAACGTCGTCCCTGGTCAGGGTGCCGCGGGTGATCCATTCCCGCACGGCCGTCTTCACCATGCCGCCGTAGGCTCTGATCATCGCCCTGAGCTCCTCACGGTGCTCGGAGATGTCGGCGAGCCCCACCGCCTCCAGCACGCGATCGGCCGCCGTCTCGTCGGCCTCGGTGAGGATCCGGTCCACGTCGGGATCCTGGCCGACACCCTCCGCGCCGATCGCGGCGATCCAGGTCTTTCCGTGCCGCGCCACCGAATCCAGGAACCAGTCAACGCTGGCGTTCACCCGGTCCTGCAACGAACCCGTCGGTAGCTTGGTCGTCGCGCTGCTCGGAATGGTCACCATCGCGCGGACCACGTCCAGGTACAACTCGCGCTTGGTGCCGAAGTAATGGTTGATCAGTCCGCGGGCGACACCGGCGGCGCGCGCGATATCGGTGGTGGACACCGCGGTGTAGGGACGCTCGCCGAACAGCCGGATGGCGCAGGCGAAGATCTGCTCCCTGCGCTCGTCCGGTTCGAGACGACGCCAGCGCGGGGTGGCCTCGGTGCTCATAACCGTCTACTGTCTCACGCCGTGCCGGTCACGTTGTTGACCGAATCGCAGCGTGAAGTCCCGGATGGACACGCTGAGCAGCGGTTTTCGCCCGTGGAGGTACGACATCGGGCCGCTGGGGTGGAACGACCAGCTTGCCTTGGCTGGATGCGGGTAGCCGGCGAGCCGCATTGGTGTCCGACGCGGCGCGCCATCCAGTTCCTGCACGACGCAGCCGCGGCTTGGCATCCGCAGCGGTAGACCGGGACGGCGCCGGAACGCCGCGCTGGCCAGCGGCTCCGCGTCGCGTTCCGCCCTGGCCCGGAATACCGGCGAGTGGGACATTTCGAAGCTGGCCAGCTCTTTGGGAATGCCCCACAGCGCTCGCCCGCCGGCGCGGGACGGCTCGCTGTCCACCCAGATGTCGGTCACGGTCGCGCGGATCCGCCTGCCGTCCCGCACCAGGACAGCCACGGCCAGCTCGTGGTAGGGCAGCATGCTGCCGGGTTGGTAGTCCACCCACGCGACGCACGCGAAGGCGGCGCCGCCTACCAGTAGTGGGCCCAGTAGTGGACGCAGCCCGCCGGCCGGCGGCGGTAGCTCGCGGGCCGGGACCCGCCATACGGACAGGTAGGCCTGGCCGCGCAGCTCCCACGGCTCCGGCGGGTAGGTCGGCGTTTCACCCATCCGAGCTCACGCGCCTTCCGCATTCAGCACCGCGCGGGCCAACGTGACCAGCTCGGTCCGCAGCCGGGCGCGTTGCCAGGTCTTGCCGGTGCGCACCAGGTCGTTCACGATCGTGAGGGCCGCGTGCACGGTGACGCGGGTGGCCTTCTCATCCCGGTCGGGCCGGATCTGCCCGGCCAGCGCGACCCACCTGGCGACGTACTCGCGCTGCAGTCGGCCGAGCTCGGCGCACTCGTCCGGTGGCAGGTGATGCGTGTCGGTGCTGTACACCCCGATGAGATCGCGGTTGTCCGCCGCGGTATCCACATAGGACACGATGAGCCGATCGAGAGTGCTCGCCGGGTCATCGGTGTCGGTCAGGGCGGCGGCGTCGGCGGCGAGCCGGTCCGCCATCCGGCGGCAGGCGGCCAGCAACATGTCGGCCTTGCTGGCGAAGTGGCGGTACACGCTTGGTGCGGCGAGCCCGGCGGCGTGCCCGATCTCCTCGACGCTGACCGCGCGGAAGCCATGCTTGCGGAACAACGTGGTGGCCGCGCCGAGCAGTTCCTCACGCTTGCTCGACCCCGAACCGTTCGACCCCGTGCCATGAGACCCCACGCCATGAGATGCCGTGCCATGAGACGGTGTGGTGTCCGCCGGCAGCGGCCCGTCCGCCGCCATGACCGCTGGCATCGACACGGCCAGCGTGGCCTCGGCGAGATTGCCGACCAGCTGGACGAACCTGCGCTTGGGCAGGGTGGTGCGGTGCACGGCCACGCTGCCGAACACGCTCATCGCGGCCCAGCACAGCAGGTCCGCGTCCGCACCGGAGAGCTCGGGCCGCGCCTCGAGCACCGTCTTCGACCACCGGGTCATGATCGTGTTGGCGCTGCCGAGCACCCCGTCGTGGTCGTCCTCGGTGAGGTGGCGACCCTCCCAGCGCCACAGCGCGGACGCGCCGCGCTGCTCGACGGCGACCTCGGCGAGCGATCGGGTGAATCCGCTGAGCCGCCGCGCGGCCGGCAGATCGGCGTCCAGCGTCTCCGCGGCGGCGTGCACGTGACCGAGGCCGGAGAGCAGCACGTGCGCCAGCAGCGCCTGCTTGCTGGGGAAGTGCCGGTACAGCGCCGGCCCGCTGATCCCAGCGGCGCCCGCGATGTCGTTCACCCCGACGCCGTGATAGCCGTGCTCGAGGAACAAGTTGGCCGCGACATCGCCGAGCTGCTTCTTGCGGTCCCCCGCGTGGGTAGTACGAGTCACGGCCGCGCCTGCTTGCCGTCCACCCAGGGCAGGAAGCCCGGTAGGTCCTCCGGCACCGTGCCGCCGAATTCCGGGGCGCGTCGTTGCATGAAAGACAGCACTCCCTCCACGGCGTCAGGGTTCGTCGCGCAGCTGGCGATCAACCGGGAATCCAGCCGGTGCACCGGCACGGGGGAATCCGCCGGGCTCATCCGGTAGAGCAGCTGGCGGATGACAGCCACGGACACCGGAGCCGTGGTCGCGATCAGCTCGCGGGCCAGCTCGTATGCTGCCTCCAGCACGTGGTCCGGCTCGTGCAGGCGGTGTACCAGACCGGCCGCGTGAGCTTCCTCCGCGTCGAACACCCTGCCACTGATCATCCAGTCCAGCGCGGTGCCGAGTCCCACCAGCCGCGGCAGGAACCAGGTGGAGGCGCCTTCCGGGTAGATACCGCGCCGGCTGAACACGAAGCCGAACCGGGCGTCGGTGGAAGCCAGCCGGTAGTCGGCCGGCAGCACGATGGTGGAGCCCGCACCCACCGCCGCCCCTCGGATCGCGGCGATGACGGGTTTGTTCATCGCGAAGATACGCATCGAGCAGCGTCCGGCGGGTTCCGCCCAGTCCGCGTCAGCGGCGCCGTCGTCGGCGACATTCAGGCTTCCGTCGGACAGGTCGGCGCCGACGCAGAAGTCCTTGCCTTCACCGGTGAGCACCACCACGCGTACCGCCGGATCGTGGTCGGCGTTGTCCAGGGCGTCGGCGAGCTCGTCGGCCATCCGGAGCGTGTAGCCGTTGCGGGCCTGCGGGCGGTGCAGTGTGATGGTTGCCACCGCATCGTCAACCCGGTACGCGATGTCGGTATAGCCGCCCACTCGAATCCTCCTCGTCCGCCCGTTTCCGCTCACGTTATGTGGCCCGCAGAAGTATTGACAAGGGGACAACAATAACCGCTAAGTTAATGCTTATTCGCATCGTAGACTTGCGGGTAGAGCTACCGGACGGCAAGTGGTCAACACGGGCAATGTCAGAGAGGACCGGTTGAGCGTGAGTACCGAAGCATTCATTTACGACGCGATCCGCACTCCGCGCGGTCGCGGCAAGAAGACCGGCTCGTTGCATACGGTGAAACCGATCTCCCTGGTGGTCGGTCTGATCGACGAGCTACGCAAACGGCACCCAGACTTGGACACCGACCGCCTCGAGGACGTCATCCTCGGCGTGGTGTCCCCGATCGGCGATCAGGGTTCGGTGATCGCCCGGAGCGCGGCCATCGCGGCGGGCCTGCCGGACCACGTTGCCGGCGTACAGCTCAACCGGTTCTGCGCCTCCGGCCTTGAGGCCGTGAACACCGCCGCGCAGAAGGTGCGCGCCGGGTGGGACGAGCTGCTGCTGGCCGGTGGCGTCGAGTCGATGTCCAGGGTGGCGATGGGCTCGGACGGCGGCGCCTGGGCGATGGACCCGGAGACCAACTACGACACCTACTTCGTCCCGCAGGGCATCGGCGCGGACCTGATCGCCACGATCGAGGGCTTCTCACGGGAGGACGTGGACAACTACGCGTTGCGCTCCCAGGAGCGCGCGGCCAAGGCCTGGTCCGGCGGGTACTTCGCGAAGTCGGTGATTCCGGTCGTCGACCAGAACGGGATCACCATCCTGGACACCGACGAGCACATGCGCCCGGACGCCACGTTCGAGGACCTGGCCAAGCTGTCCGCGTCCTTCGAAGGCATCGGTGAGATGGGCGGTTTCGACGCGGTGGCGCTGCAGAAGTACCACTGGGTGGAAAAGCTCAACCACGTGCACACCGCGGGCAACTCCTCGGGCATCGTGGACGGCGCTTCGCTGCTGCTCGTCGGCAGCGAGCAGGCTGGCAAGGATCTCGGCCTGACCCCGAGGGCACGGGTGGTGGCCACCGCGACCAGCGGTGCCGACCCGACGATCATGCTCACCGGACCGCAGCCCGCGACCAGGAAGCTGCTCAGCAAGACCGGCCTGACCGTGGACGACGTCGACCTGTTCGAGCTCAACGAGGCGTTCGCCTCGGTGGTGTTGAAGTACCAGAAGGACCTGGGCATCCCGGACGACAAGCTCAACGTCAACGGCGGTGCGATCGCCATGGGCCACCCGCTCGGCGCCACCGGCGCGATGATCACCGGCACGATGGTCGACGAGTTGGAGCGCCGGGAGGCGCGCCGGGCCGTCGTGACACTGTGCATCGGCGGCGGCATGGGCCTGGCAACGTTGATCGAGCGCGTCTGAGTCGGCTACCGGATTCCGTAAGGGGAACAGCACACCTATGACCGAGCAGAACATGATTCGCTGGGAGTCCGATGGCGACGGCATCGTCGTGCTCACGATGGACGACCCGAACCAGTCAGCCAACACCATGAACCAGACCTACTTCGAGTCGATGGGCGCCACCGTCGATCGGCTCGAGGCGGAGCGGGACGACATCACCGGTGTGGTGCTGACGTCCGCGAAGAAGACGTTCTTCGCGGGCGGTGACTTGAACGACCTGATCCGGGCCACGCCCTCGGACGCGGAACGGATCCTGGAACACCTCACCGCCGTCAAGTCGCAGCTGCGCAGGCTCGAGAGGCTTGGCAAGCCGGTGGTCGCGGCGATCAACGGCGCCGCACTCGGCGGCGGCCTTGAGATCGCGCTCGCGTGTCACCACCGGATCGCCGCCGACGTGAAGGGTTCGCAGATCGGTCTGCCGGAAGTCACCCTTGGCCTGCTGCCCGGTGGTGGCGGGGTGACCCGCACGGTGCGACTTCTTGGCATCCAGGACGCGCTGATGAACGTGCTACTGCAGGGGCAGCGGCATAAGCCCCGCAAGGCGCACGATCTCGGCCTGGTGCACGAGATCACCGAGAGCATCGACGAACTGGTGCCAAAGGCGAGGGAGTGGATCAAGGCCAACCCATCGCCGGTGCAACCGTGGGATGAGAAGGGTTTCAAGATTCCCGGTGGCACGCCGTCGAATCCGAGTTTCGCGGCCAATTTGCCCGCGTTCCCCGCGAACCTGCGCAAGCAGCTCAAGGGCGCGAACATGCCGGCGCCGCGCAAGATCATGGCCGCGGCCGTCGAAGGATCGCAGGTCGATATCGACAACGCGTTCCTGATCGAGTCGCGGTACATGACCGAGCTGGTGACCGGACCGGTCGCGAAGAACATGATCAAGGCGTTCTTCTTCGACCTGCAGCACATCAACTCGGGCGGTAGCCGGCCTGGAGTGAATGCCGCCTCGGCGGGGGGAAGTACCTCGGCGGAGGGCTACGAGACGTTCACCGCGCAGAAGGTCGGCGTGCTCGGCGCGGGCATGATGGGCGCCGGGATCGCCTACGTGTGTGCCCGCGGTGGCATGGAGGTCGTGCTCAAGGACGTCGCCAAGGAGAACGCCGAGAAGGGCAAGGACTACTCGGTCAAGCTTTTCGAGAAGGAGGTGTCCCGCGGCAAGACGACGCGGGAGAAGGCCGACGAGACCCTGGCGCGGATCAAGCCGACCGACAAGGCCGACGATCTCGCCGGCTGCGACCTGGTGATCGAGGCGGTGTTCGAGAGCCAGGACCTGAAGCACAAGGTGTTCAAGGAGATCGAGGACGTCGTGGCTCCGGACGCGGTGCTCGGCTCGAACACCTCGACGCTGCCGATCACCGGCCTTGCCGAAGGTGTGAAGCGCCAGGAGGATTTCATCGGCCTGCACTTCTTCTCCCCGGTGGACAAGATGCCACTGCTCGAGATCATCGCGGGAGAGAAGACCAGCGAAGCCACCCTGGCCAAAGCGTTCGATGTGGCGCAGCAGATCAAGAAGACGCCGGTCGTGGTGAACGACAGCCGCGGTTTCTTCACCAGCCGGGTGATCGGCACGTTCATCAACGAGGCCGTTGCCATGGTGGCGGAAGGGGTGAATCCCGCGTCGATCGAGCAGGCTGGCACGCAGGCCGGCTACCCGGCTCCGCCGCTGCAGTTGATGGACGAGCTCACGTTGACGTTGCCGCGCAAGATCCGGGACGAGACGAAGAACGCGGTGGAGGCGGCTGGCGGCACCTGGACGCCACACCCGGCCGACCCGGTGATCGATCGGATGGTTGACGAGTTCGACCGTGGCGGCAAGTCCAGCGGCGGGGGATTCTACTCCTATGTGGACGGTAACCGTTCCGGGTTGTGGGAAGGCCTCTACGAGCACTACACCAAGGATGGTGGCGCCGAGCTTCCGTTCGAGGACATGAAGGAGCGGATGCTGTTCGCCGAGGCGCTGGAAACCGTGAAGTGCTTCGACGAGGGAGTGCTGCGGTCGGTACCGGACGCGAACATCGGCTCCATCATGGGAATCGGGTTCCCGCCGTGGACCGGTGGCGTCATCCAGTACATCAACAATTATCCAGGTGGCCCGGCCGGTTTCGTGGCCCGCACCCGCGAACTGGCCGAGCGCTACGGCGAGCGGTTCAACCCGCCGGCGTCGCTGGTCGAGAAAGCCGAAAAGGGCGAGATCTTCGAGTAAACGACCGCGAGTTCCGCCGGGCCACACCATTTTCGCGGTGGCCCGGCGGAACCGCCGTATGCATCCATATTGCGGATTGGGGCTCGTTTCGCTACACGTCGGTGATGCGGATTCCGGCGTGTGCCTTGTATCGACGGTTGATCGCGATCAGGTTCGCGGTGAGCGCCTCGACCTGATGTGCGTTGCGCAGCCGCCCACCGTAAATGCCACGTACCCCGGGGATGGTCTCGGCGAGCGCGCGCACCGTGTCGGTCGCGTCTCTGTCGTCGCCGAGCACCAGCACGTCAGTGTCCACTTCGGATACCGAGACGTCGGCAAGCGTCACAGCGGAAACGTGATGGAAGGCGGCGGTGACCCTGGAATCCGGCAGCAGTGCCTCGGCCTGCTCCGCCGCGCTGCCTTCCTCGACCTCGAGCACGTACGGCCCACGCTTGTCGAAGCCGAGCGGGTTCACGCAGTCGATGACGATCTTGCCGATCAGGTGTTCCCTGAGCGTATCCAGGATCTTGGCGTGCCCCTCCCAGGGAACAGCCACCAGTACGATGTCGGCGTTCTTGGCGCACTCGGAGTTCTCCGCACCGGTCACCGTGTCCGATCCGGACAGTTCGGCGATCTCCGCGGCCGCGCTTGCACCCTTCGCGGCGTCCCTGGACCCGATCACCACCCGCAGGCCGGCCCGGGCCCAGCGCACCGCGAGTCCCTTGCCCTGCGGGCCGGTGCCGCCGAACACTCCGATGGTCAACTCTGCTACCTCGGTCACGTCCACTCCTCATGTCGACGTCGCCGGGACGGCCTCGCCGGGACCAGCCTAGCGGGTCGGCGTCTCGCCGTCCGCCTGCGACGGCCCGGGCCCAGGGGACCACCAGCCGGGCCGGATCTGCTCACCGCGGACCACCTTAGGCGGCACGCCCTTCTCGTACGGCTTCACCTGCAGCAGCTGGCCCCACGGCTGATCCGGCTCGCCCCGCAGGTAGCTGGGCACCTCGGGCTGGTTGGCCACCTCCTGGATCCACCCCAGCGGGCCGCCGCCCTTGCTGGACGAGAACTCGCCCTCACCGGCGAGTGGCGCCGCGGTAACGCGGTACTTCGGGACCTCGCCGATGCCGTCGTGGCTTGTCGGTAGCTGCACGCACGGGTGGACGAAGCCGGCCGGCCAGTCCATGAACGTCGGTTCGCCGCCGACCCGGTCGGTGAGCGTGGTGAGCTCCGGAACCCGCGGGCTGGTCAACGCGATCCAGCCGTCCTCCGTGACGTCGTTGTCCTCGACGACGATGCGCACCATCTGCTCTTCGGGCGAGCGCTTGGCCGCGAACCGGGTGTCCGCCCAGTCGCTGGACTCGGATTCCTTCACCGGCACCGCTGTTTCCCTGACGACCTCGATGCCTTCCGGGGTCGGTTTGCCGAATTCAGCCTTGATCGAGGTTGCCTTGTCCTCCTCGCCCGCGACGGAAATGGCGGCCTGCTTACCCTTCGCGTCGGCCGGCAACCTGTACCAGCCGGTTCGCAGCTGCCCGGTCGGGCTGTCCTCGGCACGAAAGCTGCTCCACATTGGCGCGCCGTTTCGCTGGAACCCGTGCGGCGGCTTTCCGATCGGGTCATCGTGTGCCACTGCCTTGGTGTGGAATCCGCGCTGTACCCGCTCCGTGGTCTGCTCGAGTGGCGGCAGCTCGGTTCCGGGCGCAGGTGGTTGGGTACGCCGCGCCACGGTGCGTTGCTGCTCGGGCGGTAGCGGGCTGAGCACGCTCGTGGTCGTGTCGCGCTCCACCATCACGCGATCGGACAGGTTGCAGCTGCTTGTGAACAGATGCTTGAAGTTCGCGGCGCCGAGGCTGTAGCTGTTGCGCTGCTTGTGAATG
Source organism: Pseudonocardiaceae bacterium (assembly GCA_009379845.1). Taxonomy (GTDB): domain Bacteria; phylum Actinomycetota; class Actinomycetes; order Mycobacteriales; family Pseudonocardiaceae; genus Tamaricihabitans. Next base: position 33,256 of record WHSZ01000001.1, on the reverse strand, counting down.
GCCTTGGCCATGCTGCCGAATTCCGCGATCGCGACCAGGCCGCACACCGCGACGAGAGATACCGATCCCAACACCAGTGCACGGCGTGGTTTCTCTCGCTGTCCTGGCGGCGGGCCGTTCCCCCCAGTACGGACATTGTCCACGAACGCGATCGCCGTCGCGATGATCGCCGCGACGACGAGCACACTGGCCACCCTGGTACCAAAGATCTCCGGCGCGATGTCGTTCCACGGCACACCGAACTTGGACACGAACCAGTAGGCGTTCGGGCCGGTGGCGGACCACGCGGCTATGGCAAGTAGCCCGGCGATGAACGCGGTGCGATTTCGTTTCGAACGAAGCACCGTCGAGCTGGTGGCCAGCGCGGTCAGCGCCGCGATCGCGGCACCCACCGCGGCGAAGGCTCCAAAGTGGTGTGTCCACTTGGTCGGGGTCAGCGCGAGCAGTGGGAAGTACAGGGCGATCGTGCCGAGCAGCCGGCGACTCGGCCCGAGTGCCGCACCGGGGATCCGTCCCCTGCGCAGCAACACGGCCACGCACGTCACGGTGCACAGCACCAGCAACAGCACCGGGAACCGCCTGCTCACCGCCCCGTCCGCGGTCTCGCTGAACAGCAGCTCGTACCGGGAGAATTCCTCGTACCAGCCAAGGTTCGGCCCGACGAGGGAACGCAGCCGGGTCGCCTCGAGGACCGTGGCGAACGTCTGATCGGCGAACACCGCGAGCAGTACACACGTGCCAGCCGCGGCGATCGGGGCGAGCAGCGACAACCAACCGTCCCGGGCGCGGCTGCGCAGCAGCCCGACGAGCGGGCGTGCGGACACCAGGAACGGCGCGACCGCGATCATGCCGGTCGGCGTGGCGGCGAGCGTGAACGCGGCGGCGATCAGTCCCAAGCACAGTGGCAGCAACCGCCTGGTCACCAGTGCGCGTTCCACCGCGGTAAGGGCCAGCAGCGAACCAGCCGCGGCGACCGGCTCGGGGCGCAGCCCGTTGTTGAACGGCATCCACCAGATAAGGAAGACCGCGGCCGCGGACCAGCTGGCTGCCCGGCTGTTGCGTACCGCGGTGCCCAGCCTTGGCATCACCTCGCGGCTGAGGAGGAACCAGCTCAGCACCCCGAGTAGGAACGACGGTAGTCGAACCCACGGCGGCGCGGTGCTGACGTGCGACATCACCTCGAAGACGTGGTAGAACCAGCCGAACGGTGCCTCGGCGACGCCGAACCATCGGTAGTAGTTCGTCAGGTATCCGACGTCCTCGCGCACCCTGGCCATGGACAGGATGAATCCGTCGTCCGAGGTGACCGGGCCAATGATCACCCAGATGCCGAGTGCCGCGATGACGACGAGATCTCGGGGACTCAGCCGCCACCACCCGATTGGCGCCCATCGGGGGGCTCGTCGGGCGACGCGGATGTCCGATCGGTTCACCGCGATCAGGCAGCCGATCAACGCTAGGACACCGATGATCGATATGGCGGTCTTCAACACTGTCGGCGAAGACTGGTATCGGGTGTCCGTTGTGATCGATACGTTCAACCCGTCGATCGGATCTCGCTGCGAGTCGACATTCGAATAGATTCCGATGATCCGTGGTCGTACGTCGCTTTCCCGGTCGTATATGGTCGTGTCGCCCGATTTCACCGTAGTGTGATTGGCATCCGAGGACATCTGGACGCCGCATCCCTGCGGTGGCAGGGGTTGTTCGGCGACCTGCTGCCCGCGGTTGAAGAGGGTGAGCAGGTTGCTCTGCACGCGCATCTGCATGCCGGCGCCGAAATCGGCCCGTTCCTCGGGAACGGTGGAGAACACTGTCGCGTTGCCGTTGACCCGCGCATCGATCGACTTGATCGTCGAGCAGGGGATGGACAATTCCATGTCCTGCGCCCAGTAGGCGGTTAATGGTGCGTTGACCGGTTTGGTGTTGCCCTCGTTCGGCCAGACGATGCGGGCGGTGTCTTGGACAATCGGGAGGAATGGGACGGCGATCGCGCACGCCGCGGCGATGAGTCCAAGAACGATGGCCGCTGTTCTCCACCGGCCCGGCGTCAACCGGGAGGTGGTTTCGGCCGCATCATGCTGGTCTTCTTCGGGCGCGCTTTCCACCTTGCTTCCAGATGCTGAGTCGATTGCGGGAGACGACGACACCGGGCAACGCTAACTCACCCTTGCATTCACCCGGATCGGCCACCCCTGCCCGCCTTGCGGAGTACACAACGGACTGACCGGTGACGACCCAGGGTGGTTACGGCGGTGCTACGTGAGCGGAGACACCAGGAAACGGTTAGATAGCAGTGCTAACCTTTTGAAGAGTGGCGGCATCCGTTACGGAGAGCGAGACGGCAGGAACCGACCGGCGGCAGGGCGGGCGCACGGGCGCGGTTCTGCTGTCCGTCGGCGTTGTGGTCACCGTATGCGTGATGCCGGTTTTCCTGGTCGGCGGGCTCGCCGTGCAACTCCGGCAATCCCTGGGGCTCAGCGAAGCGTTGCTCGGGGTGGCCGCGTCCGTTTTCTTTGCCACCGGGGCGGTGGCCGCCCGCCCGTTCGCCACCCTGACGGATCGGTTCGGCCCATCCCTTGCAATGCGGCTTTCCGCGGTGGGCAGCGCGGCCTGCCTGTTTGGGATGTCCCTGGCGCCGTCATCGACCTGGCTGCTGGCGATCGTGGCACTCGCAGGCGTGACGAACTCGCTGTGCCAGCCGGCCAGCAACGAACTGCTCATGCGGCGCATTCCGCCAGCCAAGCTGGGGTTCGCGTTCGCCGTCAAGCAGTCGGCGATCCCCGCCTCCACGCTCGCCGCAGGACTCGCGGTGCCCGCCGTGGCGCTGACCTTAGGCTGGCGTTGGGTGTTCGTCATCGCCGGTGTGCTCGCGGTTGTGGGGGCGGTGTGCGTGCCGCGGCTGCGGTGGACCCGTCGACCCAGGCGCCGGCGTGAGCGGGGCAAGTCCTCGGGTGCGCTGCTGGCGCTGCTGAGCATCGCGACGGGATTCGGGGCCGCCGCGGCAAACGCGATGGGTGCGTTCGTGACCGTCAGCGCCGTGGGTGTTGGCTTCGACGAGGGGCACGCCGGCCTGATGCTGGCGATAGGCTCGGCCGCCGGGCTCGCCAGCCGCCTGGGTGCGGGTGCACTCGCCGATTGGCGGCGGCCGAACCTGCTGCGCATGGTCACCACGATGGTGGTGATCGGGTCGGTGGGTTTCCTGTTGATCGCGATGTCCCACCCGGCGCTGTTCATCGTCGGGTTGATTCTCGGCTTCGGATCGGGCTGGGCCTGGCAAGGCGTATTCAACTTCGCGGTCGCCGCACGCTTTCCCGATCGGGTGGCGAGCGCGACCGCCGTTACGCAGACCGGGGTGTTCGTCGGAGGGGCAGCCGGTCCGATGGTGTTCGGGGTGATGGCCGGTCAATTCGGCACCCCGGCGGCGTGGCTGACCGGGTTCGTGATGATGGTCTTTACCGCCCTGGCGTTGCTGCTGGCCCAGCGGCTGTCACGTCGCGCTGCATACCCCTAACGCGAACGGGATGCCCTCCGAGAGACCGTGCATATACACACCGTATTTGGCGCTAGTCCGGTTGAGTGATGGTTGAGCCCGGTTACATGCCTCGATAGGCGGTGGGCGCCCAGCTGCAGTAGGATTATTGCCCCTGTATGGCTGAGGATCGACCCCGATACGGTGGGTGCCGACCGCGATGAAGGGTACCTGAAGTGGCACAGTCAACTTGGCTACCTGGGGGCGGAACATTACCGAGCATTGCGGAGATCAACGACTGTTGGCTTGAAGGCGCCCATCACACCGAGGCGGCTCGCGAGGCGGCGTCCCAGATCGCGATGTGTGCACCGCACATCCCATATCTTGTCCGCTCGGTGCGGAGCTTGCTCGGTCGTGTGGTGAAGTTCCTGCTGGCGCGTGGGGTTCGCCAGTTCTTGGATCTTGGCGCGGGCGTTCCCGCCGTCGGCCACATACACGAGGTCGCTTGGGGCGTGGACCCCGAATGTCGCATTGTTTATGTGGACTTTGATCCAGCCGTCGCGCAAGAAGGACGTACCTTACTCGCTGACAACGATAATGTGGCATACCTATGTGACGACATCCGGCATCCGCGAGAGCTCCTTGACAACCCTGAGCTCCGCAACGTGCTGGATCTGAGCAGGCCCGTTGCTGTTTTCATGCTCCAGACGCTGCAGGAACTGCCGGATTCCGAGGATCCGGTTGGGCTTGTCGCAGCCTATTCCAACGCCATCAGCACGGGCAGTTATGTGTGTATTTCGCATTTCGGCAGCAAAGACGAACAGCTGCGGAACGGCCTTAATCTGTTTGGTCAGATGGGATTTGGCGCGCCACCCGCGATTACTTTTCGAGACCCTGACCAGCTAACGAATTTCTTCGCCGGACTTGAACTGATCGATCCTGGTGTCGTGCCGGTGCCGCTCTGGTATCCGGACTCTAAGGACGACATTGACCATAACCCGCATCTGGTCCCGGTGCATGTCGGTCTTGGACGTAAGCCCTAGTCCAGCCTTAGGCCGCACTCAACGGTATGATCGCGAGCACCACATCGCCAATCATCGCCATTGGCATGTTGCGGGTGCGCATGCGTTTCGCGCTCGGCGCGACCCAATTGGACCTGCTGCCGAATACACGAAGAGTGCTGCCGAGAAACGCAGAGTGCGCTGCGATACCGAGCAATGTCCAGATGGGTCCGTAGCGCCACCACAAGCCGAACCCGATCAGGGAAACTGCTAGGAGCATGGTGACGTTGGAATATGAAAGTGTGCGCGCGGCGCCATAACGTACCGTGGGTGTCGTTATACCGCTCTCTGTGTCAGCGCCACCGTCCGGCGTAGCCCACCAGATCGTTCGGCCGATGGTCAACATCGTGAGCCCGACAAGAATCGGCCAGATCGGTGGAGAGAAGTCCGGCCGAACCGCGCTATAGGACAGCAGGTACGGCAACGCCACCACCGACGTGCCGAAGGCGATTGAGCCGACGAATCCTCGACGCTTGAGACGTATGGGATCGATGTTGTAAAGCACATGCAGCACGATGACCGCCGTGGCGGCGCCCACTATCAGCCATCGGCCGGACCAAAGCGAGAGGAACGTGGCGACCCCTAGCGCAACGACCCACTCTGTGCCGATCCAGCGCCGTATACGAGAACGCCCGATATGGCGTGCTGCTGCCGCGAGATAGTTCTTGTCTTTGTGCAGTTCGTCGGTGCGTAAATCAACGGCCACGTTGAGCGCAAGTCCAGAAACGATAAGCAATAGATTCGCGCCGATTGCGGCCAGTATGGGAGCTTCGAGTAAATCGTCCGCGCGTTCCACCGCGAAAGAGGCTCCCCAACTCGCCGCACACAGACAGGTAATTGGAAACGGAAACTCGAGTCGATGCAGAATTGTGAAGTCCCGGAGCTTCTGATGGCCCGGGTAAACTACTCGCGACATCTGGTCACCATCATGCGCAGTTTTGGCGCAGGCGCCATGGTGTGAACCCGCAATTGAGGCGTTCCGGCTTTGGGGTTAACACAGTGCCATTCCCTACGGCGGAGAAGCGCGGTGACGATCATCCGCGTCTCCATCTGAGCGAGCTGGCTACCCAAACAATGCCGGCTTCCACCGCCGAACGGAAAGTAATGATTGCGCGGTGCGGACACGGCGAGGAACCTGTGTGGGTCGAATTGGTGCGGATTTGGAAAATAGTCAGGCTTGTGATGGGCCAGGTAGATGCTGGGCGCTAGAATCGTGCCAGCAGCAAGCTGGCCTCCGAATAACTCGCCATCTTCGGTAAGTTGGCGATTCTCCGCGGCCGGTACCGGCGGTTTCAACCTCAGCGTTTCCTGGATCACAGCGTTTAGCAGCGGGACCTGCGTCGCGTCGGAGCCGTCGCTGTTGGTGGCGTTGAGCTCGTCGATAACGTCACGTCGTATCCGTTCGTGGCGGTCAAGCAGATACAGGGTCCATGCTGTTGACCCGGCAGTGGTTTCGTGGCCGGCGAACAGCAGTGAGACGAGCTGGTCTCGCACTTCGGGGTCACTGAGTTTGCCGAGCGGGCCGTCTTCTGTCAGAAGAACTGTCGCGAGTGCGGATGAGTCGGTGGTTGCCGTGGCCCTTGCGTTCCGCACCAACGCATCGTCCAGTTGGTGCCCAGGGCGAGGTAAGCCGTCCCGTAGGTAGCGGTAAAACAACGTCCGGGAACGAGAGCCGAATGCCCTGTCCAGCCACGCGGTGAACTGTGCGAGCATCGAATCATCGGGGCGGCCGAGGACTATCTGGGCAATGATCTGGAGCGCCACGTGATGGGTCCACGTGACCAGGGGAACGATTGTTCCGGGAACCCAGTCATCGATCGCGCGGTGCACTGTGTCGGAAATCAGATGCCGGTAGCTGGCCAGCCGGCGGCCACGTATAGGCGCGCCGAGAACGCGCCGGTAGGTGGCGTGGCGTTCGCCATCTGCCCACAGCATCGAATGCTGACCAAGCAGTGGGATCATGGCGCGACTGCCCGGATGTGCCAGCCGTTGATCCGATCGAAATATCCAACTGATCGTTTCGGGATGCCAAACCAGCAATTTTCGTTGGGGTTTGGTGCGAACTTCCACAACACCGTCCGACAGGTGCACATGAGAATCCAGGAAGGACCACGGGCGCAGCGCCAGGCTGAGTTCGTTTCTGCTCAACATGCCATGCTCCGACGGGTTGGATCGGGATCTGCGGTGTCGACCTGTGAGACCAGCGCGGCAATGTCCGGCCGAGCGTGTGCCAGCCGGAGTGCCGCCAGCCCTTCAGCACGAACGATCCGGATCGGCGTGTAGAGATCCTTGTCGTGCCAGAGTGCGGGATGCTCTTCGTTCGGATCGGACCGCAGCAGGAAATCACAACCACGGGCCGTGGCGTGCCGGATGTCGCGATGCCAACGCGGTCCCCGAGCCCGGAGCAGAATCTGGACTGCGTATGCCGTTTCCTCGTAGGTGCCCGCCCATCGTCCCCACGATCCGTCGGCGCGCTGACTGCCTAGCACCCAGTCCACCGCCTTAGCCACTGCCTTGGCGGCGTCCGATACCCCGTACTCGGCCAGGCTCACCGCGCAACAGGCCGTCGCATAGTAAGGCGAGGCGTGCCACTTGTCCCACCAGTTGCCTTCCGCTTCCTGCTGGGCACACAACCATGGGGATATCTTGCCGATAGCTTCCAGACAACGGGACGCCTCTGCTGATTCGCTGATCAGGTAAGATCCGAATGCCTGCAACGCGTGGGCGTTGGTACTCGTCGACGGCGTGCGTTCGTTCGGGAAGCAGCTGAAATGCCCGTCTGCCTCGTAATTCCACAGACAGTTCGGCGAGCGAGGATTTTCCAGCTGTGCCAGCGCGTGCAACACTGTGGAGGTGTCGTCGGCGTCCGGAGGCAGTCCGAGCCCACCGGCCGCGCCGAGTTCGCCGAAGGCGTCGTGCAACTCGGCAACCAGCTCGCTCGGTGGCGAGAAGGCGAAGCCAGCACTGGCCAGTGTGGACAGAACCCAGGATCGCTCGAAAACGGTGACCGGTGCGGCCACCGGGACCGGGCCGCCGGCAAGTTCCTGCACTGCGACCAGATATCGAACCGATGGATGATCGACTTCGCGGGTGATGCGGTCGCCCAGCCACACCGCGGTGGCCGCCGGCGAGCATCCGACGACGCCATGTAGAGGTTCGACAAAAGACGCGCCGTGTACCGAGTTTCCCAGCACCTCGAGGGAATGCAGCACCTTGGTAGGCAGCGACCGGCCGTGCTCAACCGCTTCGCGCAATCGCGACAGCAACTCGCATGCCGCACCGTCGGGTACGACCAGACGGGCCGTGCCGCGCCAAGGATCGAGTCCCGGCAGAGGATCGTCGTCGAGCCGGTCAAGGTGCGTGTTGATTTCGTCAATCAGTCCAGGCACCACGATTTCGACAGCGACTGTGTCCGGAAACGTTACGCGGTGGGTGCCGTTCAACTGGCTGAATAGCCAGTCAAGGCCCGTCGCAGCGGCCCTGACAAGCGGTGCGTGGGGAACCGGATCGCTATCTGGGGTATTCCGTAGCGTGCTGAGCAGCGCCTCCGTGGCGCTGAGGGCGGGGACGAGACGGTATTCATCCGGGCCGCCCCAACTCCCGTCCTCGTGTTGGCGGTCGAGCAAGAATTGCACGCGTTCCAGGTGCCCGGCCAATTCTGGGGCAAAGGTAACGACGCGGCCGGTTTCGTAGACGGATGGAGAAAATTTCCCGAAAGGATCGGAAGGTAGTTCTGCCAGGAGTTTCGAGACCGCTTTATTAGCCCTACCAAACCAAGCATTGTGTGAGTCCATAACATGCTCCCAATTGCGCCGATCGGCCGCCGCCACTAACGGCCGAGTCGAGCTACACTGAAAGTAGCATTTTAATCGCCCCGAGTGCACGGAACATGAACCTTTTGGACGAGGGCGCATGCGAACAGCATTCGATCAGGGGCTTCTCAAGGCCGCACTACCACCAGGGTAGGAACGATATGGCCCGTTCCTGCTACCCTGCGTGGCTCCACGTCAGGACCACCTGGCCGTTCAGCGAATCCCGCGACGGACCGGGCATATACTCTTCTGCGAAGCTCGTTTGACCGAACGACAACATCGATTAACATGGGAATGTTTCACGTGGTTTCTATCGGAAACGTGCTGATCGGGTAATTGTCGTCTAAATGTGTAGGTTCGCAGATCCCGGTGCCTAAAAATTCTTTGCGATCCCGTTCGAAGGCGTGGACATAATTCAAGACGAGAGGAACCTCTTGTGTCCGATCCGCTCGATTCCGGCGCAACTTCGGCCGGTATCTATGACTATCTTCTGAATGGTGGTTACCATACTGAACTCGATCGAAGAGCTGCCGAGGAAATGCTGCGATTGTTCCCTGAGGGAGCGGCGCTGGCGCGACAGAATCGTAGCTTCGTGCGTCGGGCGGTGCGCTTCTTGGGCGCTCATTCTGATGTGCGGCAATTTGTCGACATTGGATCTGGATATCCAACCGGCGGCCACGTACACGAGATCGCGGAGAAAGATCCGTTGGTGAACCGTCGCCCGGTGCACGTGGTGTACATCGACAACGATCTCTCCGTCGTGGAGTTCGGTCGTTCCCTCTTGGCGGAGTACGGTACCGCTGACCGGCACACGTACATATGCGGAGACTTCCGCGATCCCGATCTGTGGAAGCAGGTGCTGGCTACCGGAAGGATCGATCCGGACAAGCCGGTATGCCTGCTCGCCGCGAGCATGTTGCACTTCATCGAAGATGCCTGGACGCCGCTCGAGGCCATCAAGAGGCGGCTTTGTGCCGGCTCCTACCTGCTCGTCAGCCATGTGACCGACGCGGAGGGCGCTGCCTCCGAAACAGACCCGCAAGATCGCTCCGCTGTGGATGTCTATACCCAAAGCACCGCGCATTACGTCGGCGTCCGCAGCCGGGAGCAAATCGAGCGGTTTTTCCACGGGTGGCAGATGATCGAGCCTGGCCTGGTGCCGTTGCCTGAGTGGCGGCCCGAAATGTCCGAGCCCGTCGGCGAACCGGCTGACCATTCCAGACTCGTAGGCGGTCTGGCACGCAAGGTGCGAATCGGGGGCTGTCACTGAGGCCCCACCGAATTGGCCCGTTCGGACCAGTGCCGCGATGGCCGGTCAGCCGCCACCATGGGTATGCCTTCACGACTTTGGTCAAAGGAGACCGGTATGAGCAAGCTCCGTTTCGGCATCTTCCTCGCGCCGTTCCATCCGGCCGGCGAGAACCCAACGCTGGCCCTGCAGCGGGATCTGGAGCTGATCGAGCACCTCGACCGGCTCGGCTACGACGAAGCGTGGATCGGCGAACACCACTCGGCGGGCAGCGAGATCATCGCATCCCCCGAGGTTTTCATCGCCTCAGCCGCGGAACGAACGTCACGGATCAAGCTCGGCACCGGCGTGGTCTCGCTGTCCTATCACAACCCGCTGTGGGTGACCGAGCGGATGGTGCTGCTGGATCACCTCACCCGCGGCCGGGTGATGCTCGGCGTCGGGCCAGGCTCGTTACCCACCGACGCGGCCATGCTGGGGCTGAGCCAGACCGACACCCGTGAGTTGCTCGACACCAACCTGGACGTGGTGATGCGGCTACTGCGCAGCGACGAACCGGTGAGCGTGCACACCGACCGCTACCAGTTGCACGACGCGCGGCTGCACTTGCGTCCCTACACCGATCCGCACTTCGAGGTGGCCGTCGCCGCGGTGGCCTCGCCAACCGGACCGCGGCTCGCCGGCCGGCACGGCGTTGGCCTGCTGTCCATCGGAGCCACCATGACGGATGCCGGCTTCGACGCACTGGCGCTGCACTGGGATGTCATGGAGGAACGGGCCGCGACCTTCGGAACCACCGTGGATCGATCCGCGTGGCGCCTGGTCGGATTGATGCACATCGCGGAGACCCGTGAGCAGGCCTACCGCGATGTCGAGTACGGCATCGAACAGTGGTTCCACTACTTCCAGCGGACCGCCGCGTTCCCGCAAATGGCCACCGAGGGCGAGAACATCCGGGAGATGATCGAGTTCATCAATACGGCAGGGGTAGGCGCGATCGGCACCATCGACGACGCCGCCGCTCAGGTCGAGCGGCTGACCAAGCAGTCGGGCCGGTTCGGCTCGATGCTGCTGCTCGCGCACGAATGGGCCAATCCGGCCGCCACCAAGCGTTCCTACGAGTTGATCGCCCAGCACGTGATTCCGGCCTTCCAGGGGCAGTCGGCCCCGACCCGCACGGCAAAGGAGCGCGCCACCGCGGTACGGACCGAGCTCGCCGAACAGCAGAACAAGGCGGTCGCCCATATGACCGAGAAGTACCAGTCCGAGATCGCCGGGCGGTGACAGCTCGTCCCGAGCGAAAGCTCCCAGGCTCGATGCCGCACGCGGATGCCGCACATCGAGTGGCCGCCACGGCTGCTATAACGGCCCGAAAGTACCCAGCGGCGATGGAGGCAGCGTGCAACAGGTAGGCGTGATCGGTGGCGGCACGATGGGTCTCGGGGTGGCCTACGTATTCGCGGCGGCCGGCTGCGAGATCGCACTGGTGGAGCCGGACGCCACGCGGGCCGAGCGTGCGCTGGACACCATCGCACGGCAGGCCAGCCGAGCGGAGGAAAAGGGCAAGCTCGCCGCCGAGGCCGCGCGGGCGGTCGCCGGCCGGGTGCGCACGCTCGCCGCCACGGAGGAGCTACCTTCCGGGCTCGATCTGATCGTGGAAGCGGTACCCGAACGCGTGGAGTTGAAGCGCGGCGTGCTGACTGCCGCGGAAACCCGCGAGCCGCGAATGCTGGCTTCGAACACAAGCGGGCTGAGCATCGACGAGCTGGCGAGCGGCCTGCGTCACCCGGACTCGTTTCTTGGCATGCACTTCTTCAACCCGGTGTGGTCCATGCCGCTGGTGGAGATCGTGCGCGGAACTGCGACCTCGGAACGGGCCGTGGACACCGCGCGGGCGGCGAGCGAGCGGATCGGCAAGCAGACCATCGTGGTGAAGGACGCCCCCGGATTCGCCACCAGCAGGCTCGGTGTCGCGCTCGGCCTCGAGGCGATCCGGATGCTGCAGGACGGGGTGGCCTCGGCGCCGGACATCGACCGCGCGATGGAACTCGGCTACCGGCATCCGATGGGACCACTACGGCTGACCGACCTGGTCGGGCTGGACGTCCGGCTGGACATCGCCCGACATCTCGCGAAAACCTACGGCCCGCGATTCGAGCCACCACAGCTACTCGTGGACAAGGTCGACGTGGGGGAGACCGGTAAGAAGTCCGGCAAGGGCTTCTACGACTGGACCGAGTAGCCGCTACTCGCCGCTGCCACCGGGCTTGCGGGCGCGGATGATGGCCGAATGCATGCGGTCGGCGACCTGGTGCGTCGGCGTGATCTCCACGTCGGTGAAACCGGCCGTGGTGAGCCCGCCCCGGTACTCGCCGATGGACAACGCGCCGGCGATGCACCCGACATAGTCGCCGCGCTCGGCGCGCTCCGCGGGGGTCAGCTGATCCTCGGCCACGATATCGCTGACACCGAGCCGCCCGCCGCCGGTCAGCACCCGGAAGGTTTCCGCGAACACGGCGAGTTTGTCGACCGACAAGTTGATCACACAGTTGGAAATAACCACGTCAACGGTGCCCGCGGGAAGCGGAATCGCCTCGATCGTTCCCTTGAGGAATTCGACGTTGGTGGCCTTCGCCTCGCGCGCGTTGGCGATCGCCAGTGCGAGCATCTCGTCGGTCATGTCCAGCCCGTACGCCTTGCCGGTTGGCCCCACGCGGCTCGCGGAGAGCAGCACGTCGATCCCGCCGCCGGAGCCCAGGTCGAGCACCGTCTCGCCGTCACGGAGTTCGGCCACGGCCGGGTTGCCGCAGCCAAGGCTGGCGGCCACCGCGTCGCTCGGCAGGCCGGCGCGGTCCTGCTCGAGGTAGAGGCCACCGGTGATGTCGTCGGTCGAGCATGATTCACCGCCGCAACAGGGTCCTCGCCGTCCGCTGGTGACCGCTATGGCCGCGTCGGCATAGCGGTCCCGGACCTGGTCACGAAGTTCCGCGTTGGTATCAGACATGAGACCTCACCGTCCGAAGAGCCGAAGGACTGTTTCGATGCTTGTCTAGACAGTTTGCGCGCTGCTTAGATAAGAGTCAATATAGAAGGGTGTCGAAACAGACGTTGATGCTCACCACGTGTTGCCTGCCGCTGACCCAGGAACCGCTGACGGCCGGGCAGGCCGAGTCGTTGGCGCACGGGTTCAAGGCTGTCGGGGATCCGATCCGGCTTCGATTGCTGTCGCTGATCGCCTCGCAGGACGGGGGAGAGGTGTGTGTGTGCGAGCTGAACGATGGCTTCGAGTTGACCGGCCCGACAATCTCGCACCATCTCAAGGTATTGCGGGAAGCCGGCCTGATCACCAGCGAACGCCGCGGCACCTGGGTGTACTACCGCGCGGTACCCGAGGTGATGGCGCGACTGTCGGCCGTGCTGGCGCCGGCAGCGGAACGCGTGTAATCAGTCCACGATCTCGGCCAGCAGCGCGCGCACCCGCCGGTCGATGTCGTCCCGGACGGGGCGGACCGCCTCGACCGGCTGGCCGGCCGGATCGGCGAGGTCCCAGTCGAGGTAACGCTTGCCAGGAAAGACCGGGCAGGTGTCCCCGCAACCCATGGTGATCACCACGTCGGCACCTTTGACGTCCGATGTGGACAGTTTGGTGGGGATCTCGGCGGTGATGTCAAGTCCCCACTCGGCGAGCGCTTCCGCGGCGGCCGGGTTGACCTTCTCGGCCGGTTCGGAGCCGGCGGACCGGACCGCGACCCGACCGAGGGCGTAGTGCTGCAGCAGTGCGGCGGCCATCTGCGAGCGGCCCGCGTTGTGCACGCAGACGAACAGAACCTCGGAGGTGTCGGTCACATGCTCTCCTCGCATCGCTGGGGCTGCTACCGACGCCAATGATGCCCGATGCGGATGAACGATCGGTGACGTCACGATCAGTCGTCGACGAGTTCGGAGAGCAGCCCCCGGACCCGGTGGTCGATGTCATCGCGAATCCGGCGCACGACCTCGATCGGCGCTTCAGCGGGGTCGTCGACCTGCCAGTCGAGGTAGCGCTTGCCGGGATAGACCGGGCACGCGTCGCCGCAGCCCATGGTGACCACCACGTCCGCGGCGTGCACCACCTCGTCGGTCAACGGCTTGGGATACGCCTCGGTCAGGCCGATGCCGAGCTCGCGGAGCGCGTCAGTGACCGCGGCGGGTATCTGGCCCTGCGGTCGAGAACCTGCGGAGCGGACGCTGACCTTGCCGAACGCGTGGTACTCCAGCAGTGCGGCGGCCATTTGGGAACGGCCGACGTTGTGCACGCACACGAACAGCACCTGCGGCACCGTGACGTGCGCGAGGCCCTGCGCATGCCCGTAGTCGGTGAGGCGTTGCTTGGCGAACCGCGCGGTGAGCGTGACCAGGTGCGTCTTGATCGTGGCGTGCGAATCCAGCAGTTCGAAGGTCTCGTCGACGAAGCGCCGCACCGTTTCCGGGGCGAAAACCCCGTGGAACGTATCGGAAAGTTCCTCCACGATCCGGTCCAGTTGATCGGCGACGTGCTGCGGCGGCGAACCGGCGGTGCGAATCATGATGGCGTCCTTCCCGAGCGATCCGGCTTTGGATCGAAATGTGTCTATATAGAACACATCTTTAATCGACTTATGTCAATGCAACACCTAGTCTTTACCCATGACACGATCCGGTGCCGAACCGCGGGGCACACGCCACACCGGTAACGGTCGGCAGCGTTGCGTCCCCATCGTTCGTCGGATGACCGACGATGAGGCCGATCGCGCCGCCGCGGCGTTCAAGGCACTGTCCAGTCCGGTGCGGCTACGGTTGCTTGCCGCGCTGCACGCGGCTCCCGGTAGTGAGCTTCGGGTGTGCGACTTCGTCGACGGCGCCGGCCTGTCCCAGCCCACCGTGAGCCATCACCTCGCCGTGCTCGCCTCCGCCGGTTTGGTACGCCGCGAGCGACGGGGTGCATGGGCGTGGTACACGCTCGTTCCGGAGCGCGTTGAGGCGGCCCGCGTCGCGCTCGGTCAACCGCGGGTACTCGCCTGACGACGGCCCGTTGAGCTGTGTGAGCTACTGGATCGAGATTATTCGATTCTAGATGTTGGCTTCACCGTTCGTTCACCATTCGTTTGCATCGGCACTATTCGATTCAGCGGTCTCGCGATCGCGGGACCACTGAATCGTCCCGGCGGGTGTCGGGACCAACGCAGGAGGCACCTAAGTGACCATCCGCCAGTTGAAGCGAGCCCGCGGGGCGGCCGTGCTGATGGCAGTCGGGCTGACGCTCGCCGCCTGCGGGGGCGGCGAGGACTCGTCCGATCAGGGAGGCGACTCGCTGTCTGGTCGTATCCTGATCGACGGGTCGAGCACCGTGGCTCCGCTCGGGGAGGCAGCGGGCGAGCTGTTCATGGAAGAAAACCCCGGTGTCGAGGTGACCGTTGGTACGTCCGGCACCGGTGGCGGCTTCGAGAAGTTCTGCGCGGGTGAGACCGATGTCTCGGAGGCTTCCCGCCCGATCACGGACGATGAAGTCAAGGCGTGCGAGGGGAACAACGTCGGTCACGACGAGATCGTCGTCGCGAACGACGCGCTGACGGTGCTGGTTCACCCGGACAACCCGGTGGACTGCCTGACGGTCGCGCAGCTTCAGCAGATCTGGGCGCCGGGCTCGACGGTCAAGAGCTGGAGCGAGATCGACGGGCTCCAGGCCAACTTCAACGAGCAACTCGACCTCTACGGCCCCGGCACCGACTCCGGCACCTTCGACTACTTCACCGAGGCGATCAACGGTGAGGAGGGCGAGCAGCGCAAGGAGTACAACAACATCGGGGAGAACGACAACGCCGGCATTACCGGTGTGAGCGGTTCGACCGGTGGCATGTTCTATGCCGGTTTCTCCTACTACCAGGAGAATCAGGACAAGGCCAAAGCACTGCGGATCGACGACGGCGATGGCTGCGTCGAGCCGTCGGTGAAGACCGTGCAGGATGGCAGCTACACCCCGCTTGGCCGGGAGCTGTTCATGTACCCCTCGGACAAGGCGCTCGACAAGCCCCAGGTGTTGGCCTTCTTCGAGTTCTTCGTGGAGAACCAGGACGCGATCGCCGAACAGGCCGGCTTCATCGGGATGACCAAGGAGCAGACCTCCGAGTCGCTCCAGAAGGTTCGGCAGCTGGCCGGCTGACGAGCCCCATTCGACGGCGGCCACAGGTAGACACCTATGTCAACAAACACGGCCGAGGCCTCCAGCGCCGGCGCGGACTCGCGCCGGCCGCTGGGGGCTTCCAGCCCCCGATACGGCGAGAAGGCGATCAAGGCCCTACTCGCCCTGTGTGCGGGTCTCTCGGTCGCCGTGACAACGGCGATCGTGATCTCGCTCGTGGTGCCCTCGGTCAGATTCTTCCGCGAGGTACCGATCGCGGACTTCCTGTTCGGCACTCACTGGTTTCCGGACTTCGGGGCGCAGGCGAGTTTCGGAGTAGTGCCGATCGTGGTCGGCACGCTGACGGTGGTCGTCATCGCGCTGCTGGTGGCGGTCCCGGTCGGCCTGCTCTCGGCGATCTACCTGTCCGAGTACGCCCGGCCAGGGGTGCGCCGGATCATCAAGCCGATGCTCGAGGTGCTCGAGGGCATTCCGACGGTGGCGATCGGGCTGTTCGCCTTGATGTTTCTGCGTCCGCTGGCCGAGGATCTGTTCCCGTTCTTGGAGTGGCGGACGCCGTTCGCTGTCGGGATCGCGGGACTCGCGGTGGGGCTGATGATCGTGCCACTGGTGGCGTCGGTGTCCGAGGACGCGATGCGCGCGGTGCCACGCGGCCTGCGCGAGGGGGCGTACGCGCTCGGATCGACCCGGTTGCGGGTATCGACCAGGGTGGTGTTCCCGGCGGCGATCTCGGGCATCGTCGCGGCTGGCGTGCTAGCCACGTCGCGCGCCATCGGCGAGACGATGGTCGTGCTGATCGCGGCGGGCGCCACACCCCAGATCATCGCGCCATGGGAGGGCACGGAGTCCATCCAGACGATGACCGCGTACATCGGTGCTACGGCGACCGGCGACATCGCCACCGGCACCACCACCTACAACGCGATCTTCGCGGTGGGTCTGCTGCTCTTCATCATGACACTGATCATGAACATGATCGCGATTCGCCTGGTTCGCCGCTTCCGTGAGGTGTACGAGTAGATGAACACTGGCGAGAAGATCCAGCGACCCGGGCGCGCCGGGCTGGCGGTCGCGGGAGCGCGTGCCGGTACGGAGAGCGTGTTCGGCACGCCGACACGGGGGGACCGGGTCGGTAACGCGGTGTTTCCCGCGCTCCTGTTCCTGGCGTTGACGGTCGCGCTCGGTGGGCTTGCCGCGCTGCTGATCTGGTCGGTGATCGAGGGAGCCCCGCGGCTCGACGCCGAGCTGTTCACCAACGACCCATCGAGGCTCCGGCCGGAGACCGCCGGCTACCGGCCGGCACTCATCGGCACGGTCTACGTGATCGGCGGCGTGATCCTGCTGATCGTTCCGCTCGGCGTTGGCGCCGCGGTATACCTGGAGGAATACGCCGACAAGGGCCGCTGGTACAACCGGTTGATCGAGCTCAACATCCAGAACCTCGCCGGCGTGCCGTCCATCGTGTTCGGCATCCTCGGTCTCGCGTTCATCGCACGCGGACCGCTGGACCTCGGCTTCGTCGTCGCGGCCGGTTCGATCACCTTGGCGCTGCTGGTACTGCCGACCGTGATTCTCGCGGCACGCGAGGCCATCCGGGCGGTGCCGCCGTCGATCCGGGAGGGATCGCTGGCACTTGGCGCGACGCGGTGGCAGACCATCAGCAGGCAAGTGCTGCCGGCAGCGGTCCCGGCATCCTGACCGGCGTGATCCGGGCCGTCGCGCGCGCGATCGGGGAGGCCGCCCCGCTGCTGCTGGTTGGCGCTGTCACCTTCGTGACGTTCAACCCCACCTTCTTCGATGGGGGCTATTCGGTGCTCCCCGTACAGATCTACAACTACGCGGTCCGGCCGCAGGAGGAGTTCAAGGTACTGGCGGCGGCCGGGGTCATCGTCATGCTCGTGGTGCTGCTTGCCATGAACTCGTTCGCGATCTGGCTGCGCAATCGCTACGAGCAGCGCTGGTAGGTGATCGGGATGCCGGAGAAGGTCACCGGCGAGCGGCAAAGGATCCGGGAAGGCAGTGCTGATGTGACTGAGGAAACCGCGGATGCGCATGGTTCTCCGACGATCGCGATCGACACGGAGAGATTCCAACGCCAAGGGTCAGTCGAACATCGCGAGAAGGTCTTCGAACTCGAAGGTGTCTCGGTGTACTACGGCGACACCAAGGCCGTGAGCGATGTGTCGATGGACATTTTCCAGCGCAACATCACGGCACTGATCGGCCCGTCCGGATGCGGCAAAAGCACGGTGCTGCGCAGCCTCAACCGGATGAACGACCTGATCCCCGGTGCTCGTGTCGAGGGCACGTTGCTCTACCACGGCACCGACATGTACGGCCCGAAGGTCAATCCGGTCCAGGTTCGCAAGCTGGTCGGGATGGTGTTCCAAAAGCCGAATCCTTTCCCGAAATCGATCTACGACAATGTCGCTTTCGGCCCGCGGACCCTCGGCATGGCCGGCGATATAGACGAGATCGTTGAGAGCGCGCTACGGCACGCGGCGTTGTGGGATGAGGTCAAGGACCGGCTGCACACCAACGCCTACGGGATGTCGGGCGGCCAGCAGCAGCGGCTGTGTATCGCCAGGGCGATCGCGACCAGCCCGGAGGTGATCCTGATGGACGAGCCGTGTTCGGCACTCGATCCGGTGTCGACGGGCAAGATCGAGGATCTGATGCTGCAGCTGAAAGCCGAGTACTCGATCGTCATCGTGACGCACAACATGCAGCAGGCCGCTCGGGTGTCCGATATGACCGCGTTCCTCATGGTCTCGGCCGACGCGGACGAGCAGAACCGCTGGGGCGAGCTGGTCGAGTACGACGACACCAGCAACATCTTCACCAACCCCGCGGATCGCAGGACTGACCAGTACGTCTCGGGCCGCATTGGCTGAGGGGAGAAGCGCAGCCATGACAAAGGCACAGCGGATGACCGGTGCGGTCGAGCACGATCCGGACCGTCCGGATGCGGCCGACGACGGGGCCACCGCCTGGCCGGCCGGCACGGTGCTGTCCTGCACGGATCTCGATATCTACTACGGCAGCTTCCTCGCCGTTGCCAACGTGAACCTGTCGTTCGGAGCCAACCACGTCACAGCGCTGATCGGCCCGTCGGGATGCGGCAAGTCGACCGTTCTGCGGTGCCTGAACCGGATGAACGATCTGGTGGCCGGTGCGCGGATCGACGGCAGAATCGCGTACCACGGCATCGATCTCTACGGGCCGGATGTGGACGTGATCGAGGTGCGCAGGCGAATCGGGATGGTGTTCCAGAAACCCAATCCCTTTCCCCACTCGATCTACGACAACATCGCCTACGGGCCGCGTGTCACCGGGATGAAGGTCGACAGCATGGACGACCTGATCGAGGAAGCGCTGCACAGGGCAGCGCTGTGGGACGAGGTCAAGAACAAGCTGAAGCAGAGCGCCTACGCACTTTCCGGTGGTCAGCAACAGCGATTGTGTATCGCCAGGTCGATAGCCACCAACCCGGAGGTGATCCTGATGGACGAGCCGTGTTCGGCGCTCGACCCCATCGCCACCGCCAAGATCGAGGACCTGATAGCCGATCTCGCCCGCGAGTTCACGATCATCATCGTCACCCACAACATGCAGCAGGCCGCTCGAGTGTCCCAGCACACCGCATTCTTCACCACGGTTCCGGACGAGCACGGCGATCGTACCGGTAGGCTGGTCGAGGTCGACACCACCGAGAACCTCTTCTCCAATCCAGCCGACGAGCGCACCGAGGCCTATATCACCGGCCGCTTCGGCTGAGGTCGGCGATGTCGGGGACGCTGATGCGATGCTGGGAGTCGGACGGGTCGCAGTTCGATATCCGCAGGCGGGCCTGCCTGGCGGCCACCAGCGAGATGCGCGATCGGCTCGCCGCGCTGGTGGTCGACCAGGACACCGATGTCATACGAGAGCTCATCGATGCGCTGGCGGGACAGCCGGTCGAGATGCGCGGCTGCACCGACCCCGCCGAGGCGCTGCTGGTGGTTGGTCGCACGTGCCCGGACGTGGTCGTGCTCGGACCCACGCACGGCCGGTTGGCCGCGGCGGAGTTCCTGTCTATCGTGCGAGGGGACGACGAGAGCCTGCCGATCATCGTCGGTGTGGACACCGACTCGGGAGACTTCGCCTCGCAGGCCACCGCGCTCGGGGCCACGGTGGTCATTCCCCGCCCGTATCGGCCTCACGAGTTGCTTCGCCTGCTGCGCTCCTTCGCGCCCCGGCCGGAGCGGCTCGAGCTGCGCCCGCTACCCATCGACCTCGGCCGGTTGCGCATCGACGGGGCCGTTCCGCAATGCTGGCTGGACGGCGACCTCATCGCGCTCCCCCCGATGGAGTTCCTGCTGCTGCGCTACCTGGCCGAACGCGCCGGCGCGGTGCTGACCAGGTCCGAACTGCTGGGTGCCCTCTGGCAGGACCGCCCGCAGGCCAGCAGCAACACGTTGACCGTGCACATCATGCGGCTGCGCAAGCGCCTCGGTGACGATGAGAATGATCCGCAGTGGATCAGGTCGATCCGCGGGCTCGGGTATCAGTTCACCGTGCCTGACCCGGCTCATGGCTCCCCGGACGCTCCTACGGTTTGACCATGGTGCCATCATGTTGCGTAGCGTCGCGGCAGCCGAGCATGGATTGTGGGGTGGTTACGGGTGGCCGCACTGCCCACCGGAACCGACTCCATGCGGTCGGACGACGCCATCAGCGCAGCGGGCCTGTTCAAGGCGCTCGCCGACCCGGTGCGGGTCCAACTCGTCGCCCTCGTTCGCCAAGCACCGGCCGGTGAGGCGTGTTTCTGCGACCTGGCAGACGAGTTCGACATGCCCCAGTCGTCGCTGTCCCACCATCTCAAGATCCTGGTGACCGCCGGGGTGCTGTCCCGCGAGCGCCGCGGCACCTGGAGCTGGTACCGCATCGAACCGGGACCGCTGGAAACCTTGGAGTCCCTGCTGCAACCGGGCGGACCCTTCCGCGAGCACCCAGAGGACATGGCCCGTCGCGGGCGCTGTGACTGAGAGATCACACCCGGTGGGTGTTGGATGCGCCTCCCGCACCGACGTATCATTCGGTTGTGATATCAGCGAGAACTGATGTATTGCCGATTGAGACGTTGCGGTTGCTAGCCGATCCGCTGCGCGCACAGATCCTCGGGCTGCTCGCCCGGGAATCGTTGTGCACCTGCCATCTGATCGAGGAGACGGGTGCCAGCCAGACAAACGTGTCCAACCACCTGCGGCTGCTCCGGGAGGCCGGGCTGGTGAGCAGCGAACCATGCGGGCGCTACACCTACTACCGGCTGCGGCCGGAGAGGTTGCGTGAGCTCGCGGACACGCTGTCCGACGTCGCCGACGCCGCGGTGGCGAACTCCGAGACGAAGAGGCCATGCCCGTGACACAGACCGCGCAGAATGCCGGCGAGACAGATGTCCTGCACCGGCTGTCCTTTTTGGATCGTTTCCTGCCTGTCTGGATCATCGCCGCGATGGCCGTTGGCCTGGCGCTCGGCAGCGCCGTGCCCGGCCTGCAAGGCGTGCTTGACGCGGTCAAGGTCGGCCAGGTGTCCCTGCCGATCGCGCTGGGGCTGTTGCTGATGATGTATCCGGTGCTGGCGAAGGTCCGCTACGACAAGCTGGACACCGTCACCCGCGACGCGCGCACCATGGTCCTGTCGCTGGTATTGAACTGGCTGCTCGGTCCGGCGCTGATGTTCGCGCTGGCGTGGCTGCTGCTCCCGGATCTGCCCGAGTACCGCACCGGGCTGATCATCGTGGGGCTCGCCCGGTGTATCGCCATGGTCATCATCTGGAACGACCTCGCCCGCGGCGACCGGGAAGCGGCTGCGGTATTGGTCGCGCTCAACTCGGTTTTCCAGGTAATCATGTTCAGTGTGCTCGGCTGGTTCTACCTCGACCTGCTGCCCGGCTGGCTCGGCCTGGACACCCAGACGATCAGCTTCTCGCCATGGCAGATCGCGCTCAGCGTCGTGATTTTCCTCGGCATCCCGCTCGCCGCCGGCTACCTGTCCCGCCGGTTCGGGGAACGCGCCAGGGGACGCGAGTGGTACGAAGGCACCTTCTTGCCACGTATCGGGCCGGTCGCGCTGTACGGGCTGCTGTTCACCATCGTGCTGCTGTTCGCGTTGCAGGGCGAGACCATCACGTCGCAACCATGGGACGTGGCCCGCATCGCGCTGCCACTGCTGGCCTACTTCGCGATCATGTGGGCCGGCTCGTACGCGCTCGGCAGGGCGGCTGGGCTCAGCTACCCGCGCACCACCACGCTGGCGTTCACCGCCGCGGGCAACAACTTCGAGCTCGCCATCGCGGTCGCGATCGGCGTGTTCGGCGTGACGTCCGGCCAGGCGCTCGCCGGTGTGGTCGGCCCGCTGATCGAGGTTCCGGTGCTCGTCGCCCTGGTGTACGTCAGCCTGTGGTTGCGCCGGCGGTGGGCCACGACGCCGAGCCGGCCATAACCCGCCACGATACCGTCGGCATCATGGAGCTAGCGCGCCGTCTCGGCACCGGTGACGCCGTGGTGATCGGGCTCGGGTCGATGATCGGAGCTGGCGTGTTCGCGGCCTTCGCTCCCGCGGCCGCCGCGGCCGGCACCGGCCTGCTGGTCGGCCTGGCACTGGCCGGGGTGGTGGCCTACTGCAACGCGACCAGTTCGGCGGCACTTGCCGCCCGCTACCCGACCTCCGGCGGGACCTACGTCTACGGGCGTGAGCGCCTCGGCCACTGGTGGGGCTTCACCGCGGGCTGGGGCTTCGTGATCGGCAAGACCGCGTCCTGCGCGGCGATGGCGCTGACCTTCGCCAGCTACGCGGCACGCGAGTGGGCCCGGCCGCTGGCCGCAGCCGCGGTGCTGGCGTTCACCGTCGTCAACTACTTCGGCGTGACGAAAACCGCGCGGCTGGCCAGAATCCTGCTCGCCGTGACACTGCTGGCGCTGGCTGCGGTTGGCGTCGCGATGGTCGGTGGTGGGCTGATCTCCGTCGAGCATCTCGGCGACACGGGGGCGTGGACAAGCGGTGGCGTGCTGGGCATTCTGCAGGCCGCCGGGCTGCTGTTCTTCGCGTTCGCCGGCTACGCGCGCATCGCGACCATGGGGGAGGAGGTTCGCGACCCGGAGCGCACCATTCCCCGTGCCATCCCGCTCGCGCTGGCGCTCGCGCTGGTGGCCTACGCCTGTGTCGGTGTCGGCCTGCTGCTCACCCTTGGGCCAACGACGCTCGCCGGCTCGGCCGCGCCACTCGCCGATGCCAGCGCGGCCGGGCAGCTGTCCTGGCTGACGCCGGCCGCGCGGGTGGGCGCGGCGGTGGCCAGCCTCGGCGCGCTGCTCGCGCTGATCACCGGCATCGGGCGTACCACGCTCGCCATGGCGCGCAACAACGATCTGCCCGGTTGGCTTGCCGGCGTGCACCCACGGCATCAGGTGCCGCACCGGGCGGAGATCGTGCTCGGCGTCGTGGTGTGCGGGCTGGTCCTCACCCTCGACGTGCGAGGCGCGATCGGCTTCTCGTCGTTCGGCGTCCTGGTCTACTACGCGCTGGCGAACGCCTCGGCGTTCACGCTGCCGCCGGATCAGCGGCACATGCGCCGGTGGCTGCCCGTCCTCGGTTTCGTCGGGTGCCTGACGCTCGCCGCGACCCTCCCGTGGACCTCGGTGGTATCCGGGCTGGCGGTGTTCGCACTCGGGTTGGCCGGACGATGGACGGTGCTCCGGATCAAGCGGGTACCCCGCGGGGCCCGCACGTCCGGCTCGTAGTGCCGCCGGCGCACCGCGCCCTCACAGCTCGAACCGTGCCGCGGAGTTGTTCAATATCGCGGACTTCGGGGTTATGGACGAGCAGGCGGTCAGCTCATCGGCGATGGTGTCGGTAAGCCGTTGAATATCCTCGCGGGCAGAGCCGTGCATCGCTTCCGCGACGATCACCACCTTCGTGGTGGTGTCCCGGACGGCCGAATAGCCGCTCTGCCGGTTTGTCCACCGCCGGGCGTGCGCCCTGCCGGCGGCGTCCGCGAAGATCACTTCAGCGACGTCTGGATGCTCCACCTCGCCCGCGAAGGTCAGATAGGTCTCGTCGCCGGTCGCGTACCGGACCTCGAGGTAATCCACGATCTTGGACATGTCGAACACGGCGACCGGGGTCGCGAACGCGACAGAGATCGCATTGCAGAGGTCGATCAGCGGATGGATCCGTGGCAGGAGTTCGTCCTTCTTGAAACGGCGCAGCAATGACTCCGACGCGCACCGGTACTGGGTGGGCTTCAGCCCCATCCTGGAAAAGGCGCGCCGCCAAGCCTGAATCTCCGGTAGCTCGCCAACCGATGTGGTCGCCAGCCGGGAGTGCGCGATGGCACTGAACGTGGCCACTTGACGATCAACCACAGCGTCCCTGCGGATTCCGTCGGCGACGAGCACGCCAGGGACCAGCTCCGGGAAGTCCCGCCACACTTCGCTGGAATGCTGGAAATACATGAGCTACCGATAGGTGAACGCGAGCCTGGCGCCGAGGGCCACGAATGCCCCCGCGAAGGTGCGGCGCATCCACGCCAAAACCCGGGGACGCGAGATGACCTGGTTCCGGATCGCGGCGGCGAATTTCCCATAGCCGACGAAGACGATGAAGGTCAGCAGCATGAAAACGGCACTCAATTCGGCCATGCGACGGAAAGCATGCGGCTCGGTGGTACTCACGAACTGTGGCAGGAACGCGAAGAAGAAGATCGTGAGTTTCGGATTCAGGATGTTGATCAGCACGCCGGAGACGATCACCTTCGTTGCCGAACGAGGGGCGGTGTCGCGGTCCACCGCGAGCGCACCCTTGTCCCGCAACGTGCTCCACGCCATGTACAGCAGGTAGGCGACGCCGAGATACTTGAGAATCTGGAACGCCATCGCGCTCGTGTGCAGCAGTGCCGCGAGACCCGTGATCGCGGCCACCATGTGCGGAATGATGCCGAGAGTGCAGCCGATCGCGGCGACGACGCTCGCGCGAGCGCCACGCGCGAGGCCGGCGGCCATCGTGTAGAGCACCCCGGTGCCGGGCGTGGCAACGACAATCAGCGATGTCAGCAGGAACTCCGTGCTCATGGCTACCCTCCCCGAGCGGCATGGCGGCGACATCGCGGTGTCCCCGCTGTGCGGATCACGATACTCCGCGGCCGGCCGGAGGTGGCGTGGTGTGAACGCTGCGCCGTCCTGCTGCCGCGCGGCGGCCCCGACTCAGGGTCCTGATGATCGCCACGGCAACCACCAGGACCCGGCGATCAGCGGGCGGAGGTGGACGCGCGTTGCCGGGACAGCGCGTCGACGGTGGCGGCCAGAAGCAGAACCAGCCCGGTCACCACGGCTACCACCGCGGCGGGCTGCTTCAGCAAACCCAGGCCGTTCGCGATGATGGCGAGCACCGTGCCACCGATCACCGCGTCGAACACCCGGCCACGCCCGCCGAACAGCGACGCCCCACCGATCACCGCGGCGCCGACCGCGAACAGCAGCGTGTTCAGACCGCCGGCCTGCGGATCCACCGAGCCGACCTTCGACGAGTAGACGATGGCACCGAGCGCCGCGACCGACGAGCACACCACGAACACGCTTGCCCTGATCTTGACGACGTTGATGCCGGCCCGCCGCGCGGCCTCCCGGTTCCCGCCGACCGCGTAGATGTGCCGGCCGTAGCTTGTCCGGTTGAGCACGTAGGTGCCGATGGTGAGCAACACCAGGATGATCGGCACCACGTACGGCACACCGGTGACCACGACGCTCTCGTTCGAGGATCGGTTGATGGTGAGCAGCACCGTCGCAGCCAAACCCAGTGCCGTGATCCCGCCGACCTTGGACAGCACCAGCGGCGTCGGCTGGGTGACAAGACCACGCCGTCGCCGGGAGAAGTGCCTGCCGAGGGTAGCGGCGGCGAAACCGCCCGCCGCCAGCACGAACAGCAGCCAGCTACCCAGCGGAGACAGGTTGCCGTTGGCGACGTTGTTCAGCACCGGTGAGCTGCTGATGCCCAGCACGCCGCCCTCGCCGATGAACTGCAGGATGACGCCCTGCCAGGCGAGGAACAACCCCAGAGTCACCACGAACGACGGCATGCCGATCTTGGCGACCAGGAACCCGGTGATGCAGCCGATCGCGGTGCCGACGCACAGCGCCAGCAACATCTCGATCCACGGGTTTGCGGCGATTCCGGATGCCGCGAGCACGATCGCGAGCACGGACATCGCCACCCCGGCCCAGATCCGCAGCAGCCCGGCCAGCAGGGCCGCCACCGCCAGCACCGAGATGAACAGGATGAACACGGTCGAGCCCATGCCGCCGAGCAGGTTGCCGTTTTCCACGTAGTGCATGGCAAGTACCGCTCCGGCAGCCCCGGACGCGGTGCCGGCTGACAGATCGATTTCCCCCACCAGTAGCACGAAAACGATGCCCATCGCGATCATCGTCTGGCCGGCCCCCTGGGCCAGCAGGTTCGCCACGTTGTTCAGGGACAGGAACACGTCGGACAGACTCGCGAACAACACCACGAGCGCCACCAGGCCGAGCAGCGCCGGCAACGAGCCGAGTTGACCGGCCCGTAGCCGAGCGAGGTAATCGCGCAGCGCCTCGGGTGTGGTCATCGGGACGGTGTCGATCCCGAAGTCGGGTACCGCCGCGTCCTTGGACGCGGTGGAACTCTGAGCCATGGATGGTCCTTCCTTACTCACCGGAACGCTCACAGCACAACGGATTCGGGGCGGGCGAGTCCGAGTTCGCCCGAGCGGCCGGCGGTGATCAGCTCGACGACCTGCCCGTGGGTGACGTCCTTGGCTGGCACCTCGGCCGCCATTCGTCCGAGGTACAGCACGGAAATGCGATCGGCGACGTCGAACACGTTTGCCATGTTGTGGCTGATCAGCACCACGCCGATACCTTGCTCGGCGAGCCGGCGAACCAGGTCCAGCACCTGCCGGGTCTGCGCCACCCCGAGCGCGGCCGTCGGCTCGTCGAGCAGCACGACTTTGCTCTTCCACAGCACCGCTTTGGCGATGGCCACGGTCTGCCGCTGCCCGCCGGACAGTGCGGAGACCGGGGTGCGCACCGAGGTGACGGTACGCACCGACAGCGAAGCGAGGGTCTCCCTCGCGGCCTGCTCCATGCTGGCTTCGTCGAGCAGCCACCGGCTGCCCCGTTCCCTGCCGAGGAACATGTTCTGCACGACGTCAAGGTTGTCCGCCAGTGCGAGGTCCTGGTAGACGACCTCGATGCTCAGTGCCGCCGCATCATGCGGCCCGCGGATGTGCACCGGCTCGCCCTGGAACAGCACACGCCCTGTGTCGGAGGCGTAGATGCCGGCCACACATTTGATCAACGTCGATTTGCCGGCCCCGTTGTCGCCGACCAGAGCCGTGACCTCACCGGCTCGCACCGTGAGGTCGACATCATGCAGCACATGGACCGGACCGAAACTCTTGTTGAGGCCGCGTATTTCGAGGACGGGTTCGTTCATGGTGTTCGCTCCAGGAAACCGGGGCGGGCACCTGGCCCGCCCCGGCGGTTCGGCCTATGGGTCAGGAGATGCCGAGATCGGCGCAGGTCGACTGCAGAGTGCCGCCGCAGACGTCACGTGCCGGGACGTAGCCCTCGTCGATCACCTTCTTGACCTCGTTCTTGGTGATCAGTTGCGGCTCGAGCAGCACGGACTTGACCTCACGCTTGCCCTTCGGGTCTTCGCTGACGTCCTTGGCGAGCTTGTCGGCGGCAGCGGTGTCGCCCTTGGCCAGTGCGGCGGCGAGCTTCGCCGTGGCGTTGGCCTCTTCCTGGATGGGCTTGAACACGGTCATGTACTGGTCGCCGCGCAGGAGCGCCTTCAGCCCGTCCGGTGTCGCGTCCTGCCCCGTCACCGGGACGTTGCCGTTCAGCCCGTTCTTCTTGAGCACGGTGATGATCGCGCCGGCGAGGCCGTCGTTCGCGGCCACCACGCCGTCGACCTTGCCGCCGTTGCCGGTGAGGATCTGCTCGAAGGTGGTGCCACCCTTCTGGTTGTCCCAGTCGGTGATGGGTTGGCTCTGCACCAGTTCCAGCGCGCCGGAGTCGTACAACGGCTTCAACACGTTGCGCTGACCCTCGTGGAACAGTGTCGCGTTGTTGTCAGTGGGCGCGCCCTCGATCTCGATCACCTCGGCGCCTCGCTTGCCCTTCAGCGCATCGGCGAGGCCCTGTCCCTGCAACTCGCCGACCTTGACGTTGTCGAACGAGACGTAGTAGTCGGACCCGCCGCCGAGGTTGAGGCGGTCGTAGTCAATGGTTGGAATGCCGGCATTTTTCGCCTTCGCCGCGACCGCACTGCCGACCTCACTGTTGATCGAGGCGATGACCAGCACGTCGACGCCCTGGGCGATCATGCCGTCGGCAAGCGTGGTGAACTTCTGGACCTCGCCAAGGGCGTTCTGCACGTCGGGCTCGAAGCCCTCGGCGCGCAGCGCCTTCTCGAGCATCGGCTTGTCGAAGCCTTCCCAACGCGCGGAGGTGGCCGTCTCGGGCAGGATCACGCCTACCGTGCCGTTCGCACCGCCGCCTTCCGCCCCGGCAGTGCTGTCGGAGCCCGCGTCGCCGCCGCCTTCCGTGTTGGCGCCGCAAGCAGTGATGGTGAGTGCCGCGGCGAAGAGGGCCGCGGTGACGGCCAGAGGTCTTCTGGTGCGCATCGATGGAACCTTTCCGGGGTCAGGACGATTCGTCCCCAACGAACGCCGCGATTGCTCCGGAAATACCGAGGCGCCAGGTTGGTTGAGCGGCGGAGGATTTCATACAAACGGAGGCCCCCAGGCACGCTCGAGCGACCGGCGACCCCGTCATGCGATCAGTGTGGTTGGGAATGTTGGCCGACACATGGGTACAAAGTCTCTATCCTTAGGGCCTTTAGTTACGCGCCGTGATGCCGTATAACAGCCTGGTCACGCGCGGAGAGCTCCGAACCTGCGACCGCCGGAGCCGCTGTGCCGCGGTCGTCGGTACCCGTTTGGTAAGGACCTTTTCCTCTATTGCGCCGGGCCCGATCCTCCACATGGGACTCGAGAAGCGGGGCACATCCACCGGTGGACCCGGTACTTCAGGCCCTTAGTCACTATTCGACGACGCGGTTCGGGCGTGAACATGGTGTTCGTCGAAACTCGCGAGACGGTCGGCTGCCTGAGGCTGCTGCGTGGCACCTTCGCGGGGTGGTGCCACGCAGCCGGCCGGCAGACTCCTGATCGCCACGTGGTTTCGAAATTCTTGCGGTCGCGGACTGTCCAAAGTGGCCAGCTTCATGGGGAGCGGCCGCTTTCGCGATCAGGCCGCCAGGGTGTCCAGAATCTGCTGGCCGTACTTCGCCAGCTTGTTCTCGCCGACGCCGTTCACCGTGCCGAGTTCCGCCAGTGTCGACGGCGATCTGCTGGCGATCTCGCGCAGCGTCGCGTCGTGGAAGATCACATACGCCGGCACGCCCTGCTCCTTGGCGGCCGCGGCACGCCACGCGCGGAGCCGCTCGAACAGCGGTACCGCGTCCTCGGACAGCGCGGCCGGCGCGGTCCGGCCGGGCTTGGCCGCCTTGGCCGGCTGCGCGGTCTGCTTGGGTTCGCGTCGCAGCCGAACCTCGCGCTGCCCACCGAGCACCTCGCCGCTCGCGTCGGTGAGCTGCAACGCGCCGTGCTCCCCGTGCACCGCGAGCAGCCCCTTGGCCAGCAGCTGGCGCACCACGCCGCGCCATTCGGTGTCCCGGAGCTCGGTGCCCACCCCGAACACCGTCAGCGAATCGTGCCGGAACTGGGTGATCTTGGCGGTGTTCTTGCCGAGCAGGATGTCGATGATGTGCCCGGCGCCGAACTTCTGGCGACGCTCGCGGTCCAGGCGGAACACCGTGGAGAGCACCTTCTGCGCCGGTATCGTGCCGTCCCACGATTCTGGCGGGGACAGGCACGTGTCGCAGTTGCCGCACGAGGTGCTGCCACTCTGCCCGAAGTAGGCGAGTAGTTGCTCCCGGCGGCATTCCACCGTCTCGCAGAGGGCCAGCATGGCTTCCAGGTGTGCGGCGAGCTTGCGCCGGTGCGCCTCATCGCCGTCGGACGTGCTGATCATCTTGCGCTGCTGCACGACGTCTTGAAGGCCGTACGCCAGCCACGCCGTGGCCGGCAGGCCGTCCCTTCCGGCCCTGCCGGTTTCCTGGTAGTAGCCCTCCACGGACTTGGGCAGGTCGAGGTGCGCCACGAAGCGCACGTCCGGCTTGTCGATACCCATGCCGAACGCGATGGTGGCGACCATGATCAGGCCGTCCTCGCGCAGGAAGCGCGCCTGGTGCGCGGCGCGGGTGCGAGCGTCCAGCCCCGCGTGGTACGGCAACGCCTCGAATCCGTTCTCGGTCAGGAACGTCGCGGTCTTTTCCACCGACGCCCTCGAAAGGCAGTAGACGATGCCCGCGTCACCCTGGTGTTCGCCGCGCAGCAGCTCGAGCAACTGCTGCTCTGGCCTGTTCTTCGGCACGATCCGGTACTGGATGTTCGGCCGGTCGAAGCTCGCCACGAAGTGCCTGGCGTCCTCCAGGTTCAGCCTGGACGCGATCTCGGCACGCGTCGCCTCGGTGGCCGTGGCGGTCAGCGCGATTCGAGGCACCGTGGGCCAGCGCTCGTGCAGCATGGACAGCGCGAGGTAGTCGGGCCGGAAGTCGTGTCCCCACTGGGCGACACAGTGTGCCTCGTCGATGGCGAACAGCGAGATCGTGCCGCGATCAAGCAGGCTCAGCGTCGATTCGACGCGCAGCCGCTCCGGAGCCAGGTAGAGCAGATCAAGCTCACCGGCGAGGAACGCGGACTCCACCTGCCGCCGCTCGCCCGGATCCTGTGTGGAGTTCAGGAATCCCGCGCGCACCCCGAGGGTTCGCAGCGCGTCGACCTGATCCTGCATGAGAGCGATCAGCGGGGAGACGACGATACCGACGCCGTCCCGCACGAACGCGGGAATCTGGTAGCACAGCGACTTCCCGCCACCGGTCGGCATCAGCACCAGCGCGTCGCCGCCGGCCACCACCTGGTCGATGATCTCCTGCTGGCTTCCCCGGAACGAGTCGTAGCCGAAAACGCGTTGCAGCACCCGGAGTGCGTCGGTTGCCTCGGGGTCGGTCTCGGCGGAAGTCACCAGGCGATTCTAGGCAGCTCGGGTGACGCGCCTGGCCGGCGGCCGCGCGGTCGGGGTGATCGGTTACGTGGTCCCGAGCTCGCGGTCCGGCCGACCACGCAGGAACACACCGACGTGTACGGCGAGGATCTTGTCGAACCGCTGCTTGCCGAAGTCGGCGTCACGCAGCGCTACGGCCTGGAACGTCGCCGTGTTTGCTGCCACGTGTTCGGCATTTCGCTTGCTGGCCGCGGTGATCATCGTGGCGGATCGGTCGATCGCGGTGATGCTGCCGCCTGCCAGCCGCTGGCACACCAGCAAAGATCCGCGCGCGAATTCGTAGCCGTGCCCAGGAAGAAGTGGCTAGGCTTTATGGACAGGTGGAGTCGGCGATGCCTTGAGTCCCGCGCCGACGCTCAAGAGGGGTGGCGCGGATGAGTGACCTTGCGGTAAGCGGCGGCACGGCCAACAGATCCGGTGGAACCGGGAAGCTGGAGGGCCAGCTGGAACAGCATCGGGTGGAGCTTACGGGCTACTGCTACCGGATGTTGGGGTCGGCGTTCGAGGCCGAGGACGCCGTGCAGGACACGCTGGTGCGGGCGTGGCGAAGCGTCGATCGTTTCGAGGGCCGCTCGGCTTTGCGGTCGTGGCTCTATCGCATCGCGACCAACGTGTGCTTCGACATGCTGAACGGGCGCAGGCGCCGGGCACTCCCGATGGACCTGGCACCGTCCAAGTCGCCCGATGCGCCGGTTGGTTCTCCGCGACCGGAGAACACCTGGATCCAGCCGATCCCGGACGGCCGCGTGCTGCCCGCGGCCGACGACCCGGCCGATGTGGCCGTGTCGCGGGAAAGCGTTCGGCTCGCGTTCGTGGCGGCACTGCAGTACCTGCCGCGCCGGCAGCGGGCCGTGCTGATCCTGCGGGAGGTGCTGAGCTGGCGGGCGGGAGAAGTCGCCGAGCTGCTTGGCACCACGGTCGCGTCGGTCAACAGCGCGCTGCAGCGTGCCCGAGCGACGCTGGCTGCCAGTGACACCGCCACCACCGATCCGGTCCAGCCGGCCGATGACGAGCAGCGTGAGTTGCTCGCGCGCTACGTCGATGCCTTCGAGCGCTTCGACATCGAGTCGCTGGTGGCGCTGCTGCACGAGGATGCCACCCACTCGATGCCACCGTTCGAGATTTGGCTGCGGGGCCGGGCCGACATCCGCAAGTGGTGGCTGGGGCCGGGCAGCGGCTGCCGCGGCTCGCGTTTGGTGCCGACCGTGGCGAACGGGTTGCCGGCATTCGGCCAGTATCGGTCGAACGGCCCGGAGGGCGGTTACTACCCTTTCTCACTACAAGTGCTCGAGGTGTCCGAGGGTCGGATCGTGGGGCTGAAGAACTTCCTTGAGACGACTGGAACCCTGTTCCCGTTGTTTGGTCTACCCGCGCAGCCGGAGGGCTAGCGATCGCGGCCGTCGGCAGCATGTCTCGCACTCAGAATGGTGGGTCGTCGTCGGGTGTCGCTGGTGGTGTCGGTGGTGGTGTGGGTTGGGGTTCGTGGAGTGGTTCGGGGGTGACGTGGTGGGTGTGGCCGGTGGGGCTGGTCCAGATGAAGTGTCCTGGTGTGGGTCGTGTGAGTGTCCAGGGTCCGTGGTCTTTGGCGTGGTGGTGGTGGGGCACATGGATCCGAGGTTGCCGTCGCTGGTGGTGCCGCCCTTCGTGTGGGCGGTGGAGTGGTCGAGGTCGCAGGTGGTGGCGGGTCGGGGGCAGCCGGGGAAGCGGCAGGTGCGATCGCGTATTCGGATGTGTTCGGCGAGTCCGGGTGAGGGGTAGCGTTTGCGTCCGACGTCGAGGAGGGTGCCGCTAAGGGGGTCGGTGAGGATGCGGCGCCAGGTGGCGCTGCGCGCGAGCCGGCGGACGGTGTCGGCGTCCAGGGGTCCGTAGCCGGTCAACTCGCCGGGCTCGTTGGTGACACCGGCCAGGACGGTGGCGGGCACCAGCACCTGAATCTCGGTGGTGATGTGTTCTTGGTGTTTGCCGAGCAGCAGGTCGGTGAGCACGTCCGCGCGGCGCTGTTCGGTGGTGCGGGTGTCCTCGGGGGTTTTGGCTGTGGTGGCGAGGCCGCAGATGCGGTGGAACGCCGCTTGGGCGTGTTCGGCGGGTAGGAGGGCGTAGAGGGAGGCCATCCCGTCGTCTTTCGGGTTGTACTCGACGGTGCGCTCCCGCTGGCGTTGTCGGCGGCGTTCCGCCGCCCCGTCCGGGTCCACCTTGGCCACGTGATACCGCAGACGTTGCCGTAACCGGCCCACGGTCAGGTGCGGCGCCTTCTCGAGGATGCGGGTTTCCACCTCACGGGCTTTCTCGACCGGCAGCGGTG